>CAXAXQ010000015.1:0-87150 GCA_963972905.1 uncultured Erythrobacteraceae bacterium
GAACCCCTCTAGCCAGCTTGGAAGGCTGGAGCATTACCACTATGCTATACCCGCCCGCTTCAGGATCAAGCCTTTGCCATCGGCGGTGGCAGGGCGTCAATCGCTTCTGGCGCTTCAAGCCATTCTATCTTGGCGCTGCGGACACGACCGGCCATGTGGGGCCGCGATGTCTGCACTTACCCATCTCCAGCGCCTCGAGGCGGAGGCTATCCATATCATGCGCGAGGTCGTGGCGGAAACCCGAGCGCCCGTGATGCTCTATTCTGCAGGCAAGGACAGCGCGGTGATGCTGCATCTCGCGCGCAAGGCGTTCCACCCGTCCGCCCCGCCCTTCCCGCTGCTGCATGTCGATACGACGTGGAAGTTCAGCGAGATGTACGCGGTGCGAGACAGGTCCGCCGCCAATGCCGGGATGGAACTGCTGGTGTGGCAGAACGCCGAGGCGAAGGAGCGGGGGATCAACCCGTTCGACCACGGCGCGCTGCACACCGACATGTGGAAAACCCAGGGGTTGAAGCAGGCGCTCGACCATCACGGCTTCGATGCGGCGTTCGGCGGCGCGCGGCGCGACGAGGAGAAATCCCGCGCCAAGGAGCGCGTGTTGTCGTTCCGCACCGCGACCCATGCGTGGGACCCGAAGAACCAGCGGCCCGAATTGTGGAACCTCTACAATACCCGCAAAGCCCCGGGCGAGAGCATCCGCGCCTTCCCTCTGTCCAACTGGACCGAGCTCGACATCTGGCAATATATCATGGCCGAGGAGATCGAGATCGCCTCGCTCTATTTCGCCGCCCCGCGTCCGGTGGTGGAACGCGACGGCATGCTGCTGATGGTCGAGGACGAGCGCTTTCCTCTCGGCGAGAGTGAACGGCCCGAAATGCGCTCCGTACGGTTCCGCACGCTCGGCTGCTATCCGCTGACCGGCGCGGTGGAGAGCGAGGCGGCCACGGTACGCGAGGTGGTGCAGGAAATGTTGCTGACCACCAGCAGCGAACGGCAGGGCCGCGCGATCGACAAGGATGAAGGCGGCGCCGGGATGGAGAAGAAGAAGGCGGAGGGGTACTTCTGATGGCCGATGCCGAAGACCGGACCTACCGCCCCGACGCGCTGATCGCGCAGGATATCGACGCCTATCTGGAACGGCATCGCGACAAGGGCCTGCTGCGCTTCATCACCTGCGGCAGCGTGGATGACGGCAAGTCGACCCTGATCGGGCGGTTGTTGTACGATTCGCGCGCCGTGTTCGAGGATCAGCTCGGCCAGCTCGAAAGCGACAGCGCGCGGGTCGGCACGCAGGGGCAGGAGCTCGATTTCGCTCTCTTGGTCGACGGGCTGTCTGCCGAACGCGAGCAGGGCATCACCATCGACGTCGCCTACCGCTTCTTCGCGACCGAAAGCCGCAAGTTCATCGTCGCGGACACCCCGGGCCACGAGCAATATACCCGCAACATGGTAACCGGCGCATCGACCGCCGATGCCGCGGTGCTGCTGGTCGACGCGCGCAAGGGCGTGCTGGTGCAGACCCGGCGGCACGCGTTCCTCGCGCAGCTGCTGGGCATCCGCCACGTCATCCTCGCGGTGAACAAGATGGATCTGGTCGATTACGACCGCGCCACGTTCGAGGCGATCCGCGACGATTTCGCCACCTTCGCGAATGATTTCGGGTTCGAGGGTCTGACCGCGATCCCGATCTCGGGCTTCAGGGGCGACAATGTCGTCGAACGCTCGGCCGCGACCGGCTGGTACGACGGGCCAAGCCTGGTCGACGCGCTGGAGGCAGTCCCGCTGGCGGGCGAGGAGGCGCAGACGCGCCCGTTCCGTATGGCAGTGCAATGGGTCAACCGCCCCAATCAGGATTTTCGCGGGTTTGCCGGGCTTGTCAGCGACGGCACCATCCGCCCGGGTGACGCGGTCCGCGTGCTCCCCTCGGGCGCGCAGGCTACGATCAAGGCGATCCACACCTTCGACGACCCGCTGGAACAGGCGGTGGCCGGGCAGTCGGTCACGCTGACGCTGGCCGAGGAGGTCGATTGCAGCCGCGGCGACGTGATCTGTGCGGCGGACGATCCGCCGCAGGTCGCCGACCAGTTCGAGGCGAGTGTGGTGTGGATGGACCAGACCGCGATGAAGCCCGGTCGCGGATACTGGCTCAAGATCGGCACGCGCACCGTCACCGCGACGCTCGCCGCACCGAAATACGAGATCGACGTCAACAATCCGGCAGGATCGGGCTCCCGGCTGGCGGCCAAGACGCTGGAACTGAACGGGATCGGGGTGCTGGAGCTGCGCACCGACCGACCGATCGCGTTCGAGCCCTATGCAGACAGCAAGGCGCTGGGCGGGTTCATCCTGATCGACAAGGAGCGCGATGCGACGGTCGCCTGCGGGATGCTCAATTTCGCGCTGCGCCGGGCACAGAACGTGCACTGGCAGCCGACCGACATAGCCCGCGAGCATCACGCCGCGCTCAAGAACCAGACCCCGCGCGTGCTCTGGTTCACCGGGCTTTCCGGCTCGGGCAAGTCGACCATCGCCAATGCGGTGGAGAAGAAGCTGGCGCTGATGAATCGCCACACCTTCCTGCTCGACGGGGACAATGTCCGCCACGGGCTCAACAGGGATCTCGGCTTTACCGAGACCGACCGGATCGAGAATATTCGCCGGATCGGCGAGGTTGCCAAGCTGATGGCTGATGCCGGGCTGATCGTCCTGACCGCCTTCATCAGCCCGTTCCGCGCGGAGCGACAGATGGTCCGCGATATGCTGCCCGAGGGCGAGTTCGTGGAGATTTTCGTCGACACGCCGCTGGAAGTCGCGGAGAAACGCGATGTGAAGGGCCTGTACAGGAAGGCGCGAGAGGGCAATCTGAAGAACTTTACCGGCATCGACAGCCCCTACGAGCCGCCCGAAACGCCGGAGATCAGGGTGAACACCGTCGACATGAGCGTGGACGAAGCCGCCGACCATATCATCGCCCAGATCATGCCGCTCAAATGAGTATTGCGGACGACACGAAGCTGGCGGCGGCGCTGGCCGAGGCGGCCGGGCAGATCGCTCTGGCGGTGCGCGCGAGCGGACTGGTCGTAGGGCGTGGTCTGGGCGATGCAGGCGACAAGGCGGCCAATGCCTTCCTGATGCCCGCGCTGCGCCAGCACCGGCCCGACGACGCGATTCTGAGCGAAGAAAGCGAGGACAGTGCCGAGCGCCTCTCCCGCAAACGCGTGTGGATCGTCGACCCGGTCGACGGCACGCGCGAATTTGCCGAGGGGCGCAGCGACTGGGCCGTGCATGTCGGCCTTTCGATCGATGGGCAGGCGCAGGTCGGTGCGGTCGCCCTGCCCGATCTCGGCCTGGTGCTCTCGAGCGATCCGGAAAGGGCAGACGATGCCGGTGCGACCGGAAAGATTGTGGTCAGCCGGAGCCGAGCGCCCGCACTGGCAGAGGAAGTTGCGCAAGCGCTGGGCCTGGAACTCGTCGGCATGGGCAGTGCGGGTGCCAAGGCGATGGCAGTGGTGCGTCGCGAGGCAGACGCCTACCTGCACAGCGGCGGGCAGTACGAGTGGGACAATTGCGCACCGGTTGCGGTGGCGCAGGCGCATGGCCTGCACTGCTCGCGGATCGATGGGTCTCCGCTGCGCTATAATCGGGCGGAGGCACTCTCGCCCGATCTGCTGATCTGCCGCCGCGAACTCGCCGAGCCTTTGCTCGACGCCATCGCAAACGCCCAGACGAAAGCCTGACTTGCGCGGCTAGTCGGCTCCGCCCGTGCCCGACGCTCCTGGCGTGGGCGAACTGTCCGGTGCAGCCGAGGATGGCGGACCGATGGGCGCTGGCGTCACCGTGGGTCCGGGATCGGGAATGGTCGCGCCCTTGGGCACCAGAACGGTGATCTCGACCCGCCGGTTGGCCGCGCGGCCCCGCTCGTTGGGTTCGCCATTGGGCAGCAGGTTCGGCTGCACGGGATTCTGCGCGCCGAACGCGATGACGCGGATCTGGTCTTCGGCCAGCCCCTGCTCCATCAGCCAGTCGGCGACCGCTTGCCCGCGCTCTTCCGACACACGCATATTGACCCGGTCGGGGCCGCCCGCATCGCTGTGCCCGCGCAGGATCACCGTCTCGACCTGATTCCACTGATCGGTATCGAGCAGGCCGTTGAGTTCGGCCAGCGCGGCTTCGGAAAGCTCAGTGCCGCTTTCGCCGAACGGGATCGTGCTTCGCAGCGGTTCGAGCGCGATCGGTGGCCGCTCCACCTCGATGTCGGGGCGGATGATAGAATTGCCCTCGGGTGGGACTTCGGTCGCCGTATCGCTCGGCGTGGGGGTTGGTCCCGGTTGTGGCTCGTCGCTGTCGCAAGCCATCAGCAGCGCGCTCAGCGCCATCACAATCATCGGGCCACGCATGGCCACCCTCCTTCGATTACCAGATCCCACCAATTCACTCATGCCGGTTTCGGCTTCCCTCCGCTTTGCCCTGCCTCGCGCTTTCCCGAGCCGTTTTTGCCCGGATCCTTCTGGCCTGCTTCGCGCTTGGCCGATTCGGCCTCGGCGCGCTTCAGGTGCTGGGGCGTATAGGTGATGACGATGTCGCCCGGGCGCGGCTCAGGCCGGGCGGCATGCGTAAAGAAGCGCATCGTGCCGTTTTCACGCAGCAGCAGCAGCATGTTGGCTTTCTCGCCCAGCTTCTCGCGCGCATCGTCGATCGTGAATTCTTCGGTCAGCTTGGTCCGCCGGAAGACCCAGCCCTCTTTCTGCCGTGCATCGACTTCGGCCACCCCGAAGCCCGATTCGAACAGCGCGCGGCCGCGCAGGCTGCCCGGCAATGCGCGGCGGTCATCCTCGACCGCCTCGCCCAGCTGGTACACGCTGTCGCGCCCGATCTCGTGCGCGAACTCGTTGCACACCAGCGCGTTGTAGGCCTCGTTGTCTGTCGCGGCGACCAGCACCTGATAGGGATTGAGGTCGAGATTGTGCTCGGTCGCCTCGTTGAGGAACTCGCCGTGGTAGTAGGGCAGGCCCTCGCGCCGCGCGGCGGCGAGCCGCTGCCAGCTCGAATCGACGATCATCACCGGGGTCTTGAGTTCGTGCATCTGCTTGGCGAGCGCGATGGTCCAGGACGTGCTGCCTGCGATGATCAGGCCGGGCCGAGTGGTGCCCTTCACCTTGAGCAGCTTGGCAACGAGGTCGACCGTGAAGCCGTGCGCGACGATGGTCGCGACCACCACCGCGAAGCTCAAGCCGATCAGGACGTTACCATCGCCATAGCCCAGCTCGCTCAAGCGCAGGGCGAACAGGCCGGAGATGGCGACCAGCACGATCCCGCGCGGGGCGATCCAGGCGAGGAACAGGCGCTCGTTCCACGGGAGCGGGCTGCCCAGCAGGCTGATGAGCACCGTCGCCGGGCGGACGAAGAACAACAGCGCGAGCAGGAAGGCACCGAAGCGCCAGTTGAGATATTGCAGGTCGTCGTAGCTGAGCGATGCGGACAGCAGAATGAAGATGCCCGAGACCAGCAGAACCGCGATGTTCTCCTTGAACGGGTGAATGCTGCGCAGCGACGAGACGTCCATATTGGCGAGCGCGACACCCATCACTGTAACCGCGACCAGCCCGGCCTCGTGCTCGATCATGTTGCACACGACGAACACCGCGATCACGAGCGAGAACAGCACCGGCACCTTGAGGTATTCCGGCACCGCGCCGCGCGGGAAGAGGTACGAGATGATCCAGGCGGCGGCATAGCCGATCAGGCCCGAAATCACCGCGGCCACGATCAGCGGGGGGACAACCTCGAACAGCGAGGCGCCCGGCGTTTCGGCAACCTTGCGGAAGTATTCGTAAGCGATGACCGCGCACAGCGCGCCCGTGGGATCGTTGACGATCGCTTCCCACTTGAGGACCGAAGCGGGGCGGGTCTGGATGTTGGACTGTCGCAACAGCGGCAAAACCACCGTCGGGCCGGTCACCACCAGAATCCCGCCGAACAGGATCGCCACCGGCCAGACCAGCCCGGCAACGTAATATCCGGTCACCGCGCCAAGCGCCCAGCCCACCGCAACGCCGATCGTGGCGAGCCGCCAGACCGCGCTGCCGGAATGCTGCAATTCACGAAAACTGAGGCTCAGACCACCCTCGAACAGGATCAGGGCGACGCCAATGCCGATCATCGGCTCTAGCAGGGAACCAAAGGTCTCCTCTGGATCGAACAGGCCCAGGATTGGCCCGGCAAGGAAACCGGCGACCAACATCAACACGATCGCGGGCCAGTTGGTCCGCCACGCGATCCATTGCGCGCCGATACCCAGCGCGCCTACTGCCGCGATCACAACTGCTGCCGTCTGCATGGCCAGATCAGCCCCCCTTCGATCCGCTAATAACGGTGCCGAAAGGCATTCCGTTCCACAAGCCCCTGAACCAGCTTGGTGTTGTCGTTAGTCGCCGTCGAACGAGACCAGCGATTCAACCGGGATTTGCGCATCGCGCAGGCGGGTCGATCCACCCAGGTCGGGCAGGTCGACCACGAATAGCGCGCCAGCCAGATCCGCGCCGGTGAGCTTCACCAGTTGAGCCGCTGCCAGAGCGGTCCCCCCGGTGGCGATAAGGTCGTCGACCAGCGCGACCCTTGCGCCCGGCGCCAGCGCGCTCGGGTCGAGTTCCAGCCGGTCGGTGCCATATTCGAGTGCGTAATCGACGCCGATCGTCTCGACCGGCAGCTTGCCCGGCTTGCGGATCGGCACGAAGCCCAGCCCCGCGTGGATCGCCACCGCCGCGCCGAAGATGAAGCCGCGCGCTTCCATGCCGGCGATCACGGTCGCGCCCTGGTCACGCGCCAGCTCGGCCAGCAACGTCACGCTGGTGCGCAGCGCCGCAGGCTCGCTCAGCAAGGTGGTGATATCGCGGAACTGAATGCCCGGCTTGGGGAAGTCGGGCACCGTGCGGATGCTGGCCCGCAGCTGCTCGAGGTCGAGCGCTGCGGGATCATTGCTCACGGAAGCATCAGCCGGGATCGGCTCAGCCCTTTTTCGGCTTCACGCTCGACCAGACCTGCCGCTTCGCGAAATAGGCCAGAACCGTTGCGAACAGCAGGAAGACGAGCACCGCGAAGCCGGTCTGCTTGCGTTCGACCAGCTTGGGTTCCGCGGTCCAGGTGAGGAAAGCGGAGACGTCGGCCGACATCTGCGACACAGTCGCTTCGGTGCCGTCGTCGTAGGTGACCTGACCGTCGACGCCGAGCGGCGGAGCCATCGCCAGGTTGAGGTTGGCGAAATAGGGATTGAAGTAGAGGCCCAGCGGCGTCTGGAAGTCCGGGAACTCCTCCATCAGGCGCTTGCCGTCCTTCTCGAAGGTGGCCGGGTCCGTATAGCCGGTCAGCAGCGAATAAACGTAGTCGCTGCCGTGATGGCGCGCCTTGGTCATCAGCGAAAGGTCTGGCGGGATCGCGTTGTTGTTGGCGGCAGCGGCGGCGACCGCATTGGGGAACGGCGACGGGAAATAGTCTGTCGGTTCACCCGGGCGCATCACGCTTTCGCCGGTGTTCGGGTCGATCCCGGGCACCTGCTTGGTTGCGGCGAACGCCTTAACCTGCGCTTCGCTGTAGCCGATCTGTTCCAGATCGCGGAAGGCGACGAACTTCAGGCTGTGGCAGGCCGCGCAGACCTCGCTGTAAACCTTGAGCCCGCGCTGCAGCTGCGCGACGTCCCACTTGCCCACGGGGCCATCGAACGAATAGCCGGCTTCGGGGCCATGCGCCTCGAGATGGAACTCGTGGTCGGCCGAGTGCATGGGCTCTTCGGTCAGCCAGGTGGTCGCACCCATGACGAAGGCGAGCAGGACGACGCCTGCAAAGACGAGTCCGGCAAGGGCGGAAAGAATGCGGATCATCGGGTGTCCTTAACGTTTATCCGTCGTCACTAGGCAATCGGTGGCCGACCGTCAGGTCGCGGGCTGGGTGTTTTCGCCCAGCACGGCCTTCTTGTCGGACCCCAGCACCGCCTCGGTAATCGAGTAGGGCAGGGGCTTGGGTTTCTCGATCGAGGAAACGATCGGCAGGATCACGAGGAAGTGCAGGAAGTAGTACGCCGTCGCGATCTGGCTGATCATCACATAGGGCTCTTCAGCCGGCGCGCCGCCGCAATAGAACAGCACCGCCATGTCGATCAGCAGGATGACGAAGAAGGTGCGGAACAGCGGGCGGTAATGGCCGCTGCGAACCGGCGAGCGGTCGAGCCAGGGCAGCAGGAACCACAGCAGGATCGAGCTGAACATGGCGAGCACGCCCCACAGCTTCGCTTCGAGGATGAAGTCGAAGGTGAACGCACGCAGGATCGCGTAGAACGGGTAGAAATACCATTCGGGCACGATGTGTGCGGGCGTCGAGAGCGGGTTTGCCTCGATATAGTTGTCCGGGTGGCCGAGCATGTTCGGCAGGAAGAACACGACCACGCAGTAAATGATCAGGAACACGCCGAGCCCGAAGCCATCCTTGGCCGTGTAATACGGGTGGAACGGCACGGTATCGCTCTCGCTCTTGATCTCGACCCCGGTCGGGTTGGACGAGCCGGGAATGTGCAGCGCCCAGATGTGCAGGATCACGACGCCCGCGATCACGAAGGGCAGCAGGAAGTGCAGCGAGAAGAAGCGGTTGAGCGCGGCATTATCGGGGGCAAAGCCGCCCAGCAGCCAGATCTGGATCGGCTCGCCGACGAACGGAATGGCACTGAAGAGCCCGGTGATGACCTTGGCGCCCCAGAAGCTCATCTGGCCCCACGGCAGCACGTAACCCATGAAGGCGGTCGCCATCGCGAGCAGGAAGATGACCACGCCCAGCAGCCAGATCATCTCGCGCGGGGCCTTGTACGAGGAGTAGAAGAGGCCGCGGAAGATGTGGAGGTACAACACCAGGAAGAAGAAGCTGGCGCCGTTGGCGTGCATGTAGCGCAGCATCCAGCCCCAGTTTACGTCGCGCATGATGTGTTCGACCGTGCCGAAAGCGACCTGGGCGTTGGCGGCGTAGTGCATCGCCAGCACCACGCCAGTGACGATCTGCAACATAAGGCAGAACCCGGCGAGCACGCCGAAATTCCACATGTAGTTGAGATTGCGCGGCACCGGGTAGCCGCCACCGACCGCGTTATAGACGAAACGCGGCAGAGGCAGCTTCTCGTCGATCCACTTGGTGAACCCGCTTGCCGGGGTATATTCCTTGGCCCAGGGAAAACTCATCGCTCTCGTCTTTCTCTACCTTAGCCGACGCTGATCGTAGTGTCGGAGGTGAACGCATATTCCGGAACCACGAGGTTCGTGGGCGCGGGGCCCTTACGGATACGTGCGGCAGTATCGTAGCTCGAACCATGGCACGGGCAGAAATAACCGCCGAACTCGCCCTTGTTCTCGCCCTCGGCGGCACCCAGCGGCACGCAACCCAGGTGGGTGCAGACGCCCATGGTCACCAGCATGTCGAGGTGGCCTTCCTTGGTCCGCTCGGCCAGCGTCTCCGGATCGCGCAACGCGCTCAGCGGGACGGCGTTGGCCTCGTCGATTTCGATCTGCGTCAGGCGACGGACGAACAGCGGCTGCTTGCGGAACACCGCCTTGATCGCCTGCCCCGGTTCGATCGCGGAGACGTCGACTTCGGTCGTGCTCTCGGCCAGCACGTCCGCCGAAGGAGCCATCTGGCTGATCAGCGGATAGAGCACCGCCGCGCCGCCGACCCCGGCTGCACTCACCGCGGCGATGTTGATGAAGTCGCGGCGACGGACGCCCCCTTCACCGGTTTCGCTGGTTTCGCCGATATTGTTGGGTTCCGCAGCTGCGGCACCGGTTGCGTCTGCCATCGTTCCTGCCTTGTCGCGCGCATGATGGACCAAACGCCCACCTTGCGCGAGTTGCTTTTCTTCAGGGAAAATCGGGCGATCCGCTCGGCTCCGGTGGCGCAAAGCACCTGCTGGGGGAGCTGACCCCTTCCCATCTGCGGGGGCTGTTAGCGCGTAAGGCCCGAACTGCCAATGGCCTTTTGCGTGCGACAAGTTGCGCGCCGCGCAAAGCTAGCCGAGGCCGATTAACGCCCCCTGCCTGCCGTAGGTCGCCTCGCCCCGGTGGGTCGCGCGGCGGAAAGAGTAGAAACGGGCGGCGTCGGGATAGGTGTCGAGCCCTAGATTCTCGACCTTGCCGACGCCCGCAGCGGCCAGCTGCGCGGCGACGAAGCCGGGCAGGTCGAACTGGAAATGGCCCGGCTTTCCGGCTGCGAAGAAGCGATCGGACGCCGCATCATCGGCCAGAAAGCCATCGCGAAAGCCCGCATCCACTTCGTAGCTGGGCTGCGCGATGGTCGGCCCGATGGCCGCGGCGATCCGGCTCCGATCTGCCCCCAGCGTCACCATCTGCGCGACCGTGTTGGCCAGCACGCCCTCTTTCGCGCCGCGCCAGCCGGCGTGGGCGGCGGCGACCACGCCCGCCTGCCGGTCCGCCAGCAGGACCGGCGCGCAGTCGGCGGTGACCACGCCGATCAGCAGGCCGGGCGTCGCGCTGACCAGCGCATCGACCCGCGGCCGGTCGTCTCCCTCGACCGGAGCGGACACGGTCGCCACATCGGGTGAATGGACCTGAAAAGGCATCGCCAGCCCTGCATCGGGCAGCACGGCGGCGATCACCCGGCGGCGGTTCTCCGCCACGCAAGCCGGGTCGTCGTCCGCGCCGAAACCGATCTGCAACCCGGCGACATCGCCGGTCGAAACGCCGCCCTGCCTGCCGAAGAAGCCGTGCGGCACATCTTCCAGCACTGCCGCGCGGATCGGTGCGGGGCCGCCGTCAGCCAAGGCTCGCCTCGACCTGTTCAGCGACGTCGCGCGACAGCTTGCCCGCACTTTCAATCCGCTCCAGCTCGGCGCGCATCATCGCCGCGCGCTTCGGCTCGATCCGGCGGAAGCGGCCCAGAGAAGGCACGAAGCGCGCGGCAAGCTGCGGATTCTTGAGGTTCAGCTCGAGAATCAGGTCCGCGATCATGCGATAGCCGGTGCCATCCGCCGCGTGGAACGCCAGCGGATTGCCCGCAGCGGCGGCGTAGAGCGCACGTACCCGGTTGGGGTTGCTCATGGTGAAGGCCTGATGCCGGGCAAGCTGTTCGATCTGCCCAAGCACATCCTCGCGCAAGGCCGACGCCTGCAGCGTGAACCACTTGTCGATCACCAGCGCATTATCCGCGAATCGGCTGTAGAAATCGGCGAGCGCCTCGTCTCGCTCGGGCGCGTCGATCCCGGCGAGCACCGCGAGCGCGCCCTGCCGGTCGGTCATGCCCGGCGCATCGCGATATTGGGCAAGCCCGCGCTTCGCTCCGTCCTCCGGATCGGCCGCCGCGAGGTAGGCGAGCGCGACGCTGCGCATCCGCCGTGCCTGCTTGCCCGCCATGCCCGTCGCGCGCGAGGGGTCGGCGAGGCCGTCATGCAGTTCGGCAAACCTGTCCGCAAACCGCTTGCCCAGCCAGACCTTCAGTCCCTCGCGCTTCTCGACCATCGCGCCCGGATCGAAGACTTCGGACCGTTCGGCCAGATAGGCGAAGGTCGGCAGGCCGAGCAGTTCGGCGCGCATTTCATGATCGAGCGCCTCGTCCGCCAGGATCGCGCCCGCCGCCGTGCCGATCGCCTCGCGCGCGTCGTCGTCGGCATCGCCCAGCAGGTAGCCGAGCAGCAGTTCCTGCATCGCCTCGTGCCGGGCAAACGCATCGTCGTCGTGACCGGCGAGAAACACCAGATCGTCGCGCGAAATATCCCGCTCGATCGCCACAGGGGCGGTGAAGTTGCGGTTGATCGAGAGGACCGGCGGCTTTGCGTGGCCATCGAAGGTGAAATCCTGCGTGTCCTGCGTCAGCACGATCAGCTGTTCGCCCGAATGCGCCCCCCCCTCGCGGTCGAACAGCGCGATCTTGAGCGGGATCGGCACCGGCGCCTTGTCTGGCTGGCCCGGAGTAGCCGGGACGATCTGGGTCAGCGTCAGCGTGACCCGGTCGCCTTCATGGCGCTGCTCGACCGTCACCTGAGGCGTGCCCGCCTGTTCGTACCAGCGGCGGAACTGCGTGAGGTCGAGCCCCGCGCCATCCTCCATCGCCTTGACGAAATCCTCGCAGGTCGCGGCCTCGCCATCATGGCGATCGAAATAGAGGTCGCTGCCTTTGCGAAACGCCTCGGTGCCCGCCCCAAAATTCGCAAGCGTGCGCATCATGCGGATCACTTCGGCGCCCTTGTTGTAGATCGTCGAGGTGTAGAAGTTGCTGATTTCCTTGTAGGAATCAGGCCGTATCGGGTGCGCGAAGGGGCCGCTGTCTTCGGGGAACTGGACGCTGCGCAGCATCCGGACATCGCCGATCCGCTTGACCGCAGCGCCGTGCAGATCCTCGCTGAAGGTCTGGTCGCGCAGCACGGTGAAGCCTTCCTTCAGGCTCAGCTGGAACCAGTCGCGGCAGGTGATCCGGTTGCCCGACCAGTTATGGAAATATTCGTGCCCGATCACGCCCTCGACCGCATCGAAATCGGCGTCGGTCGCGGTTTCCTCGTCCGCCAGCACGTATTTCGTGTTGAAGATGTTGAGGCCCTTGTTCTCCATCGCGCCCATGTTGAAATCGCCCACGGCGACGATGTTGAACCGGTCGAGGTCATATTCGCGCCCGAAGGTCTCCTCGTCCCATTTCATCGCGCGCTTGATCGATTCCATCGCGTGCTCGGTGCGCGAAAGATCGGCTTCGCGAACCCACACGCCGAGTTCGACCTCGCGCCCGCCCATGGTGACGAAGCTGTCGCTGCGCACGACCAGATCGCCCGCGACCAGCGCGAACAGGTAGGACGGCTTGGGCCAGGGATCGTGCCATTCGGCAAAGTGGCGGCCATCCTCCAGCGTGCCCTGCTCCACCGGGTTGCCGTTGGAGAGCAGCACGGGGAAGGCCTCGCGGTTCGCCTCCATCCGCACGGTATAGACCGACAGGACATCGGGCCGGTCGGGGAAGAAGGTGATCCGCCGGAACCCTTCCGCCTCGCACTGCGTGCACAGCATCCCGCCGCTGGCGTAGAGCCCCATCAGCTGCGTGTTCTCGGCAGGCGCGATGCGGGTGACGATGGTGAGCGTGTGAGGGCCGGAGGATAGCGGCACGACCAGCGCCTCGCCATCGCGCCGCCAGTCGTCGCGCGGGGCTCCATCGACTGCCACGCTCTCGAGCACCAGCCCGTCACCGTCGAGGCGGATTGCGGAGGCTGACCCGGCCTGCGGGTTGGGTTCGACCATCAGCGTCGCCTCGACCCTCGTGCTGTCGATACCGAGATCGAAGGCCAACCGCACCTCCGGCACGCGCCAGGGGAACGGCGTGTAATCCTTGCGCCGGACGATCGCGGGCGCATCGGGCTCGGGCGCGGCGTCGGGCAGCACGGGCGCCCCGGCGGGGGCATTGTCGGCGGTGGCGGGATTGCTCGGCTGGTCCATCGGTCCTCGTTTCTTCGCGCTTTTTCTTTTCGCGGCATTTGTGGCAGCAGGGCCGCCAATGCCAAAACTATTCATCTTCGGGCTTGGCTACAGCGCCAAGCGGATCGCACACCGCGCGCAATCGCTCGGGTGGGAGGTGGTCGCTACCGGGAGCGAGGGCAAGCTCGCGTTTGCGGCGGAGTATCGCGTGCGCGCCGAACTGGCGGATGCGGACGCCGTGCTGTCCTCGGTCCCGCCCGACCGCGAGAGCGAAAGCGACCCGGTGCTGGAGCGCTATGGCGATGCGCTGGGCCATAACTGGATCGGCTATCTCTCCTCCACCGGGGTCTATGGCGACCGGCAGGGCGCGTGGGTCGATGAAAGCTCGCCCACCGGGGACGGACGGCGCAATGCGCGCATGGCCTGCGATGCGCAGTGGATGGAGCGCGGCGCGCGGGTGTTCCGCCTGCCGGGCATCTACGGGCCGGGGCGCAGCATTTTCGAGCGCATTGCCGAGGGCAAGGCCAAGCGGATCGACCTGCCGGGGCAGGTCTTCAGCCGGGTGCATGTGGAGGATATCGCCAGCGGCGTGGCCGCCGCGCTGGCGAGCGATGCACCGCCGGGGGCGTACAATCTGGGCGACGATCTGCCCGCCAGCCAGAACGCGGTGGTGGAGGAAGCGTGCAGTCTGCTCGGCATCGAACCGCCGCCGCTGGTCACGCTGGAAGAGGCGAACCTCTCACCCATGGCGCGCGGCTTCTACGCCGAGAACCGGCGAGTCGCGAACCTCAAGGCGAAGCGCGTGCTGGGGTGGGCGCCGAAATATCCGACGTTTCGTGAAGGGCTGCGTAGCTTGCCTTGACCAGCCTGTCAGGCCGCCCTCGCTGATTTGCCGCGAGCGAAAATCAATGCCGCAGCGATGCCGACTGCTGCACCTGCACCGATTTCTGTCGCCGCGCGGTCAGCGCGAGGACCATGCCGATCACCGCCAGTACCATCCCGCTCGCGGTCAGCCAGGTCCAGCGATACTCCTCGAACACAGTCGACAACAGCATCGCGACCGAGATCGTCAGAATCGAGTTATACGCGGTCCGCCCCGCGCCGATCTCGCGCACCAGATTGTAGTGCAGCGGGAAGGTCACCACCGATCCGATCAGCGCGAGATAGACGATTCCCAGCCAATAGCCCGGCGCTGTCGGCACCGGGGGCGGGCCGGTGGTCACCCAGGCAAAAGCGAGGTCGAACACCGTCCCGTACAGCATCGCCCACGCGAGCAGGCTGACCATCGGGACTGCCCGTCCGGTCGGGTTTGCCTGCACCACATTGGCGACCGAGGCTGCGAGAATACCGAGCAGCGCGAGCCCGATGCCCAACACCACATTGCCGCCGATCACCCCCGCATCGGGGTTCGCCTGCCATTCGTGGATCAGCAGGAAGGAAACGCCGATGATCGCGATGCCACTGCCCGCGATGAACCCGCCCTTCACCCGCTCGCCCAGAAAAAGCCGCGCGAACAGCGCGTTGGGCACCATCAGCAGGCCGAACATCATCGCGACGATGCCCGAGGTGACGTACAGCTCGGCATGGTAGACGAACAGGAAGTTGCCGCTGAACTGGAAGATGCCGACCACCAGCGCCAGCAGGTGTTCGGGCCGGGTCAGGCGCAGCCGCCGCTTCATCAGCGCGGCGACCAGAAACAGCGCCGGGGTCGCGAGCGCGAAGCGGTAGAAGACCGACCATGCGGCCGGCACGTCGGCAATCTGGCCGGTGATGACCAGCCAAGTCGATCCCCAGATCGTGCCCGTGATGATGAAGGGCAGGATCACGCGGGGCCGCAGCATCCCGCCGGTGCTATCGCTCATAGGTCGGCGATCGCCCGGCCGAGCGCGCGCGCCTCGCCCGGATCGCTGTCCCACGAGGCGACGAAGCGCGCCGCGTCCGCACCCCAGTCGTAGAACTGGTAGCCGATCCCGCGCAGCATCTCGCGCTCGTCGGGAGAGAGGCGGATAAAGACCTCGTTCGCCTCGACGGGATGCATCAGCCGCTCCGCGCCGCGTTCGGCAATCGCCTGCGCCGCGGCATTGGCGGCGCGCGCATTGTCGAGCCACAGGTCGTCCTCGACCATCGCAAGCAATTGCGCAGCGAGGTAGCGGCCCTTGCTTTGCAGGTGGCCCGCACGCTTGCGCCGATAGCGGGCCACGTCCGCCAGCGCGGGGTCGAAGAACACGATAGCCTCCGCGTTCATCCCGCCATTCTTGACGCAGCCGAAGCTGAGCGCATCGACATCGCCTACGGCCTCGGCTGCCGATCCGCCCAGAAAAGCGGTCGCATTGGCGAAGCGCGCGCCGTCCATGTGCAGCGCAAGCCCGCGTTCTCGCGCCAGGCGGGCGATCGCGGCGATCTCTTCCGGGCGATAGACGCGGCCATATTCGCTCGCCTGCGTGATCGAGATCGCGTGCGGCTGCACCTGATGGACATCGTCGCGGATCGGATCGATCACGTCGCGAATCGCCTGCGGGGTCAGCTTCGCGCCGTCGCCCCCATCGGTTCGACCGGCGAGAAGCAGCTTGGCACCGTGGAGATAGAAGCCGGGTGCCCCGCCCTCGTCCATCTCGATATGCGCCTCGCGGTGGCAGACCACGCCGCCATGCGGCGGGCACATTGTCGCCAGCGCAAGGCAGTTGGCTGCCGTACCCGTGGCGACCCAGAGGACGGTCGCATCCCGCCCGAACAGCTCGGAAAAACGCGCGTCGAGCCGCTGCGACAGCGCATCGCCGTCATACGGCGAATCGACCCCATCGGCCGCGCGCAGCGCCTCCCACACTTTCGGATGTACGCTCGCGGCATTGTCGGACATGAAACGCATTGGAACGCCCCTACGCAGCCCGGCGTTCTATGCAAGCATATCGCAAAGGACAGGACACCCATGGGCACTGCCACCATTACTCACCACGTCATCGGCCAGGGCGGCAAGTATATCGCACATCTCGAGGGCGAGGATGCGAAGGGCACGCTGGAGTGGGAGCCGGGCGACGAGGTCGACGGCAAGGAAGTGCGCATCGCAACGCACACGCTCGTCCCCGAAGCGATCGGTGGACGCGGCGTCGCCGGCGAGCTGGTCGAGCGGCTGGTGGCCGATGCGCGCAAGCAGGATTTCATGATTCGCCCCGACTGCTCCTACGTCGCGAAGAAGTTCGAAGAGAACGACTGGGAGGCTGTGCGCGCCTGAGCGGCTATTTCACCAGTCGCGAGAAATCGGTTTCGACCATGCTCGCGAGCAGTTGGCGGCGCAGCGCCTCGGCCTCCTCACGCGGGAGACCGGGCAGCGCGAACTGCCCGCCAGCCAGCCCCAGGTTGAGCGTGACATAACCGAATATCCGCCCCAGCGGCCCGCGCGCGATCTCCACCGATTGCAGCTTCACCCGGTCGGCGATGTTGTAGCCGGGCGCGAGCCAGCCGCTGCGCTTGTAAAGGTGGCGCGGCGAGATCGCGTGCCGCTCCACCCGCCACAGGAACAGCTGCTGGATGGCGGTGAAGGCCGACATTGCGGCCAGCGCCGCTGCCACCAGCCACAGCCAGTCGTAGCGTTCGGGCACGAACAGATGCGTCGCCACCGCGACCGCCGCGGCGAGCAGCACGAAGCTGATCGCGTTGATCAGCGCCGAAACCAGCCGGTAGGATCCGGTGGTGCGATGCCATGACAGGCCCCGGGGCGGCAGCGGGAAGCCCGCGACCGCCAGGATCGGGGTCAGTTCGGCAGCCTTGGCGAAAGGCGCGACCACATGGCTGGCATTACCCGCATCCTGCGCCAGGCTGACCAGCTTCAGGCTCTTCCAGCCGAACCGGTGGCGCACCGCGCCGGTCCCGATCCGGACCGCCTGCACCCGGTGCACCGGCATTACCACATCGGTCCGCGTGAACAGCCCGCGCCGCCGGCGAAAGCCCTTCGGCGTGCGCTCCAGCCGGAAATCCCAGTCGCGCGCGAAGGTCTTCGCGATTCCGCTGACCACGCCGACCACCAGCAGGGTGATGATCGCAGCCACCGCGCCCAGCGCCTGTCCGACCGGGCCCAGCTCGGCGAGCTGTTCGCCCTGCCCCGCGACCAGCCCGCGCCAGAAATCGAAATCCCAGATGTCGAACGGCAGCAGGAAGTCGAGCTGCTGCGCCGCCGCGCCGAGGAAGGCGACCAGCGCGAGCGAGAATTCGAACAGGCCGAACACGAACAGCCGACGCGGGCCCATCGCGAACAAGAGCTGTGCTTGCCCGTCCTGCGCGTCTTGCGCTTCGCGCTCGTCATGCGCGGCGGCTTGTGCTGGCGCGGTCACGCCATCGGCCTCGTCGCGCAATTCGCGGACGAGCTCGCGCAACCGCTCGCCCTCTTCATTGGTGAGATAGGCCAGCTTGATCTCGTCCGATCCGCCTGCGCCGGTCTCGAACTTGACGCTGGTCAGGCCGAAAAGGCGCGGCACGAAGCCCTGTTCGAGGCTGACGTCCTGAATCCGCTCGTAAGGCACGGAGCGCGCCGCGCGCGACAGCACGCCGGTTTCCAGCCGGATATCGCTGTCGCCCACACGGTAGGTCTGCCGCCACCAGCCCAGAAAGGTAAAGGCCGTGCTGGCCACCAGGAACAGCGCGCCGAAGCCCAGCATGACCGGCAGCGCGAAAGACCCCTCGTCGCGCGTCGCCAGCGCCACCGCGATCAGCGGCACGATCATCCGCGGGATGATCTCGACCGCCTGGACCAGGAAGGTGCGCGGATCGGTTCGCCGGGGTTCGCCATCGCGCATGCCGTCCGGGGCGGCGCTGCCGGGCACCTCCTCACCCCGATTCGGATTGCCGGCGGAAAGCTCGCTCACAGCGATCCGCGCTTGATGTGGGCACGGATCGTCTCGCGCATGGCCAGCGCGCCTTCGTGCGCGAGGCCGGGCAGGCTGATCACGTCGCCGTGCGAACCAGCGGTGTAGAGCTGCAGCGTAGCGAGTCCGTAATACCGCTCGATCGGCCCGCGATCGACGTCGATATGCTGGACCCGTCCGAAGGGTACGACGGTGTCCGAATGGAACATCATCCCCCTGACCACCCGCAACCGGTCGTCGCTCAGCGCGTAACCGCGCACCGCATAGCGGCGGTGGGGCAGCACAATGACCACCAGCAGCAGGATCAGTGCGACCGGCCCTGCGATCAGGAAATTGGGGAACGGGGTCAGGTATTCGGCGACCAACGCGCCGATCAGCAGCGGCAGGGCAACCAGCGCGGCCTCGGCCCGCATCGCCTTGGGATGATTGGGATGGCCCTGCTGCAACGGCTGTTCGTCGCCCTCTGTCGCCACCGTCTCTGCGTGTACCCCGTGTTCGTTCATGGCTGCGATGAATGGCCAAGCGGCAAAAGGCCCGCAAGCCCTTTCGGGCGAGCAGCCGGTGCGAATCGACGAGCGATTCGCCGGAGGGGATAGAGAAGTGGTGCTGCTGGGGAGGATTGAACTCCCGGCCTCACCCTTACCAAGGGTGCGCTCTACCACTGAGCTACAGCAGCATATGGGGACGGATCAGGCGCTAGCGCCCGCCACAGGCCGCGCGCTATTGTCGTGTGCGACGCACAAGTCAAGCCAAGCTTGCCTCGCGGCCTTCGCAATAGCATGGGAGCACACGATGAGCGAGCCCGGCAGCCCCCCTCCAGCACCGCCCACGAGGGAGGAACGCCTCGCCGCGCAGCTGCGCGCGAACCTGCGGCGGCGCAAGGCGGGCACGCAAGACCCGCCCCGCGCAACCGCCCCGCAAGACCGCGATCTTTCCAAAGACGGTGAGGCCCGCTAACGGCTCGCAGCCTATCCGCAAGGGAGCACAAGAATTTGTCGACGCTGATCCTCGTCCGCCACGGACAGTCGGAATGGAACCTCGCCAACCGGTTCACCGGATGGTGGGATGTCGATCTGACCGACAAGGGCGTGGAAGAAGCGCGCGCCGCGGGCCGCCTGCTGAAACAGAAGGGCGTGCTGCCCGACCGCGCCTTCACCTCGCTCCAGACGCGCGCGATCCGCACGCTCAACCTCGCGCTGGAAGAATGCGGGCGGCTGTGGATCCCGGTGACCAAGGACTGGCACCTGAACGAGCGGCACTATGGCGGCCTCACGGGGCTCGACAAGCAGCAGACGCGCGACAGGCATGGCGACGAGCAGGTCCATGTCTGGCGCCGCAGCTTCGACACGCCTCCCCCGCCGATGGAGCCGGGTAGCGAATACGACCCCGGCGCGGACCCGCGCTACGAAGGGATCGACGTGCCCTATACCGAGAGCCTCAAGCTCACCATCGAGCGCGTGCTGCCTTACTGGGAAGATCACATCCTGCCCCTGCTGACCGGCGACGGGACGGTGATCGTCTCCGCCCACGGCAATTCGCTGCGCGCACTGGTCAAGCACCTGTCGGGCATTTCCGACGAGGAGATCACGGGCCTCGAGATCCCCACCGGGCGGCCGATCATCTACCCCTTCGAAAACGGGCAGGTCGCAGGTGAACGCCGCTACCTGGACGAAACCTGATGGCCGCCATCCCGCTTGTCGCCATCGTCATGGGCAGCCAATCCGACTGGCCGACGATGAAACGCGCCGCCGGTGTTCTGGAAGAGCTGGGAATCGCGCACGAGGCGCGGATCGTCTCCGCCCACCGCACGCCCGACCGGATGTACGATTTCGCCAAGGGCGCAGCGGACGAAGGCTTCAAGGTGGTGATCGCGGGCGCGGGCGGCGCGGCGCATCTGCCGGGCATGATCGCATCGATGACCCCGCTGCCGGTGCTGGGCGTGCCGGTCCAGTCCAAAGCGCTTTCCGGCATGGACAGCCTGCTGTCGATCGCCCAGATGCCCGCCGGAATCCCGGTCGGCACGCTCGCCATAGGGGAAGCGGGCGCGACCAATGCCGCGCTGCTTGCCGCCGCGATCCTCGGCGCGCACGATCCGGCGGTGATGGAACGGCTGGTCGCATGGCGCGCGGCGCGCAGCGATGCGGTGGCGCAAAAGCCCAGTGACGGATGATTCGGCTTTGATGATCAAACCCGGCGGCACGATCGGCATCCTCGGCGGTGGGCAGCTTGGCCGCATGCTCGCAATCTCCGCCGCGCAGCTGGGCTATCGCGTGATCGCCTATGCCCCGGCAGGCGACGCGGTGATCGCGCAGGTGTGCAACGAATATATCGCCGCCGACTGGCACGACGCCGAGTCGCTCAAGGCCTTTGCCGATGCCTGCGACGTGGTGACGCTGGAATTCGAGAACGTCCCCGCCGCACCGCTGGACGCAATCTCCGACAAGCTCGCGCCGCACCCCCGCGCGCTGGCCATCGCGCAGGACCGGCTGGCCGAAAAACGCTTCGTCGCCGATCTGGGCGGTGCGCCAGCGCCCTTCCACGCAGTCGATTCGCGCGAAGACCTGCTTGCCGGGATCGACGCGGTGGGCACGCCGGCGATCCTCAAGACGCGGCGCGACGGGTATGATGGCAAGGGCCAGTGGCGGATCGGCTCGCGCGAAGAGGCCGAGGCGCTCGACCTCCCCGATACGCCCTGCATCCTCGAAGGCTTCGTCGATTTCGAATGCGAGTTCTCGGTCATTCTCGCGCGGCGCGCCGATGGTGCGGTCGCCTTCTGGGAAAGCTCGCAGAACGCGCATGAGGACGGCATCCTCGCCCGCTCGACCCTGCCCGGCGCAGCCATCATCGGCGAACAGGTCGCCGAAGCCCGCAAGCTTGCGCAGGCGGTCGCGGACAAGCTCGACTATGTCGGCGTACTCACGCTCGAATTCTTCGCCGGCAAGGACGGCCCGATCTTCAACGAGATGGCGCCCCGCACGCACAATTCGGGCCACTGGACGATCGAAGGCGCCGCCACCAGCCAGTTCGAAAATCAGGTCCGCGCGATCTGCGGTCTGCCGCTGGGCGATACCCGCCGGGTCGCGCCGCGAGTGGTGATGGAGAACGTGATCGGCCCCGCCGCCGCAACCGCGCACGAGGCTTTGCGCGATCCAGCCGCGCACCTCCACCTCTACGGCAAATCGGAGGCGCCGGAGGGGCGCAAGATGGGCCACATCACGCGGCTCCAGTGGCCTGAAGGAGAAAGCGAATGATCCAGGATCGCCTGTTCCTCGTTTACGCGCGCGCCGCCAATGGCACGATCGGCAAGGATGGCGGCCTGCCGTGGCATATCCCGGCGGATCTCAAGCACTTCAAGGCGCTTACGACAGGCAAGCCAATGATCATGGGCCGCAAGACGTTCGAGAGCTTCCCCGCCCCGCTCCCCGGTCGCCGCCATATCGTGCTGAGCCGCGATTCGGACTGGCAGGCCGAGAGCGCAGAACATGTCATGTCGGTGCCCGAGGCACTGGCCTCAGCCGGGGGGGAGGAAACCGCGATCATCGGCGGATCGGACGTGTTCGTTCTGTTCGAACCACAAGCCAAACGAATCGAGCTGACCCAGATCCACGCCGATTACGAAGGCGACACCTTCATGGACGCGCCCGATCCCGAACGCTGGGCGGAGGTTGCGCGCGAAGACCACGAGGCCAGCGGCGACACGCCTGCATTCTCCTTCATCACCTACGAGCGGCGCACGTGAAGAAAACCGTACTGATTATCGTCGGGCTGGTGCTGCTTGTCGGCATCGCGGCCTTCTTCCAGTTCGGCCCCGGGATGCTCGAGCGGAGCATGAACAAGGTCGATGGCGAGCCGCTGATCGAAGTCTCCGACGAGGCGAAGGCGCTCCACGAGACGCTCACCATCGTCGATCTGCATTCGGACACGCTGCTGTGGAGCCGCAACCTGCTGACCCGCGCTAATCGCGGGCACATGGACCTGCCGCGTCTGGAAGAGGGCAATGTCGCGCTGCAGGTGTTCTCCAGCGTCACCAAGACCCCCAAGGGCCAGAACTACGACTCCAACGACGCCGACAGCGACAATATCACCACGCTGGCGATTGCCCAGCTGCAACCCACGCGGACCTGGAACAGCCTGCTGGAGCGATCGCTCTGGCATGCCGAGAAGCTTGATCGGGCGGCGGCGAAGTCGGACGGCGAGCTGGTCGAAGTGACAAGCGCTGAAGAGATCGACCAGCTCCTTGCGGTGCGCGCCGACAAGAGCCGCTGGCCTGTGCTCAAACCGAAATACAACACGCCCTTGCGAGGGCAGCCACCCGTGGGCGCGCTGCTCAGCATCGAAGGCCTGCAGAACCTCGAAGGCGACCTGTCGAACCTCGACGTGCTGCGCACGCAGGGCTTCCGCATGGCCAGCCTGACCCATTTCTTCGACACCGACCTCGCGGGCTCGATGCACGGGCTGGAAAAGGGCGGTCTGACCGACAAGGGGCGCACCGCCGTGCAGCGGATGGAAGAGCTCGGCATGGTGATCGACATCGCGCATTGCAGTCACAAGTGCGTGGCGGACATCCTCTCCATGGCGAAGCGACCTGTCGTCTCCAGCCACGGCGGGGTTCAGGCGACCTGCCAGGTGAACCGCAACCTGACCGATGACGAGATTCGCGGCGTTGCGAGGACCGGGGGCGTGATCGGGATCGGGTACTGGGACGGGGCCGTGTGCGGCACGTCCCCACGCGATGCGGCCAAGGCGATGAAGCACATCCGCGACCTTGTGGGGATCGACTATGTTGCGCTGGGCAGCGACTATGATGGCGCGACCACTGTTCGCTTCGACACCTCGCAACTGGCGCAGGTGACGCAGGCGCTGATCGACGAAGGTTTCAGCGAGGACGAGATTCGTGCCGTGATGGGCGACAATGCACTCCGCGTTCTGCGTGCAGGCATCGTCGCGCAATGAGGTGGCTCGACCATCGCGAACGCGTGCCCGAACCGCTGCGCGGGGCGATCGTCGCGCTCGGCAATTTCGACGGGTTTCACAAAGGCCACCAGGCGGTCGCGGGCGAAGCGATTCGGTGGGCGCGCGAGGAAGAGCGCCCCGTCATCGTCGCCACCTTCGATCCGCACCCGGTACAGTTCTTCAAGCCCGATACTCCGCCTTTCCGCCTGACCAGCCTCGAACAGCGGCACGAACTCTACCTCGCCTTCGGGGCGACCGCGATGCTGGTGTTCCACTTCGATGCCGAGCTGGCGGGAACCAGCGCGGAGGACTTCATCGAGCAGATCCTCGTGGAGCGCTTCGGCGCGCATGGCGTGCTGACGGGTGAGGATTTCACCTTCGGCAGAGGCGCAAAAGGCAATGCCGCCCTGCTGAAGCAGCACGGCGCGAAACATGGGCTGGAAGCGCGAACGGTATCGGCGGTGAGCGATGGCGACGCGGTCGTCTCCTCCAGCCGAATCCGCGATCTCCTCAAGGCAGGCGAGCCGCAAGCCGCCGCGCAGCTGCTCACCCGCCCCTTCGCGATTCGCGGGATCGTGGAGCATGGCGACAGACGCGGACGCGAAATCGGCTATCCCACTGCCAACCTCGCGCTGGAGAATTACCTCCGCCCGCACTACGGCATCTACGCGGTGACGGGCCGCATCCTGTCCTCCGGCGAGGAGCTGCAAGGCGCCGCCAATATCGGCATCCGCCCGCAGTTCGAACCTGCCAAGGAATTGCTCGAGCCGTATTTCTTCGACTTCTCGGGCGACCTCTACGGGCAGGAAATCGAAGTCGCGCTGCACCACTTCATCCGGCCCGAAGCCAGGTTCGACGGCCTCGACGCGCTGATCGCGCAGATGGACCGGGATTGTGCGGAAGCGAAAAGGCTCTTATCCGCGCATTCCTGATGAGCGATGAACCAAAGAAGGACTGGCGGGACACCGTCTTCCTGCCGAAAACCGATTTCCCCATGAAAGCCGGGCTCCCCACGAAGGAACCGGGCATTCTGGCTGGCTGGCAGCAGGACGACCTGCACGGCAAGCTGCGCGCCGAGCGTGCGGGGTCCGAAAAATTCATCCTCCACGATGGCCCGCCCTATGCGAACGGCGATATCCACGTCGGCCACGCGCTCAACCACATCCTGAAGGACATGGTGGTCCGCACGCAGAGCCTGCTCGGCAAGGATGCGCCCTACGTGCCCGGCTGGGACTGTCACGGCCTGCCGATCGAGTGGAAGGTCGAGGAACAGTACCGCAAGAAGAAGCGCAACAAGGACGAGGTTCCGCGCGCCGAATTCCGCGCCGAATGCCGTGCCTACGCGCGCAAATGGGTCGATACCCAGCGCGAACAGCTCAAGCGCCTCGGCATCATGGGCGACTGGGACCATCCCTACCTGACGATGGATTTCGACAGCGAAGCGACGATCGTGTCCGAGCTGATGAAATTCGCCGAAGCGGGCAACCTCTATCGCGGCTCCAAGCCGGTGATGTGGAGCCCGGTCGAAAAGACCGCGCTCGCCGAAGCCGAGGTCGAGTACGAAGACATCACCTCGACCCAGATCGACGTGGCGTTCGAAATCGTCGAGGCTCCGAAGGCGCCCGAGCTTGTGGGCGCGCATGCGGTGATCTGGACGACCACGCCGTGGACGATCCCGGTTAATCAGGCTTTGGCTTACGGTCCCGGTGTCGAGTACATACTTGTCGAGGCCCTTATGGGCGAAGACGTAACCGACGAAGAGGGCTTGCATCCTTATCGAAGTTTCGTCGTGGCGAAGGATCTCCTGCTACCCTTCATTCAGCGGTTTACTGAGTATGCGCACGAGATGCGAAAGCAGGGGGTCGTTCTTAGCCTTGATGTCGATAAGAGATTCGATCTTCCCTCTGGCGCTTTAGAGGGAGCAGCCGTTCGCCACCCGATGCACACCCTCGGCGGGTTTTACGAAAAGCTCCGCCCTATGCTGCCCGGCGATTTCGTCACCACTGACAGCGGCACCGGCCTCGTCCACATGTCGCCCGACCACGGCGATGACGATTTCTATCTGTGCCGCGAGAACGGCATCGATCCGGTCTTCGCAGTCGATGATGGCGGCGTGTACCGTGACGACTGGCTATGGCTGGGCGCGGACGACCTCGACGAAGACGGCAAGCCGCGCCGCCGCGCGGTCATCAATCCCAAGTTCAACGCGCCCGACGGCCCGATCTGTTCGGACCTCCGCGAGGCAGGCGCGCTGCTGAGCGCGAGCGCGGACTACAAGCACTCCTACCCGCATTCGTGGCGCTCCAAGGCGAAGATCATCTACCGCTGCACGCCGCAGTGGTTCGTGCCGATGGACAAGCCCTTATCGCCCTCTCCCCTTGAGGGGAGAGGGTTGGGAGAGGGGTCTTCCGGCGATGCTCTCGGCAAGCCCCTCCCCCCGACCCCCTCCCCTGAAGTGGAGGGGGAGAATACGCTGCGCAGCCGCGCCCTCTCCGAGATCGAGCGCGTGCGCTTCATTCCCGAGAAGGGCCGCAACCGCATCCGTTCGATGGTCGAAGGGCGCCCCGACTGGGTGCTTTCGCGCCAGCGCGCGTGGGGCGTGCCGATCACGCTGTTCGTCCGCAAGGATGGCACCTACCTGCAAGATGCAGCCGTGAACCAGCGCGTCGTCGATGCGATCCGCGAGGGCGGCGTCGATGCGTGGTCGGAGGACCGCAAAGCCGAATTCCTCGGCTCCGAGCACAACCCCGACGATTTCGAGATGGTGCACGACATCCTGGATGTGTGGTTCGATTCGGGCTGCACGCATGTCTTCGTGCTCGAAAGCGATCGCTGGCCCGCGCTGACCTGGCCTGCCGATCTCTACCTCGAAGGTAGCGACCAGCATCGCGGCTGGTTCCAGTCCTCGCTGCTCGAATCCTGCGCCACGCGCGGCCGTGCGCCTTACGACCAGGTTCTGACCCATGGCTTCACCATGGACCAGAACGGGCGCAAGATGTCGAAGAGCCTCGGCAACACGGTCGATCCGCTCAAGATCGTCGACCAGTACGGCGCGGATATCGTGCGACTGTGGGCGCTGAGCGTCGATTCGACGATGGACCACCGGATCGGCGACGAGATCCTGAAGGGCGTCGCCGACCAATACCGCAAGCTGCGCAACACCTTCCGCTACATGCTCGGCGCGCTCGAAGGCTACGAAGCTTCGGAAGCGGTCGATTATGCCGAGATGCCCGAGCTGGAGCGGTACACGCTACACAAGCTGGCCGAGCTGGATCGCAAGCTGCGGCAGGCAATCGCGGATTACGACTTCAACGAATATACCCGGCTGCTGACCGAGTTCGCGAACGAGGACCTGTCCGCGTTCCTGTTCGATATTCGCAAGGACCGGCTCTATTGCGACGATCCCGCGTGGGTCGAGCGCAGGGCATACCGAACCGTGCTCGACACGCTGTTCCACGCGCTGGTGCGCTACGCCGCGCCGGTGCTGGTGTTCACCGCCGAGGAAGTGTGGGCCACCCGCTTCCCCGACGCGAAGAGCATCCACCTGCAACAGATCGACCCGCTGCCCGGCGAATGGACCGACGATGCGCTGGCAACGCGCTTCGCCGCACTGCGCGATCTTCGCGAGGACGTGACCGAGGCGATCGAGCCTTTGCGGCGCGAAAAGACCATCCGCTCCAGCAACGAAGCGGCGGTATCCGTGCCCGCGCAGGCCGTGCCGGAAGGGTTCGGGCTCGACGATCTCGCAGAGCTGTTCATCGCCGCGTCAGTCGAAACCCACGAAGGCGACGGGGTGACCGTAACCCGTTCCTCCTGTAACAAGTGCGACCGTTGCTGGCGTCTCCTGCCGAGCGTGGCGGAAGACGGCGACCTGTGCAGCCGATGCGAAGAGGTGGTGAACTGATGGACGGTGCGTGGAATCGCCGCTTGGCCGGCCTTGCGCTGGCCGCGCTCGTCTTCGGGCTCGACCAGCTGGTCAAATGGCTGGTGACCGGCCCGCTGGGCATTGATTCCATCGGCGCGGTGAAGGAACTGCTACCCTTCTTCGACCTGCGCTTCACCACCAATTTCGGGATTTCGCTGGGTCTGTTCGAAGCGCAAAGCGTGGAACAGCGCTGGCTGCTGGTAATGGGCACTGGCGCGATCGCGCTGATCGTGCTGCTGTGGATGCTGCGCGAGCGGACCAAGGGCGACATTTTCGGCCTGGCACTGATCCTGGGCGGCGCGCTGGGCAATATCCTCGACCGTGTGCTCTACGGCTACGTGATCGACTATGCGGACCTGCATTTCGGCGCGTTCCGCCCGTTCATGATCTTCAACGTCGCCGATGCGTGCATCACCATCGGCGTCCTCATCATCCTTGCCCGTTCCTTCTTCCTGCGCGACAAGGGCGCGCAATCCGATATGCACCTGGCTGCGAAAGAGAGCTGAACATGCGCCACAAGAGCCTCATCATCCTCGCCACCTTCGCCATGGGCCTGTCCGCCTGCGGCAGCGGCGGCGGCCTCCTCAGCCGCGATCGGCCGGACGAGTTCGCGGTGCAGCGGCAGGCGCCGCTGGTGGTCCCGCCCGATTTCAGCCTTGCCCCGCCCGAACCTGGCGCCCCGCGCCCCTCGGAAGGCACCGCAGCGGAACAGGCACTGGACGCGCTGTTCGGTGGCCCGGCCCCGCGCAGCGAGGTCGAAGCTGCCGCGCTCAGCCGCGCAGGCGAGGCGGCCCCGGGCATTCGCTCCTCGGTCGGCGATCCGAAGACGCAGACCGTCGCCAAGGGCCGCGTGACGCGCGACATCCTCGCCGCGCCGCAGGGCGATGGCGGTTCGGCGCAGGCGGTCATCCCCGGCTGACAGCTGGGGCTTTGCCCCGCTCTCCTTTTTCGAATCACATGCAATGGCCCCGCCCGCATTTCGCCGGCGGGGCTTTTTGCGCGATTGTCGTTGGCCGGGCCGGATCGGCAGTTCGTCCCCGATTCCGTAACGTCCGTCTAGCAATCACGCCTTCGGTCGAAACCTGCGTGCCCCGCCCGGCGCGATGGGTACTCCTGTGTCCGGCGGCGCACCAATCCCCCCAACCCCCGGTGCGCCGCGTCATAAAAGGAGAACTCCCATGAAGATGTCTCTCATACTGATCGCCGCCACCGCCCTTGCTCTGCCGGTGGTGCCCGCCATGGCCCAGAACGCGTCGATCAGCGTGCCCTACGCCGACCTCGACCTCAGCAAGCCCGAAGGGCGCGCCACGCTCGACAAGCGGATCGATGCCGCCGCGCGCAAGGTCTGCGGTGTTGGAGAGGCTCGTACCGGATCCCGGCTCAACTCCAGCGCGACGCGCAAATGCATGACCAGCGTAGACCGGCAGGTTCGCGCGCAGATCGCGGCGATGGAGACGGACGACAATCTGGGTGGCTGAACACCCCCCGGCCCTTCGCAGAAAGCCCCCGTCGGAAACCATTCCCACGGGGGCTTTCATATGGGGGCAATGCCGCGCGAAGGCCCGGCGCGAACAGGCTGCCTAGCGGCCCGCCATCGCCTTCACTTTCGGCAGATAGGTGCGGCCGATCCGCAGCGTCTCGCCGTCTTCGAGTTCGACCGACCAGACGCCCAGCCCATCGTGACGCAGACCCGCAATATGGTCCCTGCGCAAAATCGTGCTGCGGTGGATCCGGATATACTCCTCGGGGTCGAGCTTGTCCTCCAGCCCGGCGATGGTCTGCAGCAGCAGGTAGGTCTTTTCGCCCACATAGAGCCGCACATAGTCGCGCTCGGCATCGATCCGGCGGACATCCGAAACGGACACGCGCACCAGTTCGGAGCGGTGCGGCACCCACAATTCCTGCAACCACCTGGTGTCGCCCGTGCCCTGAGGCTCGCCGCGCTTTGCGATCGCGCGGCCGATCGCGCGCTCCAGCCGTTCGGCAGCGACCGGCTTGAGCACGTAGTCGACCGCATCGAGATCGAAGGCCTCGACCGCGAAGCTCTCGTGCGCGGTGACGAAGATCACTGCGGGCGGGGTGGTCTGCTCCGCCAGCTTGCGGGCAACCTCGATCCCGTCGAGCCCGGGCATCGTCAGGTCGAGGAGGACGAGGTCGGGCTGCGTCTTGCCGATCACCTCAAGCGCGGCTTCGCCGTGATCGGCCTTGCCGACCACCTCGACATCCGCGATGCGGCCACACAGGGCTTCCAGACGCTCGATCGCGAGCGGTTCGTCGTCGACCAGCACGACGCGCAAGGGTTCATTATCGTCCATCGTTGAAATCCAGCGGCATGATGAGTTCAGTGCGGTAGCCCCCGCCTTCCGCCTGTCCGGAGCGGACTTGCGCGCGGGCGCCGAAGCGGGCGTTCAGCCGGTCGCGCACGTTCGACAGGCCGATGCCGAAGCCGCCTCCCGTGCCCTCCGGCAGGCCGGGGCCATTATCGGCCACAACCAGGTGGAGTTTCCCGTCGGCGGCAAAGGCCTCGATCGACACGCGGACCGGCGTTGTCGAGCGTGCGACGGCATAGCGGACCGAGTTTTCGACCAGCGGCTGAAGGATCATCCCTGGCACCCGGGCGCGCTCCAGATCCTCGGGCAGATCGATCGCGACCAGCAGGCGTTCCGGAAAGCGGACCTCCTCGATCGCGAGATAGTCGCGCTGCAGAGCGATCTCGTCTTCCAGCGCGACATCCTCGGTCGGCTCTTCGGCCAGACTGTGGCGATAGAAATTGGACACTGCCTGAATCATCGCCTCCGCCCGTGCCTCCTTGCCGGTAATCACCAGCGAAGACAGCGAGTTGAGCGTATTGAACAGGAAGTGCGGATTGATCTGATAACGTAAAGATCGCAGCTCGGAAGCCTTGGCGGCGGTGCGGAAGCGCTCTTCACGGGCCTGTGCCGCGCGCGCCTGCGCCCCGGCGAGCATCGCGAGATACAGCGCCGCCCAGGCAAGCAGCAGGAAATAACGACCCAGCGCAATGTCGGACAATTGCCGCCAGCGCTCCGCTCCGCGCGGGGCGGGGGCGAGCACGAAGGTGCGCGATTCTTCCTCGTCGAGGTCCATCTCGGCCCGTTCGAACGCGCTGCCCGGGGCCGCGGTCGTCTGCGCACGCGGGATGGGCGGGAATTCGACCAGCAGGTTGCCCGATTCATCGCGCCGGATGACGATGCCCTGTTCCTTGGCATAATCCTTGTAAATCTGGTCCTGCACATCGGCGAAGACCATCTGATTGACCTGCGCGATCATCAGCGAGGCGGGTAGCGCCACGACCAGCGCGGTCGCCGTTTTGACCGGGAGAGAGCGGGTATCGACCACGCGCAGCACCAGCCACATCCCGAAGGTGACGACCGCGCCAACCAGGCACACGATCAGGCGGCGCCACATCAGCGCTTCCTGAAGGTCTAGCCCGACCACCATGCCGCGCAGCGAGACGAGCAGGTAATAGGTCAGCCACAGCCCTGCGATGGACAGCAGTACCAGCCGCACGGGCAGGCGGCTCGATTCGCGCGGTCTGGCGAGGTCGGGAGAAACGTCGGTCACAATCCCCCCTCATTGCGGTCCACGCGCGCGTAAGGCCATGCCGCCGGTCGATAGCAGCTGCACACCGGTCGAGAGCCTCTCAGGAGCTCTCGAGCAGCTTTTCCTCCGCGATCCGCTTCTTCCACTGCGCAGGCGCCAGCGTGTGGACGTTGTTGCCTTGCGCATCGACCGCGACCGTCACCGGCATGTTCTCGACCGTGAATTCGTAGATCGCTTCCATGCCCAGTTCCTCGAACGCGACGACCTTCGATTGCTTGATCGCCCGCGCGACCAGATAGGCCGCCCCGCCGGTCGCCATCAGATAGGCGGTCTTGAAGCGGCTGATCACATCGACCGCGTCCGCCCCGCGCTCCGCCTTGCCGATCATCGCGAGCAGGCCGAGGTCGAGCATCATCTCGGTGAAGGTGTCCATACGGGTGGCGGTGGTCGGGCCCGCCGGGCCGACGACTTCGCCCATCACCGGGTCCACGGGGCCGACATAATAGATCGCGCGGCCGCGGAAATCGACGGGCAGCTCCTCGCCCGCTTCCAGCATGTCCTTGATCCGCTTGTGCGCCGCGTCGCGGCCGGTCAGCATCTTGCCCGACAGCAGCAGGCGATCGCCGTGCTGCCAGCTCTCGACCTCTTCCTGGGTGAGATTGTCCAGATCGACACGCTTGGCCGCGCTGTCCGGCTGCCAGTTGACCTTGGGCCACTGGTCGAGATCGGGCTTCTCCAGAAAAGCCGGGCCCGATCCGTCGAGCGTGAAATGCGCATGGCGGGTGGCGGCGCAGTTGGGGATCATCGCCACCGGCTTGCCCGCCGCATGGCACGGCCAGTCGAGAATTTTCACGTCGAGCACGGTGGAAAGCCCGCCCAGCCCCTGCGCGCCGATCCCTTGCGCGTTGACCGCGTCGAAAATGTCGATCCGCAGCTGTTCGATATCGGTCTGCGCGCCACGCGCCTTCAGCTGGCCCATGTCGATCGGGTCCATCAGGCTCTGCTTGGCGAGCTTTACGCAATGCTCCGCCGTGCCGCCGATGCCGATGCCGAGCATGCCAGGAGGGCACCAGCCAGCACCCATCGAAGGCACCTGCTCGACCACCCAGTCGACGATATTGTCGCTCGGGTTCATCATCTTGAACTTGCTCTTGTTCTCGCTGCCCCCGCCCTTCGCGGCGACATCGATGCCGACCGTATTGCCGGGCACCATCTCGACCGAGAGTACACACGGCGTGTTGTCGCGCGTGTTGCGGCGGGTGAAGGCCGGATCGGCCAGGATGCTGGCCCGCAGCTTGTTGTCCGGGTGGTTGTAGGCCTGCCGCACCCCCTCATCGACCACCTCCTGCAAGGAGCGTTTGCTGTCGAGGCGGCATTCCTGCCCCCATTTGACGAACACGTTGACGATGCCGGTATCCTGGCAGATCGGGCGGTGCCCCTCGGCGCACATGCGGCTATTGGTCAGGATCTGCGCGATCGCGTCCTTCGCGGCGGCACCTTGTTCCGCCTCGTAAGCCTCGCCCAGCGCGCGGATGTAATCCATCGGGTGGTAGTAGGAGATGAATTGCAGCGCGTCGGCCACGCTTTCGATGAGATCATCTTCGCTAATTATCGTCATGTCGCTCATCGACGGGCACCTCCTGCTGATCGAAACCGAAGCGCCACTAGAGCAGCACAAGCCTATGCGACAAGTGATGCGGGTCTTGGCGAGCCTTTCCGCCCCCTATAAGGCGTCCGCCAGGGCCCGTATCCGCCGCTCGCCCGACGCCCCTGGCGCGCGGCCCCATGGACGAGACGAGAGACATGATCGAGACCGCGCAAAAAGCGACTGACTTCACGGCTGCACGCCGCCACATGATCGAAAGCCAGCTGCGCACCAGCGGGATCAACGATGCCTGGGTGCTCGATCGCATGGCTGCCATCCCGCGCGAGGATTACGTTCCGGAATCCTCGCGCGCGTCCGCCTACGTTGATCGGACGGTCCCGCTGGTTGCCGGCGCATTCCTCGCCCCGCCGCTGGCGCAGGGCCAGATCCTGACCCATGCGAAGCCGCGTGCGGACGAACGCACCCTGCTGATCGGCCCCGCCACCGCCTATCTCGCCGCGCTGATCCGGCCGCTGGTCGCGGAATTGCGTGAAGCGACGCCTGATGAAGTGCTGTCGGGCGATGTCGACGGGGCGTTCGATCTGGTGATCATCGATGGCGCGGTGGAACACGTGCCCGCGCAGCTCGCGGCAACGCTGGCCCCGGCGGGTCGGCTGGTTACCGGGATTGTTTCTCGCGGCGTCCCCCGCCTCGCAATTGGCCGCCATAGCGGCGCGGATGTTTCGCTGATGACGCTGGCCGAAAGCCAGCTGCCTCGCCTGCCCGCGTTCGACCGGCCGCAGAGCTGGACTTTCTGATCATGAAACGCACCGCCATTCTTGCGCTAGGGGCATCGAGCATGCTGGCTCTCGCCGCGCCCGCCCATGCGGACACGCTGAGCGAGGCGCTGGCCGAAGCCTATCGCACCAATCCCACGCTGCAGGCCGCGCGCGCGCAGCTGCGTGCCACGGACGAGAATGTTGCGATCGAGAAGGCCGACGGGCGACCCAGCCTGACCGGTTCTGCCGCGGTGACCGAATTCCTGCAGCAAAGTTCGACCAGCATCTACACCCCGGACCGCGCGCTGACCGCAGGCGTCGATCTGGGCGTGCCGATCTATTCGGGCGGTGCGGTGAAGAATTCGATCCGCGCAGCCGAGCAGCGCGTGCAGGCAGGCCGCGCCGATCTTCGCGGGACCGAGAGCGCGATCTTCAGCCAGGTGGTTGCCGCCTATATGGACGTGCTGCGCGGTGAAGCGCTGGTCGGCCTCAGCGCCAATCAGGTGCGGGTGCTCCAGGTTAACCTGCAAGCGACCAGCGACCGGTTCGAGATCGGCGATCTGACCCGCACCGACGTCGCCCAGTCGCAATCGCGCCTCGCGCTCGCACGCAGCGATCTGCGCTCTGTCCAGGCCGGGCTGATCCAGGCCCGCGAAACCTATATCCAGCTGGTCGGCTCCGCGCCGGGCGAGCTCGAGCCGCCGCCGCCGTTGCCGGGCCTGCCCGACGACCCGCGCATGGCAGTGGATGTCGCGCTGGACAATAACCCCGATCTGATCGCCGCGCGCGAGCGGGCGCAGGCCGCCGGTTACGATATCGACGTCGCCGGATCGAGCCGCCTTCCCCGCCTGTCCGCCTTCGCGGGCTATGATTACCAGAACTTCCTGGGCTCGCTTCCCGGCTCGCCGATCGATCCGACCGACCCCAATGGTCCGCTGGCCGCCGCGGGACAGACGACCAATGCATCCTCTGCCGGGCTGACGCTGTCGATCCCGATCTTCCAGGGTGGACGGCCCGCAGCGCTGCAACGCCAGGCGCAGGCCCGCGCGTCTGCCGCGCTCGATCAGGTGATCGCTGCCGAGCGCGATGTGATCGCGCAGGTACGCGCCTCATACGCAAGCTATTCCGCCGCGCTGGCGATTATCGACAGCTCGCGCGAAGCCGTCGCCGCGGCCGAGCTCAGCCTCGAAGGCGTGCGCGCGGAAAACTCGATCGGCAACCGTACCGTGCTCGATGTGCTCAATGCCGAGCAGGAGCTGCTGCTCGCCCGGGTCGACCTCGTCACCGCGCGGCGCAACGCCTATGTCGCCGGTTTCTCCCTGCTCGCCGCGATGGGTCGCGCCGAGGCCCGCGATCTGGGTATCGAAGGTGGCGCGCTGTACGATCCGCTGGTCAATTACGATCGCGTGTCGGACCGCTGGAACGACTGGGATAGCGACCCCGAACCTGCAGCCGCCGGCACACGAACCGTTGACATTCCGGCCGCCGACGCGGAAGTCGGCACGGTCTACGGCCCGATGATCGAGCCGGGCCAGAACTGAACGACCACTGTCGGGGGGGGGAAACTTGCGGGACGGCGAAGCGTCGGTCGAGGAAATACTCGATTCCATCAAGAAGGTGATCGCGCGCGACAATCGCGCGGGCGCGCTGGATGCGCGGCGGAGGCGCGAACGCGCCAGCCGTGCGGAGCCGGTTCTTGAGGAAGAGGCCGACGAGGTATTCGATCTGGCCGAGGCCGATCTGGTCTATGACGACGATACGGCTGGCGCACAAAGCACTGCCGACCATGAAGACGAACAGGACGAACCTCTGATGAGCGCCACTTCGCGCGAAGCCATGCGCGATAATCTCACCACCCTCGCGCTGCTGGCGGAGCCCGGCGCGCAGCCGCAGATCGTGCGCTCGGGCGAGACCTCGCTCGAAGGCATGGTGCGCGAGATGCTGCGCCCGATGCTGGCCGACTGGCTCGACAAGAACCTGCCGCCGATGGTGGAGGAGCTGGTCCGCCAGGAAATCGCGCGGATCGTCAAGAAGCAGGGCTGATCCCTGCTGCGGTGGTTCGCCCCGCCGCACCCTGGCGCACCACCAGAAATCGCTTGCGAGCGACAGCGACAGGCTTAGTTTCGCGCGCCATGCGCAAGGCTTTCAAACCGCTCGCCCTTTTCGCCGCCTCCGCGGCCTTCATCACCACCCCCGCAATCGCGCAAGACCCTGCCGAGGGCAGCGCCGTCCAGCCGACGGCCCCGCGTCCGATGACCGCGCTCGATCTGGTCACCATGCCCCGGCTCGGGGGCCCAAGCGTAAATGGCGACGGCACGTTGGCGCTCTATTCGGTCACCACGACCGATCCTGAGTCGCTCGCGCGCAGCACGCAATACCGGGCCCGCACGATCTCGACGGGGGAAGAGGTCGTCGCGACCATGCCCGAAGGCGCATCCTCGCCGGTGTTTGTGGGCGATGACGAAGTCTATTTCCTCGCGCCCGGCGGCGAAGGGTCGACCGGCGCGCAGGTGTGGCGCGGGGCGCTGCGCGGCGATGGCACGCTGGGCGATCTGCAACAGGTGACCCAGCTGACCCGGGAGGTCGGCGGCTTCGAAGTCTCGCCCAATGGCGACAGCCTCGCGATCTTCGGCAATGTTCCGCGCGGCTGCGCGCAGTTCGATTGCCCCGATGCCACCACCGCTACGACCGGCTCCGGCAGGCTGTACGACAATGAAGACGGCTTCGTGCGGCACTGGGATACGTGGGAGACGCCCGATGTGTTCAGCCGCGTGTTCGTGTTCCCGCTGGCGGGCGGCAAGGCCCGGGGCCCGGGCATCGCGGTCGACGGCCCCGAGGGCGATGGAGCGCTGGTCGGCGATACCCCGCTGCAGCCCTTCGGCGGGCTGGAAGACATGGCCTGGAGCCCCGACGGCAAGACGCTCTATTTCGTCGCCCGCGAATCGGGTGCGGCGGAGCCGACCTCGACCGACACCGATATCTATAGCTTCACGACGGGCGAAACTGCCCCCGCAAACCTGACCGACGCCAATGAGGCGACCGACGGCACACCCACCCCGTCGCCCGACGGCAAGTGGCTGGCCTATCTCGCCATGGAGCGGCCCACATACGAAGCGGATCGGCTGCAGATCATGCTGCGCGATCTGGCGACCGGAGAAACCCGCGCGCTGACGCAGGATTTCGACCGTAGCTTCGGCTCGCTCGCCTGGACCCCCGATTCGCGCTGGATCGTGGCCACCGCGCAGGACGTGCTCGATACGCCCGCCTTCCGGATCGACCCGCGCACCGGCACGGTGACCAAGCTCGACCTGATGCCGGGCAACGAAGCGCATATCGGCAATGTGACTCCGCTGGATGGCCAGCGCCTGCTGTTCACCCGCGATTCGATCGCCGCCCCGGCGGAAGTCTACCTGTCGCGCAACTGGGGTGAGGCAGACCGGCTGACCAGCGTTGCCACCGACCGCGTCGACGCGCTCGCTCCGGTCGAGACCCGGCGGTTCGATTTCGCGGGCGCGAATGGCGACACCGTATGGGGTCAGATCACCAAGCCTGCCGACGCGACCGGGCCGCTGCCCGCGATCCTCTACGTCCACGGCGGGCCGCAAGGTTCGTTCAACGATGGCTGGTCGAGCCGCTGGAACCCGCGCGTACTGGCGAGCCAGGGCTATGCGGTGATCTCGGTCGATTTCCACGGGTCCACCGGATACGGGCAGGCCTTCACCGACGCGATCAACCGCGACTGGGGCGGCAAGCCGCTGGAAGACCTGCAAAAGGGCCTCGCCGCAGCACTCACGCTCGATCCGCAGATCGACGGGACCCGGGCCTGCGCGATGGGCGCGTCCTACGGCGGCTACATGATGAACTGGATCGCCGGGAAATGGTCCGACCGGTTCGACTGCCTGGTCCAGCATGACGGCCTGTTCGATATGCGCAGCTTCTATTACGCGACCGAGGAATTGTGGTTTCCCCGCTGGGACTTCGGCGGCAGCTATGCCGAGGCGCGCGACACTTACGAGCGCTGGAACCCTGTCAATTACGTCGACAACTGGCAGACGCCGATGCTGGTGGTAACCGGGGAGAAGGATTTCCGTGTGCCCTATACCCAGGGCATCGGCGCCTTCACCGCCTTGCAGGAACGTGGCATCCCCTCGCAGCTGCTGGTCTTCCCGGATGAGAACCACTGGGTGCTCAAGCCTGCAAATTCGCTGCAATGGCACGATACCGTGTTCACGTGGCTCGACCGCTGGCTGGGCGAAAGCTCCGAATGAACAAGGCGAGGGAACTGCGCAAGGCGCGCGAGGCACTCGCCAAGACGGGTGGAGAGCGCGCCGCGCGGCACATCTTCCTGTGTGCGATGCCGGAAAAGGCCAAGTGCTGCGACCGCGCGCAGGGCAGGGAATCGTGGAACTACCTCAAGAAGCGGCTGAAGGAGCTGCGCATCGGCCCGTCGAAGGATGACGGGCAGGATCTGCTGGTCCGGCGGACCAAGGCGGATTGCCTGCAGGTCTGCGAGGCGGGGCCGATCGCGCTCGTCCAGCCCGATGGCGTCTGGTACCATTCATGCAGCCCGCAAGTGCTCGAGGAGATCATCCAGCAGCACCTGATCGGCGGCGAACCGGTCGAGGCCTATCGCCTGTATCCGGAACGCTGACGACGGTCAGCGCCGCCAGTCGTCGTCGCCCGTTTCGTGCCAGCCATCCTCGTCGGCCAGCGGATTGTGGATGGACTCGTCGTGGCCAGTCCCGTTGGAGAGGAACACCAGCCCCATGAGCGCGCTGGCGAGCAGCATCGTCAGCCCGATCCCCAGCGCGACCGCGATGAAGAAATGCGGGCTGACCTCCGCCTCGCTCCAGAAGATCGCCGCCATCGCCGCAGCGACGACGAGGATAGTCACCAGCAGCATGAAGCGCATGATCCGCTTGTAGCGGGCCCAGGCGAAGGCGGCCTGTTCGGGATCGTCGAGCGGGGATTTGGGCGGCATCGGGCCCTCCTGTGGCAGGGTGTCGCGCGGATTCGCCAAAACGCACCCTTCGTGTCATGATCTGCGGTACCGATAAAAGGATTGCAGAGGATGGAAATCGAACGGCTTGTCGCGGATCGCGACCCCAATGACATTGTGGCCTGCCAGACGCAAACCCCCATGCGCGACGCGGTCGCGCTGCTCGCAGAAAAGCGAATCGGCGCGATGCCGGTGATGGACGGCAGCACGGTTGTCGGCATCTTTTCCGAACGCGACGTGATCTATTGCATGGCCAAACAAGGGCCTTCCTGCCTCGATCGGCCGGTGGGCGAGGTAATGACGTCACCCGCAATCACGGTGACACGCGATCAGAAGATCGACCAGGCGCTGGCGCTGATGACCAAACGGCGGATTCGCCACCTGCCGGTGGTCGATGGCGATGCGCTGCAAGGCTTCGTCTCGATCGGCGATCTGGTCAAATCCCGGTTCGACGAGGTCGAGCGCGAGGCGGAAGATCTGCGAAGCTACATACAGACGGCTTGAGGCGAAGGCCCGTCGCGCCCATATTGGCCATATGAGCAATACTCCCGCCCTTACACAAGCCGCCGCCGCGCGAGTCTCCGCCATTGCCAGCAAGCAGGGCAAGCCTGCTATTCTGCGGCTCGCTGTGGATGGCGGCGGATGCTCGGGCTTCCAGTACCGGTTCGAGATGGCCGACGGGGCCGATAGTGACGATCTGACCAGCGAAACCGATGGGGTTACGCTGGTGATAGACCCGGTCAGCCTCGATCTGGTCGCTGGCAGCAAGGTCGATTTCGTCGAATCGCTGGGCGGCGCGGCGTTTCGGGTCGAAAACCCGCAGGCCGCCGCCGGATGCGGGTGCGGCTCCAGCTTCGGGATTTAAGGTTTCTCTCGCGACCTGTAGGTCGTTTGAGCGGTGCCGGTGGCGGGGTTTGGCGCTAGCCAAGCCCGAACCCACGCCATAGTACCGCACCCATGAAAATCGCCACCTTCAACATCAACGGGATCAAGGCCCGGCTTCCACGGCTGCTCGAGTGGCTGAAGGAGACCAGGCCCGACGTCGCGTGCCTGCAGGAGATCAAATCGCAGGACGATGGCTTCCCCGCGAGCGAGTTCGAGGGAATCGGCTATCAGGCGCTGTGGCACGGGCAGAAGAGCTTCAACGGGGTCGCCGTCCTCGCGAGGCGGGATCTGACCATGAAGGAGCGTCAGCGCGGCCTGCCCGGCGACGATAGCGACGAGCAGGCCCGCTATCTGGAGGTCGAGGTCGATGGCGTGGTCATCGCCAATCTCTACCTGCCCAACGGCAACCCCCATCCCGGCCCGAAGTTCGATTACAAGCTGGCGTGGATGGAGCGGCTGCGCGCGCGCATGGGCGTGCTGTGGGCCGAGGAGAAGCCCGCGATCGTGCTCGGCGATTTCAACGTGATCCCGCAGGACAAGGACGTGTGGTCTCCGCCTGCCATGGCCGACGACGCGCTGATGCAGCCCGAATCGCGCGACGCCTATGCCCGCCTGCTGGCGGATGGGTGGACCGACGCGATCGACACGCTCAACCCGCGCGGCGGCGTGTGGACCTTCTGGGATTATCAGCGCGGCGCGTGGCAGCGCGACCACGGCTTTCGGATCGACCATTGCCTGCTGTCACCCGAACTGGCCGACCGGTTGCAGGCGGCGGGTGTCGACAAGGACGCACGCGGCCGCGAGAAGGCCAGCGACCACGCACCCGTGTGGGTCGAGATCGCCTGAGCACCCGAAGACGGACCGGCACGCGAAAGGGGCGCAGCACCCTCCCGTGCCGCGCCCCTCTGGCCTCGATCCGGTTGTGCTTACCGGTAGAAGATGTGGGTCTTGATCGTCGCCCGGGCGACCTTTTTGCGCGCCCAGCCAGGCTTCACATAGGTCGCATGGAAATAGAGCGAATCGTCCGCCGCGCTGTTCCACATGCCTTCATGCGCGATGCGCGCGATCTTGCGCGCACGCTCCCATGCGCCCGCATTGCTGCGGCGGCTGGGGATGACCCCGTTCTTCACGAAGGAGAATTGCGAGCGCTGAGTGACGACGCCGCAATAGTCCGAAGGGAAAGCGGAGGATTCTGCGCGATTGATGATGACCTGCGCCACCGCCAGCTGGCCTTCGATCGGCTCGCCACGCGATTCGAAATAAACTGCGCCCGCAAGGCATTCGAGCTGGCGCGACAGCGTCGCGGGTGCATCGACCTCGGCGACCAGTTCGCGCAGCGATGACGCTTGCGGCGTGGCGGTCCCGGCGGCCTGCGCCGTCTCGTCCGCCTCGCTCGCGTTCTCTTCCGGCAGCGGCTGAACCACTTCTTCGGAGACGAACACCGGATCGGCCGAAGCCTCCGGCTGCGGCGCGATCGTAATTTGAGTTTCGCCCTGTTGGGCTTGCGCGTCCGCATAGGTGAACCCTGCGGATGCGATCAGTCCGGTTGCGACAAACGCCGCGAAGCCGAATTTCGTCTTGCTACCCATTGATCCCGTTCAAAGGGCGGTGAACGAACACAGACGCAGGCTGGAACCATCACGCGCCGAAGCGCTTGTTGAAGTTGTGTAAATGTGAGGGTTCTTGAAAGGCCTGCCGGCCGTTCCCCGACTGCGTGCTTATCGATGCGACCGTATTGCCGCCCCGACCGCCTGCGCAAATTCGAAGTCGGGCGCCCTTTGCCCAGGCGCGGCGCTAGGTCAAGTTAAGGCCGCATTTGTGCGATGAACCGTTGTGCATCGTCGACCTGTGCCTCGACGACCCATAAATCTTCGTCCTGGGCGTGTCTGCGGTCGCAGTATTCATAGATTTCCCCTTCATTTTCAGGGGTTTTTTCCTGCGTTACTTGCCATTCGAAGCCAAACCCGGCGGACGGACGTCTTTCAACTAATTTCATGTTCCCGCCGCGGTCACGTAGCAATAGAACATAGGTGCCGCTTTCCCGGTCACCTTTGGCAAGGATAACTCCATTGCCGCCTTCGGCCGAAATTTGTCGCAAAAGACCGCTCACGATGAGGTGAGTCGGGAGGCGCGAATCGCTCATTGCGATTCGTCCGCGTATCCCTCGAGCCCCGAAAGCGGGATTCGCGAGCGCATGAAGGTCCCGGTGCCGCGCCCGATCTCGTCACCCTCCTCGTCCACCAACCGCGACTCGGCGACCAGTACCCGCCGTCGTCCGCTGATCCACACGCCCGAGGCGGTCACCCGCCCGCCACGCACCGGCTTGGTGAAATGCGCGTTGAACGCGGTTGTCAGCAGGAAGCGATCGGTGACCAGCGTGTTGGCGGCGTAGAAGGCCGCATCGTCGAGCATCTTGAAATAGACGGTGCCATGCGCGGCGCCCGCCGCGTGATAGACACTGTCGGTAATATCGAACTCGATCCGCGCGCGCCCCTCCCCCTCGATCGTCAGGCGCGAAGCGAACAGCCCATTGATCGGGGCCGAGCGATAGAGCCGCTCGAGCGCGCGATAATGGGCGGCAGGGCCGGGGGAATCCTCAGGCTGCGTCACGCAGACCCGAATTGGCCATGATCGCGAACAGCTCTTCCTCGCTCTGAGCCTCGAACAGCTGGTGCAGCATGCGTTCGTCGCGGGTCATGCGCGATATCGCTGCGAGCGCATGGAGGTGCTGCGCACCCGCATCGCTGGGCGAGAGCAGGCCCATTACCAGCCGCACCGGGATGCCGTCGGCGGCGTCGAAATCGACGTCGCGGTCGAGATGGAGCAGCATGGCCAGCGGGCGATCGATCGTCTCCAGCCGGGCGTGCGGGATCGCAACGCCCCGGCCGAAGCCGGTGCTGCCCAGTGCTTCGCGTTCGCGCAGTGCGTCCAGCACCATACCCTCGTCGAGCGCGTAGGCGGAGGCAAATCCGCCCGCGAGCTCGGCAAGGATGGCGCGCTTGTCGCCGCAATGGGCGCAGCGGACGGCCTCGGGAAGCAATCGGAACGGACTCGACAAGGGGTTTGCTTTCGTAAGCTTGCGTCAGGTTTTGCAGGATGCCGCGAGGGCCCGGCCTATGCGCCGATCAGGGCTGGCAACAAGCCGGGCCGATGGCGCGTCAGTGCGGCTCAACCCATCCGATCGAGCCGTCGTGGCGGCGATAGACCATATTATGGCGGCCACTTCCAGCATTTTTGAAGAACAGCGCATTGGTGTCGCGCAGATCCAGCTCCATGACCGCGTCCGCGACCGAGACTTCGGGAATGTCGGTCTTGGTTTCGGCGACCACGGGTGCCGAATCCGCGACTTCACTCTCGTCTTCCTCGGGCGTGGCGGCGAAAATGCGGTAGGCGGCTTCTTCCGCTTCGGGCGAAAGCACGCGCTCGGTGTGGCGTTCGCTCAATCGGCGCTTGTAGCGGCGGAGCTGTTTTTCGAGCTTGGCGGCCGACGCATCAAGCGCCTGGTGGATGTCATGCGCCTCTCCGCGCGATTTCAGCGTCAGACCCTGCTTGATATGGGCGACGATATCGCACGAAAATGCTCCGCCCGGCACCTTGCCGAAGGTGGCGTGGGCCGAAATCGCACGGCTGAAATACTTGTCGACGATGGCTGCGAGACGGTCGCTTGCGCTTTCCTGAAGCGCAGCGCCGGTGTCGATCTGGTGGCCCGAAATCCTGACATCCATGCTCAGCAATACTCCTTCATATTGGCCGCCTTCGGGGGAGGGCGTGGCCTATCTATGCCAGATAGGTCTTGTCATACGCTCAAGAAAGGCCGCGTGGGCCGCGAGTTCCTGTTCGCTCGCGGAATGGGGCCGGGCCGGGCGCCGGGGGCGATCGTTGGAGGGAAGCATCGCCGCCAGTTCGGGCTCTGCCGGAGCCGTGTCGCCTTCGGCAAGCTCGGCCATCAGGCCCATCGCGATCTGCCTGCCGCCGGTCAGTTCGATATAGACCTGCGCGAGCAGTTCCGCGTCGAGCAGCGCGCCGTGGAACACGCGGTGACTGCGATCGACGCCGTAGCGCGAACACAGCGCATCGAGCGAATGCTTGCCGCCCGGGTTCTTGCGCCGCGCCATCTCCAGCGTGTCGATCTTGCGGGTCAGGCAGATCGGCGCGCGCGCGCACAGTTCCAGTTCCGCATTGATGAAGGCGAAGTCGAACCCGGCATTATGGGCGACCAGCTTGTCGTCGCGGACGAAATCGAGAAATGCATCGACCGCGTCGGCGAAGCGGGGCTTGTCCGCCAGGAACTGCACGCTCAGCCCGTGGATCGCCTCGGCTTCCGGGGGCATGTCGCGTTCGGGGTTGTAATAGGCGTGGAAGGTCTCGCCGGTCGGCATCCGGTCGACCAGCTCGACGCAGCCGATCTCGACCATCCGGTGCCCCTGCCTGGGGTCGATCCCGGTGGTTTCGGTATCGAAGATGATTTCGCGCATGGCCGGAGTATCCTCCTCCAAGGGCCAACTGGCAAGGTCAGGCGGGGGAAGGGTGCTCGCTTTCGAGCCCGTTTTTCAATTGGGCAATCAGCGCGGCGACCTCCGCCTCGGTTTCGGCGAGCGACTGGCCGGTATCGATCACGTGGTCGGCACGCGCGCGCTTTTCCTCGTCCGGGGTCTGCAGCGCGAGGATCTGCTCGAATTTCTCTTCGGTCATGCCCTCGCGCGCCAGCACTCGCTCGCGCTGGATTGGATGCGGGGCGGAGACGACCACCACATTGTCGACCCCGCCAGCGCCGCCCTTTTCGAACAATAGGGGGATATCGAACACGATGATCGGCGCGTCGCTGTTTTCCGCGAGAAATGCCTTCCGCCGCTTTGCCACCGCGGGGTGCATGATCGCTTCGAGCCGGGCGAGTTCTTCGCGGTTGCCGAACACCAGCGCGCCCAGTTTCGCGCGGTCGACCCCCGCAGGCCCGGTCGTCCCGGGAAAGGCCGCCTCGATCGCGCCGAGGACCGGACCGCCCCGCCCCTGCATCGCGCGGACCTGTGCATCGGCGTCGAACACGGGCACACCATGCGCCTCGAACATCGCGGCGACCGCCGATTTGCCCATCCCGATCGACCCGGTCAGGCCCAGGATCAGCGGGCGTGTCATGCGCTCAGCACCTTGCGCAGTTCTGCGTCGTGCTGGCGTGGGGGAGGGGCGCCATAGAACAGGCGAAATGCCTCGGCGGCCTGCCCGATCAGCATGGCGAGCCCGTCGATCGTCCGGTGCCCCGCCTCGCGCGCGGCCTGCAGGAATGCGGTGTCGAGCGGGTCGGTGACGATGTCATAGGCGATCGCGCCGGGCGGGGCGTGGCTCCAGTCGAAGGCGAGCTCGTCCTTGCCGCGCATCCCCAGCGGGCTGGCATTGACCACCAGATCGAACATGCCCTGCCGGTCGTCGAAGGCGAAATCCGTGGGGGAGGCGAAATGGTCGAGCGGCGCGACATGGTGCTGCATGGTGCTGGGCAGCCGTTCGACCAGCTCCTGCGCCTGTTCGGTGCGCCGCGCGGCGAGCACGAGGGTAAAGCCTTGCGCGGCGAGCGCATGGGCAATCGCACGCGCGGCCCCGCCCGCACCGATGATCCGCGCCATGCGGAACAGGTGCGCGTCCCGCAGCTGCTGCGACAGGGGTTCGAGAAACCCCGCGGCGTCGGTGTTGGTCCCGGCAAGCACGCGGTCGAACGCGGGATAGATCGTGTTGACCGCGCCGATCGAGGCGGCCGGGTCTTCCACCGAAGCCAGGTACGGCTGGACCGCCTGTTTGAGCGGCATGGTCACGTTGCAGCCGCGCCAGTTGGGGTCCGCCTGCCGCTCGGCGAGATAATCCGCCAGCTCCGCCACGGTCACACGGGTGGCGCGGTAATCCGCCTCGATCCCCAGCTTCTCCAGCCAGAAGCGGTGGATCGCGGGCGACTTGGACTGGGCGATCGGATCCCCGATCACCTCCGCAAAGGGCATGCTCATGAGGGCAGCACGTCCTCGTCGCGCAGCGCGCCGAGCACCTGCAGCAGCGGCATGCCCAGGATGGTGAAATAGTCGCCCTGGATCCGCTCGAACAATTGCACGCCCAGCGCCTCGATCCGGAACACGCCGACGCATTGGGCTACGGCTGGCCACTCGGCGGCGAGATAGGAGTGGATGAAATCCTCACTCAGCTCGCGCACGTGCAACGTGGCGACATCCTCGCCCAGCCACACGATCCGCCCATCGCGCGCCAGAGCGGCCGCGCTGTAGAGATGGAGCGGCTTGCCCGAGAAGAAGCGCAGGTGTTCGGCAGCAGCATCGCGGTCGCGCGGCTTGTCGAACCGCTCGCCCTCGACCATCACCAGACTGTCGCCCCCCAGCACCAGCGCGCCCGGATGTTCGGCGGACACCGCACTGGCTTTTGCTGCGGCGAGCGCCTGCGCGATCTCTGCGGGCGGTGCATCGGCCATCTCCGCTTCCAGCGCGCGTTCGTCCACGTCGGCCCCGATGGTGGACGCGATGGAGATACCCGCCGCCTCCAGCATGGCGCGGCGCGAGGCGCTGTTCGAGGCGAGGATCAGGCTCAGATCGGCTTCTCCTGCGGCTTTGCGGGCATCCGGTGATCATTGATCAGCTTGATGATCGCGGCCGCGGTTTCTTCGATCGAGCGGCGGGTGACGTCGATCACCGGCCAGTTATTGTCCGCGAACATCCGGCGCGCGAAGCGGATCTCCTCCTCCACCCGCTCATGCTCGGCATAGGCGGTCTGCGATGCCTCGTTGAGCGAGAGCAGGCGATTGCGGCGGATCTGCACCAGCCGGTCGGGCGCGGTGGTCAGGCCGACGATCAGCGGCCCGCTCAGTTCGAACAGCACCGGCGGCGGCGGGCTTTCGATCACCAGCGGAATATTGGCGACCTTGTAGCCCCGGTTGGCGAGATAGATGCTGGTCGGCGTCTTGGAGGTGCGCGAAACCCCGGTCAGCAGAATATCGGCCCTGTGCCAGTCCTCGCTGCCCACCCCATCATCATGCGCGATGGTGAAGTGGATCGCATCGACCCGCTTGAAATAGGCATCGTCCATCCGGTGCTGGCGGCCGGGGCGGCCATGCGCCTCCTGTCCCAGATGGCTTTCGAGCGCGGTGGTCACCACGCCCAGCGCGTCCACCGCAGGCAGGCCGAGTTGTCGACAGCGATCTTCCAGCAGGTCGCGCGTATCCTCGTTCACCAACGTAAACAGGATCAGACCCGGGGCCTTTTCCAGCTCCGGCATGATCCGTTCCAGATGCTGACGGGATCGGACCATCGGCCAGAAATGGCGCACCACGTCCGCCCCTTCGAACTGGGCGAGCGCGGCGTTCGCCACCATCTGGAGGGTCTCGCCGGTCGAATCGGAGAACAGGTGAATATGGGTACGCGGCAAGGGCTGGTCCGGCCTGTGGAAAGCCCTCGGGATAAACCACTTCATATCCGCAAGGACAAGTCCGGCACGGTTTTCCTGCCCACCGACCCCCGGATTCACACCGGGGGTTTGCCAACAGGGATGGCCTTTATCCGCATGCTGGGTAGAAGCGGGATAAGTTTCGATTGACCGCGCGGTCGTGCGGATTCGGTTGTGTGGGGGTGGCCCGGGTTATGAGTCAGGGGGCTGTGCAGCAGTGGGTTATCCCGCCTGTCCACAGGGCCTACTTCATACAACCATCTATTAATAATATTATTATTTAGGGTAGTTAGACGCATGCCCGGTCCTCTTCTCGATTGCCTGCGCGGCGAACGCGCCGATAGCCCGCCCGTCTGGTTCATGCGCCAGGCAGGGCGTTATTTGCCCGAATACCGCGCCTTGCGGGCCGACAAGGGCGGATTCCTCGATCTGGTTTACGATAGCGAGGCGGCATGCGAGGTGACCTTGCAGCCGATCCGCCGGTTCGGGTTCGACGGGGCGATCCTGTTTTCCGATATCCTGATCGTGCCGCACGCGATGGGGCAGAACCTCGAATTCCTCGCCGGCGAAGGCCCCAGGCTGAGCCCGCCACTGGTCGAGAGCGAGCTTGGCACGCTGAGCGCCGACCCCTCGCGCTACGACCCGGTTTATCAGACCGTACGGCTGTGCCGCGAACAGCTGGCGCCGGACGTGACCATGCTCGGCTTTGCAGGCAGCCCTTGGACCGTCGCGACCTACATGATCGCGGGCGAGGGCAGCCGCGATCAGCATGCGGCGCGGGCGATGGCCTATGCCGATCCGGGCAAGGTGGAGGCGATCATCGGCGCGATCATCGATCAGACGATCGGGTATCTGCGCGGGCAGATCGATGCGGGCGCGGAAGCGGTCCAGCTGTTCGACAGCTGGGCAGGCAGCCTCGCGCCGGACGAGTTCGACCGCTGGGTGATCGAACCCAACGCGCGGATCGTGGCCGCGATCAGGGATAGCCATCCGGATATTCCGGTAATCGGCTTCCCCAAGGGTGCGGGCGAGAAGCTGCCGCGCTATGCCGAGCGGACCGGGGTCGACGCGGTCGGCCTCGACGAGACGCTCGACCCCGAATGGGCGCATGCGGCTCTGCCCAAGGGCATGCCGGTGCAGGGCAATCTCGACCCGATGCTGCTGCTTGCCGGGGGGGACCGGCTGGACCACACGATCAGGCATATTCTTTCGGCGCTGGCCGACCGCCCGCACGTGTTCAATCTGGGTCACGGGATCGACCGTCACACGCCGATCGAGCATGTCGAACATGCGCTGGGCGTGTTGCGCGATTGGCAGCGCTAGGCAGAGCGGCTAAGGCACCGCCATGCAGGAAACGCTCTCCACGCTCTATTTCTGGCTCAAGGCCGGGCACATCATTTTCATGGTCTTCTGGATGGCCGGGCTGTTCATTCTGCCGCGCCAGCTGGTCTACATGCACCCGAGCGCACCCGGATCGGCCGAGGAAGCGCTGTGGGCGAGTCGTATCGGCCAGCTTCGCAGCATCATTTTGACGCCCAGCTTGATCGTCACCTGGGTGCTCGGCCTGACGCTGTCGATCACTATCGGCGCATGGGACGATGGCTGGTTCCACGCCAAGCTGTTTTTTGTGTTGCTGCTGACTGGGTATCACGGTTTCATGGTCGCGCTGTCGAAGAAGATGGCGCGGGGCGAGCGGCCGATGGAAGAGAAGCGCCTGCGCCTGTGGGGCGAAGTGCCCGCTCTGCTGCTCGCGCTGATCGTGGTGCTGGTGGTCGTAAAGCCCTTCTGATCGGGAAATTCGTGTCTCAAGGTCGATTGACCTGCGCCACGTATCGACCTATTTCGTGAAGCGACCCGGCCGGGTCCCTGTCGGCATCCTGCCGAACACCATCCATGCTTTCTCCAAGCCCTTTCGGTGATGGCCGGCCGTATTCTTTCGGACTAAATATCTATGCATCTCAAAGACTTAAAGAAGAAGGCTCCGGCCGATCTCGTCAGCATGGCAGAGGAGCTGGGCGTCGAGGCGGCGGGTACCATGCGCCGTCAGGACCTGATGTTCTGCATCTTGCGCGAACTCGCGGAAGACGAGGATTACGACGAGCAGATCATGGGCATCGGCACCATCGAGGTGATGCAGGACGGCTTCGGCTTCCTCCGCTCGCCCGAGGCGAACTATCTCGCCGGGCCGGACGATATCTATGTGTCGCCCAACCAGATCCGCAAATGGGGCCTGCGTACCGGTGATACGGTGGAAGGCCAGATTCGCGCGCCGCGCGAGGGCGAGCGCTATTTCGCGCTGACCCATCTTACGAGCGTCAACTACGACGAACCCGAAGCGGTTCGTATGCGCACCAATTTCGACAACCTGACGCCGCTCTATCCGGACGAGAAGCTGTCGCTCGATACGCTTGACCCGACGGTGAAGGACAAGAGCGCGCGGGTGATCGACATCATCTCGCCGCAGGGCAAGGGCCAGCGCGCGCTGATCGTCGCGCCGCCGCGTACGGGTAAGACCGTGCTGCTGCAGAACATTGCCAAGGCGATCACCGACAACCACCCCGAGGTGTTCCTGCTGGTCCTGCTGGTCGACGAACGGCCCGAGGAAGTGACCGACATGCAGCGTTCGGTGAAGGGCGAGGTGATCTCCTCGACCTTCGACGAGCCTGCGCAGCGGCACGTGCAGGTCGCCGAAATGGTGATCGAAAAGGCCAAGCGCCTGGTGGAACACAAGAAGGACGTGGTGATCCTGCTCGATTCGATCACCCGCCTGGGCCGCGCCTACAACACCGTGGTGCCAAGTTCGGGCAAGGTTCTGACCGGCGGTGTCGATGCCAACGCGCTGCAGCGCCCCAAGCGCTTCTTCGGTGCGGCGCGTAACATCGAAGAAGGCGGCTCGCTCTCGATCATCGCCACCGCGCTGATCGATACCGGCAGCCGGATGGACGAAGTCATCTTCGAAGAGTTCAAGGGCACGGGTAACAGCGAAATCGTCCTCGACCGCAAGGTTGCGGACAAGCGCATCTTCCCCGCGCTCGACGTCGGCAAGTCCGGCACGCGCAAGGAAGAGCTGCTGGTCGAGAAGGACAAGCTCTCCAAGATGTGGGTGCTGCGCCGGATCCTCATGCAGATGGGCACCATCGATTCGATGGAATTCCTGCTCGACAAGATGAAGGATTCGAAGACCAACGAAGACTTCTTCGACACTATGAACCAGTAGGACCATGCGCCGCGCCGTTGTCACCGGGGCGCCAGGGTCGGGCAAGTCGACCCTGCTGGCCGAGGTGGCGCGGCGCGGAATTGCCACGGGGGAGGAGGTCGCGCGTACGATCCTCCAGTCCCCTGGCGGGATGGCCATGCGCGCACAGCGGCCGACCGAGTTCGCGCTCTCCATGCTGGAGGCGCAGCGCGCCTCGTGGGATCGCGCAGGGGAGGGCGATGCCCCGATCCTGTTCGATCGCGGCTTTGCCGATATCGTCGGTTTTCTGAGGCTGGAGGGGCTGACGGTGCCGCCCGCGATCGATGCGGCTTGCCGCGAATATCGATATGAAGGGCCCGTTTTCCACGCACCGCCGTGGCGCGAGATTTACCGCCAGGACGACGAGCGGATTCAGAGCTGGGAAGAGGCGGTCGAAAGCGATGCGGCGGTGCTCGGCGCTTGGCACGATTACGGCTACAGCCCGATCACCCTGCCGTTCGCAAACCCGGCAATCCGCGCGCAGTTCGTGCTTGCAAGGCTATGAAGTCGGCGCCTTCTCGAGCTGCGCGCCCATCATCTCCCACACCTTGTTCACCGCCTTGATCGGGCGGATCATCACTTTGAAGTCGGCAATCTTGCCCGCTTCGTCGAAGCGGATGATGTCGACCCCGTTCACCTGGATGCCGTCGAGCACACAGGTGAATTCCAGCATCGCATTATGTCCGTCGACCAGCTCGCGGACATAGCAGAACTCGCCCTGGCCCAAGGTCGCCGCGGCTGCGCTAAGATAGGAGACGACCAGCGCACGCCCCTGCTGCGGGGTATGGACGACCGGCGAGTGAAACACCGCGTCTTGCGCCACCAACCGCGCCAGACGTTCAGGGTCCGGCGCGGTGGCGAGCGCGTGCCATTCGGCGAGGCCTTGCTGCGTGGGGCTCACCCCAAATGCTCGGCGAAGAAGGCCATCGTTCGCTTGTCGGCCAGCTGCGCATTCTCTTCATCCCGCCGTTTGCCGAACTGGGTGGCGAAACCGTGGTCCATCCCTTCGTAATCGTGCAGCGTCACCTTGGGGTGGTCGTCCAGCCCTTCGTGCATCGCCGTCTGCGTTTCCTTGTCGACGAAGCCATCCTCGGTCGGGATGTGGAGCATCAGCGGGTTGGAGATGGCATGCTTTTCGCGCAGCAGCCCGTCGACGCCGACGGCGTAATAGCCCACGCTCGCGTCGGAATCGGTCCGCGCCGCAGTCATGTACGCAAGCCGACCGCCAAGGCAGTAACCCACTGCGCCAACCTTCTTGCCCGACTTCTGCCGCGCCCACTTGATGGTTGCTTCGATGTCGCGCACGCCTTCGTCCTGATCGAACTTGCCCATCAGATCGAGCGCCTTCTGAAACTCCGGCTCGATATCGGGATCAAGTTCGATGCCTTCGCCCAACCGCCAGAAGAGATCCGGCGCAACCGCCAGATAGCCTTCTTCGGCCAGCAGATCGCACTTGCGGCGAATGCCTGTGTTGACGCCGAAGATCTCTTGAATGACGACGATCGCAGCGCGCGGTTCCCCTTCGGGCTGCGCGACATAGGCCATGAAGTCCTTGTCGCCGTCGAGGGTGGTGATCCGTGTCGTCTCGCTCATCGAAATGCTCCAGTCCTTGGTCGATCCGCGCGCTTGCGCGCTGGCTTTGCGCAGCCCACATAGCCTGCACGAGAGGTAACGGAGAAGTCCCGATGAAGGTCCACGTGGAAATCGACTGCACGCCCGAGGAAGCACGCGCCTTCATGGGCCTGCCCGATCTCTCCCGCGCGCAGGCCGCCTATTCGGAAGGCATGGAAAAGGCGATGCGCGGCGTTTCCAACCCCGACCAGTTGCAGGAACTTGCCCGATCGATGGCCCCGATGGGGCAGGCCGGGTTGAAGATGTTCCAGGCCTTCATGGAAACCAGCGCGGCCAATATGGGCCGCAAGGGCGGCGAGACGAAAACTGGCGACTGACGCGCGCGACACGATCTTCGCGCTGTCCTCTGGCGCGCCGCCTTGCGGTGTCGCCGTCATCCGCGTGTCCGGACCCGATGCCGCAGCGGCGCTGAGTCGGCTGGCGGGGCCTTTGCCCACACCGCGACGGGCAAGCCTGCGGCAGATTGCCGATCCCGAACAGGGCTGGCTGGACGAAGCACTGGTGCTGTGGTTTCCGTCCCCAAACACCGCGACCGGCGAGGATTGCGCGGAGATCCACTGCCACGGCGGGCGCGCGGTGATCCGCGCAATCGAGAGCGCGCTTGAGACGGGTTGCGGTTTGCGCCGTGCCGAGGCGGGGGAGTTCACCCGCCGCGCCTTCCTCAATGGACGGATGGACCTGCTCGAGGCGGAGGCGCTGGGGGACATGCTCTGTGCAGAGACGGAGTTGCAGCGCGCCGTGCTCGCCAGTTCGGCGGGTGGGGCAGCGTCGTCGCGGCTGGCCGAGTGGCGCGAGGAAGTGCTGGCCGCGTCTGCGGCAGTCGAGCAGGAGCTCGATTTCTCGGACGACGATCAGGGCGATCTCCCGCCCGCACCATGGCGCGGTGCGCTGGGAGAGATCGGTGCCCAGATGGATCAATGGCTGGCCACCCCTTCGGCAGACCGCTTGCGCGACGGCTTGCGGATCGTGCTCGCCGGGCCGCCCAACTCAGGCAAGTCGAGCCTGTTCAATGCCATTCTGAACGAGGCGGCAGCGATCGTCTCGCCGATTGCCGGGACCACCCGCGATGTGATCGAACGCCCGATCGCGCTGGGCGGCGTGCCTTTCCTGCTGGTCGATACGGCAGGCCTGCGGGGCGAGGGTGCGGACGAGATCGAGCAGCTCGGCATCATGCGCGCCGAAGGGGAGCTGGGCCGGGCCGACATCATCCTGTGGCTGGGGCCGGAAGGGCAGGGGCCTGCTCAGGCGCTGGAGATTGCCAGCATGAGCGATCTTCCGGATGCTGCGCCAAAGGGGGAGGGTGCGTTTCACGTGTCCTCGACCACGCACGATGGACTGCCTGAGCTGATCGCGCATTTGATCGCTGTTGGTCGCGAGCGTTTGCCGAAGCCGGGTCAGGTGGCGGTCTCGCGGCGGCAGAAGGAGCGCTTGGCGGACGCACGCGAATCGATTCGCCGTGCGGCGAGCGAGGAAGATCTTTTGATCGCGGGCGAGGCATTGCGCCAGGCGCGCCACGCGATGGACGCGATGCTGGGCACGGTGGCGACCGAAGACATGCTCGACGCGCTGTTCGGACGCTTCTGTATCGGCAAGTGATGTTCCACGTGGAACATTGCCAGCCCCCGGCAGATCACACCCTCTGGCGATAGCGGCGCGCCGCGCCTATAGGAGCGCGCATGCTGCATTATCCGATTATCGTCATCGGCGGTGGTCACGCCGGCGTGGAAGCGGCCTGCGTTGCCGCGCGCATGGGCGTGCGCGTGGGCCTGATCACGATGGACGCGAGCAAGATCGGCGCGATGAGCTGCAACCCGGCCATCGGCGGACTGGGCAAGGGCCATTTGGTGCGCGAAATCGACGCGTTCGACGGTGTGCTTGGCCGCGCGGCGGATGCGGGCGCGATCCATTACCGCATGCTCAACCGGTCCAAGGGAAGCGCAGTATGGGGGCCGCGCGTGCAGGCCGACCGCAAGCTGTTCGGCGCGGCGGTGCGTGCGCAGGTCGCGGCGGAACAGACGCTCGATGTGATCGCGGGTGAGGCGGCGGCGCTTGTATTGGACGGCGAGCGTGTCGCGGGAGTCGAACTTGCCGACGGGACGCGAATTGGATGCGAAGCTGCCATTCTGTGCACCGGCACCTTCCTTGGTGGCGTGCTGTTCCGGGGAGAGGAAACCTTCGTCGGCGGCCGTGTGGGCGAAGGCTCGGCAGCACGGCTTGCCGCTCAGCTGCGCGAGGCGGCTCTGCCGATGGCGCGGCTGAAAACGGGGACGCCGCCGCGGCTCGATGGGCGAACGATCGACTGGTCGCGCCTCGATGAGCAACCATCCGACGATGAGTCGTGGACTATGTCGCCGCTTTCACGTGGACGCGTCAATCCGCAAATATTCTGTGCCATCACCCGGACGAATGCGCGTTCGCATGAGGTAATCCGCGCGAACCTGTCGCGCTCCCCGCTCTACTCGGGCGCGATCGGTGCCCAGGGGCCGCGCTATTGCCCGTCGATCGAGGACAAGATCGACCGTTTTGGAGATCGTGATGGGCACCAGATATTCCTCGAGCCGGAGGGGCTCGACACGCCGCTGGTCTATCCGAACGGGATCAGCACCTCTCTGCCGGTCGATGTGCAGGAAGACTTTCTGCGCGCGATCCAAGGCTTGGAACAGGTCCGGGTGGTCGAGCCTGGTTATGCGGTTGAATATGACCACGTCGATCCGCGCTCGCTCGATCGCTGGTTGCAGATGCGCTCCCTTCCGGGGCTCTATTGCGCAGGGCAGATCAACGGTACCACCGGGTACGAGGAAGCCGCGGCGCAGGGTCTGGTCGCGGGGGTGCACGCCGCATGCCGCGTGCTGGACCGCGATGCGCCGCCGCTCGATCGCGCCAATAGCTATATCGCAGTGATGGTCGACGACCTGACACTGCATGGAGTGACCGAGCCCTATCGCATGCTCACCGCGCGGGCCGAGTATCGGCTGCGCTTGCGGGCGAATAATGCAAGCACCCGACTGACGCCGCTGGCTGTCGCAGCAGGGTGTGTTCACAAGGAGCGTCGTGCATGGTCCGACGCGCGCGCGGTCGAAAGGGCAGAAGTCGGGGACGCGCTGAGCGAGGAGTACGGGCCTGCGCAGATGCGAGCGATCGGCTTTGGCGCGACCGATGACGCAGGGCGCCAGCCTCTGCGAGAGTGGACCCGCTTCCCGGGCATCGATCTTCCGGCGCTGCAGCACGCAGGGCTTGTTCCACGTGAAACAGACGCCGCATTGCTCGACGAGATCGGCGAAGATCTCCATTACGCGCCCTATATCGCGCGCCAGGACGCCGAACTGCGCGAATTGCGGGCGAACGAGCAGGTCGCGCTCGCGCCCGACTTCCCTTTCACGAGCGTTCCCGGCCTGTCGAACGAGATGGTCGAGCGCCTTTCACGTGCACGGCCGGACAGTCTCGCGCAGGCAGCGCGGGTCCCTGGCATCACCCCTGCGGCGATGGCCGCGCTGCTGGTGTATGCACGCAAATATCACGAGAGCCGCGCCGCATGATCATCGAGACCGAGGAACAGGCGAAGGCATTCGTGGCGGAGCGTTGCACGGCGACGGCCTTTGCCAAGCTGGACGAATTTGTCGCCGAACTGCGAATCGAGGCCGAGAACCAGAACCTGATTTCACGCACGACCATGGACAGCGTATGGCAGCGGCACGTCGCGGACAGCGCGCAGCTGCTCGACCATGTTCCACGTGAAACATCCGAACCCTGGCTCGATATCGGAACGGGCGCGGGCTTCCCGGGCATCGTGACAGCCGTTATGAGACCCGACCTTGCGCATGTACTTTGTGAACCAAGGGCGAAACGCGTCATCTGGCTCCAACGGATGGTGGGGATGGCTCAGCTGGACAATTGCCGCGTAGAGGGCAGCCGTGTCGAGAAGATCGAGACATTCGCTGCGGGGGTTATCAGCGCGCGCGCGTGCGCGTCGCTGAAGGATCTCGTCAGCTTGTCCGCACGCTTTTCCACCGACCGCACGCATTGGGTCTTGCCCAAAGGCCGGTCGGCAGCGCAGGAAAGGGATGAGCTTAATTCTCAGCAGCGCGCAATGTTTCACGTGGAACAATCGCTCACCAGTCGCGACGCTGCCATCCTGGTCGGCACGGGCCGACCTAAAGGCGGGAGCAGACAATGATCCGCATCGCAATTGCCAACCAGAAGGGCGGGGTGGGCAAGACCACCACTGCGATCAATATTGCGACCGCGATCGCGGCGACAGGCTGGCGCACGCTGCTGATCGACCTCGACCCGCAGGGCAACGCATCCACCGGTCTCGGCATTCCCAGTCGTGATCGGGAGGATTCGACCTACGACCTCCTGATGGAGGAAGCGACCGTGGCGCAGTGTACGCAGAAGACCCGCATCCCCAATCTCGACATTATCCCCGCGACGCAGGATTTGAGCGGGGCAGAAGTCGAGCTGGTCGGCGAGGGCGACCGGGTCGAACGGCTCAAGAAAGCGCTGGTCAATGCCGATCAGTACGATGTGTGCTTCATCGATTGTCCGCCGTCCCTCGGTCTGCTGACGCTCAACGCGCTCAGCGCCGCCAATTCATTGCTGGTGCCGCTGCAGTGCGAATTCTTCGCGCTCGAAGGGCTCAGCCAGCTGCTCCAGACGGTCGAACGCGTCCAGCAGGGGATCAATCCGTCGCTCAATATCATCGGCGTGACACTGACCATGTTTGATCGCCGCAACCGGCTCACCGATGCGGTGGCGGAGGATGTCCGCGAATGCCTCGGCGATCTGGTGTTCGAAACGGTGATCCCGCGCAATGTCCGCCTGTCCGAGGCACCTAGCCACGGTCTCCCGGCATTGATCTACGACCATTCCTGCGCGGGCAGCCGCGCCTACATGGCGCTTGCCCGCGAACTGCTCGGCCGAATGCCCTCGGAAAGGAAAGCCGCATGAGCAGCAAGCCTGAAGTCTCCGCCACCGCCGAAGTCACTCCGGATCGCACCAAGCGCAAGCTGGGTCGCGGGCTGGGCGCACTGCTCGGCGAAACCCAGCGCGAGGAAAGTGTTACGGGAAGCGAAGGAGGCACCGCGCTGTCGAGTGCCGCGGGGCAGAGCGAAACCGGCATGGCTGCACCGCGCAGTGGCCTCGCCTCCATCCCGGTCGCCCGAATCGAACCGCTGCCGGGCCAGCCACGCCGGATTTTCGACGACGAGGCGCTGGACGATCTTGCCCGCTCGATTGCGCAGCGTGGGGTGATCCAGCCGGTCATCGTCCGCCCGCTGGAGCGCAAGGGTCGCTACCAGCTGGTCGCGGGTGAACGGCGCTGGCGTGCTGCGCAGCGCGCCAAACTGCACGAAATTCCGGCTATCATCCGCGATCTCGACCAGCGCGAGGTCATGGCGATTGCGCTGATCGAAAACATCCAGCGCGAAGATCTCAACCCGATCGAAGAAGCGCGGGCCTATCAGCATCTCGCCGACGAAGAAGGCATGAGCCAGGCGGAGATCGCCGAGCTGGTCGACAAGTCGCGCAGCCACGTCGCAAATCATCAGCGGCTGCTGTCGCTGCCCACCAAGGTCATCGCCTATGTCGAGGGCGGGCAACTCAGCATGGGCCACGCCCGGGCATTGATCGGCCACGATGCGGCCGAGGCGCTGGCGGACGAAGCGGTAAGCCGAAGCCTCTCAGTGCGTGACGTGGAAAAGCGCGTCCGCAGCAAGGGGAGTGATTCGCGCCGGGCACGCCCGCTGAAGACCGCCACGTCCGGATCTTACGAGAGCGAGGACATCGCGGCGGTCGAGCGGCATCTGGAAGAATTCCTGGGCATGTCGCTCAAGATCAAGCCCGATGCCGACCCGAGTTCGGGTGCGATCACCATCAGGTACAAGACGCTCGATCAGCTCGATCTGCTGTGCCAGCGCCTCACCGGAGGGAAAATCTAGGCGGCGCGCAGGTTGCGCTGCGCAACTCAGCGCTGCTTGGTGTAGCGGATTCGCTTGTCGCCCCGAGGCCGTTCGGCAGGGACCGGGACATAGTTGGTCACACGCTCGCGTACCGTCTCATATTCGATGGTCTCGTAGGTCTCTTCGATGATTTCTTCACGAATAACAGGGACATAGCGCTCACCCCGCTGGTGCTCGATGACCACTACGACGCCGGTTGCATAACCGCCCGCGTATCCGCCAGCATAGCCACCAGAGTACCCGCCGCCACTCGCGTAGGCGTACCCGCCGCCACCGCCGCCGCCATATCCTCCGGCGCCATATCCACCACCGTAGCCGGGCTCGGCATATGCGTAACCATCATCATACCCATAGCCGTAGCCGCCCCCCTGAGCGTACCCGCCGCGGTCATAACCGTAGTCATAGCCATATCCGCCCGCTTCCCGCTCTGCCGCTGCGCGTTCGTATTGGTCGAGCCAGGCGCGGCAATCGCGACGTTCGTCGTCACGACCTGCGAGGCCGATCGCCGTTCCGATCGCGACTCCGGCCAGGCCACCGATCCCACCCCCGATCAGCGATCCGGCGACGCGCGAGCCATCGTCCGCCAGCTCATCGCCCAGCAAAGCGCCGCCGGCTCCGCCGATAAGCCCACCAATCACTCCGCCAGTCTCGCCGCGGCGGCGGCGGTCGCGCAGATAGGCGCGGCAATCGCGAACCCAGTCGCCTCGATCATAGCTAGGCGGAAGAGGCGGGTTCGCGTGCACAGGGGCGGGCGCATAGGCCGGTCGCGGCGTATAGTACTGGGCCGAAGCCGGCGCGGCGAGGCCGACGAGCGCAGCGGCACCGCAAACGAGAAACAGACGCATGGCAAACCAACCCTCTATTGGCAGATCGAAACGCGCGGACGACGCGCGCTCCTTATCCTTAATTTCGGGTTAGCGCTTTAGCTCCATTCCTGATTGCAGCACCACACACCTGTCCCGCGCTGGGGCAGCGGCTGCGTTCATATCCGGATGGCGATGCGCTGCGCGAGCGCTTCGATCCCGCGCGCATCGCCTTCGCCGAAGCGGGCCTTCTTCGGGCTGTCGAGATCGATCACGGCGATAACCCGGCCATTGCGCATAACCGGCACGACCAGTTCGGACGCACTTGCTGAATCGCAGGCAATATGGCCCGGGAAGGCGTGCACGTCCTCCACCAACTGTGTTTTTCCGGTGGAAGCCGCAGTGCCGCAGACGCCCTGACCGAAGGGGATACGGATGCATGCGGGGCGCCCAATGAACGGGCCCAGCACCAGTTCGTCCTCGACCACACGGTAGAACCCGGCCCAGTTGAGATCGGGCACGAAGCTCCAGATCAGCGCTGCCAGATTGGCCATATTGGCGATCGAATCGCTCTCGCCATCGGTCAGGGCATCCCCGGCATTGGCGAGCTCGCGATAGCGCTCGTCATCACTGGTGTCGGCGGGCAGGGCAAAATCGAACATGGAGGCTCCAGAATCAGGGCCGCGATCATTGGCGATTGCCGCCTGCGTGCCCGCGCCCTATTTCGGGTGCATGACCCTTCTTCGCAATATCGGTATCGCCCTGCTCGTCATTCTGGTTGTGGCTGCCATCGCCATCGCGCTGCTGCTGCGCGGATCGAAGGCCGAACTCACCGTGGATGAGGTTAGCGGAACCGATCCCACGCTGGCCGAACCGGACTCCGAGTGGTTCCCGACGATCAGGATCGCCGAACCGGTCGGCTGGGCCAAGGCCGAGACTCCGCCCGCCGCAAAAGGCCTTGAGGTCATCCGGTTCGCCGAGGGGCTGGACCATCCCCGGGTGCTCTATCGCCTACCCAATGGCGATGTGCTGGTCACGCTCACCAACAGCCCTCCGCGCGAAGTCGGTGGGATTCAGGGCCTGGTGATGAAATACCTGATGGGTGCGGCGGGCGCAGGCGTGCCTTCGCCCAACAAGCTGATCCTGCTGCGCGATACCAATAGCGATGGCCGTGCGGACGTGCAGAAAACCGTGCGCGAAGCCGACCTCGTTTCGCCTTCCGGCATCGCCTATCGCGACGGCAAGCTCTACATCGCCAACCACAATGCCCTGCTCGAATTCGATTACGAGCTGGGCTCGGACAAGGTGGCCGGAAAACCCCGCAAGCTCATGGATCTGCCGGGCGGCGGCAACCACTGGATGCGCAACATCATCCTCTCGCCCGATGGCGAGCGGCTCTACATCGCGGTCGGATCGTCGAGCAATATCGGCGAAAACGGCATGGAGGCCGAGGAAGGCCGCGCCGCGATCTGGGAATACGACCTGACCGAAGACTCCAAGCGAATCTATGCGACTGGCCTGCGCAACCCCAACGGGCTTGCCTGGAACCCGATGTCAGGCGAGCTGTGGACCACGGTGAACGAGCGCGACATGCTCGGCGGCGATCTGGTGCCCGATTACCTGACCAACGTGCCGATCGGCGCGAATTACGGCTGGCCGTGGGTCTATTACAAGAACGAGTTCGATCGCAGGGTCGATGCGCCCACGCCGAACTTCATCTCCGAATATGCGCGCTATCCGGAATTTGCCCTTGGTCCGCATGTCGCCGCGCTCGGCCTGGTCTTCAGCAGCGAGGGCAACCGGCTTGGCGAGCGTTATGGCCGCGGCGCATTCATCGCACGCCACGGCTCATGGAACCGCAAGCCGCCCTCGGGCTACGATGTCGTATTCGTCCGCTTCGACGAGCGCGGCAATCCGCTGGGCAAGCCGGTCCCAGTGCTGGGCAGCTTCCTCAATGGCGACGGCGAGACGCGCGGTCGCCCGACCTGGGTCGAGTGGGCGCCTGATGGCGGATTGCTGGTGAGCGACGATACCGCCGGGATCATCTGGCACGTCGTCGACCCCAAGGCCGATCCGGCACCCGCGATCAAGCGCAATCAGAGCGAGTCGCTAGAACCGCAAGTCGAGCTCAAGGGCGACCCGCGCGAGGCCTTCACCGACGAATTCGCCCGCGAATTCAATCCGATGGGGAACTGATCCCCATCGGTCTCAGGCCGCGAGCACGCTCCCGTCCAGTTCGTAGAGCAGTCCTGCCCCGGCGGTTGCCGACGCCTTGAGGCCGATCGCTTCGGGCACGATGTGATCGAGGAAGAAGCGCATCGTTACCCGCTTGGCATGGGTGCGCTGGGCATCGTCGCTCTCCGTGAGCGCTACGTGCTGTTTGGTCAGGCACCAGCCAGCCACCGCGACCGCGCACATCCTGGTGAAGGGCACGCTGCCCGCGAGGCGGTCGTCGAGCGAGGCGTCCTCGCGCATCCACTTCGCGATTGCCGCACATTCGCCCGCCAGCGCCTGTAGCTGCGGTTCGTCGCCCGTATCGCGGGCGATATCGGCGAACAGGGCCTGCAGAACTTCGCCATTTTCGAGCCCGAGCTTGCGGGTGACCAGATCGGCCGCCTGGATGCCGTTGGTGCCTTCGTAGATCGGCGCGATCCGCGCATCGCGGAAATGCTGCGCGGCGCCGGTTTCTTCGACGAAGCCCATCCCGCCGTGGACCTGGATGCCAAGCGAGGCGACCTCGATCCCGGTATCGGTCGCCCAGGCTTTCAGCATCGGGACCAGCACTTCGGCGCGTGCCTTCGCGGCAGCATCGCAGACATCGCCACGGTCGACCTGCCCCGCAGTGTAGTAAAGCAACCCGCGCATCGCTTCGGTCAGGCTGCGCATGCGCAGAAGCATGCGGCGCACGTCGGGATGGTCCATGATCGCGACAGGGGTGCGGTCTTCGGCCCCGGCGCGGGCCGACTGGACCCGGTCTAGTGCATAGGCGAGGGCCTGCTGCGTCGCGCGCTCGGCGATCTGCACACCCTGCGAACCGACATTGATCCGCGCATTGTTCATCATCGTGAACATCGCTGCGAGGCCGCGATTCTCGGCCCCGACCAGCTCCCCGATGCACGCGTCATTGTCGCCGTAGGACATGACGCAGGTGGGCGAGGCGTTGATGCCCAGCTTGTGCTCCAGACTGACACAGCGCAGGTCGTTAAGCGCGCCCGGCGTGCCGTCGTCCTTCAAGTGGTACTTGGGCACCAGAAACAGCGAGATGCCGCGGCTGCCCTCGGGTGCGCCGGGCAGGCGCGCCAGCACCAGGTGGATTATGTTCTCGGCCAGCTCGTGCTCGCCCCAGGTGATGTAGATCTTCTGTCCCTTGATGCGGTACTTGCCCGCGTGCTCGCCCTCTTCGATCGGATGAGCGGTGGTGCGCAGAGCGCCCACGTCGCTGCCCGCTTGCGACTCGGTAAGGTTCATGGTGCCGGACCACTTGCCGCTGATCAGATCGGGCAGATAGCGCGCCTGTTGCTCGTTCGTCCCGTGAGCCGCCAGCGCCTCGATCGCGCCGACCGACAGCATCGGGAGGAGGTTGAACGCGAAATTCGCGCTGCCGAGGTTTTCGAGCACGTTGCACGCGAGCGTGAAGGGCAGGCCCTGCCCGCCGTACTCGGCGCTACCCGCGATCGCGTTCCATCCCTGCTCGACATAGCTCTGGTACGCCTCCTCGAACCCGTCGGGCAGGCGGACCACACCGTTTTCCAGCTTCGCCCCCTCCAGATCGCCCTTGCGGTTGAGCGGGGCCCATTCGCCTGCCGCGAACTGGCCCACACCCTCCACGATCGCCTCGACAAGGTCGGGTTCGGCGGCGGCGAAGTGTTCGTGTTCGGCCAGTTCGGCGATGCCGGCATTGGCACGAATGGCGAGCAGCTGGTCTTGCGTGGCGGGCTTGTAGGGGGTCACTTGGCTCACATCCTCTTGGAATTCCTGCGCCCCGGATATAGCGCGCGGCGATGGACCGCAAATACGTTACGGAACGGCTAGCGCCGGACGCGACCGGAATCGCTCGCACCGCGCAGATCCTGCGCGGTGGCGGTCTGGTCGCGGTGCCGACCGAGACGGTCTACGGCCTGGCGGCGCGTGCGGATAGTGAAGAAGCGGTCGCGCGCATTTACGAAGCCAAGGGCCGGCCGAGCTTTAATCCCCTGATCGTCCACGTGCGCGATGCGCAGCAGGCCGAGGCTCTGGTCACGATGGATCCGCGCGCCCGTGCGCTCGCCGAACGCTTCTGGCCCGGCCCGCTCACTCTGGTGCTGCCACGCCATGAGAATGCTGCCGTGGCGTCACCGGTTCATGCCGGCCTGCCCACGCTTGCGGTGCGGTGCCCGGCGCACCCGGTGATGCGCGCGCTGCTCGAACAGCTGGCCACCCCGCTTGCCGCTCCCTCCGCCAATGTCAGTGAAACGGTCAGCCCGACGACGGCGGAGCATGTCCTTGCGACGCTGGATGGCCGGATCGACGCTGTGCTGGACGCCGGCGCGAGCGAGCGTGGGCTGGAGTCCACCATCGTCGCGCTGCGGCAGGACGGGGGCTGGTCTCTGCTCCGGGAGGGGCCGATCGGGCGCGAAGTGCTCGAAGATTGGCTCGGTAGCGAGGCGTCCGATGGGCGTGGGATCGAAGCCCCGGGCCAAATGCGACGGCACTATGCGCCGGGCAAGCCGCTGCGCCTGAACGCCCGGCAGGCCGAGCCGGGGGAATTCCTGATCGGATTTGGTGCAGTCGAAGGTGACATCACGCTGTCAGCAGATGGTGACGTCAACGAGGCCGCCTCGCGCCTATATGCGTGCCTCCATCGAGCAGCGACTTCAAAAAACTCGCGAATCGGGGTCGCGCCGATTCCTGAAGAAGGGGTTGGCCGCGCAATCAACGACCGGCTGCGGCGTGCTGCCGCGCCGCGCGAGGGCGATCAGCGCTCAGGCTCGTAAGGCACCGTCGGCAGCAGCCGCTGGATTTCCTCGTAAGCCTCGCGCGCTTCCTCACACGCCCGGCGGTCGCCCTCGTCGCAATCCTCGCGCAGATCGCGGTAGCGGCGCTCCAGCTTGCCGAGCCGTTCCTCGCGTTTGCGCAGCTCACGCCCGCGCTTCTCGTCCGCCTCGCTCTGACTTGTGGTGGCTAAGTCGACCGCCTTGCTGCCGGCCTTTACCGGCAGCGTGGCGACATCCCAGGCGGTCTTGGCTAGACACCCCTGCAGGGCGAGGGCGGCTAGCAGGGCGAGCGGTATGATCGGTTTCATACCGCCAGCTTATGCCCTGCGCCGCCCTGCCACAAAAGCCTATTCGGCGTCCTCGGCTGTCGCCCCGCTTGCAGCGGTGCGCTTGCGGCACTTCAGCTCGCCCGAGCCCATCGAACTGACCGAGCAGCTGGCATTGCCCAGAACTTCGACAGTTCCCGAGCCCATGATGCTCGCCTCGACATCACCATCCGAGGCGAATGCGGCATCGCCCGATCCGGCGATCGCAACCTCTGCGCTGTCGACCTTGACGTCACGCATATCGAGATCGCCCGAACCCGCGATCGAGAGATCAAGCGTCTTGGCGGTACCGGCTGCCTTGAGCGAGCCGGAACCCGCGACATTCACCTCCAGCGCCTCTGCATCGATCCGTGCAACCTTCGATTCGCCGGATCCGGCGATCGAGATCTCCGCGTCGCCGCCTTTGCCGAGCTGGTCGACGGTCATCGTGCCCGATCCGGCCATGGACATGCGGGTCGGGGTGGGCATGGTTACGCGGATGGTCGCGACGCCGCTCTGCCGCCAGTTGCCCTCGCGTCCGATTCCCAGCGAATCGTCGTCGAGGTCGAAGCGCAGACCCTCGGTCACGCTCGAATCGCCTTCGACATCGATTGTCAGCGTGTCGCCCAAAGTGACGATCACCCGGTCGGGGCCGGCGAGAGAAATGCCGGTGGGGGTTGCGCCTTCGTAGTCGAGCTCCGCGAGCGGCACGCCATCGCTGCTCGAACTGATGTCGAAATCGGTGTTGCATGCCGCGAGCATGGTGGCTCCGGCGGCAATGGCGAGGACTGGCCAGAATTTCATGACGATCTCCCTGTGAATAACTGTGTTAGCTGCCTAATACAGGATGCAGGGCGCGCAAAGCAAGAGGGCCGCCCCTCACGGGACGGCCCTCTGTCGGACTGCGTTGGCAGCCGGTCGATCAGGCTTCTTCGGTGTTCTCGTAATATTGCGGCGCGTGTTCGCGCAGCACGGAGAGGATCTTCTCGAGCGCTGCGGGCTCGTCGGTCTTTTCCATCGCGGCCAGTTCGCGCGCGAGACGGCTGGAAGCAGCTTCGAAAATCTGCCGTTCGGAATAGGACTGCTCGGGCTGGTCGTCCGGGCGGAACAGGTCGCGGGTCACTTCGGCGATCGACACGAGGTCGCCCGAATTGATCTTCGCTTCGTATTCCTGTGCGCGGCGGCTCCACATGGTCCGCTTGACCTTGGGCTTGCCCTTGAGCGTCTCCATCGCTTCCTTCAGCGTCTTGTCGCTGGAAAGCTTGCGCATGCCGATCGACTCAACCTTGTTGACCGGAACGCGCAGGGTCATCCGCTCTTTCTCGAAGCGCAGCACGTAAAGCTCGAGCTGCATTCCGGCGATCTCTTCGCTCTGCAGTTCGACCACACGGCCGACGCCGTGCTTGGGGTAAACGACGTAATCGCCGACATCGAAGGCCAGTGCCTTGGCTGCCATGAAATTTCCTTTCATCCGAAGGCAGGGTGTGCATCGGACGCAAGAAAAGACCGGCCGCCTGCAAGAGGCGAAGGTCCATTCGCGTCGTGATGCTGGGGGAACCTGCCTTTCAACTTCCATAGGCCGTCGCGACCGTCGATCGCGGCGGGAGCGCCTATATAGCAGGTTCTTGCGAATATTGCGAGTCGATGAAACAAATGCGGCAGGTCAGGTCTGATCTGCCCGCGCCTGCACGAATTCGCCGCCCAGCAGCAGGACGAAGGCGCTGAGGTAGAACCACGTCAGCAGGATCACCACTGCGCCCAGCGATCCGTAGGTGGCGTTGTAGGTCGCGAAATTGGCGACGTAGCTGCCGAACAGCGCAGTCGCCCCGACCCACACCAAGGCAAACATCGCTGCACCGGGTAGAACCGCGCTCCACGGCGGATCGGGCCGGTTGGGCGCGAAGCGATAGAGAAACCCTGCGCCAAGCATCCCGGCGACGAACATCAGCGCGAAGCTCGCCACCGGGGCTGCCGCACCGGGCAGCGCCGCGGCGAGCGAAATCGCCGTCCCGGCCAGCGCCAGCGCCAACACAGCGCCCAGCGTGACGATGAGAGCGATCGCATTGCTTTTGAGGAAGCCGCGATCCTCCTCGACATTGAAGACCACGTTGAGCCCGCCAATGATCGAACGGGCAGCGTTGCGGGCGCCGAACAGTGCGACGGCAAGCGCCACAGCGAGGCCTATGCCCTTCGCGTTATCCTTAGCCTCGGTAACCGATTGCAGCTGGTCGCCGATCAGCGATGCCGCGCTGGGCGGCAGCCCGCGCCCGAGCGCGTCGATATCGCGCGCGACAACGTCGGGCGTGGCGACAAGGCCGTACAGGAGCACGCACACCGCCAGCAGCGGCACCATCGCGAGGAAGGCGTAATAGGAAACGCCGGCAGCGACGAGGCCGGCATTGTCCTCGGACGCGCCGCGCCAGGTCCGCTTCAGCAGTTCGAGCATTCGATTTCCCCTCTTTCAGGGGAATCGACTCAGTCGCCTTCGCCGGGTTCCGGGGTGAAGAACTTTTCGAACTTGCCCTCTTCGCCCTTGTGCTCGTCGGCGTCCTCGGGCGGGTCCTTCTTCTGGGTGATATTGGGCCACTCGTTAGAGAACTTGGTGTTCATCTCCAGCCACTTCTCGAGGTTATCCTCGGTATCGGGCAGAATCGCTTCGGCGGGGCACTCGGGCTCGCACACACCGCAATCGATGCATTCGCTGGGGTTGATCACCAGCATGTTCTCGCCCTCGTAGAAGCAGTCCACCGGGCAAACCTCGACGCAATCGGTGTATTTGCATTTGATGCAGGCGTCGGTGACGACATAAGTCATGGGGCGTTATCCTTGCGCGCCGTTTGAATCTCGCGCTGCTGCTAGTGGGTCGGTGCCCGCGCGGTCAAGCAGGCTGTAACATTCACGCGCTTCGGCTGGCGGTCCGCGACGCTCGGGCAGGGCCTCGATCCGGATGACCAGCACCCCGGATGTGCGCGGAATGGTCAGCACGTCGCCGACCCCTATCTCGCGCGAAACCCGCTCTACCCGCGTACCGTTCACCCTGAGGTGCCCGCCTTCGACCAGCCGTCTTGCCGCGCTGCGCGCGCGCACGAAGCGCAACCGGCACAGCGCGAGATCGAGCCGCATCAGGCCTCGCGCATCAGGAAAGCATGTCTTTCAGCGCGGCGAAGGCGTTTTCGGGCCGCGGTTCGCGCGGCTTGGCAGGTGCGCTCTGGTCGCCCTGCCTCGGGCTACGGCCTGTGCCGGGCTGCTTGCCTGCGTAGTTGCCCCCGGCCTTGCCGCGTCCCTTGTGCTGCTGTGGCTTGCCACCCGCCCGGTTCTGCTGACGGCGGTCGTCGCCGCCCTTGCGAGACGGCAGCCAGCGCCACCGGTCGGGCAGGGCGGGGCCGAACATGCCTTCGGCCAGCGGCTTGCCATCGAGCATGCGGAAGCCCGCCGCACCCAGCAGCCGCTTGATGCTGTCGGTCGTCAGCCCAGTCGACACCGCAAGCGAGAGGTCGAGCACGAAAGGCGCGCCCCGTCCCTTCTTGCCCTCGGTCTTCCTGGCGTCGCCGCTTTTGGCTCGGGCCTCGTGTGCCTGCTTGAAAAGCTTTTCCGCAATATCAATGCGGACCAGCTGTTCGCCCGCCGGACGATAACCTGCGGGCAGACGGTTGGTTGCGGGAATGACGGAGCGCATCGCCTCGTCGATCGGGCGCGAATCGATCCCGGCCTGCTTCATCGCGAGGCGCGGCGCGGGCTTGAGCAGCGCGGGCGCAAATATGTCGAGCGCGCCAAATGTCACCCCGACGCGGCGCAGGAATGGCCGGGCTTCCTTGGGCAGGTTTTCGATCCCCGCCTGCTCTCGCGTGGCGATGCCGTGCCCGTCCAGCAGGTTGAGAAGCAGCGCGCGCGCCCACGAGGTCGCATCCTCGCTCTTCGAGGCGAGCTGGAGCTTGCGCAGCGGTTCGAGCGGCGCGAGCCATTCCTTCACCCTGGCTTCGATCGCCGCGAGAAACGCTTCGCGCGCACCATCGGGCAAGCGGTCCAGTTCGCGCGCGGGCTTGAGCCGGGGCTCTGCAGGATCGACAGGATGTTCAAGCCGGGCGATCTCCTGCCCGCTCCACAGCACCCGGCCGCCTTCCAGACTCACCCCTTCCAGCCCGTTTTCGCGCAGTCGCTCGGCCTGGGTGGCGAGGATGCGGGGTAGCGCCTTCTCGCCTGCGGACAACAGCATCTTGCGGTCGCCGACCGCCGCTTGCGGGTCGATCGCGAAGCGGAACCCCTCGAGCTTGCCGATCGGCTGGTCCTCGACCAGCAAGGTGCCGTCGTCCTCCAGCGAGATGGGGAGCAGCGCAGGGTCGTTTCCAAGATGCTTCATTAAAACGGAGGTCCTTCGATTCACGAACCGCTCTGTCAGGCGCGCGTGCAGCGCGTCGGACAGGCGGGCTTCGACTGCACGGGCGCGCGCCGCCATTTCGTCACGCGCGAGCACCCAGTCGGGCCGCTGGCAGATATAGGCCCAGGAACGGATTGCGGCTATCCGCCCCTGCAGGATGGCAATATCGCCGCGAACCGTATCGAGTTCGGCGATCCGCGCCGCGACGAAGTCCGCGCCGATATAGCCTTCGCGCAAATCCTGCCAGAGCCGGGTTACGAAGCGGGCATGTGTATCGACACCCGATGCGCGAAAATCGGGCAGCGAGCAGACCTCCCAGAACCGCCGGACATTGGCCGGGCCGCGAATCATACGGGCGAACGGCTGGTCGGCAAGCCTGCGCAGCACCGCCAGGTCGATCGCTTCGGGGGCGGGCGCCAGCTCGTGCTCGCCCGGTTTTGCGGACAGATCGTCGAGCAGCACGGACAGCGTATCGAAGCGCGGCTCTGCCTCGCGCCAGAAAAGCTTGGTCAGTGGCTGGAAGCGATGCTCCTCGATTGCGTAAATCTCTTCATCGGTGAACTCGGCGTCGTGCCCGCCGGTGCCGGTCAAGGTGCCGAAGCTGCCGTCGCGATGATGCCGCCCGGCGCGCCCGGCGATCTGCGCCATTTCCGCCGGAGTCAGACGCCGCCGCCTGACCCCGTCGAACTTGGCAAGGCTGGCGAAGGCGACATGCGTGACGTCGAGGTTGAGGCCCATGCCGATCGCATCGGTCGCGACGATGTAATCGACCTCGCCATTCTGGAACAGTTCGACCTGGCGGTTACGCGTCTCCGGGCTGAGCGCGCCCATCACCACCGCCGCCCCGCCGCGATGCCGGCGCAGCATTTCCGCGATCGCGTAGACCTGATCGGACGAGAACGCGACGACCGCGCTGCGCTTGGGCAGGCGGGAAAGCTTCTTGGCCCCGGCATGGGTGAGCGTCGAGAAGCGCGGCCGCTCGATCAGCTCGGCATGCGGGATCAGCGATTTTATCACCGGCGCTGCGGTGGAGGAGCCCAGCAGCATGGTCTCTTCGCGCCCGCGTGCATTGAGCAGCCGATCGGTGAAGACATGCCCCCGCTCGCGGTCGGCGGCCAGTTGAACCTCGTCCACCGCGACGAAGGCATGGCCCCCGCCGTCATGCGGCATAGCTTCTGCCGTACACAGGAAATAGCGGGCTTGCGGAGGCTCTATCCGCTCCTCACCGGTGATCAGCGCAACCGCCTTCTCGCCCTTGATCGCGACCACCCGGTCGTACACCTCGCGCGCCAGCAGCCGCAGCGGGAAGCCGATCGCCCCGCTCGAATGGCCGCACATCCGCTCGATCGCGAGGTGCGTCTTGCCGGTATTGGTGGGACCGAGGACGGCCTTGATCGCAGGGGCGGACATGTCTGCCAATGTGGCAAGCTCGGCAGGCACCCGCAAGCAAACGCGGTTCGCCGCGTCCCAGCCCCGGGTCATCGACCGGTCGGGCAAGCACTACAGCGTGATTAAACACGGATTAAGTTTGCCGTGGCACATGGTCCCTTCACCCGATATGCGCCGCCCGGTCCACAAGCGACAGGTCCAGGGTGGCAGCGCCAGACTATCGGAGACGGGATCTGACCAACGCCGAACAGCAGGTGACAGAGGGACAAGCGCTCGCACCTGCGGATGACGACATCGCCGCGATCAGGGGCCGGGCAGCAGCCGAGTCCACCAAGGCCAGCGTGCGCATGGAGCGTGCGGTGAAGGGCTCGCGCGCGTGGATTGCATCGCAGGCGGCGCGGATCGAACGGGCCGACTTGGCCCCCGACCTTGCACAGAACATCGGCAGCCTGCGCTGGTTTCGCGGCGCGGCGACCTTCCTCTCGCTATCCGCTGTCGCGCTGGCCTTCTGGCCCGACTTCGCGCCGCTCGAAGCGGCGCCGGCAGTCCGGCTCGACGAGCAGGCGCGCGACGAATTTCGCAGCCAGACGATTCAACCGCTGGCGCTGGGCGGGGATACCGGCACTCGGATGGCCGCGACCGCGCTGGTCCGTCCGCTCGCCGATGCGCCGGAGCGGCCGCAGCTGGAGACCACCGCGACCTTCGGGCGGGGTGACGACCTTGCGCGCATGCTCGCGCGGCAGGGCGTCGGGGGAGACGACGCGGCGCGCGCTGCCGAGCTGGTGGCGCAGGCGATCGCGCTCGACGAGATCGAACCGGGCACGCAGATCGATGTGACGCTGGGCCGCCGCGCTGCACCCAGGGCGCCGCGCCCGCTCGACGAGATCCGCTTCCGCGCGCGCTTCGACCTCGCGTTGGCGGTGGCGCGGGGCGACGACGGCAATCTCTCGCTGATCCGCGAGCCGATCGAGGTCGATGAAACACCGCTGCGGGTGCGCGGCACGGTCGGTGGCAGCCTCTATCGCTCGGCCCGCGCGGTGGGCGCACCCGCGAGCGCCATCCAGTCCTACCTCAAGGCACTGGGCGATTACGAGGATCTCGACCAGGCGCTCCAGCCGGGCGACACCTTCGACATGATCGTCTCCTACCGCCGCGCCGCAACCGGCGAACGGCAGGCAGGGCGGCTGCTCTACGCAGGCGTCGAGCGCGAGGGGAAGGACAAGATCCAGCTGATGCGCTGGGGCAAGGACGAGCAGTTCTTCGAAGCCTCTGGCGTGGGCGAGCAAAGATCCGGCCTGCTTGCGCCGGTGCCGGGGCCGATCGGCTCGCGCTACGGCATGCGTCGCCATCCGATCCTTCGGTACAAGCGGATGCACGCGGGCGTCGACTATCGCGCGCGCTACGGCACCCCGATCGTCGCCCCGACCGATGGCCGGGTGACCAGCGCGGGCCGCATGGGCGGCTGCGGCAACGCAGTGAAGCTCTCGCACGAAGGCGGCCTCGGAACCAGGTTCTGTCACATGAGCCGCATCGCCGTGTCGCGCGGGCAATATGTGAAGCGCGGCCAGACCATCGGCTATGTCGGATCGACCGGCCTCTCCACCGGGCCGCACCTGCATTACGAGATGTATCGCGGCGGTCGCCACGTCGATCCGCTGAGCGTACGCTACGTCACCCGCGCGCAGCTGAGCGGCGCCGAGTTGCAACGCTTCCGCTCCACGTTGGAAGCGCTCAAAACAGTCGATGCCGGGGTTGCGCTGAAAGAGATGCATCCGACCAAGCCGGTTGGCGAACAGCCGCTGCGCGAGATCGACCGGATCGCGCTGGTCGCGCACCACCGCCGCGGCGGCTAACGCCCCCTTGCGGGGCGCGCGGGCATGCGCCACACCTCGCCGCCATGGCTCCTGCATTTCCCTCCACCCGCCTGCGTCGCACCCGCACCCACGATTGGAGCCGCCGGCTCCATCGTGAAACCACGCTCTCGCCTGCCGACCTGATCTGGCCGCTGTTCGTGATCGAGGGCGAGGGGCAGGAGCAACCCGTCGCCAGCCTGCCCGGCGTCAGCCGCTGGTCGGTCGACCTGCTGGTGGAACGCGTGGGCGAGGCGATCGACCTCGGCATCCCGTGCGTCGCGCTGTTTCCCAACACGCCCGCTCAGCTGCGCAGCGAAGCGGCGGAAGAGGCCTGGAACCCCGACAATCTGCTGTGCCGGGCGGTCCGCGCGATCCGCGACCGCTACGGCGACGCGATCGGCGTGATCTGCGACGTGGCGCTCGATCCCTATACCAGCCACGGGCAGGATGGGCTGCTGGACCAGCATAACTATGTTGCCAACGACGCCACGATCGATGCGCTGGTGAAACAGTCTCTCAACCAGGCCGAGGCGGGTGCCGACGTGATCGCCCCGTCGGACATGATGGACGGGCGCGTTGGCGCGATCCGGCAGGCACTTGAACAGGGCGGGCACGCCAACGTCCAGATCATGAGCTATTCCGCCAAGTTCGCCTCCGCCTTCTACGGCCCGTTCCGCGATGCGGTGGGCACGGGCGGCAGGCTGAAGGGCGACAAACGCACCTACCAACTCGACCCGGGCAACAGCGACGAGGCGATGCGCGAGATCGCGCTCGACATTGCCGAGGGTGCGGACAGCGTCATGGTCAAGCCCGGGCTCGCCTATCTCGACATCATCCGCATGGCGCGCGACCGGTTCGATGTGCCGATCTTCGCCTATCAGGTGAGCGGCGAATATGCGCTGGTCGAAGCGGGCGTCGCGGCCGGCGTGGGGGAGCGCGCCCCGCTGGTGATGGAAAAGCTGATCGCGTTCAAACGCGCGGGATGCGCAGGAATTTTGACCTATTACGCGCCCTTCGCGGCGCGCCTCCTCGCAGGCTGAGCGCCCCGTGAAAGAGTTCCGGCACCAAACCGACCGGCTGGTCCTGCGCGACTGGCGCGAGGAGGACTGGCCCCGCTTCTGGGAGGGGACCAATACGCCCGCAGTCATGCGTTGGCTGGGCGGGGTGTGCGATGCGGACAAGCGGGCCGGGGCGCAGGATCGCCTGCTCGGCTATGAGCGCGACCACGGCCACACCTTCTGGGCGGTCGAGCGCAACGCGGATGGTGCGATACTCGGCTTTTGCGGGCTCAAACGCTGCAACCAGGCGGGCGGCCCGATCGGGATGATGGAGGTCGGCTGGCGGCTGCGCGAGGATGCGTGGGGCCAGGGCTATGCCAAGGAGGCCGCCAGTGCCTCGCTCGACCTGGCGTTCGAGCGTTTCGATGCAGATGAGGTCGTCGCCCTGACCGTGGCGCGCAACACCGCGAGCTGGGGGCTGATGGTCCGGCTGGGGATGCAGCGGCGCGAGGATCTGGATTTTCCCAATGCCGAGTTCGATTCCGAAGACCCGACCATCATCGTGTACTCGATCAACCAGCCCGAATGGCACGCTACGCGTGGCTGAGTGGATCCTCGAGACCGAGCGACTGCTGCTGCGCCCGATCCGACCGGGCGATGCTGAGCTGCAATTCCGCCTGCTCAACACGCCGTCTGTGATGGAGCATCTGGGCGGGCCGCTTTCTCTGGAGGCGATCGAGCGGAAGCATCGCAAGTCGATGGACCTCTACCAGCGCGAAGGCTTCAGCTTCCTGTTTTTGATAGAGCGCGAGACCGGCGAGTTCGTGGGCCATTGCGGCCTCAAGCGCGTCGATGCCGAGGGTGCGCGCAACCCCGGCGACTTCGAGATCGGCTGGCTGATCCGGGATGACCGCTGGCGGCGAGGCTATGCGATCGAGGCGATCCGCGCGGTGCTGTGCTGGTCCTTCGTCGCCCACGATGCGCCGCACGTCGTCGCGCTGACCTCGCACGCCAACGAGGCAAGCTGGCGGCTGATGGAGCGGCTGGGGATGCAACGTCGCGAAGACCTCGATTTCGACGACCCGCGCTTTCGGCCCGAGGACAATCCGACCATCCTCTACTCGCTCAGTCGAGAGGCATGGGGCGCAAGCAACCCGGACGAGGCATGAAGACATCCGCACGCCCATTGTTCGTCGCGACGATCCTGCTGGGCAGCTTTCTGCTGTTCCTCGTCCAGCCGCTGGTGGCGCGGCTTGCTCTGCCGCAACTGGGCGGTGCGCCGGCCGTGTGGAACAGCGCGATGCTGGTCTATCAGGCACTGCTGCTGGGCGGCTATGCCTATGCCCACGCGATCTCGCGGCTCGCGATCCGGCGGCAGGCGCTGATCCATCTGGCACTGATGGTGGCGGCGCTGGTCTTCCTGCCCATCGCGCTGGCCGATGTGCCCCGGCCCAGCGGGTACGAGGTGTTCTGGGTCCCGCTGCTGCTGGTCGCCACCATCGGTGCGCCGTTCTTCGTGGTTGCAGCGCAGGCCCCGCTGATCCAGCGCTGGTATGCCGCCGAGCCATCCGCGGGCGACCCCTACTGGCTCTACGCGGCCTCCAATATCGGCAGCTTCGCGGGGCTGTTGAGCTATCCGCTGCTGCTCGAGCCCAATCTCCCGCTGGCGGGCCAGAGCATCGCCTGGGCGGCGGGTTACGGCCTGCTGATCGTGTGCATGGCGCTGCTCGCCTGGACCCGCTGGCGTACGCCCGATGTCGCGGCGCAGAGCACGGCAGAGGAGGCTGCTGCGGAGCCGATCGGCTGGCGGCGGATCGCGCTGTGGCTCGCACTCTCTGCCGTGCCTTCGGGCCTGATGCTGTCGACCACCACGCATCTGACCACCGACATCGTCGCGATGCCGCTGCTGTGGGTGCTGCCGCTGGGGCTTTACCTGCTCAGCTTCGTGTTCGCGTTCAACGCCCGCAGCACGCTGGGCTTTGCACTTGCTCGCACCGCGCCGACCGTGATCCTGCTGGTTGGCGCGATGGCGATGGTCAGCCGCGGGGCGGACGGGCTCTCGATCGCGATCGCGGCGGTGCTGATGCTGTTCGTGGTCGCGACCGCGCTGCACCGCCGCCTCTATGCCGCCCGGCCCGAGCCCGCGCGGCTGACCCTGTTCTACCTCGTGATGAGCGCTGGCGGAGCGCTGGGCGGACTGTTCGCTGCGATCGTCGCGCCGCTGGTGTTCGACTGGGTGTGGGAGCATCCGCTGCTGGTGCTCGCCGCCGCCGCGCTCCTCCCGCAGACCCCGCTGGTGCCGTGGATGGACCGGTTGGGGCTGAGCGCGCGCCAGCGGGTGCTCGCGCGGCTGGCGCTGGTCGCCGGAGCCGCAATGCTCGGCTGGTGGATGAGCGCCGCGATCGGCGCGCAGGCCGGCATGACGGTCCACCTGCTGCTGCTCGCCATCGCGCTGCTCGGCGTGCTGGCGCTGGGCAACAGGTGGGCGTTCCTCGCCATCCTGCTGATCCTGATGCTTGCGCGCGGGGGCTGGAGCACGCTGGAGGAGAGCGCGGCGGGGATTCGCGAACGCAGCTATTTCGGCGTTTACACCGTGCGCCAGTTCGACAATCCGCCGACCCGCGTGCTGTCGCATGGGACCACGATCCACGGGCGGCAGTTCCTCGATCCCGAGCGGCGCGATGCGCCGACCAGCTATTACGGGCCGACCTCGGGCGTGGGCCTCGCGCTGACGGCGGCAGACGCGATCTACGGCGACCGGGCCGAGATCGGCGTGATCGGCCTCGGCACAGGCACGCTCGCCTGTTACCGCGAGCCGGGCCAGCGCTACACTTTCTACGAGATCGATCCGATGGTGGTCGACTACTCGCGCAGCGGCGTGTTCACCTACCTCAGCGACTGCGCGCCCGAGGCGCAGATCCAGCTGGGCGACGCGCGGCTGGAGCTGGAGGCCGAGCCTGCCCAGCAATACGACATCCTCGCGGTCGACGCGTTCAGTTCCGATGCGATTCCGCTGCACCTGCTGACCCGCGAGGCGATGCATGCCTATGGTCGCGCGCTCAAGCCCGACGGGCTGATGCTGATCCACATCTCCAACCGCTACGTAAACCTGCGGCCGGTACTTGCCGCGCATGCGCTGGAGAACGGCTGGATCGCGCTGATGCGCGACGATCCGGGCGATCCGGATCAGGGCATCTCGGCCAGCTACTGGGTCGCGATTGCCAGCGATGCCGTGCCGATGGCCAAGCTCTTGCAATCCAGCCCGCAGACCAACTGGATCGAACTGGGCGACCCGCGCGGCCCCGCGTGGACCGACGACTTCGCCTCGATCCTGCCCTACCTCGACTGGGGCACCATACTGGGAGACAGATGATGACCGACACCACCCACAGGCCCGGGGTGCGGCTGATCCCGATCCACGGCAAGACACCGCAGATCCACGAGAGCGCGTTCATCGCGCCCGGCTGCACGATCGTGGGCGATGTGACGATCGGGGCGGACAGCTCGATCTGGTACAACTGCGTGCTGCGCGCCGATGTCAGCAGCATCACGATCGGGGAGCGGACCAATGTGCAGGATGGCAGCGTGCTCCACTGCGACGGCCCTTCGCCGCAATACCCCGATGGCTGCCCGCTGGTGATCGGCGACGATGTGCTGATCGGCCACATGGCGATGGTCCACGGATGCATCATCGAGGATCGCGGCTTCGTGGGGCTGGGCGCGATTGCCATGAACAGGGCGGTGATCGCCAGCGACGCGATGCTGGCGGCAGGCGCGATGCTGACCGAGACCAAGGCGATGGGCGCGCGCGAGCTGTGGGGCGGACGCCCTGCGCGCAAGATGCGCGATCTGGACGACGCGGCGGTCGAGGGCATGAAGCTGGGCGTGGCGCACTACGCGCAAAACGCGAAGCACCATGCGGCGGCACTGGCCGAAGCGGGCGAGCCCTGAGACACTTGAGACACTGTCCAGGGGTTGAAATCCGCTCGATCGAAGCACGCGCGTTGATCGCCTGTCTCGATTATGGAGCGATCGGGACGCGGACACGGCACCACCGGACGATGGGAAAGAGCGGCTTCATCATGCCACGGCCCCGTGCCTGTAGGACAGCGCGCAATCGCGCCGGGTGCGATGGCACGCCCAAAGGCTGATCTGCCCGACGCGCAGGCGTTGCGTGCGCTTGTCGAAGCGGGCGAATTGCGCGTGCGGGTGACACCGGGTGCGCGAACGCAGTCCATCGCGATTGTCGACGGCCGCGTGCAGGTGAAGGTCCGCGCCAAACCGCAGGACGGTGCGGCCAATACGGCGGTTGCGGAACTGGTCGCGAAGGCACTGGGCATCCCCAAATCGCGCTGTACTTTGTTGCGCGGCGCAACTTCGCGCGAGAAGGTGCTGGCCGTTATGCTTTAGCGGGCGCGATGCGCATTGCCGCCAGGCACAGCGCCAGCGCCAGCCCGCCCGCGACCCACAGCGAGGCGGCGCCCCATTGCATCGCGAGCACCCCGCCGCACAGCGCGCCGACCAGCAGGCTGATCCACAGCAGCGCGAAGGGCAGCGGGTCGGCCTTGCGGTCTCCGGACAGGCGATCGGCCAGCAGCTGGCCCGTGCGCACCAGCGCCCCGGTCATGTAGGTCAGCCCCACCGGGCTGTCGCGATTGGCGCTGAGCGCGGTGTTGAGCGCACCCATCGCGATCACCAGCAGGCCGAGCGAGATCTCCCGCAGCTCCGCCACCCGCGCCAGCGCGGCGCAGATCAGCAGCGTGGCAACCAGCCCGGTGACCACCACTTTGCGTCGTGACGCCAGCCGGTCACCCACCAGCGTGCCCGTCACGACGCCGATCACGAAGCCCGCGATCAGCAGTGCGGGCACCGCCACACGGCTGGCCCCTTCCGCAAGATCGCGCGCGAGCAGGGTGGTGTTGCCGGTCATGAAGGAGACGAAATAGCCGTTTAGCTGCAGATAGCCGGTAACGTCGACGAAACCGGCCAGGCCGGCGACGGCATAGGCGAAAAGACGCTGCGGAGGCGTGAAGCGCTGCATTCCGGTGGCGGTACACCGCCCACGCGCAGGATTGAAGCCGCACAGGTGGTGCTGTCGTGACGTCAGCACATCGACGCCGACCTTCTCTTCCCGTCGGCCCGGACTTGATCCGGGCCAGGGCTTCTTCTCGAAACCGGCGCAGCCATTCGTTGAAAAAGAAGCACCGACCCCGGCTCTGAGGGCGGGGTGACGAGCGAGGAGGGCTCAGTCTCTTACCAGCGCCTGCAGCGCCTCGATCCGGTCGGCCTCGTGCGGGGGTTTGTCCCACCGGATGCGGTGGATGCGGGGGAAGCGCATGGCGAGGCCGCTCTTGTGGCGCTTACTTGCATGGACCGAATCGAACGCCACCTCGAACACCAGGCTACGGTCGGTCTCGCGCACCGGGCCGAAACGGTTGACCGTGTTCTGCCTCACATGGCGGTCGATCTTCTTCAGCTCGGCATCGGTAAAGCCCGAATAGGCCTTGCCCACCGGCAGCAGGTCCGCGCCTTGATCCGGGTCGCCATCCCAGCAGCCGAAGGTGTAGTCCGAGTAGAAACTGCTGCGCTTGCCCGATCCGCGCTGCGCGTACATCAGCACGCAGTCGATCAGCAGCGGATCACGTTTCCACTTGTACCACAGGCCGCTGCGGCGGCCGGGCACGTAGGGGCTGTCGCGCCGCTTGAGCATCAGCCCCTCGATCGCATCGTCGCGTGCGCCTTCGCGGATCTGGGCCAGATGCTCGAAATCGCGCGCTTCGACGATGGCGCTGAGGTCGAAGCGTTCATCGGGCAGCCGCGCCATCAGCGCCTCGAGAATCGCGCGCCGCTCGTGCCACGGCTTTTCGCGCAGGTTCTCCCCATCGAGCGAGAGGACATCGTAGACACGCACGAAGGCCGGGCTCTCGCTGAGCATCTTCTTGCTGACGGTCTTGCGCCCCAGCCGCTGCTGCAACGCGTTGAAGCTGGCCGCGCCTCCCTGCTTGTCGGAGCCTGCCTCTCCGCCCTGCGTCGTGCCCTGCACCAGCAATTCGCCATCGAGGATCGCGGGGAAGTCCAGGGCGGGCAGCATTTCGGGGAAGGTGTGCGAGATGTCGTCACCGCCGCGCGAGTAGAGCCGCGTTTCGTCTCCGGCATTCACCAGCTGCACGCGAATACCGTCCCACTTCCACTCGGCGACATAATCGTCGAGGCTGACGATTATGTCTTCCAGCGGGTGGGCGAGCATGAACGGCTTGAACAACGGGATGCCCGCCATGTCCGGCGGGTCCGCACCCTCGGCCGCCCAGGCGAACAGCTCGGGATAGGGCGGGGCGAGCCCGTGCCAGTATTCCTCCACCTCCTCGACCGGAACACCGAAGGCATCGGCAAAGGCAACCTTGGCCAGCCGGGCGGAAATGCCGATCCGCATCGCGCCGGTGGCAAGCTTGAGCAATGCGTAGCGGCCCGACACGTCGAGTCGGTCGAGCAGCGCGGGCAGCTCGGTCAGCACGGACTTGCGCGTCATGCCCTGCAACAGCTCGACCGTTTCGCTCACGCTTGGCGGGGAGGGCGCATCGCCGGGTTGGGGCCATAGCAGGCTCGCGGTTTCCGCCGTATCGCCCACGAAATCGCGGCTCAGCGTCCACAGCACCGGATCGACCCTTTCTTTCAGCAGGGTGCGGATGGTGGAGGATTTGACTGCGGGGAAGTCCAGCCCGTCGCTCAAGGCGGCGAGCGCCCAGCCGCGGTCGGGATCGGGCGTGCGCTTGAGATATTCGCCGATCAGCCGCAGCTTTTCGTTGCGGCTGCGGGTGTAGACCAGCGCGTCGATCAGGGCGGCGAATTGCTCCATGTCTCAATCCGTTCTTGCGCGTGGCGCTGTGCGTGCGATGATCGCCGCCGGGCGCATTGCGCGCGCCGCCATTTGACCGGAGAGACTGCCATGAAGACCGCCCTTTTTGCCCTGCCGCTGCTGCTTGCGACCACCATCGCCCCCGCAATCGCGCAGGACGACCATTCCGGCCACGAAGCCGCCGCCTACACGCTCGAAACCCCGATCGAGACGCTGATGGCGAACGAGACGACCAAGGCGATCGTCCTGGCGGAGCTTCCCGGCCTCGACGAGCATCCCGCCTACAGCCAGTTCAAGGCGCTGAGCCTGAAGGCGGTGCAGCCGTTCTCGCAAGGCATGATTACCGACGAAACACTGGCCAAGATCTCCGCGAAGCTGGCCGAGGCCAAGTAAGGCACCGCGTCTGGGCGGGGGTGGCTTGGTCATCCCCGTCAATCGTCCTCATCCTCGTACCCGACCAGCGCGAGCGCGCGCGCGGGCCGCTGGTGCAGCTGGCACCAGCGCAGCAGCGCCTCCTCGCGTCCGTGGGTGATCCAGGTTTCCTGCGGGTTCACCTCGCGGATCGTGTCGGTCAGCTCGCCCCAGTCGGCATGGTCGGAGATGATCAGCGGCAGCTCCACATTGCGCTGCCGCGCGCGCTGGCGCACCCGCATCCAGCCTGACGCCATGGCGGTGATCGGATCGGGCAGGCGGCGGCTCCAGCGGTCGTTCAAAGCCGATGGCGGGCACACCACGATGCTGCCGCGCAGATCGTCCTTCGTGTAATCGCCCACCAGCCGCAGTTCGCCCAGATCGACGCCGTGCTCTTCATACAGGCGGCACATCTTCTCCATCGCGCCGTGGAGATAGATCGGGTCCGTGTGCCCCGCCGCGCGCAATTCCGCGATCACCCGCTGCGCCTTGCCCAGCGCATAGGCACCTACCGCCACGCACGCATCGGGATGCGCGGCGAGCCGGTCGGTCAGCTTGGCCATCTCGCCCGAGATCGGCGGGTGGCTGAACACCGGCAGGCCGAAGGTCGCCTCGGTGATGAAGATATCGCATGGCGTCACTTCGAAGGGCGGGCAGGTCGGGTCCGCGCGGCGCTTGTAATCGCCGGTGACCACGATCCGCTCGCCCGCATGTTCGAGCAGGACTTGTGCACTGCCGAGCACGTGGCCTGCGGGGATGTAGGTGATGTCCACGCCGCCGTTCAGCCGGATCGTCTCGCCATAAGGCACCGGCTCGGCCTTGTGCGGGATCGTACCCGCATCGTCCTCCGCCCCGGTCCGGTAACGCAGTTCCATGATGCTAAGCGTTTCGGGCGTGGCATAGGTGCGCCCGTGGCCGCCGCGCGCATGATCCGCATGGCCGTGCGTGACGAGCGCGGTATCGACCGCGCGCGAGGGATCGACCCACGCATCGGCGGGCACCACGTGGATGCCGTGCGGGTGGGGCTGGATCCAGGAGAAAGGGGCGGCGGGCATGAGGGTGAAAGCACCCTGCCATGCCCACCGTTCCCGGGGACTAGCTTTCGCTTGGCTTGTCCGCGCCCGATTGGGCGTCGCCTTCGGGCGCAGCCTTCTTCTTCGGCGCCGCCTTCTTGCGCTTCGCCTTGGGCGGCGCAGGCGTCAGCTCGAAGTGCGGCTTACCGTCCTTCAGCGTGACGTTGACTTCGCCGCCGTCGGCGAGCTTGCCGAACAATAGTTCCTCGGCCAGCGGCTGCTTGATCTTTTCCTGGATCAGGCGGCCCATCGGGCGCGCGCCATACAACCGGTCATAACCCTTGTCGCCGAGCCACTTCTTGGCCTCGTCGTCGAACTGGATGTCAACATTCTGTTCGGCCAGCTGAAGTTCGAGCTGGATGATGAACTTGTCGACCACCCGCGCGATGGTGTCCTTGCCGAGATAGCCGAAGGGCACGATCGCATCGAGACGGTTGCGGAATTCGGGGGTGAACATGCGCTTCACCGCCTCTTCGCTCGCATCCTCGCGGCTGACGTCGCCAAAGCCGATGCCCTGGCTTGCCATGTCCGCCGCGCCCGCATTGGTGGTCATGACCAGCACCACGTTGCGGAAATCGACTGTCTTGCCATGGTGGTCGGTCAGGCGGCCATTATCCATCACCTGCAACAGGATGTTGAACAGGTCGGGATGCGCCTTCTCGATCTCGTCTAGCAGCAACACGCAATGCGGGTTCTGGTCGATCGCATCGGTCAGCAGCCCGCCCTGGTCGTAGCCGACGTAGCCCGGAGGCGCGCCGATCAGCCGCGAAACGCTGTGGCGTTCCATATATTCCGACATATCGAACCGCTTGAGCTCGATCCCCATGATGCTGGCAAGCTGGCGCGCGACCTCGGTCTTGCCGACGCCGGTCGGGCCGGAGAACAGGAACGAGCCGATCGGCTTGTCCGGATCGCGCAGTCCGGCGCGGCTCAGCTTCATCGCGGTTGCGAGCTTGTGGACTGCCGGGTCCTGCCCGAACACGACCTGCTTCAGATCGCGTTCTAGGTTTTCGAGCGCGGCCTTGTCGTCCTTGCTCACCGATTTGGGCGGGATGCGCGCCATCGTCGCGATGACCTGCTCGATCTCGCGTGCGGTGATCTTCTTCTTGCGGCGGCTGGGCGGGACCAGCATCTGCATCGCGCCGACCTCGTCGACCACGTCGATCGCCTTGTCGGGCAGCTTGCGGTCGTTGATGTAGCGCGCACTCAGCTCGACGGCCGTTTTCAGCGCATCGGCGGTGTAGGTCACCTTGTGGTGCTGTTCGAACGCGCTCTTGAGGCCCTTGAGGATCTTCACCGTATCCTCGATCGTCGGCTCATTGACGTCGATCTTCTGGAACCGGCGCAGCAGCGCGCGATCCTTTTCGAAGTGGTTGCGGAATTCCTTGTAGGTGGTCGATCCGATGCAGCGGATCGCGCCGGACGACAGCGCGGGCTTCAGGAGGTTGGACGCATCCATCGCCCCGCCTGAAGTCGCGCCCGCGCCGATCACCGTGTGAATCTCGTCGATGAACAAAATCGCGTGCGGCATCTTTTCGAGTTCGGACACGACCTGCTTGAGCCGTTCCTCGAAATCGCCGCGATAGCGCGTGCCGGCGAGCAGCGCGCCCATGTCGAGCGAGTAGATCACCGCCTCGTTCAGCACCTCGGGCACGTCGCCTTCGATGATCTTGCGCGCCAGGCCTTCGGCGATCGCGGTCTTCCCGACGCCGGGGTCGCCCACGTAAAGCGGGTTGTTCTTGCTCCGGCGGCACAGGATCTGGATCGTCCGGTCGACTTCGGGCCCGCGTCCGATCAGCGGGTCGATCTTGCCGTTGTCGGCCTTGGTGTTGAGGTTGACCGTGAACTGGTCGAGCGCGGTTTCTTTCTTGCTGCCCTTGGCCTCTTCCTTTTCCTCCGCCTCGTCGGCACCGCGCGGGGATCTTGGCTCGATAGCCTGGCCGCCCTTGCCGATACCGTGGCTGATGAAACTGACCGCATCCAGCCGGCTCATGTCCTGCTGCTGGAGGAAATAGACCGCGTAGGAATCGCGTTCAGAAAACAGCGCGACCAGCACGTTGGCTCCGGTCACGGTATCCTTGCCGCTCGACTGGACATGCAGGATCGCACGCTGAACCACCCGCTGGAAACCGGCGGTCGGCTGCGGCTCGCCCGCCTCGTCTGCTTTCAGGGACTGGTATTCCTGATCGAGATAGGTGCGAACCACGTCTGCCAGTTCGGCGAGGTCGACCCCGCATGCGCCCATCACTTCGGCCGCATCTTCGTCAGCGATCAGCGCAAGCAGCAGGTGTTCGAGCGTGGCATATTCGTGGCGCCGCTCCCGCGCGCCATCGAGCGCGGCGTGAAGGGTCTTTTCGAGATTCTGGGCGAAGCTAGGCATGATGCTCCTGCGGGGTATGGCAGCGCGAAGCTGGGCTGCGGAATGTCACCGAAATTCTGCGCAAGGGGTTCAGCACAAGGTGAACAGGTTGCCCGAGATATTGGATGCCGCCGGTGCCATGTGAAGGGCGCGGCACGCTCAATCCTCGTTTTTCTTGGCAAACAGCGCCTCGGCGGCGTTGCGCTGCCGCGAATAGCGGGTCCGGTGCTGTTCGACCCGCGCAATTTCCAGCTGCAGCAGGCGGATGCGGTCGTCGAGCTCGAATTGCGAAAGGCGCATCAGGTCCTCCGCAGCCAGCTGGCTGGCCGCGTCGCTGACAGGGCGGGGGCCGACGTCTTCTTCCATTGCCGTGCCACCTTCCTCCCGCCGCGGCTTGCTGTCAATGCGCGCTGAAGCTAGGTGGCGGGCTCGCGACAGACCTGTTGCCTGCGATTTTGGGGGGAAATCGATGCCAGCCGTGCCCGACACCATGCAAGCGATCGGCTTTGCCGAGCCCGGTGCGCCGGAGGTGCTGCGGCTTGAGCGCGATGTGCCTGTGCCCCAGCCCGGCCCCGGCGAGATCCTACTGAAGGTCGCCTATGCGGGGGTCAACCGCCCCGACTGCATCCAGCGTGCGGGCAATTATCCCGCCCCGCCGGGCGCTTCGCCGATCCTCGGGCTGGAAGCTGCGGGCGAGATTGTCGGCGCGGGAGAGGGCGTCGATGCGGTTTGGCTGGGCCAGCATGTGTGTGCGCTGACCCCGGGCGGTGCCTATGCCCAGTATTGCACCGTTCCCGCAGGCCATACGCTGCCGGTGCCCGACGCGATCACTCTGGCGGAGGCGGCGGCGCTGCCCGAAACCCTGTTCACCGTGTGGCACAATGTCTTCCAGCGCGGGATGGCCCGCGACGGAGAGACGCTGCTGGTCCACGGCGGCACCAGCGGGATCGGAACGATGGCGACGATGCTGGGCAAGGCGTTTGGCCTGAAGGTGATCGTGACCGCGGGCAGCGAGGAAAAGTGCGAGGCCGCGCGCCGCGTGGGGGCTGATCACGCGATCGATTACAAGACCACCGATTTCGTCGAAGCGGTCGGGACGATTACCGGTGGCGAGGGGGTCGATCTGGTGCTCGACATGGTCTCGGGCGACTATGTCGCGCGCAACCTCAAGTGCCTCAAGCCCGGTGGTCGGCACGTGACGATCGCGGTTCTTGGCGGGATGAAGGCCGAGATCAACATGGCGCTGGTCATGTCGAAGCGGCTGGTGCTGACCGGGTCTACTTTGCGCCCGCGCTCCGACGCGTTCAAGGCCGCGCTGGCGAACGAGATCGCGCGCGAGGCATGGTCGCTGGTCGAAGAGGGCGCGGTGCGGCCGGTGATGGACGAGATTTTCCCGCTGGCCGAGGCGGCGGCAGCGCACCGGCGGATGGAGGCGGGCGACCATATCGGCAAGATCGTGCTCGCGGTCGACGAAGAGCTCTAGCCGGGAGTATATCCGTCACGAGCATGGCGATATGACGGACAAGGCTGTGGAAATTAGCGGTACTGTAACCGATCTGTGAGTTCTCTGTAACAATAGCGGGCTAGCACTCGCCAATATACCGCACGGAATACGAGTTATTCTTCGCGGGTTTTGGACGACGAACCTCCCTTTGCGGGGAGGCAACAGGGGCCGCCCACCGCCATGCTCGACCAGACCACGCCCAACGACTTGCCGAAAGAATTCGCCGCCTTCGCGAGCGTTGCAGGCAACGTTTCCGCCTTCCCCTCGGTCGAACCTTCGGTGCCCGAGCCGGAGGACGGCAAGCGCCTCCGGTTCCGCACGATCTGGATCAGCGACGTGCATCTGGGCACCAAGGGTTGTAATGCAGAGATGCTGATCGACTTCCTCGACAGCACCGATTCCGAAACGATGTACCTGGTCGGCGACATGATCGACGGCTGGCGCCTGAAGAAGAAGTTCTACTGGCCTGCGGCGCACAACGACATCGTGTGGCGGATCCTCAAGCGGTCCAAGCGCGGCACGCGGATCGTCTATATTCCCGGCAATCACGACGAGGTCGTGCGGCCCTTCTGCGGGATGAATTTCGGCGATGTCGAAATTCGTCGCGCGGCGTTCCACACCACCGCCGACGGGCGCCGGCTGATGGTCCTGCATGGGGACGAATTCGATACCGTCATGCTCACCCACAGGTGGCTCGCATTCGTCGGCGACACCGCCTATCATCTGATGATGGCGCTGAATCAATGGGTCAACAAGGCCCGTACTGCGCTGGGGATGCCCTACTGGTCGCTGTCCAAAGCGGCCAAGCACAAGGTGAAGAATGCGGTCGAGTTCATCTCGAAATACGAGGAAATCGTGGCCCGCGCCGCCGGAGAGCGGGGGGTCGACGGGGTCGTGTGCGGCCATATCCACACCGCCGAACACCGCATGTTCGCGCATCACGGGCGCGAGATCGAATACTGGAACGATGGCGACTGGGTCGAAGGGTGCAACGCACTGGTCGAACATTTCGACGGGCGGATGGAAATCCTTCACTGGCCGGACGAGATCGCCAAACGTGACACGTCCTCGCCTGCGGATGACGATGCGGCGGACGGTGTGCGGGCGGTCGCCTGATGCTGCTGGTCGAACCGGGAGGCCTGGCTGAGTTGGCCGAGCTGCCGCCCAAGTCGATCGCGATCGTCACCGACGCGTGGTATCCGCAGATGAACGGCGTGGTCCGCACGCTGACCACCACCTGCGATATCCTGCGCGCGCACGGGCACCAAGTGGATATGATCACGCCCGATCAATATCCCTCGCTGCCCTGCCCGACCTATCCCGAAATCCGCCTCGCGCTGACCTTGCCCGGCACCGTGGGCCGACGGCTGTCGGACCTCCACCCCGATGCGGTACATATCGCCACCGAAGGCCCGCTGGGGCTGGCCGCGCGGCGATATTGCATGGCCAAGGCGGTGCCGTTCACCACCGCCTATCACACGCAGTTTCCCGATTACGTCGCGCGCCGCACCTCGCTGCCGTCCGATGCGTTCTGGCCCTATATCCGCTGGTTCCACCGGCCCGCCCAGCGGGTGATGGTGGCGACCGAGAGCATTCGCGAGGAACTGCGCGCTCAAGGCCTCACGCGGCTGCATCACTGGGGGCGCGGGGTCGATCTTGAGGCCTTCCATCCCGATGTCGGCCCTTGCGAGGATTACGAGGGGCTGGTTCGCCCGATCCAGCTCTATGTCGGCCGGGTCGCGGTCGAAAAGAATATCGAAGCCTTTCTGCGCACCACCCGGCCCGGCACCAAGGTGGTGGTCGGCGACGGGCCGGCCCGCGCCGATCTGGAGGCGCGCTATCCCGAGGCGGTGTTCCTCGGCAAGCGCAGCGGAGACGCGCTCGCCCGCTGCTACGCCAATGCCGACGTGTTCGTGTTCCCCAGCAAGACCGATACGTTCGGATTGGTGATGATCGAGGCGCTCGCCTGCGGCACGCCGGTCGCCGCCTTCCCAGTGTCGGGCCCGCGCGACGTGCTGAGCGAGGAAGCGGGCGCGATGCGCGAGGATCTCGACGATGCGATCGCCCATGCGCTGCTGCGCGACCGCCAGACCTGCGCCCAGTATGGCGCGCAGTTCAGCTGGGAAAAGGCGACCCTGCAGTTCGTCGCGGGGCTGGAAGAGTTCGACGGAGAGACGCTGACGCCCTGAGATGCCGATCTTCCTTGCCCAAAGGCGGCGCGATCCTTACAATAGCGCATACGAGGCCGCTCCTGCATGGGGCGGCCCTTTCATTTTCAGGGCCTCGCCGTTTTTCGGGGCCGAGCAGTTCAGGATGACCGTAATGGCCGACCAACCCACTCCGCTGATGCCGCACGCGACTGCCACCTGGCTGATCGACAATACCGGCCTCAGCTTCGAGCAGATCTCCGAGTTCTGCGGCCTGCATATTCTCGAAGTGCAGGCGATGGCGGATGATCTGGCGGGCAGCAAATATACCGGACGCGACCCGGTCTATGCCGGCGAACTGAACCATGAAGAGATCGAGCGCGGTCAGGCCGACAGCACCTACAGCCTCAAGATGCAGAAGGCCCCGGCAGAGGTCACCCGGACCAAGGGCCCGCGTTACACCCCCGTGTCCAAGCGGCAGGACAAGCCGGACGGCATTGCGTGGATCCTGCGCAACCACCCGGAGGTGACCGATGCGCAGATTTCCAAGCTGATCGGGACGACCCGCAATACGATCGGCGCGATCCGCGATCGCAGCCATTGGAACATCCAGAACATCAACCCCAAGGATCCGGTGACGCTTGGCCTGTGCTCGCAGCGCGAGCTCGACGCGGTGGTCAAGGCTGCGGCGAAGAAGGCCGGGCTGGAAAGCGCCGCTTCCGACCCTGCGGTGGAAGCCAGCGACAAGGCCCGCCTGATCGAGGAACTGCGCCGCGAGCGTGACGATAACGATAAGGCCGCCGCCGAGGCCGCGCAGGAAGCCGAAGCCGCCGCATGGCTGCAGGCCAAGCGCGCGAGCGAGGAAGAACAGCTGAGCGG
>CAXAXQ010000016.1:0-85911 GCA_963972905.1 uncultured Erythrobacteraceae bacterium
CTTGATCTCGATGATGCCATCGTAGATTTCGGGCACTTCCTGCGCGAACAGCTTCTTCATGAAGTCGGGATGCGCGCGGGTCAGGAAGATCTGCGGACCGCGGTTGTTGCGCTCCACCTTGCTGATCAGCGCACGCACGCGCTCACCGACACGCGCGGCTTCGCGCGGGATCTGCTGGTCGCGGCGGATCACACCCTCGGCGCGGCCGAGGTTGACGATCACGTGGCCGAATTCGACCGACTTGATCACGCCGGTGATGATCTCGCCCGCGCGGTCGTGGAATTCCTCGAACTGGCGCTCGCGCTCCGCATCGCGGACCTTCTGGAAGATCACCTGCTTGGCTGACTGCGCGTCGATACGGCCCAGGTCGACCGGCGGCAGCGGATCGACGATGAAGTCACCGACGGACGCACCGTCCTGCAGCTTCTGCGCCTGCTCCAGGTTTACCTGCTTGAAGTAGTCCTCGACCTCTTCGACCACCTCGACGACGCGCCACAGGCGCAGGTCGCCCGTCTGCGGATCGAGCTTGGCGCGAATATCGTTTTCCGCACCATAGCGGTTGCGGGCCGATTTCTGGATCGCTTCTTCCATCGCTTCGATCACGATCGACTTGTCGATCATCTTTTCCGAAGCGACCGAGTTGGCGATCGCGAGGAGCTCCGCGCGGTTGGCGGAAATGGCAGTGGCCATCAGTCGTCAGCCTTTTCTTGTTGGTCTTCTTGTACTTCCTCGGCACCCGTGGTGTCGAGCGGTCTGGTTGCGGCGATCAGCTCGTCGGTGAGGACGAGCTGCGCCGAATGAATCTGGTCGCGCGGGAGTTCAACGTCGCCTGCCTTGCGGTCGGTGATGGTGACGATGTCGCCCTCAGACCCATTGGCAATGCCCTTCAGGATCCCGCGATAATTGCGCTGGCCGACATAGCCCTTGGCCATCGAAAGTTTCGCCTCGTGCCCCGCCCAGTCGGAAAAGTCCTTCGTGCGGGTCAGCGGCCGGTCGATTCCGGGCGAGCTGACTTCGAGATGGTAGGCCCCATCGATCAGCACGTCGCCCTGCTCTTCCAGCGCGTCGATCTTCGCAGATACGGCGCGGCTGAGCGCGGCGCATTGTTCGATTACCAACTGACCCGTAGCCGGGTCTTCCGCCATGATCTGCAGGGCCTGCGCGCCATCGCCCGCCTCGGACGGCATCATCTTCACGCGCACGAGCTCATACCCCAGGGCCTTCGCCTCGGGTTCGATGATCTGTGTCAGTCGCGCGATATCTGCCATTCGGTCTCCGTTTCGTTTCCGATCTGCACGGCCATGCGGTTTGGCGCCGGTGCCTTTCGGCCCGGCCCAACACGGTGCCAGCAATGTCGGGATGGCGGCTAGTTAGTCGCAGTTGGCGGGGAATGCAACGCCGTTCGGCTCAATTTGCCGCGTAACCCACACGGACGGAACACGCGCCGCAGCGATACGCCATTCATCGCGGCGGAAAGACGCGGCGCTAGCCTCCGCCGCCCGGATAGGTCTTCAGGCTCGCGAAATAGCGGATCAGCGCGGCATGCAGCAGCGTATCTTCCGCCGCGCCGCCCAGCTCGATACCTCTGCCCGGGGCGTCGCTCGCGCGGTGGTAATCGCTGCCCATGAAGCTCTCGAAATCCGCCCGATCAGCCAGTGCGCTGGAGACCAGCACGGCCGGCACGCCTTCGACCAGCAGCGCCCAGCCATCCTGCCGGGGCAGGAAGGCATCCTGCAGGTCCGACGAGACTATCTCACGGCTCTGCACGCGCGCAACCTCCGATATCCCGTAATCGAGCGCGGTCTTGCCAGCGCCCAGCACCACGACGGGTGTCCCACGCGGCGCGATCGCCATCGTATCGAGGTTGAACGCCGCCGCGATTGTGGGCAGCGGAACCGGCGGATCGGCCACGAATGCCTTCGCGCCGAGCAGGCCCAACTCTTCCGAACTGGTGGCAAGGACGATAACATCCCGGTCGAGCTGGCCGTCTAACAGCGCGATCCGCACCGCCTCGATCATCACCGCGAGCCCACTGGCATTGTCGACCGCGCCATTGCACAGCCGGTCGGTCGCATCGGGCGGGCCGCACTCGTCCCCCAGATGGTCCCAGTGCGCCAGCAGGAGGACCGCACCCGCGCCCGGCACCCGCCCTGGCAAGCGCCCGATCACGTTGGCGGTTTCGACCCGCTCGACCTTCTGCGCGATGCTCGCCTTCAGGATCGTGTCGTAGGCGATAAGGCCGAGGCCATCGGGATGTCGCTTTGCATTGGCGCCGATCGCGTCGATCAGACGCGCGCTGCTCTCCGGGGAAAGGAGCAGCGCGGCAGGGCCGGACGTATCGCTCCCCAGCCGCCAGCGCCCGCGCGAGATCAGACCGGCGGTCTTTTCGTATTCCTCGGCCGTCTGCGTCGTGATGACGAGCGCCTTGGGCGCTGCCGCCTCGAATTTCGGAAACAGTCTCGCGAGATCGCTGGCAGGCACGCGCACGGCGCGGTTGACCAGCGAGCGTGACTGCAATTCTTCGATACCGGGAGCGAGGCCCACGATCGGCACGTCTGCAAGCTGCGCGTCGTCCCGACCGGGATCGACCGCGATCAGCCCCTGCGAGAGCGACACGCTGCGCGAGCCCCGCATGACCGTGGCCGTGCTTGCACCTGATCCTTCGCGCGGCTGGCGGCGCACGAGGGTGAAGTCCTGCGTCCAGTCGCCCGCCCCCGCGCCCGGCTGAAGGCCGATTTCGGAATAGCGCTCGATCAGCCAGCGCTGCGTCTTCGCCTCACCCTCGCTGCCGGGATAACGGCCTCCGAAATCGTCCGCGGCAAGCGTGCCGATATCCTCCGCCAGCCGCGCCTCGACCATGTCGAGCGACGGATCCGGCTGCGTGGGCGGAGTGGTTGCGCAGGCGGCAAGCGAAAGGGCGGTTGCGGCTGCCGCGATGGCGCGGGAAAGGGCGATCATGATCTCATGGTCTAGTCGGCGGTCCAGCCGCCGTCGATGCTCCAGTTCGCACCGTTCACATTGGCCATCGAATCGCGGCACAGGAACACCGCCATCTCGCCGATATCTTCCGGCTGGACGAACTTCTTGGTCGGCTGCTTGGCCAGCAGGACCTGGTCGATCACTTCCTCGCGGCTCATCCCCCGCGCTTTCATCGTGTCGGGGATCTGGTTCTCGACCAGCGGCGTCCAGACGTAGCCAGGGCTGATGCAATTGGCAGTCACGCCGTTGGTGGCGAGCTCCAGCGCGACTGTCTTGGTCAGCCCCGCGATCCCGTGCTTGGCCGCCACGTAAGCCGACTTGTAGGGCGAGGCGACCAGCGAGTGCGCGCTGGCGGTGTTGATGATCCGCCCCCAGCCGCGGTCCTTCATGTGCGGCACGGCCAGCCGAATGGTGTGGAAGGCGGCGGACAGATTGAGCGCGATAATCTTGTCCCACTGGTCGACCGGGAAATCCTCGACCGGGCTGACATGCTGCATCCCGGCATTGTTGACCAAAATGTCGACCCCGCCCGCGTGCTCCATCATTTTCTCGATCGCAGCGACGTCGGTCAGGTCGCTGTCGAAATAGTCTGCCCCGCCCAATTCCTTGCACAGCTGCGCGATCTCGCTGTCGTCCCCGAAGCCGTTGAGGATAACAGTCGCACCCTCTGCGTGGAGCGCGCGCGCGACTGCCAATCCGATGCCGGAGGTCGATCCGGTAATTAAAGCCTTCTTACCCTCAAGGAACATCGCTAGCCTTTCGTGTATTAAACCTGCGTCGCCTGAGCCAAACCGCCTCCCGAGCGGCGTGGTTCCGCACAGGAGGCGCGCATTGCAACAGTTTTTCTGTGCGATGCACCGGGGAGGCAACCAGGGGAAGAGCGAGATGCGCCTGAATCCATTCGACACGGATAATATCGACGTGCGCGGGGGCAGCAGCCGCTTCCCCGGCGGTGGGGCAGGCCAACTGGGCTGCGGGACGATCATCATCGCAGGAATCGTCTCGCTATTGTTCGGCACCGACCTCGGCCAGACGATCGCTGTGTTCGATTCCGTCGATCAGGCGACCAATGGTGGCGAGGTCGCCCGTTCCGAAGGGCAGGTGAGCGAGGAACAGCTTTGTAGCAGCAGCCAGTACGCGACCGAAGCGTGCAATGCGCTTCAATCGCTCAACCAGACTTGGAAGCCGGTCTTCGCGCAGGCCGATGTCGGCTTCGAACAACCCTTCCTCTATCTCTTCAGCGGCGGAGTGAGCACCAAGGGATGCGGCAGCGCGAGCTCTGCGGTCGGCCCGTTCTACTGCCCTGCGGATGGCGGAATCTATCTCGACACCAGCTTCTACGATGTCATGCAGCGCGAGCTGGGTGCAGGCGGCGATTTCGCACGGCTGTACGTGGTCGCGCACGAATATGGCCATCATATCCAGAACCTGACCGGCCTCGCCGCGCAGGTGCGCAGCCTCCAGCAACGCACGCCGCAAGACGCCAACGCACTGCAGGTCAGGATGGAATTGCAAGCCGACTGCTATGCCGGGGTCTGGGCGGGCAAGAACCGCGACCGCATCGATCCGGGCGATTTCGCAGAGGGCATGGAGGCCGCCGCCGCGATCGGCGATGATGCCATTTCGGAACGCATGGGCGGCAGGGCCTCGCCCGAAAGCTTTACCCACGGTACCAGCGAACAGCGCATGGAAGCATTGCGACTCGGTATGAGAAGCGGCGATGATACTACTTGCGACCGCTATTTCGCGCCCGAGTCGTTCTAGGCGCGATACCGCCAAGGGGGCAGGCCGACCACGCCATGGACTTCATCCGTAATCTCATCACGCTGATCCAGCGCCTGCAGACGATCGTGCGCGACGGGCAGAAGCGCGGGGACCTTCCCGGCATGGCGATGTCTCTGGTGCGCGAGCTGACCGGGAACGGCGGCGGGGAGGATGGAGAGGCAAGCGGCCCTGCGGTCTATCGGGGCAAGCGCGCGCAGGCCGATCAGGGGACACCGGAACGCGCCTCTCGCGCGACCGCACGCAACCGCGCCGCGCGCGACACGGATCTGCCCGAACCGGCGGTACATCGCAGGCCCGAAGGTAGCAGCGACGCGCCCGATTTCGAGCCGGCCCGCGCGCCTGCGCGCAACGCGGGCGAGGCGCAAGCACAGTTCCCCGAACCTGCTGCTGCACCGCTGCAGAAGGAAGACTACGACTACCAGCCCGCCTCCGCTCCGCCCGAAGACACCGCGATCGAGCCGAAATACGAACCGGCCAGCGCCTCCGCCCCGGAGCCCGAGCCCGAAGAGTCGATGGAACTGAGCGCTGCGGCGGTCACGTGGGATGATGACGCTCACCCCGAGCCGCCGCCGCCCGCGCCCACCCCGGACCCGCAGGAGGCTGTTCCCGCCGAGCTGGTGGAGGCGTCCGCCGCTCCGATCCCGGCAAAAGCGAAAGAGGCCGACGAGACGAAATCGGACGCCGACGACGAGTGGTTCGATCTCGACGACTGGCAGGGCACTGCGCTGAAGGTGGCCGGCGTCGGGGCTGCCGCCGCCGCGACCGCAGCGGGCGCGATCGCGATCAAGGACCGTCTCTTCGACCGCGACGACGAGGAAGGCCGTGATAGGAGCGGCAGTGACGAAGACCGGGCCGAGCCCGTCGATAATCGCTCTGCCATCCCGCTTCCGCCGGGCGAAGAGCCACTGGCGCAGGACGCGCCCGACACCGACATCGAGCAGCCCTCCGAAGATGAGGGCGGCGAAGAGAGAGACAGCAATGGTGGCCGCGAATGGGCCGCCGCTGCCGCCGTTGCCGCGCCTGCCGTAGCCGCCGTGCTTCCCAGGGCGTCGGGCGGGGCGGAACCGCAGGAGGACGAACCCTCCGCCGCCGAGAGCGAGCAACGCTCCTTCCCTTCCCCCATATCCGCCCCCGCGCCGAAGCCGGAAAATCGCCAGCAGGTCGAGATCATTCCCGCCGATCCCCGCAACCCGGCAACCCAACCCGCATCGCAGTCGCTCGCCAGCCCGGGCATCCGCCTCTACGGCAAGATGGACGCCGCGATGTATGCCCAGTTCAGCGAGATGCTGTCCGAACAGGCCCCGGGCGGGCCGATCGTGATCGCGCTGACGACGATGGATGGCGACCCCGAAATCGCCCGCAGCATGGCAGAGGATATTCGCCTGCTGCGCGACCGTGGGCGGCGCGAGATCATCTTTCTGGGCAAGACCGCGGTCTATTCCGCAGGCGTGCTGTTCATGGCCGCCTTCCCGGTTGGCCAGCGCTACCTCACCCGCGCGACCAAGCTGCTGATTACCGAGAACAAGCGCGCGCAGCCGATCGAGCTGGCGGGCGGATCGCTGCGCAATGTCGCCAGCCAGCTGGAACACGCCCAGCGCGAGATCCAGCGCGAGATCGACCAGGAGGACGACGACTTCCGCGCGATCTCCGAAGGATCCAACGTCAGCGTGCAGGAACTGCGGGAAAAGGCACCGGACGACTGGCACATCACCGCCAGCGAAGCCAAGGCGATGGGGCTGATCGCCGAGGTTGTCTGAGCGTCAGCTGTCCGCAGCGAAAGCAAATCTACGCGAGCGCAGGTTTGAATTTCGCTGCCCCGCCCCATCTTGAGCTGCATGACAAAACTCTCCCTGCTCGATCTGCTCCACGTCACCGAAGGCGGCGATGTCCGCCGTTCGCTCGCCAATGCCGTCGACATGGCCCGCCATGCCGAAGCTCTGGGGTTCGAGCGATACTGGTGCGCGGAGCACCACGGGATGGAAGGGATCGCCAGCGCGGCTACATCCGTGGTGATCGGCCATGTCGCTGCGGGGACGGAAGAGATTCGCGTCGGCGCGGGCGGGATCATGCTGCCCAACCATTCCCCGCTGGTGATCGCGGAACAGTTCGGCACGCTCGACGCGCTCTATCCCGGGCGGATCGACCTGGGGCTCGGCCGAGCGCCGGGCAGCGACCAGCGGGTTGCCGCCGCGCTGCGTCGCAATCTGGATAGCAATCCCGACGCTTTCCCGCGCGACGTGGTCGAGCTGCAGAGCTATTTCGCCGATGACGGGCGCACCGGGATCAGGGCGACGCCGGGCGCCGGAGCGGACGTGCAGCTCTATATTCTCGGCTCCAGCCTATTCGGCGCGCAGGTCGCCGCGATGCTCGGTCTGCCCTACGCCTTTGCCAGCCATTTCGCCCCGCAGGCACTCGACGACGCGCTGAAGATCTACCGCGACCGGTTCGAGCCGTCCGATGTGCTGAGCGAGCCCTATGCGATCTGCGGCTACAACGTGTTCGCCGCTGATACCGAAGAGGAGGCGCAGCTGCTCGCCAGCTCGATGCAGCAGAGCTTTGTGCGCTTGCGGACCGGCCAGCCGGGCAAGCTGCCGCCGCCCGTCGAAGGCTATCGCGAAAGCCTGCCGCCGCAACTTTCAGGGATGCTCGACGGCGTGCTCTCCGCCACCGCGATCGGCACGCGCGATCAGGTGCGCGAGCAGATGAACGCCTTCGTCGAGCGCACTCAGGCCGACGAACTGATCATCGCCGGGTCGATCTACGACCACGAAGCACGCAAGCGCAGCCTGTCGCTGGCTGCCGAAGCATTTGCGAGCGAACCCGCCGCAGCCTGAGCGACAACCACTGAGCGAGAACCAAGCGCAGACCCGAGACGCATAAAGGGCAGCGCACGCCTGGGGGAAACGTGCGCTGCCCTGACTGCAGTTTCCTGCAGGTTCAGTCTGCGGCTTCGAGACCCCGCATAGCTTTTTCGAGAGAGCGAAGCGCCGTGTCACGCTCACGCTCGGACAGGGCACGATCGCGCTGGATCATGCGGCGCGCTTGAGCGATCGCGCTCTTCGCGCCCGCAAGCCCGCGGCTACCGCACAAGACAGATGCGGCGTCACCGTCGGATCCGACCCATTCACTCACGGTGCGACCCGACCCGTCGCAATCGACGCGCAGTCGGCGCAGATCGGCGGTCGCGCGTGAGATGGCCAGACGCGTCTCTTTCTCGATCTTGCCACGCTCGGCCATTACGCGGCGTAGCTCGTCCTTCTGCGCCTGCAGGTTGCCGTTATCGCCAAACCATTCGCTGAGGACATTCATCTTACGGCGCTGCTTGCCGTCTTCTCCCAGACTATCGCGCATCACGCGCAATTCCGTGCGAAGACCAGCCAGATCGACCTTGAGATCGCCCATTCTCCCGATCTGCGCCTCGATTTCCGCGCGCTCCTCGGGCGTCGCTTCGCGGCCGTTAATGGTATAGGTGGTCTGCTCGGTTGGTTCGCCGGAGTCAGTCTTCTCGACCTTCCGCTCGACCCGGATGACGCGGTCTTTTCCGTCGCCACCGGAGCTGATCATGGACACCCGAGCGATGTCGGCGGGGGCCGATGGTGCAAGCGGGGCGTCCGGCGCAGCCGGTGCCTCGGGGGCATCAAGCGCGGATGGTGCAGCCGGCGCTGCTGGTGCAAGCGGAGCTGCTGACGCGGTCGGTACCTCGGGCACGCTCAGCGCCTCGGCGTAGGAGATCGATGCGGTCAGCGGCACCGCCGCCAGCGCGCCGATCAGCAACGTACGTGCGGCAATGCGGCGGCGCGGGGAAATGTCGGACATGGTCAGGCTCCTCAAACGGTGGATGATCGATTTGTCGCCCAGCACCGGGCATGCCATCGGCGCGGCGAGCGCCAGGCTCGCGTGCCTGTCGGGGCGGGTCGCGAAGGATGCGATGGTGGTGGCATAGGCTTCGCGTCGTCGCGCATCGCAGCGGGCTACGACCCGCGCATCGCAGGCCGCTTCCTGATCGCGCCGCATCGCACGCCAGCCGACCCAGCCTAGCGGGTTGAACCAGTGTAGCGCGAACACCGGCTGGACCAGCGCGTTGGCCAGCAGATCATGCGCGCGGTGGTGCGCCAGCTCGTGCTCCAGCGCGAGATCGCGGCGGGTCGCATCGGTGTCGGTCATGAAGCCTTCGGGCAGCGCGATCACCTTGTCGATGACGCCGAACGCCACCGGAGACGTTGTCACGGGCGATTCAATCAGCCGGACGCTTCCGCGCGTGCCCACTGCGATGCCTGCGCGCAGAAGCTGGCGACGCATGGCGAAATAGAGCGCGTAGCGGCGGATCAGAAAGACCAGCACCCCGGCCAGCCATACCACCAGACCGATCAGCGCCCAGTCGGTGGTCGGCTCACTGGCCACCATGGGCTGCAACAGCAGCGCGCCGCCGCCGGTTTCGGCAAGCGTGTGCGGCCCCATTGGCAAAAGCACGGGCGCAGGTTGCGGACCGATCGAGGCCGGCAGCACGATTGGCGGCAGGACCAGCCGCACGAAGGGCAGCGCCCACAGCGCGTACGCGGCCTCGGCACCGAAATGGCGCGACACCGGGCGGCGCAGCACCAGCACTGCGGCGACGAGCGCCCCGGTCCACAGCAGCGTGTCGAAGGCGAAGCTTTGCAGGTCGATGCTCATTTGCGCATCTCCTTCAGCAGGCGTTCGATCTCGCCGAGATCCTCGTCGGTCAGTGCCTCGCTCTCCGCGAGGTGAGCGAACAGCGAGGCCGCGCGTCCGCCGAACAGCCGGTCGACCAGCCGCCGCGATTCCCCGCCGACATAATCCGCACGCTCGATCAGCGGGGTGTAGAGGAACCTGCGCCCGTCCAGCTCGGTCGCCAGCGCGCCCTTGCCGACCAGACGCGAAAGCAGCGTCTTGACCGTGGGCATGGACCAGCCGCGCGCATCGCAGATCTGATCGCAAACGTCCGTGGCGCTGACCGGATGGCGATCCCAGATCACCTCCATGATCGCATGCTCAGCCTCGCTGATGCGTTCGCCCTTGTCGCCTTTCGAATCCGGCATCGCCCGTCTCCCTCCTCGTCCGTCTACACCTGTAGCCGTAACGATTACGGATGTAAACATGAGCGGTGGATGAACGGTCTGACAGGGGCACTGCCCGCGCGCCCGGCAGGCGCTCAGCAGACTTCGGCGGTGTTCTCCGGAATGGGGCCGGGCGGGACGCGCGCATCGCTCATCCAGAAAGGATCGGCGGACAGCTGGTGCCGGTCGCCATAGGCGGCGCGCAAAGCGGCGGCGAGCTGTGGATCATACGCTTCTAGGTCCCGATGGCCGAGGATCCGGCGTCCGTCGAAGACCTGCAGCCGGTTCGAATCGAACCAGAACTGCGTTCCTTCCGCCCAGTATTCCTGAACCGTGGTCATGTTGTATTCCTCGAACCACAGCTTCTCGTCCTGCGCATGCGCATACGCCGCCTCGACATCGGCGTAGAGTTCGGGGTCGACCGCCTGAATCGCGAACAGGATATTATGCGCAAATTCGTGGACCAGAATGGTCTCGCCGTAATAGCGGCTGGTCGGCAGGCCGAGGACATCTTCTTCCGAGCCGACGGTATACTGCCCGCCGATCCCGCGCGCGCGCGCATCCCAGTAGGCGCGGTCGGTCAGCCGCCCGATCCGCTCGTCGTAATGCTTCTTCTCGCACCGCGTCAGCCGCGGATCGTCGGGCGCGGGCTTGGTCCAGTGCGCGTTTTCGGGAAGGTCGAGCAGGGCTTCGGTCTCTGCGATGATCGCGACGCGATAGCCGTTATGGTCCAGCCATTGCGCAAGATCCGGCCGGAAGGCGAGCATGTCCTCGATCATCGCCTCCGCCGCGACCAGCGCATCTTCGGGCACGACGCTGGACGACACGACCGGAATGCCGTCCGCATCGCGGTAGCGGGTGTAGAAGTCGGGAATGCCGAGCGCGGGAGGTGGGGCTGCTGCAGTAAAAGCCGCGAGGCCGGCGATTGCGAGGAAGCGGAGGCTCATGCTCGCCAGCCTACCTTCGCAAAAATGAACGGCGGGCGAAAACGCCCGCCGTCAGCATTAGTAAACCCGCTTCTTCGGCTGGATGTACTCGATATCGTCGGTCAGCGTGTATTCGTGGACCGGGCGGTAATCGATCTTCATGTCGCCCTTGCCCGAACCCTTGGCACCGCCGCCCCAGCCGTCGAACCACGTCACCGTGTGCTTCATCCACTCGGCATCGTTGCGGTCGGGGAAATCCTCGTGCGCGTGGGCGCCGCGGCTTTCCTTGCGGTTGTCCGCGCTGGTCATGGTGACACTCGCCTGAGCCATCAGGTTGTCGAGCTCCAGCGTCTCGATCAGGTCGCTGTTCCAGATCAGCGAGCGGTCGGAGACGTGAATGTCCTGCATCGAGGCGTTGACCTCGGCGAGGTGCTTCTTGCCCGCCGCCAGCGTCTCGGTGTCGCGGAACACGGCAGCATGCCTCTGCATGGTCTTCTGCATGTCTTCGCGAATCCGCGCGGTCGGCAGGCTGCCTTTTGCGTGGCGGAAGTGATCGAGCCGGGTCAGCGACAGATCGGCGCTGTCGGCGGGGAGCGCATCATGGCTCGCGCCCGGCTTCATCGTTGCGGCCAGACGGTGGCCGATCGCGCGGCCGAACACCACGAGATCGATCAGCGAATTGGAGCCGAGACGGTTCGCCCCGTGGACCGACACGCAGCCCGCTTCGCCTGCGGCGTAGAGCCCGGGCACGACATGGTCGGGATTGCCGTCGGGCCCCAGCGTCACGACTTCGCCGTGATAGTTCGTCGGGATACCGCCCATGTTGTAGTGGACGGTCGGCGTCACCGGCAGCGGTTCGCGCGTCAGGTCGACGCCGGCGAAAATCTTGCCGCTTTCGGTGATGCCCGGAAGCCGCTGTGCCAGCACGGCGGGGTCGATATGGTCGAGATGCAGGAAGATGTGGTCCCCATCCTTGCCCACGCCCCGGCCTTCGCGCATTTCGAGCGCCATCGAGCGCGAGACGACGTCGCGGCTGGCGAGATCCTTGGCCGACGGAGCATAGCGTTCCATGAACCGCTCACCCTCGGAGTTGGTCAGATAGCCACCCTCGCCACGCGCGCCTTCGGTGATCAGCACGCCCGCACCGTAGATGCCGGTCGGGTGGAACTGGACGAATTCCATGTCCTGCAACGGCAGGCCTGCGCGCAGCACCATGCCGCCACCGTCGCCGGTGCAGGTATGGGCGCTGGTCGCGGTGTAGTAGCAGCGGCCATAGCCGCCTGTCGCCAGCACCACCGCGTGTGCGCGGAAGCGGTGGATCGTCCCGTCATCGAGGCACATGGCGATCACGCCGACGCAGCGGCGGTCGGCACCCTCGCCCGCCATGATCAGGTCGATGGCGAAATATTCGATGAAGAAGTCCGCGTCGTATTTCAGGCTCTGCTGGTAGAGCGCGTGGAGCATCGCGTGCCCCGTACGGTCCGCCGCGGCGCAGGTGCGCTGCACGGGCGGGCCTTCGCCCATGTTCTGCATGTGCCCGCCGAACGGGCGCTGGTAGATCGTGCCGTCCTTGTTACGCGAAAACGGCACCCCTGCGTGCTCCAGCTCGTACACCGCCTGCGGGGCTTCGCGCGCGAGATATTCGATCGCGTCCTGGTCGCCCAGCCAGTCCGACCCCTTCACGGTGTCGTACATGTGCCAGGTCCAGTGGTCGGGCGTGTTGTTGCCCAGCGACGCGGCGATACCGCCCTGCGCGGCCACGGTGTGGCTACGGGTAGGGAAAACTTTGGAGATGTTCGCGGTCTTGAAGCCAGCTTCGGCCGCGCCCATCGTCGCACGCAGACCCGATCCGCCCGCGCCGACGACCACAACGTCGAAATCGTGGTCGATGATCGGATAGGCATCGCCCACGTTCTTCGGGCGATCGGTGCCAGTGTCGTTGGGGTTCTGGCTGGCCATCAGGCGGCTCCTGCAAATGCGATGCTGGCGATGCAGAAGATGCCGAACACGGCCCCTGCCACCGCCACGAGATTGAGAAGGGCGGTCAGCGCGAAGCGGCTGCCGCCTTCGTGGATATAGTCCTCGATCAGGACCTGCAGGCCCAGCCGTGCATGCCAGAACGTACTGGCGATCAGCAGGATCAGCGCCGCCGCCGCGATCGGCGAGGACAGCCAGCCGGTCACCGTGCCGTAGTCGTAGGCCGGCAGCAGCAGGAAGCTGACCAGCAGGAACAGCACCAGTACCAGGTTTCCGATCGCGGTGAACCGCTGGAGCAGCCAGTGATGCGCGCCCTCGTGGGCCGAGCCGAGGCCGCGCACGCGGCCGATGGAGGTTCCGTTACCCATGGGAAATGCCTTACTTGAGGAGGATGATCGCCCAGAAGGCGATAGTCAGAACGACGCCGAAGATCGGGGCCAGCGTCGACCAGGTCTTGTTGATGGTCAGCTCGTACCCCGCGCCGATATCGAGCACGAAGTGGCGCAGCCCGCTCATCATGTGGCTGAAGAAGGCCCAGGTCAGGCCGACCAGCACGATATAGCCGGGAATCGAGGTCGCGACGGCGGAGAAGGTGGCATACGCCTCCGGCCCGCTCGCCATCGCGCCCAGCCACCAGAGCAGCACGGCGAGGCCGACCAGCGCCATTCCGTCACCGGTCACGCGGTGCAGGATCGAGGTGAACATGTGCGGGCCCCATTTCCAGATCTGGAGATGGGGAGAGAGTGGTCTGTTCGACATGGTGGCTTGCGGGTCCAATCTGGCCGGTGCGGTAGGTCTTGCGCCTCCACTTAGCGGATGCGCGGGCAGGTTCAAGCGAGTCAAAAGCATGGATGCCAAAGCACGGACCATAGGGTGAGCGCAAGCGCAGGGCTTGGTCGCGCGTATCAATAGGCCTAACAGGTGGCGCCATGACAGGCATTCTCGTCACTGGATCGAGCCGCGGCATCGGTGCCGCCATTCGCGAACAGCTGGAGGCGCGCTGCGTGCGTGTGGTCGGCCATTCCACGCAAGGGCTGGAGGAAGGCGAGATCGCCGCCGATTTTGCAGAGCCTTCGGCGCCCTCGACGCTATGGGAAGAGGCGCTGCGCAAGTCCAACGGCGAGATCGACGTGCTGATCAACAATGCCGGGCTGTTCCATGGAATACCGCTCGACACCTCCGACATCGAATGGCTCGATGCGTGGGAAGAAACGCTGCGGATCAACCTGACCGCCGCCGCGCAGCTCAGCCGGTTCGCGGTGCGCCATTGGCAAGAAAGGGGCTGCGAGGGGCGCATCGTCCATGTCGCCAGCCGCGCAGGACATCGCGGCGATTCGCCCGCGCACTGGCACTACGCGGCGGCCAAGGGCGGGATGCTGGCGATGCACAAGACCATCGCGCGTGCCTATGCCAGCGAAGGCATCTACAGCTTTGCGGTGACACCGGGCTTTACCGATACCTCGATGGCGGGAGACTATCTGGAAAGCCGGGGCGGCCCCGGCCTGCTCGCCGATATTCCATTGGGTCGGGTGGCCGAGCCCGAGGAAATCGCCAGCATCGCCACCTGGTGCGCGCTCGAGGCACCGCCTTCGATGACCGGTGCGACGATCGACGCCAACGGAGCCAGCTATGTCCGCTAGACTGGCTGCGCTGGCACTCGTCGCCGCCGGCTGCGCGCCCGCGCCCGAGTCGCCCGCCACCGCCGATCCTGTAGCGCACGACGTCGTCTCCTCACCGGAAATGGCCGCCAGCTTCCCGCAGTCCGCGTTTCTCGAAAAATGCGAAGACTGGGACGAATGGGACACACCCGCCCCGCCCTTCGAACTGCTTGGCGACACGTGGTACGTCGGCACCTGCGGCATTTCCGCGCTGCTCGTGATCGGCGATGGCGAGCACATCCTGATCGACAGCGGCGTGGAAGCCGCTACGCCACTGATCCTCGCCAATATTCGCGCGCTCGGCATCGACCCGCGCGATGTGGGCTATCTGCTGATGAGCCACGAGCATTTCGATCATGTGGGCGCGCACGCGACCCTCGTGGAAGCGACCGGGGCGCAAGTGATCGCCTCGCCAAAGGCGGCGCAGGTTCTGTCCAGTGGCGAGGCAAGCGCGGACGATCCGCAGGCCGACATCCACCCTGCAATGATGCCGGTGAAGATCGACCGGATCGTGAACGACGGCGAGGTGCTGACACTGGGCGGCAAGGAATTTACCGCGCACTTCACCCCCGACCACACGCCGGGCGCGATGAGCTGGACCTGGAACGCCTGCTCGCTCCCGTGGCAACCGCCCGTGTGCCGCCGCGTCTCCTATGTCGACAGCCTCTCCCCCGTCTCGGCGGACGATTACCGCTTCAGCGATCACCCGGCGGTCGTCGCCGATTTCCGGCAGAGCATCGCCAGGGTCGCCAAGCTTCCATGCGACCTGCTCGCGACGCCGCATCCCTCGGCAAGCGGAATGTTCGACCGGATGAAGGGCGGCGCGCTGCTGGATGGTGCCGCTTGCGCCGACTACGCGAAAGCCATCGAGAAACGGCTGAACGAGCGGCTGGCGAAAGAAGGCGAATGAGTGACCTAGCAGGTCCGGGTTCCGACCTGCCCTTCTCCTGCCGCTGCGGCTCGGTGGAAGGGGTGATCGCAAAAGCCAGTCCCCGGACAGGCGATTTCGTCGTGTGCCATTGCACCGACTGCCAGGCCTTCGCCAACCGCTTCGACTCCGCCCTGCGCATAATGGATGGCAATGCGGGCACACCGCTCTATCAGAGCCGCTGCGCGCGGATGCGGATCGAACACGGGCTGGGCGAGCTGCGGTGCCTCCATCTGACCGACAAGCCCACCCTGCGGTGGTACGCGCAATGCTGCGGCACCCCGATGTTCAACACCTTCAGGAACGGCAAGATTCCCTACGTCACCACTCTCACCGGCAATTGCGACGCGGGCCTGCGCGCGCACCTGCTGGGCGAGCCGATCGGCCATCTGTTCGTCGAGGACGATCCGAACGATCTCGGCCCGGTCAACCGGATGCCCATGAGCAAGCTGATGCGACGGTTCTTCGTGCGCATGGTGAAAGACATCCTCTCGGGCGATCGCCGCCGCAGTCCGCTGTTCAACTCCCGGACGCTGGAGCCCATCTCCACCCCCACCAAACCTGCCAGGGACACCCTTACGAATGTCGGCTGACATTACTGCCGAGGAAGCCGGAATCAGCTGGAAGCTGACCGCACTGGTCGACCGGACCGCCGCCGAGGCCGCTCTGGCGGCGAGCGTGGAGGATGCGTGGGACAGCGATCTCGTGATGAGCGCGCACGAGGTCGAGGCGGATCGCTACGACCCGCTCAACGCTGGCCTGTGGCGGATCGAGGCTTGGTATCCGCGCAAGCCCGACAGCGCGCTGCGCGCCACGCTCGACACGATGTTCGACGGAAACCCGCCCGACTTCACGCTGGAGAAGGTCGAGCCGGAGGACTGGGTCACGATCAGCCAGCAGGCGGTCGAGCCGGTGCGCGCGGGGCCGTTCCACATCCGCACCCCCGACCACGATGCTGCGCCCGACGCGATCGACCTCGTGATTCCGGCAAGCCGCGCGTTCGGGACCGGCCAGCACGAGACGACTGCCGGGTGCCTCGCGATGCTCGGCTGGCTGCGCGCGCGCGGCGTCCGCCCGCGCGACATCGCCGATATCGGCACCGGCACCGGCCTGCTCGCAATCGGGGCGCTCAAGCTGTTCCCCACCGCCAATGTGATCGCCAGCGACATCGATCCGGTATGCGATGAAATCGTGCGCGAAAATGCGCACGGAAACGCCGTCCCGCTCGGCCAGCGGCCCGGTGCGCTGCATTACCTGACCGCGCCGGGGATGGACGATCCCGCGCTCAGGGCCCGCGCGCCCTACGATCTGCTGATCGCCAATATCCTCGCCGGCCCGCTGGTCGCGCTCGCGCCCGATTTCGCGCGCGCCGTGCAGCCGGGTGCGCGGGTGGTGCTGGCCGGACTGCTGACCACGCAGGAGGCGCGGGTGACGCGCGCCTACCTGCAACAGGGGCTGCGACGCGAGCACCGGATCGTCGATGGCGACTGGTCGATCCTGTGCCTGCGGATGCCCGCCAGATGAAGGCATTGAGGCTGCTCGGCTGGACGCTAGGCAGCCTGATCGGCGCGATGGCGGTGCTGGCTGCGGGCTTCTTCCTCGCCGCATGGGCGGGTTCGTCGATCCCGCGCAATGCGGGCTGGAGCGAGACCGAAACCGGCATTCCGGTCATGGTCGAAAGCAACGGCGTCCACACCGGCATCGTGATGCCGATCGCCACCCCGGTGAAAGACTGGCGGGTGACCTTCCCTTCCACGGCCCGGCCCATGGCGAACGGAATGCGCCCGACCCACGTATCTATCGGCTGGGGCGACCGCGAGGTGTATCGCACCGTGGCCACGTGGGGCGATCTCAAGCTAAGCACCGCGCTCAGGATCACGACGCGAGGCGGCCCGGCGGTGATGCGGGTGGCGACCTATTACCGCCCTTCAGGGGACGCAAACCACCGCTGGATAATCCTGCGCGAGCAGGAATATGCGCGGCTGGTCGCAAGGATCGAAGCCGGCCTCCCGCCGATTGTGGACCCGGCGGACCGGATCAGCCTGACGAGTTTCGATCCGCGCGCTCGCATCTACGACGCCGCAGGGCGCTACACGCCCTTCTACACCTGCAACCAGTGGGTGGCGGACGCGCTGGCGGCAGCGGGAGTCGAGATGGGCCGGTGGACTCCACTCGCAGGCGGGGTGATGAAATGGATTCCGCAGGGCGGTAAAAACCCCTGACCACCTAGAACACTGCAACGTGATCGGCCACCTCGGCGTCGCACTCTATCCGGCGGGCTGGGTCGATAATCGCTGGACCGGCTGGTGGAACACTTCCACCCATCACGACCTCCACCACAGTTCTGGCAACACAAATTTCGGCCTTTATTTCACCTGGTGGGACCGATGGATGGGAACCGAGCATCCGCGCTATCGCGAGGAATTCCGCGAGGTGACCGCGCGTATCCGCAAGGCCGCGCGCGAAGCCGGACGGGACCCGGAAGCCGAAGCGGCTACCGCCTAACCGACCAGCGCGTCGCGGCAGCCTGACAGCAACCGCGCCTCGGCAGGCTCGGGATCGAGCGCCAGCGCGGCGTCGTACTCCACCCGCGCCTCGGCAGACCGGCCCGCCCGGGCGAGCAGGTCTGCCCGCACCACATGGAAGGGCAGGAAATCGGCCAGTCGGCGTGCGTCGAGTTCGTCCACCGCTGCCAGCCCTTCCTCAGGTGTACTTGCGCGGCCCAGCGCCAGCGCTCGATTGACCGCGACCACCGGCGTCGGGCGCATCGCCAGCAGGACATCGTACAGCCGCAGGATTGCCACCCTATCTGTCCGCCCAGTCTCGCGGCGCAGCGCGTGGGTCAGGTGGATTGCGGCGAGCACCTGCAGCGGGCCGGTACTGTCGAGCGCGGTCGCCCGGTCGAGCGCGGTGCGCCCCGCTTCGATCCGCGACGCGTCCCATAGCACGACATCCTGAGCGGACAGCGGGACCATGACGCCCTCGTCGTCCACCCGCGCCGCCTCGCGCGAGCGGACCAGGCATACCAGCGCGAGAAGCCCGTGCGCTTCGGCCTCGTCGGGCATCAGGTCTACCAGCAGCGCCGCCAGCCGCGCCACCTCCGGGGCCAGCCCCTCGGTCTCACCGACGCCTACGGCATTGCGATAGGCGATGCCGAGCGCGGTCTCGAGCGTCTCCAATACGGTCCCGACCCGATACGCCCATTCGCGAGGGGGCGGCGTTTCGAAGGGAATCTTCGCCGCCTTGATCTTGGCCTTCGCGCGGGTCAGCCGCTGATACATCGCAGGCTCGGCGACGAGAAACGCGCTCGCGATCCGCGCCGCCGAAACCCCGCAGATGACCCGCAGCGCCAGCGCAATCCGGGCCTCGCTCGCCAGCGCCGGGTGGCAGCAGGTGAACAGAAGGCGCAGCCGGTCGTCGGGGATCGGCTCGGGAAAGGGGACCACATCGCCCACGCCATCCGGCTCCGGCTGATCCGCCAGCGCGCGCGCTTCCCGCTCGGCCCGGCGCACCGCATCGAGCGCGCGCCGCCGCGCGGCCACATACAGCCACCCCGCCGGATCGCGGATCGGCGCGCGCTCGCGCAGGGCCGACTCGCACGCAGCGGCAAACGCGTCCTCCGCGAGGTCGAGATCGCGGAAGCGCGCGGCGAGGGCCGCGACGACCCTCGGCCGCGCAGCAGCCAGCGCGTCTGCGAGCGTGCCCAGCGGCTAGTCCTGCCAGACCGGGCGCACTTCGACCGCGCCATTGCCCGGGATCGGAATTTTCCGCGCCCAGCGCACCGCCTCGTCGAGGTCGGTCGCCTCGATTATGTAATAGCCGCCTAGCTCCTCGTGGCTTTCCGCGAAGGGTCCGTCGTGCAGCGTGCCCTCGCCGCCGTTCTGGTAGCGTATGGTTGTCGCGGTATCCGCGCCCTTCAGCCGGTTGCCGCTGAACTCGACCCCTTCGGCATGCCATTCCTCGGCCAGTTTCATGTGGGCCGCCAGCGTGGCCTCCATCACCGCCGCACCGTTTTCGCCGGTATAGGCGCTCTCGTCCTCAACAATCATCAGCATGTATTGCATCGCAAGTCTCCGCTTCGGCATCGCCCGGTGGCGATACTCCATATCGGAGACGCGCGCGGCTCGCGCGTTTCGACAGGTCTTGTGAAAAATTATTCGAAGCGGGGTTCGCCGTCCATTGCGCCCGCACCCGTCACCATTTCGTGATAGCCCGCCACCGCGCGGACCACGCCGTGCATCATTTCCATCCGCTCCGGAATGGGCACGTGCGTCCGCCCGATCATCGCGGCGACCGTGTAGACCGTGCCGTCGGGCGCGGTGAGAATGCCGACATCATTGTAGCCTGCCTGATCGGCAGGTTGGCCGGGCTCCACGGTGTCGAGTACCTGCCCCGTGCCGGTCTTGTGCGCGATGCTCCACCCGTCCGGAAGGCCACCCTTGAGCCGGTTGGGCCCGCTCTTCACTTCGCCCAGCCAGGCGAGAAAGCGCGCGGTGCTCGCGTCGGAGAGCAGTTCGCCGTCTTCCAGCCGCGCGAGCGCGATGGCAATTGCGACCGGGCTCGCCCCGTCGACCGGATCATCGACATAGGCATCGAAGGCCGCCTCGCGCACATCGTGCGGCACCATCTTGCGCACTTCGAAGAAGGTATCGCCCAGCGCATAGGACTGGCGCCATTCCAGCCCGGCGATGGCCGACTGCATCGGGCGCTCACCCGGACCGAAGCGGATGTCGGCGAAGCCCTTCCGGGCCAGCACCTTGCGCACCGCATCCGGGCCGCCCACCCGGCGCAGCACCATGTCGTTCGCGGTGTTGTCACTCTGGGTCAGCGCGCGGGAGATGAAGTCGGCGTAGCTGGTGGCGAAGCTGCCTCGTGCGACCACGCTCTGCCGGATCGGGCTGTGAAACACTGCCAGATCTTCCTTCCGAACCGAAGCCGTATCGGAAAGGTCGAGCCGCCCGGCATCCGCCATGTCGAGCGCGCTCAGCGCGACCCACAGCTTGCTGACGCTCTGCTGCGGATAGAGGTCCGTGCCTTTGAAATGCATCATCCGCCCGCGCGACGGATCATAGACCGCGATGCCGACCTTGCCCTTGAGACCGGTACCAAGCGCAAACAGCTGATCGTCGAGCCATTCTTCTTGCGCCGAACGCTCGACCGTCAGGTCTTCCGCCGCCTGCTCGACCCTTTCCCCGAAGCTGGGCACCCCGGAGGTATCGTCGCTATCCCCGCTCGGATGACAGGTCGCCAGCGCGCCGAACGCGAGGAGACAGAACAGGGCTGAGAGGAGGGTTCGCATTGGGGGGATATAGCCTCAACCCTCTGAAAATGAATGCCCTCAACCAGCCTTCGCGACAATCTTAGCCCAGCCCGCCTCGTCGATCACCTCGATCCCCAGTTCCTCGGCCTTCTTCAGCTTACTGCCCGCGCCCGGCCCGGCGACCAGCAGGTCGGTCTTGGCCGACACGCTACCCGCCGCCTTCGCGCCCAGCCGTTCGGCCTGCGCCTTGGCCTCGTCCCGGCTCATCGTTTCCAGCTTGCCGGTGAACACCACCGTCTTGCCCGCGACCGGGCTTGCCACCGTCTCCACCTCATAGACCGGCGGATCGACTTCGCCCCCATTCTCTCCGGCGCCCGGCTCGGCCCCGATCAGGTCGTCCCACACCTGCCGGTTGTGATCCTCGTGGAAGAAATCGGCGAGCGCGTGGCCCACCGCAGTCCCGATCCCGTCGGCACGAACTTCGTAGATACGCCGCACCGCGTCGAGCATCCGCGCGTTGAACGGGCTGACCTTCTCGTCCTCCTCGCGCGGATTTTCGACACGGTAGCGATCGAATTCAGCCGCCTTGCCCGGCAGCTTGCGGATATCGCCCAGCCCCCTGAGCAGGTCGCGCGCGGTGACCGCACCAACATGGCGGATGCCGAGGCCGAACAGCAGCCGCGCGGCGTCGGGCGCGCGCTTGGCCTCGATCGCTGCCAACAGGTTATCCACCGACTTGTCCTGCCAGCCTTCGAGCGCGAGGATCTCGTCACGCCGCTTGCGCAGGCGGAATATGTCCACCGGACTTTCGAGCCACCCGCGTTCCAGAAATTCGGCGATGGTCTTCTCGCCCATCCCTTCGATGTCGAGCGCGCCGCGGCTGACGAAGTGCTTCATCCGTTCGAGGCGCTGCGCCGGGCAGATCAGCCCGCCGGTGCAGCGCACGTCGACTTCGTCTTCCTCGGCCACCGCCTCGCTGCCGCACTCAGGACAGGTATCGGGGAATTCGAAACGCGCACGTTCCGCATCGGGTGTGAGGTTCTCCACCACCTGCGGAATCACGTCGCCCGCGCGCTGGATCAGCACCCGGTCTTTCTCCCGCAGGCCCAGCCGCGCGATCTCGTCGCGGTTGTGCAGTGTCACATTGGTGACGGTCACCCCGCCGACGAGCACCGGCGCGAGCCGCCCCACCGGGGTCAGCTTGCCCGTGCGCCCGACCTGGATGTCGATCGCCTCCAGCGTGGTTTCCGCGCGCTCGGCGGGGAACTTGTGCGCCAGCGCCCAGCGCGGAGCCTTGGCGACGAAACCGAGCCGCTCCTGCCAGTCGAGCCGGTCGACCTTGTAGACCACGCCGTCGATCTCATAGGGCAGATCGGGTCTTGCGGACGCTATCGTCTCGTAATGGTGGAGCAGCGCATCCACCCCTTCCGCCCGGATGAATTGCGGCGAGACAGGCAGGCCGAACGCCTCGATCGCGCGGATGACTTCGCACTGCGTCTCGCCCGGCAGTTCGGACGCTTCGCCCCAGCCATGCGCCCAGAAGCGCAAGGGGCGTTTGGCGGTGACCGACGCATCCTTCTGCCGCAGCGAACCCGCCGCCGCGTTGCGCGGATTGGCGAACTGGCGGACCTTGGCGGGGTCGAACTCCTCGCCCTTCTCCTGCGCCGCAGCCCGCGCCTCGTCCATCAGCCGCGTGTTGAGATCGGCGAAGGCGGCGCGCTCCATATAGACCTCGCCGCGAATCTCGAACACGTCCGGCGCATCGCCCTTCAGCTGCGCGGGAATATCCGCAATATGCGCGACATTGGCGGTCACATCCTCGCCCACCTGCCCATCGCCCCGCGTCGCCGCGCGGACCAGCTGGCCCTTCTCGTAGCGCAGCGAGCAGGAGAGGCCGTCGATCTTGTCTTCGGCGGTGAAGGCAATCGGCGCATCGGCATCCAGATCGAGGAACCGCCGCACCCGCGCGACCCACTCGCCGACCTCTTCGCCGTTGAAGGCATTGTCGAGGCTCATCATCCGCACCGCATGCGTCACCTTGGACAGCGGCGACCCGGCAACCTCGTGGCCTACTCCCTTCGAGGGCGAATCTGGCCGGACCAGATCCGGAAAGGCCGCCTCCAGCGCCTCGTTCCGGCGGACCAGCGCGTCATATTCCTGATCGGTGATCTGCGGCGCATCCTCCGCGTGATACAGCCGGTTGTGTTTGCGGATGGTCCGCGCGAGCCGCATCAGCTCGTTCGCGGCCTCGGCTTGGGAGAGGGTTTCGGCAAGGTTCTCGGGCTCATCCATCACGCGTTCCGATAGGGCACACCGCCAAGTTTACGGAAGCGATTTTCTGCCGCCTGCAACACTAGTATGCTGGAGGTCAGGGGCAGTTGGGGGACACGTCATGGGCTGGGCGAGGAAAATCGGGTGCGGGTGCCTGGGGCTGGTGATCGTGCTGGCCATCGCGGGGGCCGCGATCTGGGTGTGGAAGCCGTGGACGCAGCTCGTCCCGCTCGAAATGGTCGAGCCCTCCGCGCAGCAGGGCGAGCGGGTCGAGACCGGCGACGTTCTGGGCAATTTCTACCCCGCCGAGGGTGCGAGCAATGGACCCGGCGTGCTGTTGATCGGCGGCAGCGAGGGCGGGCTAGGCAGCGACATGACCCGGCTCGCGCTGGCCTTGCAGGACGATGGCTTTTCGGTCCTGCACCAGAGCTACTGGCGCGCACCCGGCCAGCCGGAGCGGCTGGAGGGCATTCCGCTCGAAACCTTCCAGCGTGGCCTCGCCTGGCTCCGTGCGCAGCCAGAGGTCGATCCGTCGCGCACCGCGATGATGGGCTGGTCGCGCGGCAGCGAGGCGGCGCAGTTGTTCGCGATTCGCAATCCGTCGATCAAGGCGCTGGTGCTCGGCATGCCGGGCAGCGCTGTGTGGCCGGGCTTCACCTGGGATGCGCCGTGGCAGCAATTCGGATCGCCCTGGACAAGGCGCGGAGAGCCGGTCGCGTTTCTCGACACCAGCGGGGTCCGGATGTGGGGTGCCGATCGGGCGAAGGTCGACCGCGAATTGCTCGCGCTGCAGGACGAGCAGCCCGATGCGGTGATCCCGATCGAACAGGTCGGCGTGCCGGTGCTGATGATCTGCGGCGAAGCGGACAATGTGTGGCAGTCCTGCGCGATGGGCCGCCGCTCGGTCGATCGGGCAAGCGCGGCTGGCAAGGATGACGTGCGCCTGCTCGCCTACCCCGACGCAGGCCACTATGCCTTTGGCGCGCCGGTCGGCGAGGATGATCCCGCGTTCGAGAACCTTGGCCGGCTCGGCGGTTCGCCGGAAAGCACCGCCGACGCACTGCGCGAAAGCTATCGTGAGATGGTCGCGTTTCTGAACGACGCGCTGCGGGGTGGGGGCTCGAACTAAACCCCCTCCAGCAACCGATCCGCCTGCGCGCGTGCCTCCGGCGTAATCTCCGCGCCCGAGAGCATGCGCGCGATCTCTTCCTGGCGGCCTTCCGCGTCGAGCAGCTCAACCGATGTCTTGGTAACCGTGCCGCTGCTCGCCTTGGCGATCTGGTAGTGGACCCGCCCGCGCGCCGCGACCTGGGGTGAGTGGGTCACCACCAGCACCTGGCCGTCGCTTGCCAGGCGCGCCAGCCGTTCGCCGATGGCAGAGGCGACCGCCCCGCCCACGCCGCGATCGATCTCGTCGAAGATCATCGTCGCCGCGCCGCCCTGTTCCGCCAACGCCACCTTCAGTGCGAGGATGAAGCGCGACAGTTCGCCGCCGCTGGCGATCTTGTTGAGCGGGGCGAAATCCGCGCCCGGGTTGGTCGCGATCAGGAACTCGACCGCGTCCATGCCCGACGGGCCCCACTTTTCCTGCGGCAGCGGCTCAACATCCGTGCGGAACCGCGCTGCGTCGAGCTTCAGCGGCGCGAGTTCCGCGGCCACCGCTTTGTCGAGCGTCTTGGCGGCGGCCTTGCGCGCCTTGCGCAGCCGCACCGCTGCGCCCTCATACGCGTCGAACGCCTCCCGCTCGGCGATCCGTAGCGCATCGAGCTGCGCCTCGCCGCCTTCGATTGCGTCGAGCTGGCTGCGCATCTCGCGCATCTTGTCCGGCAGTTCGTCGACCTCGCAGCGGTGCTTGCGAGCGAGTGCGCGCAGATCGAACAGGCGGGTCTCCGCGGCGTCCAGCGCAACGGGATCGTGGACCAACGCCTCAGCCGCCTCTTCCAGCTTCTCCTCCGCCTCGGTCGCCTCCAGGATCGCGCGGTCGAGCGCGCCAAGCGCTTCGGCAAGCAGCTTGTGCTCTCCGGCGATCCGGTCGAGCCGGCGCGCGGCGGTGCGCAGTTCGCTCAGCGGGGATTCGGAGCCTTCCCAGATGTGGCGCAGTTCCTCCAGATCGCCCGCCAGCCGCTCGCCCTTCTGCATCGCTGCGCGCTGTTCGGCGAGGCGCGCTTCCTCGCCCGCCTGCGGCGCGATCTCGGTCAGTTCGGCCAGATGCGCGAGCAGCAGATCCTGCTCTGCACTGGCGGCATCGATCGCGGCGCGTGCGTCTTCCAGCGCCTCCGAAGCGTGCTGCCATTCGCGCCAGTTGCGCGCGACCTTGGCAGTCTCGGCACCGGCGAACCGGTCGAGCAGCTGGCGGTGGCCGCGCGGGTTCACCAGCCCGCGATCGTCGTGCTGACCGTGCAGCTCGACCAGAATCGGCGCGAGATTGCGCAGCAGTGCGACGCTGGCCGACTGGTCGTTGACGAAGGCCTTTGAGCCGCCGTCTGCCTTGACCTGGCGGCGGATGATCAACGGTTCGCCCGGCTCGATCTCCACCCCTGCTTCCTCCAGCGCCTCGGCCAGCGGGGGCGGGAAAGTGGCGAATTCGAAACTCGCGGTGACGCTGGCCTGATCGGCGCCGCTGCGCACCAGCGCGGTTTCCGCCCGATTGCCCAGCACCAGACCCAGCGCGTCGAGCAGGATCGACTTGCCTGCTCCCGTCTCGCCGGTGAGCACGCCGAGGCCGCGCCCGAAATCGAGATCGAGCGCTTCGATAAGAACCACATTGCGGACGGCGAGATGAGTCAGCATCGCGACCGCAGGATAGCGTGCGCGCACGGGCGCGTCACCGGCACGCGCGCATGCTCACAGATCATTGATGTGCATAAGCGGCCCGATCGCGCGCCGCCCTGGGATCGAGGTGCGATCAGTTGGCCAGCGCGACCTGCGTGTCGGCCGCGTGATCCTCGACCAGCGCATAGGCCTTGTCGTACCATTCGCTGCCGGGATAGTTCGCACCGAGCACGGCGGCATACTTCTTCGCTTCCCGCGGAATGCCCAGCGCCAGGCTGGTTTCGGTCAGGCGATAGAGCGCTTCGGCGGCGTGGCTGGTGGTTTGGTACTCATCGACCACGTTCTGGAAGCGGATCTGCGCTGCGGCCCACTTACCCGACTTTTCGTAGAAGCGGCCAATGTCCATTTCCTTGCCCGCCAGATGATCGCGCACGAGGTCGATCTTGAGCCGCGCGTCGGAGGCATATTCCGATTGCGGGAAGCGACGCTCCACCTCGCGCAGGGCGACCAGCGCCTGCTCGGTCACCTTCTGGTCCCGCTGTACATCGCTGATCTGCTCGTAATAGCTCAGCGCGATCAGGTAATAGGCGTAAGGCGCGTCCTTGTTACCCGGGTGGATCGACAGGAAGCGCTGCGCGCTCTGGATCGCTTTCGAATAGTCCCGCGACACATAGTAGCTGAAAGCGCTCATCAACTGTGCGCGGCGCGCCCACGGCGAATAGGGGTGCTGGCGCTCCACCTCGTCGAACAGGGCGGCCGCGAGCTGTGGATTGCCACGGTCGAGCCGCTGCTTGGCGGTCGCGTAAAGCGTTTCCACGTCACGCGCGACATAGGCGGTATCACCCGGGCCGCCGCTGCCGCTGCCGGCACAACCGGACACGAGAGTGGCAATGGTGCCGAGGGCGAGCGCGGCGGCGATGGTCTTGGTGTTGGCTGTCATGGTCGCGCGGTATAGCGACCACCGCCATGAACGCCAAGTGAAACGCTGGGCCAGTCTCGCTCAGCTGGCCGGACGCTCGCCATGGCCGGAAAGCTCGTTTCCATCGGGCGCGTCCCACAACAGATGGCGCCCCTCGAGCGCGACCAGGTTCTTCGACCGGATGACTTCGCCCTTGGTCTTGTAGCCAAGCAGCTGTTCGGCATCCAGATGCGGGTTCACCGCCAGCACGCGCAGCTCTTCGGAGGTGAAGTCGGATAGGCCGCGCGCACGCTCCTGCCCCTGCTGGTCGTAGATGTGGAGCACATCGCCCCGGCTGAAATCCCCGTCGATCGACAGGATGTCCTCGCGCCGGATCGCCCGGTCGCCGCTGGCCAGCTCGTCCGCAAGTTCGTCCGAAACGCCGATACTGCCCGCCATCTGGAGGCGGTTGGCGATCCACCTTTCCCATCCCGATGTCGGGGTATCATGGGCGAGAAACTTGGTCGCCCGGCGCTCTCCGTCGAGGACCGTCGTGAGCGGACAATCCACCTCGCCATGCGCGATGTAGGTGGTGACGCCCGCTTCCTGCGCGATGTTCGCAGCCATCAGCTTGGTCGTCATGCCACCGGTGCCCAACGTGCTCTTGCCCTTGGTGGCCTCCATATAGGGGCCAACGTCGGTCACTTCGGGAATGAATTCCGCGCCTTCCTCGTCCGGATTGCGATCGAACAGGCCATCGACCTCGGTCAGAATGATGAAGTCCTTCGCATCGACCATCTGTGCGACCTTGGCCGCCAGCCGGTCGTTGTCGCCGACCCGGATTTCCTCGGTCGTGATCGAATCGTTTTCGTTGACGATCGGGATGACGCCCGCCTCGAGCAGGCGGAACACGGTGTTGCGGGTATTGAGGAAGCGCCGATGATCTTCGAAATCGCCGAGCGTCAGCAGGACCTGTGCGATTTCGAAATCGAATTCGTGGCCGATCTGCTTGTAGGCATTGGTCAGTATCGGCATGCCGCAGGCGGCGGCCGCCTGCTTGTCGCTCACTCCGGCGGTGTCGGGTCGCTCGCCCACGATCTTGAGGCCCAGCGCGACCGCGCCCGAGCTGCACAGGATCACGTTGATACCGCGATCGCGCAACGCGGCCACATCTTCCAGCAGGCGCTGGATGAACCCGAACCGGGGGGTCAGGCGTTCACTATTCGCAATGAGGGTGGAGCCTATCTTGACGACGACGGTGTGCGATTGCGACATGTTCTATCCATCTTGGCGGCGAGAAGAGTGGCGCGGACATAGGCAAGGGTGTTGCATCGCACAACCCGCTGGAAAAAATTGCACGGCTGTGTTATAAAAGAATAAACATATCGAACAGGCTCGGCGCAGCGCGGTCGTAACAAGATCGCATCGAGCGCTTCAAACAAAAGACGGAGAGATATTATCTTTCAAGACATACTTCTTATCGGCTGCGGCAAGATGGGTGGCGCTCTTCTCGAATACTGGAAACGCGGGGACGAGAGCTACACCATCGTCGATCCGTTTCTGGAACAAGCACCCGAAGGTGTTGCCTTGGTCAAGGACAAGGCAGCCCTGGGCGACAAGCGCTTCGATGTGATCATCGTCGCGGTCAAGCCGCAGATGATCGACGACATCCTGCCCGCTTACGCGCCCGTTCTGTCCGATGGGGGCTATGTCGTCTCGATGGCGGCAGGCGCATCCATCGCGCGGATCTCGCAGGTCATGGGCGACGCGCCGGTAATCCGGATCATGCCCAACCTGCCCGCCTTCGTGGGCAAGGCGACCAACGGCCTCGTCGCAGGCCCGGGCGTCTCCGACGATCAGCGCAAGCACGCCACCATGATGATGGAGCGTACCGGCACCGTGGTCGAAGTCGCGGACGAAGACCAGCTCGACCGCGTAACCGCCGTCGCAGGCTCGGGCCCCGGCTACGTCTTCGAACTCGCCCGCGCTTACGTCGCTGCGGCGGAAGGCATCGGATTCTCGCACGAACAAGCCCGCGCGCTGGTTCTGGGCACGCTGGAAGGGACGATCGCGATGGCTATCGACCAACATGACCAGTCGCTGGAAGACTTGCGCAATTCGGTCACCAGCAAGGGCGGCACCACCGCGGCCGGGCTCGATGCGCTCAACGGCGATGGCGCGGTGTCGCGCAAGTTCGAAGAAACGCTGCAGGCGGCCTACAAACGCGCCGTCGAACTGCGCTGAGCGGCGCGGCGGGGCGCGCCCTGAGCACGCTTCCGGAACCTCGGCCCCGTCTTGCCCGTCTAACAAGTGCAGCTTTACCAAGAAAACAGATCCGAAGAGGACTACCATGAACGACCAGACCCTAGACCCCGCAATTCATATCCATGAGCTTGGAAGCAATGCGCGTGCGGCCGCCAAGGGCCTGCTGACCGCGAGCACCGATGCCAAGAACAACGCCCTGCGCGCTGCCGCCAAGGCATTGCGCGACAATCAGGATGAACTGCTCGAAGCCAATGCCGAGGATGTCGAAAGCGTCGCGGGCAAGAAGCCGGAAAGTTTCGTCGACCGGCTGAAGCTTACGCCCGACCGGGTCGAGGGCATGGCATCCGCGCTCGAACAGATTGCTGAACTGCCCGATCCCGTGGGACGCAAGCTGGCCGAGATCGACCGGCCCAACGGGTTGAAGATCGAACGTGTCGCAGTGCCCATCGGCGTGATCGGCATGATCTACGAATCGCGGCCCAATGTCGGCGCCGACGCATCGGCACTGTGCCTCAAGTCGGGCAACGCGGTGATCCTGCGCGGCGGCAGCGAAAGCCGCCATTCGACCCGCGTAATCGTGCGCTGCATGCAGGAAGGCCTCAAGGCCGCCGGCCTGCCAGAACACGCGGTGCAGACTGTGGGTACGACCGACCGTGCCGCCGTGGCCGCGCTGCTCAAGGCGGACGAGTTCGTCGACCTTGTCATCCCGCGCGGCGGGCGTGGTCTCGTCGAGCTGGTGCGCGATCAGGCGAGCGTGCCCACGCTGCTCCACCTCGACGGCAACTGCCACACCTATGTCCATGAAAAGGCTGATCTCGACAAGGCGGCCGAAGTGATCCGCAATGCCAAGCTGCGCCGGACCGGCGTATGCGGGGCGACCGAGAGCATCGTGGTCGACCGCGCCGTTGCGGAACAGGCCATCCCTAAGATCGCGGCGATCTTCGGCGATGATTGCGAGCTGCGCGGCGACGAAACCGCCGTGTCGATCGCGCCCAGCATCAAGCCCGCCACGGACGAAGACTGGGGCACCGAATATCTCGATCCCATCGCGAGCGTGAAGGTGGTCGATGGCCTCGACGAGGCGATCGACTGGGTCGATACCTATTCGAGCCACCACACCGACGCGATCATCACCGAAGATGACGATGCAGCGCGCAAGTTCATGACCAGCATCGACAGCGCGATACTGATGCACAATGCCTCCACGCAGTTTGCGGACGGCGGCGAGTTCGGGATGGGCGCGGAGATCGGTATCGCGACCGGCAAGATGCACGCACGAGGGCCCGTCGGCCTCGAACAGCTGACCAGCTTCAAATATCTCGTCCACGGCAACGGCCAGACGCGGCCGTAAGCTACGCGACCTGAACGAGAAGAGCCGCCGATGCCTCCCGAGGCGTCGGCGGCTTTTTCATGGCCGTCAGATATTGGTGCTACACGGGATGAGGCTGGGCAGCAGGAAGGTGTAGGGCCGCATCCGTTGCGCATTTCGCGCGACGATCTGCTGTTCGACATCGGCCAGCGCTGAGCAGAAGCGCGACAGCGGGCCGCCCTTCCCGGTGATCTGCGGGTCCTGAAACCACTGCGGATAAGGGAAGTCGGGCGACAGATAGGTGCCCAGCGGGCGGTAGTACAGCGAGCCGAGCAGGAACAGCACCTTCAACTGTTGCAGCGCCAGAACCTCGGGCGGCATCATCGCGAGCCAGCTGGTCTTGGTCCCGCCCTTCTGCGTATCGGGGGCCGGTTGCCAGAACGCGCCCGTCACCGCCGGAGCGTATTCCATGATCGCCTTTTGCGGGAAGTTGACCGAGGCATGCTGCGCGCTGCCGGTGAAGATCGTCATCGTGCAGATATCGATCAATTCTTGAATGGTCGTCGGCGCGGCGAACCCTTTCAGCTTGCCGCTGTCGGAGATTGCAGCCGCCCATGCCTGCAATTCCGTATCGCCGGTCACGTCGTCGTCGGAGGAATAATAGGTCCGGATATAGGCCTTCGCCCAGCTCTCGATCGCGTTCCACACCAGCAGGCCGTCGTCGCGATAGGGGTAGTCGCCCAGCGCGGAATCTGCACCGACGCCGCGACTGACGATATCCTGCGGCAGCATGCCCTTGGCGAAATCGAAGCTAAGCCGCGCCTGCACGGCGGCCTGCTGGCTGCTCTTGATCGTGCCTGCGAAGATGTGGTCGATCGGGCCGCCCGCAGTGATCAAGCTGTTCGCGGCTGCGTCGTTGATGAACAGCGTGCCTTCGAAATGGGGTACCAGCAGCGCGTTGATCGGATGGGCGTCGGGAAGCTGGCGGTGAGTCGCGATGGCAATCGCCTCGATCACCAGATGCGTGCGCGCGAGATGGGCGAACAGCTCGTGATAATTGCCGTCGGCCACCTGAACGACCAGCTTGGCCATCTCCCAGCCCCACTGCTTCTCCGCACTCATGCTCGGGGTCATCACCGGGCTCGCCGCGTTGGACGGATCGCAGTTGATCGCGACCGGGACCAGGCTCTGCCCACCGGGCGGCACCGCGAACACCGCCACGGGGCAGGTCAGGTATTTGGCCGATCCGTCCCACTCGCCCGGCTTGATGATCGAGAGCGGAGAATAGTCGCACTTGAAGAAACGCCCCTCCTCCAGCGCCGCATCCAGCGTATCGCCCGGAACAACCGCCGCATACTGCTTGGCCGTCACCGCGCATTTCTTCGGAATTTTGGCGATCGCCTCGATCAGCATGCAGTTGGGCCCCGCTACACGCAGGTTGGCGAATTCGAGATCGTCCTGGAATGTATAGGCGATCGGGGGAACCGCGATCGTCTTGAAATTGTCGAGATAGGTCTGGAGCGAGCGGGGGCGTTCCTTGCCCAACGCGGCCTTGGTTGCGCCGCGTAGTTCGATGACGCCTTTCAGCTTGGTCGCATGGTTCCTGAGGTCGGCGATGGCCACTTCAGCCTCGAACATGTGAGCGCAGTCCGTCGCCAGCGCGACGATCCCCTTGCCGCCGGTTACGTCCCCGGCGATCTTGGCCTCCAGCGCGGTGACGTCCTTCGCGATCGCGGCGACCACCGCCCGGTCCGCCGCGATGAGCGCAGGATCGAGCGCGGAGAGGCCCTGTTCGACAAGCGATTCTTCCACCTTGATCTGGTTCATCGCCACCTCGATGAGGATCTTCACGAGCTTCAGCCACCATTCGAGCGTTGGCAATTCCGCCTCTGGCAGCGTCTTGACCACCGGCACACCTTCGAGCGAGGGCACCGCATCGGTCCACTCGTAGGTCGCCTGACTGGCCGCGAGCTGCGCCTCGCGGGCCTTGCGCTGCGCGGGCGTGTCGTTCTGCGGGAGGGTGGGATCAGCCGGTGCCTGGTGAGCCATTGTATTTCCGTCCATTTCCGTCGATTTTCATTGAGACCGCAGAAATGCTACGTCAGAATGGTTAATGGGCGGATTACGGTGGCCGGACTGCCCACCCCGCTTAATTTTTGTTTAGACGTTTGCTGGTTATCTGGGGGCCATGGACGGGGTGAGAACCATACTGCGCAATGCCGCGATTCCGGACCTTCCGCAGGAGGTTCGGACCGATTTCGTTGTGGCCAGCGCTACCACTGTTCAGAAGCAGGGTCGCTGGCTGTTCGTCGGGCTGCTGCTGACCTGCCCCTTCGCCGCGCTCGCCACGCCCGAGGGTGCCGGCTGGTTCGTACGCTGGGGGCTGCCCACCCTGATGGCGCTGTACTGCGCGATGGGTCTCAAAGACCTCTTCAAGGAAAACCACTTTCCGGAAAAGCCCTGGCGGGCCGAGCGGTTCATGGTCCAGAGCTGGGCGTCCTCGCTCATCGGTGCGCTGATCTCCACCACCTGGGCGGTCGCCTGCTGGTCGGCAGCGGACCCGGGCGTACGGCTGCATTTTCCCGTCATCCTGGTCATGGGCGCACTCGCCACCGCATATTGCATGGCGAGCATTCGCGCAGCGGCGGCGACACATCTGGTGATCGACATCGGGGCCATCGCGACGCTGATGTTGCTGACCGGGTCGACCCTCGACATAGCGACCGCGGTGAGCCTGTGCGTCGCCGGGGTGTTCCAGTGGCGCATGATCAACGCGCACCACAATCAGGTGATCGAGCTGCTGATGCTCGAACGCAAGAGCCAGCGGCTTGCCCTGACCGATCCGCTGACCGGGCTTCTCAACCGCCGCGCCCTGCTCGACTTTGCGCAAGGTCTTGGCGAGCAAGACGGGCAATCGCGGCTGCTGCTGATCGATATCGACTGTTTCAAGGTGATCAACGACACGCATGGCCACGACGTTGGCGATACGGTGCTGCAGGAGGTTGCGCGGCTGATCCAAGCGCATGCCGGTGACGGGGTCAGCGCGGCCCGGCTGGGGGGCGAGGAGTTCGCCCTGCTCGGCACGACCGAGGCGCTGCCGCCGGGCAAGGCAATGCAGCTGCTCGCGGAGATCCGCGAGGCGGAGATGCCGCATGGCGGACATTGCACGATCAGCATCGGCGTTGCGGAGGGTGCGCTGTGCGACGATTCCACCTGGCGCGAACTCTACCACCGGGCCGACAAGGCACTCTATGCGGCCAAGAGCCAGGGCCGCGACCGGACCGTGCACGAGCATGACCTCGAGATCATCACAGTGCCACCGGTGGAATGCGCCGCCTCGCCGAAGGGCGTGGAGGAGCGCAAGGTCGCCTAGCGGGACTGCCCATCGGGCACCTTGTGCTCGGCCATCGTAAAAGCGCGCGTGTAGGCTTTATGACATACCTGACACACAGTCCAGAGGTCGAAAACCGCCCTCCCTGTGCGCGACCGAGGTAGCCGGTCCATTGCTCGCAAGGGTCCGACGGGCAGGTCCTGCCTGCAACACGCAGATCGACGACTTGAAAGAGCGACTGCGAGCCTGGGGAAAGGCAGTCATGGAGGACAGCGCGGAGCCTTCACCCTCCAATTGAAATACCCCTTGGGGGTATATATAGAGCTCTCCCACGCTCAATTTCTGGCAGTCCCCTCCCGATGGCATCCCTTTCCCGCCGCCACCTTATCCGCAGCACCGTCGCGCTTGCCGCCGCGAGCGCGCTGCCCGTGCCCGCCTGGGCACGCGGTGCCTCGCTGAGCCGGGCGCAGAACGGCTTCGGAGAGCTTTCGGGCGAGGACATCGAGCTCACCATCGGCGATCATCACTTCATGACCGGCGGCCGCTCGGGCCACGCGGTCGCGGTCAATGGCAGCGTGCCGGGGCCGCTGATCCGCCTGCGCGAAGGCCAGAACGTGCGCCTTCACGTGACCAACAATCTGGCCGAGGACAGCTCGATCCACTGGCACGGCCTGCTGGTGCCGTTCCAGTTCGACGGCGTGCCCGGCGTCAGCTTCCCCGGCATCCGCCCGGGCGAGCGGTTCACCTACGAATTCCCGATCCGGCAGAGCGGCACCTACTGGTGGCACTCGCACTCGGGCCTGCAGGAACAGGCCGGGCACTACGGCCCGCTCGTGATCGAGAGCGACCAAAGTGCGGAGGGGCCCGATCCGCGCTACGATCGCGACTACGTGGTGCTGCTGAGCGAGTTTACCCCGATCCATCCGCACGAAATCATGCGCAAGCTCAAGGTGGGCGAGCACTACTTCAACTACCAGATGCAGACCGCGACCGAGGGCGAGATGTCCGGGGAAATGCGCCGCATGTGGGGCCAGATGCGGATGAACCCGCGCGACATCTCCGATGTGACGGGCAGCACCTACACCTTCCTCATCAACGGCCACGGCCCGGCGGACGACCTGCAATTCGCGTTCCGCGCAGGCGAACGCGTGCGGCTGCGGATCATCAACGGATCGGCGATGACCTTCTTCAATGTGCGCATCCCCGGCGTGCCGATGACGGTGATCGCCGCCGACGGGCAGGATGTCGCTGAGGTCGAGGTGGACGAGTTCCAGATCGGCGTCGCGGAAACCTACGATGTGATCGTCAGCCCGCCCGATGGCAGCCACGCGATCGTTGCCGAGGCGATGGACCGCAGCGGAATGGGCGTCGCCAGCCTGACCAGCCACAAGGGCCATCGCGCTTCACCGCCGCCGCTGCGCGAGCCGGTGACGCTGACCATGGCCGACATGGGCATGATGGACCACGGCGGCATGGCGGGGATGGCAGGCATGGACCACTCCATGCGTGATACCTCCACCCTGCCGGCCGATGTAAAGGTCGGCCCCGGGCTCGACATGGTTTCGCCCATGCCGATGGACCGGATGGACTTCCCCGGCCTCGGCCTCGACAAGCTCAAGCACCGCGTGCTGCGCTACACCGACCTCAAGGCCAAGCGGATGAACCCGCACCGCGAGGTCGACCGGGAGATGCAGATCCATCTCACCGGCAACATGGAACGCTACATGTGGAGCTTCGATGGCAAGAAGTTCACCGCCGTGACCGACGATCCGATCCGCTTCGGGTTCGACGAGCGGGTGCGCGTGACGCTGGTCAACGACACGATGATGGCGCACCCGATCCACCTGCACGGCCATTTCTTCGAACTGGTCAACGGCGCGGACCACATGCGCCAGCCACAGAAGCACACGGTGATCGTGCAGCCGGGCGGCACCGCGACATTCGACCTGACCGCCAACGAGCCGGGCGACTGGGCCTTCCACTGTCACCTGCTCTACCACATGCACGCCGGCATGATGCAGGTGGTGACGGTGCGGCCCTTCCCCGCAGGCGACGGCACATGAGCGGGTTTCGATCGCGCAATTTCCCCTCCCCTCGGGGAGGGGGCAGGGGGTGGGGGTTCGGCGCCCAAGGAACGCTCCGTTCACTGCTTCCGGCGCCTCACACAACCACCCTGCCTCCCCCTTCAGGGGCCCGGGTCTCCGCCTGTCTGCTGCTAGCTTTGCTGGCCACTCCTCTCACCGCGCAAGACCACTCCGCGCATGGCGAGAAGCCAGGCGCGCAGCCCGAGGTGGATCACTGCGCGATGGGGCACCTTTCGCCCGAACAGTGCGGCGAGCAGGAAGAGAGCCAATCTGCCCCGGCGATGGACGACGGCATGGCAGGCATGGACCATGGCTCTCATGGGATGACCGACAAGTCGGCGCCGGGTGCCGCCCCCGAAAGCGCCCTTCCCCCGCGTGCGCTTCAGGGCCACGAGCATGCCGCCGATGCCATCTGGGGCGAGGACGCCATGGCGCCCGCGCGCCGGGAACTCGCCCGCGGGAATGGCGGAATGACCACCGGCATGATCCTCGTCGAGCGGCTCGAGGCGCGCATTACCACCGACGGGGACGAGACCGGCTACCGGTGGGACGCGCAGGCCTGGTACGGCGGCGACCTCAATCGCTTCGTGCTCAAGACCGAGGGCGAAGGGGAGTTCGGCGGCGCGGTGGACGATGCCGAGATCCAGGCGCTCTACAGCCGCGCGATCGGCCCATTCTTCGATCTGCAGGCCGGTGTGCGCTACGATCCCGAGCCCGACAGCCGCACGCACCTCGTCCTCGGCGTGGCGGGCCTTGCGCCTTACATGGTCCATGTCGACGGGGCGCTGTTCCTGTCCGACCGGGGCGACCTCACCGCGCGGGTCGAGGCGGAATACGACCAGAAGATCACCCAAGCCCTCATCCTCCAGCCCCGGATCGAGGCGGAGTTCGCCGCGCAGGACATCGCCGAGCGCGCGATCGGCGCAGGCGTCGTCAAGGTCGAGCCGGGGCTGCGCCTGCGCTACGAGATCGCCCGCGAATTCGCGCCCTATGTGGGCATCGAATACGAGGCGAAGCTGGGCGAGACGGCGAACATCGCGCGCGCAGGCGGCGAGGATCCGGACGGTTTCAAGGTTCTCCTCGGCGTGCGCGCCTGGTTCTAGGCGGGCGCGGCTCGCCCGCTCCGCCCGCCGCGCAGCACGCGCGCGGCGCGGAAAATCGCTGTCCTACAGCCGCGCGGCCGGGGCATAGCCTTGCGCCCTCCCCGCCGCGCAAGGACCGCCGCCCATGAGCTTCCGGCCATGACCCGCAAAGCCGACAACCGCGAGCAGCGCCTGCCCGTGCCTGCTGGCGAGCTGCCCGACTTCGTCCCCGTCCCCCGCCACTGTGACCGCCACGACGGCTGGACCGAAGATCGCCAGCGCCGCTTCATCGCCGCGCTCGCCGATACAGGCAGCGTCCACGCCGCGTGCAAGGCGGTCAACATGAGCCAGGCGGGCGCCTACCACCTGCGCCGTCAGCCGGGCGCGGAGAGCTTTCGCGCGGCATGGGCTGCGGCGATCGACCTCGGCGTGCAACGCATCGAGGACGTTGCGCCTTTCCTGTACGCGCAGCGCACAGGTAGATCTAAATGGGGACCGCGCGCTCAACGGCGTCGACGTGCCCGTCTATTCCTGCGGCAAGCTGATCGGCACGCGGACCGCCTATAACGACCGCCTGCTGATGTTCATGCTCCGCAACCGCGCGCCAGAACGATTTGGGGGCTCGCGGTTTGCGGAAGGGCGCCGCGCCAATGGTCTTGGGGGCCTCAACGCGGTCGGCCAGATGGAGTTGAAGCGGCTCGAGAAACAATGGCGCGAGGAATACGAGCGCGAGCGTGCCCAGGGCGGCGAGGCCCGCGTGTTCGAAGCGCTCGACGCGAAGCTGAACGCGGCGCGCGACAAGTGGCTAACCGCCCTGAGCCCCCGCGCCCGCGCGGCCTACGACGCGTTCCGCGCGATCGAGGCCGAGGACAAGGCCGCAGGCTACCGCTGGTGGGATGACCCGGAGCATCCGGGGTATGATGACGGAGAAACCGACGACTGGGAAGACCGCGCCCTGCCCCCGCCCGGCTGGGAGCACCGTCCACCCGAAGAGGATGAGCCAGAGGAGACATCTCAGTGGCGCGGTTTGAAGGATGAGGGGTGGGAATGATGGGTAGGTGAGAGTCCGAATCTATCTCCAGCGCCCTAGGCCTCGAGTAACGTCGAATAGAATGCTGGATCGCTCATCGCGATCCCAATACCTTTCGCAACGCAGGTTTCGGGTTCATCAGGTAGGTAAACAGGCAGACCAGTTTCCTGTTCGATCAACCTATCAAGTGAACCCAGCCGGGCCCCACCGCCGGTCAACACAATGCCCTGATCAACCACATCAGCAGCCAATTCCGGGGCTGTACCTTCCAGTGTAATTCGTATCGCCTCGACAATCGACTTCACGACATCCTCAAAAGCTTCAGCCAAGGACTCCTGAGACATCTCGACTTCCGCCGGAACACCTTGAACGAGATCACGACCGCGAAGACGGAATTTAAGATTCTTGACCGCAAAATCCGGTGAAGCAACACCGTACTCTCGTTTTATGCGTTCTGCTGTTGCACGCCCAATGTGCAAATTATGGTAGCGACGAACGTAGCTAATTACCTCATCCGTCATTCGATCCCCACCAGTTCGCACTGAAGTTGAGTAAGCAACGCCGTTAAGCGCAACAATGGCAACTTCTGTCGCCCCGCCTCCGATCGTCGCTACCATCGTACCTACAGGATCAATCACCGGCGAGCCCGCTCCTAACGCAGCCATGAGCGGCTGCAGAACAATCGACACACGAGCGGCACCTGCTGCCTTAATGGCTTTGGCAATAGCCTTACGTTCAGCGGGCGTCGATCCTGCTGGCACACATAACACCACGTCCAAGGGTCGAATCAAATTTGGGCGCTCACCGGTAAGCGCGATAAAATGCTTCACCATAGCGGAGGCTACATCCAGATCAGCTATCACGCCCTCGCGGATGGGGTACACCACATTTATATTCTCAGGGGTTCTCCCTTCCATTGCCAACGCTTCGTCACCAATGGCCACAATCTTGAAGAAACCGGGCTCCTGACGCAAAGCGACAGCCGAGGGTTGCGTCAATATCAAGCCCCTAGAATTTGAGAATATTCGAGTATTCGTCGTACCCAAATCAATCGCGAACTCATGAACTAAGCCAAAGCGGCGAGACCTCCTTGTCCCTACGGCGCCCGTGGCAGACCCTTCATTGTCTTCTTGGGGCTCAATGGTATCAGAGAATTTCTCAGTTGCGAGATCGACCTGAAGCCCCAATAGGGAGAACGTTTCTCTTACGTCCCTTCCAAATGCCTCTCTTTTCTCGTTATCTAAAATTAGAAGAGCATCAGCGCTAAATAATACCTTTAACCTCTTTCGAGTTTCGTGTACTATCTCAAAATTCCGAAGATCACTAGGAAGGTCGACTGGAGCGCCAGAATCCCTTAGGCATCTTGCAATTGCGATGGAGACATATTTTCTTAAAACTGTCTCACTTATCGCATCTTGCACGTCATCACTTGAAAAACGTGACTCAATTAGTTGGCGAACTTCCGAATAATACGTCGGACAGTTTTCCGAAGACACCGCTACCGCCAGATCTAGAAAGCTAAGCGGGGCTAGCTTACGGATGTCAGCGTGCTCATCCTCAGATTGGGCAAAAATCTCATGCGGCGTCCCGACAAAGGTAGAGTTATCAGTGATAAACACTGATCTCCATTTATCCCCCGATCCAATTTCAATCGGATTCTCAAGATAGGCATGGCACTCCAGCGTCGTGACATCAAAGTCGAAAACGCAAGAATTAAGATCACCCGAAACTTCGGTCTCGCCAAGGTAAATAGCGTTGCTCAGAAAATTGGAAGAACGGAAAAGTGGGAGGGCTAAGCCAGGCCTCTCGAAAATATGACAGCCAAATAGCTCGAATTTCGGAACACCAGTAATCTCCTTCAAAGCAAGCCCGCCTTATTATACCAATCTTCGGCGATCCTTTGAATATCCATTTGATATTCGTTAGGGGACCGATTGGGCTGCCAGTCATATAACTTCAAATTAGCCCCCGCCCCTATCAATGGATCGACCAAATCCATTACTGGCTTATTACCTTCAACAAATTGTTTCGGCGCAATTATTAAGTGTAAATTGCCCGATATTTCTACGTTATGAGAAGCAGCCACTTCAATTGTCGAAGCCCTCATGTCATGCTCATTGCTACCTTCTGACCCGAGGCGCGCAATATCGAGATAACTTACTGCGACGGATTGAAAGGGCTTGATGGCGTCAGACAGCCCATGTCGGGTCCTTCCGGAATAATAATCCGAGACTTTCCCGAAGGCCCAACTTATAAATGTCAAAATTGATTTATAGTTTGGCTCGAGAGCGTAGTCCTCGAGCGGTACGTAAGGGTCCGCTTGGCTATCGAAAGAACCGTCTGCCGCACCCCCAGTATCAAAGGGATAAACATGTAATGGATCAGGAACAGCGGTGGACTTGAATACAAACGCTACCGGGAATCGTGAAATTTGATGAGAATCTTCATCGCCGATTTTCGTTCGATATGCCGGACGCAAGACGAAGAAATATATTAAATCCTTCTTAAATACCTTACACCGCCGTGTTAGTAGCTTACTACTACGGAGTATTTCTTTCGAGTTCCAAGCAGCTGTAACATGAACAAGGGGGAGCTCTCGCACATCCACCTCAGGGCCTGAAAGCCCAATCAGCTGGCGATCAAAGTTCCTATCCTCACGCCTTCGCAAGCCATGCCCCCCCCCTATCTTCATTTAAGACTAGCGAGAAAATATAAGAGCTTCAATACGACAGCTTACTAACGCTAGTGGCTACTCCTCCCCCATCCGCAGCGTCGCAATGAAAGCCTCCTGCGGAATGCTCACATTCCTCCCCGCCTACGCGGTGACCGGCCGCCTTGCGGGCGCTCGCGCATCCGCGCCCTCCCCGCAGCGAGCCGCCCCTCCCCCCTACCCCTTCTTCCGCTTCTTCCGCGCGGCGTACTTGGCGTCGCGGGCGGCTTTGAGTTCGGCTTCGGTGGGCTCGGGCACGTTGGCGGCGGCTTGCTTTTCTTCCTTTTCGGCCTTGGCCTGCGCGATGGCGGCCTTGCGGGCGGCGCTCTTTTCGGCGGCGGCGGCGTCGCGCTCTTCCTGCTTGGCCTTGCGCCGGGCGACCTCTTCGGGGTCCATCGGCTTCTTCGCGGCCAGCTTCTTCAGCGCCTTGTCGCGGCGCTCTTGCGCCTGCGCGGCGCGTTCCTCGAACGTGGGTACTTTAAAACCTGCCATAGCGGGTGTCTTTTTCCTTCATTGGGCCGGCGGTGCCGGCATTGGTTGGCGCGAATAAGGGAGTGCGCGGGGTCGGGCAGGCGGGTGCCTACTCCTCCCCCATCCGCAGCGCGGCGATGAAAGCTTCCTGCGGAATGCTCACATTACCATATTCGCGCATCCGGGCCTTGCCCTTTTTCTGCTTGTCGAGCAGCTTCTTCTTGCGGCTGATGTCGCCGCCGTAGCATTTGGCGGTCACGTCCTTGCGCAACGCGGCGATGGTCTCGCGCGCGATCACCTTGCCGCCGATCGCGGCCTGGATCGGGATCTTGAACAGGTGGCGCGGGATCAGGTCCTTCAAACGCTCGCACATGCCGCGGCCGCGTTCCTCCGCCACGCCCCGGTGGACGATCAGCGATAGGGCATCGACCGGCTCGTTGTTGACGAGGATGTTCATCTTCACGAGGTCGCCTTCGCGCAGGCCGATCTGCTCGTAATCGAAGGAGGCATAGCCGCGGCTGATGCTCTTCAGGCGATCGTAGAAGTCGAACACCACCTCGTTCAGCGGCAGCTCGTAGGTCACCTGCGCGCGCCCGCCGACATAGGTCAGGTTGGTCTGGATGCCGCGCCGGTCCTGACACAGTTTGAGGATCGAGCCGAGATATTCGTCGGGGGTGTAGATCACCGCCTTGATCCACGGTTCCTCGATCACCTCGATCCGGTTGGGGTCGGGATAGTCGGCAGGATTGTGCAGCTCGATCACCTTGGCATCCTCGGTCTTCGAATGGCCGAGGTGGATGCGGTAGACGACCGATGGCGCGGTGGTGATCAGGTCGAGGTCGTATTCGCGGCTGAGCCGCTCCTGAATGATCTCGAGGTGCAGCAGGCCGAGGAACCCGCAGCGAAAGCCGAAGCCCAGCGCGGCGGAGCTTTCGGTCTCGAAGGTGAAGCTTGCATCGTTGAGGCGCAGACGGGCGATCGATTCGCGCAGCTTGTCGAAATCGGCGGCGTCGACGGGGAACAGCCCGCAGAACACCACCGGCTGCGGCTCGCGATAGCCGGGCAGCGCCTTGGTGGCGCCGTTCTTGACCGTGGTGATGGTGTCGCCGACGCGGGCCTGCTCCACCTCCTTGATCTGCGCGGTGATGAAGCCGATCTCGCCCGGGCCGATCTCGGCGAGGTCGATGCGCTTGGGGGTGAAGGCGCCAACGCGGTCGATCAGGTGCTGGGTGCCGCCCTGCATGAACCTGACGCTGAGGCCCTTCTTGAGGACGCCGTCGATCACGCGCACGAGGATGACGACGCCTAGATACGGGTCGTACCAGGAATCGACGAGGCTGGCGGTCAGCGGCTGGTCGCGGTCGCCCTTGGGAGGCGGGATGCGCTTGACGATCGCCTCCAGCACATCCTCCACCCCGATGCCCGATTTTGCGGAGGTGAGCACCGCGCCGCCGGTCTGCCACGTGCCGGTGGCCTGGATGCCGACGATCTCCTCGATCTCCTCCGCCACCCGCTCGGGCTCGGCCGCGGGCAGGTCGATCTTGTTGATGACGGGCAGGATTTCGTGGTCGTGCTCGATCGACTGATAGACATTGGCGAGGGTCTGCGCCTCCACGCCTTGTGCCGCGTCAACCACCAGCAGCGCGCCCTCGCACGCAGCGAGGCTGCGGCTGACTTCGTAGGCGAAGTCGACGTGGCCGGGGGTGTCCATCAGGTTGAGCTGGTAGGTCTCGCCGTCGCTGGCGGTGTAGTTGAGGCGCACGGTCTGCGCCTTGATGGTGATGCCACGCTCACGCTCGATATCCATGTTGTCGAGCAGCTGTTCGCTCATCTCGCGCTCGGTCAGGCCGCCGGTGAGCTGGATCAGCCGGTCGGCGAGCGTGGACTTGCCGTGATCGATATGGGCGATGATGCTGAAATTGCGGATTCTTGAAAGGTCGGTCATTACCGCGCCGCATTATACGGGGGCGGCGCACCTGTCAGCATGTTTGACGGGGATGGACGACTTGTCCTGTGTAGGACAGCGTTAATTGCGTTCGAGCTCAGGCCGAACGCCGCTGCTCGCGCCGGATGGAGCCGTCCGCCTCCGGGGTCGGCAGGTCGAAGTGGCCGCGCTGGTCGCGCCGCAGCCGCTGCGCGAAGCGCACGCCGATGCGGTTCTCTGCGCACCAGCGCACCTCCGCATCAACCGCCAGCCGTTCGCTCAGCGCGACACGAAAGACGGTCCCCTCGGGCACATTCCACAGGCCTTCGATCAGCGCGCCGTGCGAACAGATGTTGCGGATCGTGCCATTATAGAAGTCATCGTCGTGTTGCAGCACCACCCGGCGAAGCATCGCCTGGCGCGGCTCGCGCGCGGCACGCGGCCCGTTGGGTCTGGCCTTGAGCCCTTCTTCCAGCCGTGCATCGGCCTCTGCGGTGGAGAGCGGCTTGGAATAGATATAGCCCTGGATGTGGCTGCACCCGTGCATCCGGATCAGCTCCAGCTCGTCGAGCGTCTCGACCCCTTCGGCGGTGGTGTCCATCCCCAGCGCATTGGCGAGGCTGGAGATCGCCGCGATGATCGCACCATTGCGGCTGCCCGGCATGGTCGCCCCGCGCACGAAGCCCTGATCGATCTTGATCTTGTCGAACGGTGCGTTTTTCAAATAGCCGAGCGAGGAATAGCCGGTCCCGAAATCGTCGAGCGCCAGCCGCACGCCGACCGCCTTGAGCGCGGCGAAGGTAGCATCCGTGCTCTCGCTGTCGTCCAGAAACACGCTCTCTGTGATTTCAAGCTCCAGCCGCGAAGGCGAGATGCCTGCCTTGACGATGGCATCGGCGATAACCCCGGGCAGCGCCGGGTCGGCGAACTGCAGCGGTGACACGTTGACCGCACAGCGCACCGAATTCGGCCAGCGGGTCAGATCGTGGCACGCCTGCCGGATTGCCCATTCGCCCATCGCGACGATCAGCCCCGCATCTTCGGCCACGGGGACGAATTTTTCCGGGCTTATCCAGCCCTGCTTGGGGTGGTTCCAGCGCATCAGCGCCTCGAACCCGCTGATCTCTTCGGTCGCGGTGTTGACGACCGGTTGATAGTGCAATTGGAGGCCGCCGGTATCGATCGCCAGCCGCAGTTCTTCTTCCAGCTGATTTCGTTCGCGTGCGGCGACGTGGAGATCGTCGGAGAACACGCGATAGCGCCCGCGGCCTGCGTCTTTCGCGGCGTACAGTGCAAGGTCAGCGCTACGAACCAACCGCTCGCTGGTGCTACCATGCTCGGGCGCGATCGCAATTCCGACCGACGCACCGATGACCGCACGATTGCCGTCGATCGAATAGGGCTGCGAGAGCGAGTGGATGATATCGTCGCCCAGCCGTTCGAGGCGCGCCGTCTCGCAGCGCTTTGGAATCAGGACCTGGAACTCGTCGCCGCCGATCCGGCCGACCGTGCCGAGATCGCCGATCACCTTCTCCAGCCGCCGCGCGACCTGGTTGAGCAGGGCATCGCCTGTTGGATGGCCGAAGGTGTCGTTGACATGCTTGAACCTGTCGAGGTCGAGCATCAGGATCGAGCAGGCCCGCTGGGCCGGATTGCGGTGGGTCAGCAGCTTGGACAGCGCCTGGCTGAGCGCGTGACGGTTGGCGAGACCGGTCAGCGAATCGTACAGAGCCAGGCGAGAGGCATGTTCGGCGCTGCGCCGACGCTCGGTCAGATCGGTGCCCGAGCCACGGAAGCCGCAGAAGTTTTCGAACGAATCGAAGATCGGACGTCCGTTGACCGACCACCACACCGTGCCGTCGCCAGCACGCCCCTCACCCCTGACCGGCAGTTCGTGGAACGGGGAGTGGGCGGTGAAGTGGAACTTGATCGTGCGTTCGGCGTCGCGATCATTGGGATCGACTTCGAACACGCTGGTAAACACCTTGCCCAGCAGATCATCGTGATCGAAGTCGTAACGCTCGGCAAAGACTTCGGAGATGTAGACGATCCGCCCATGCTTGTCGGTTTCCCAGAACCAACCCTGGCCGGTCGCCTCGTAATCGCGCAGGATGTCGATCGAGCGGTTGCGGCTGCGCTCTTCAGCCTGCCGCTCTTCCTCGCTGCGCCGGTCGTAGCGTTCCTGGAACAGCGCGATGCCCACCGCGGCAAGGATCGCGATCGGAAGCGCGACCACCGCCATGTTATCGCCATCGACGATCGAATGAAGCGCGATCGGCAGCCACAGCCCGATCTTGACGAACAGCATCGGAAATGGGCGCCCCGCCAGGAAAACCGCCGCCATGCTTCCTGCAAGGATCAGCGTGGCCGCGCCGAAACCCAGCGGCAGCCCTCCGTGGAGCATCCACTCGGCATAGGCATAGCCGACCAGCAGGTGCGGGATCAGCCCGAAGGCGGTGGTCACCGACAGGCGGCGGACCGTACCCGTGTCACGCACGAGCCGGGACAAGGAAAACAGCAGCGCCGATAGAAGCAACGCGACGAGCGAGGTGATCGGTGGATAGGATTGCGCAATCAATCCATTGGCCAGCGCGCTCAGCAGGGCCATGGCGCCCAGCAGCGGCCATTGCGATGGCAATGCCGGCGCGTCCTCGCTCAGGCTAAGCCCGCGTGCGCGCGCGAAAGCATCGGCTTCGCTGCTTTTGGTGGGCAAGCCGCTACGACGGCGTTCGCTCGCGGTCGCGTCGCCTTCAGGCGATCGCACCGTTGCTAATGCCCGTCTTTTCGTCCGCGTGCCGTCCTGCATCCTAAATCCTATGCCTGAAAGCAGCTGGAGAAGGATTAACCATCAGGGTTAGGAAGAGGTTAAAGCCGATTACACCGACCCACGAATGGGCATCAGGCGACGCGTTATTGTGTTGCGTCGCAGCAAGCGCCATCACTGCACTTCCGTCCGGAAAAACGCAGTCTGAACAGACTACCCGTTCTGCTGGAATGCCACTCAGCTTTCGGTTTTTTGGTTTACTTTTAAGGCTTTGAAGAATGATGCGCTTTAAAGACATGGACCTGCGCCTGCCCGGCTGGAGCCTGTTCGGCAGCACCGCGGGTAGTCAGTCACGCAAACACCCACGTGGCGAGCCGGGCGGCCCGCTGAGCGCGAAGGTCTCCTTAGAGACGGTCGACGGAATGGAGCTGCGGGTCGCGCGCTGGCGGCTCGACACCCCTTGCGCGCACCCCCCGCTGCTGTTCTTCAACGGGATCGGCGCGAACATCGAAGCGGTCGCTCCGCTGGCGGAAACGCTCACCGACCGGGGCTTCATCATGTTCGACATGCCAGGGACAGGGGAATCGCCCGATCCGGTGCTGCCCTACAATCCGTTTACCATGAGTTCGACCGCCGCGAGCGTGCTCGACAGCTTCGGGCTTGAAGCGGTCGATGTCATGGGGATGAGCTGGGGCGGCGCGATCGCGCAACAGTTTGCCCTGCAATACGCCAGCCGAGTGCGGCGCGTGGTGCTCGCCGCGACCTCTCCGGGAATGCTGATGATCCCGGGCGACCCGGCGATGCTGTTGCAGATGGCAGATCCCTTCTCGGGCCTTAACGCCATGCTGCGCAACGAATACCTGCTGGCGCTGGAGAATGCCGACGAGACCAGGCGCGCGCGCCATTCGATCGGCAATATCACTGCGCCCAGCAGCACGGGCTATTTCTACCAGCTGATGGCGCTGACCGGGTGGACCTCGCTCCCCGCCCTACCCTTCCTCGACAAGCCGGTGCTGGTGATGATGGGAGAGAACGATCCCATCGTGCCGCTAGCCAACGGCAGGTTGCTGGCAGGTGCGATTCCCGATGCAAGGCTGGAAGTGTTCGAGGGCGCAGGCCACCTGTTCCTGATGACCCAGCCGGAGCGGGCGATCGGCCTGCTGCGAGAGTTTCTGGGTTAACGGGAAAGATCGACGCAGCTGCGCGATGGCCAGCGGTCAGACGCGCCAGAGATTAGTCGCCCGAAAGCGCCTTGCCAGCCGCGATCATGGCTTTGCTCATCTGGTCGGACTCCGCCACACAGCGGGCCTGGATGGAATCATGGTTCTCCATGACCTCGGCCGCGAGCTCTTCGGTCATGATCGACTGCAGGCTGTCGACACCCTTGATCACCGACAGCTTGCCAGAAAAATACCCGACAAGCGCATAGAGGCCATTCGCGGTGTTATCGTCGCGATTTTCGGCTTCCTCATACTGCCCGAGCGCTGCGGAAAATATCATCAGGCACTGCGCATCGCTGCGCTCGGATGCCACAGCCTGCGCAGGCAGCAAGGCCGTTGCGAGCGCCGATGCCGCGATGGCGAGGACAGGTTTACGAAATGCCATAATGATCTTGCTCTCCACTTGATTCCTCACCCGGCCACACCCCGGCGCCGTTCGTCTTCCTCGATCACGCGCAGCGCAGTACGAAACTCAAGCACCATCGCACAATGATCAGGCGGCACGGCGTTGGCATACCAGACGGCATACCGCCGCTCCGGAATCGAGGAAAGCGCGGTCTCGAACGGCGCGCGCGCCGCCTCGGCGGCCCCGCGCCCGGCGTCCAGATCCACACCCAGCGGTGCCGACGCCCTCATCCTCGCGAACTCGTCGCGCATGTTGCTTTCCAGCTTGGTCGACGTTTCGTTGTCCAGCTGGGAATAGCCGGGAAGGGCCTTCAGGCTTTCACGCAGGTCCGCCACGCCGAGCATCAGCTCGATGCACCGCTCCGAATCCTCGTACACCGTCTGGCTCATCCTCGAGGTGAGGCAGCGAACCGCGTCGGGGTTCTGGTCCACGTTTTCGCTGGTGGTCGCGGCGACAATCGCCGGGCAATCGTCGGAACCGACCGGAGTAGCTGCGGACAGCAGGAACAGAGCGAGGAAGCCGGGTGGCATGGCGAAATTCCTTTCGCCAGCGAACCTAGCCCCGGCACACTGGCCGGAGCCAGTGACAAGCGCGGTTAGGTTTTAAACCCGCATCGGCATCAGGACGTACAGCGCCGGGCTGTTCTCGTCCCGCCGGATCAGCGTGGGGGCGCCCGCATCGGCGAGGTGGAGCTCCACCATATCGCTGTCGATCTGGCCGAGGATGTCCTTGAGATAATTGGCGTTGAAGCCGATCTCGAACCCTTCGGACTTGTACTCGGCGGCGATCTCTTCGGCGGCAGTGCCGTTGTCGGGACTGGTGACCGACAAGGTTACCTTGTCCTCGTCCAGCCCCATCTTGACTGCGCGGGTCTTCTCGGTGGCGATGGTCGCGACACGGTCGACGCCTTGGAAGAAAGCCTTGGGATCGAGCCTAAGGAGCTTGTCGTTGCCGGTCGGGATCACCCGGCTGTAGTCCGGGAAGGTACCGTCGATCAGCTTGCTGGTCAGGACTACCCCGCCCTCGCCGCCCATCGCGAAGCGGATCTTGCTCGCGGAAAGATCGATCTGGACGTTGGAATCGAGTGCTTCGTCCAGCAGCTTGCGAAGTTCGCCGACCGCTTTGCGCGGCACGATGACGTCGGGCATGCCCTCCGCCCCATCGGGCCGGTCGAGCGTGTAGCGCGCCAGCCGGTGGCCGTCGGTCGCCGCCGCCTTCAGTACCGGACGCGCCTCGTCCGAGACGTGGAGGAAAATCCCGTTGAGGTAATAGCGCGTTTCCTCGGTGCTGATCGCGAAGCGGGTGCGGTCGATCAGTTCGGCCAGCTCGCGGGCGGGCAGCTCGAAACTGGTCGGCAACTCGCCCTCGACGATCACCGGAAAGTCGTCGCGCGGCAAGGTGGGCAGCTGGAAACGGCTGCGCCCGGCCTTGACGACCATGCGGTTGTCGGCGGTTTCCAGGCTGACCTGGCTGCCATCGGGCAGCTTGCGCGCGATGTCGAACAGCAGGTGAGCGGAAACGGTGATCGCACCGGCGCCCTCTACACTCGCGGCGGTCATCGTTTCGACCACCTGCAGGTCGAGGTCGGTCGCCATTACCTTCACCCCGCCGCCAGCGTCGGCGTCGATCAGCACGTTGCTGAGGATCGGGATGGTGTTGCGGCGCTCCACCACGGACTGCACGTGGGACAGGCAGCGGAGCAGCGTAGCGCGTTCGATGGTGGCCTTCATCGGTCCTTCTCTCGTCTCATAAGCGCTTGGAATGCGGCGCGACTCCCCCTCGAGTCTGCCTGTGCGCGAGAAAATCTTATCCGGTTTCCTTATCGCGCCTGCACTTAGGGGCAAGCAGCAAGCGCGAGTCCACCCGGATTGCTGGGGATAAGGGGTTGAGGGCGGTTAGGCTAGCCGTTGGTGTTGCCGATGCGCGCCAGTCCCGCCCCGCAACACCTAGCCGAGCATCGCCATCCCGCCATTGACGTGCAGAGTCTGGCCGGTGACGTAAGCCGCCTCGTCGCTGGCGAGGTAGGCGACGGCCGAACCGATCTCGTCACCCTCGCCCATCCGGCCTGCCGGAATGCGCGCTTCGATGGCCGCCTTCTGCTTGTCCTCCAGCGCATCGGTCATTGCGGTGCGGATGAACCCGGGGGCGACGCAGTTGACCGTGATCCCCCGGCTTGCGAGCTCCTGCGCCAGGCTCTTCGACATGCCCGTCAGGCCTGCCTTGGCCGCAGTATAGTTCATCTGCCCGGGATTGCCCGTCGCACCCACGACGCTGGTGATCGAGATGATCCGGCCATGCCGCGCCTTCATCATCGGGCGTGCGGCGGCGCGCATCAGGCGGAACGCGGCTTCCAGATTGATCCGGATCACCTGGTCCCACTCTTCATCCTTCATCCGCATGGCGAGGTTGTCGCGCGTGATACCGGCATTATTCACCAGGATGTCGACCTTGCCGAGCGTGTCGATCGTCGCGGGGATCAGTTCTTCGACACTGGTCGGGTTGGAGAGGTCGCAAGTGATCTCGACATGATCGCCGCCGATCTCGTCCTGCAGCTGCTCGCGAAAGGCGCGCAACTTGCCACCATTGGAGCCGGACAGCGCGATCCGTGCGCCCTGCGCGGCAAGCGCCTTGGCGATCGACGACCCGATCCCGCCGCTCGCGCCCGTGACCAGCGCGGTTTTTCCTTCGAGTGAGAACATCAGGCCAGCTCCTTCGCCAGCGCTTCGAGGTCTTCCATGGTGATCGCACTGGTCACCTTCGCGTCCTTGTCGGTGCGGCTGACCATCGGGCCGAGCACCTTGCCGCCCAGTTCCACGAAATGCTCCACCCCGTTGGCGCGCATCGCCAGAACGCTTTCACGCCAGCGCACGCGGCCGGTGATCTGATCGACCAGAAGGGCTTTCTCTTCGTCCGAATCGGCCACCTTTGCGGCGGTCACGTTGGCATAGAGCGGCAGGTCCATCGCGGAGGGCGGCGTGTTTTCGAGCGCCAGCTTCATCCGCTGCGCGGCAGGCTTCATCAGTGAGCAATGGAACGGCGCAGAAACGGCGATCTTGATCGCTCGCTTGGCCCCGTATTCCTTCGCCATTTCGAGCACGCGGTCGATCGCCTGCGCGTGGCCGGAGACAACGACCTGCGAGGGATCATTGTCGTTGGCGATTTCGCACACCTGGCCCTCGGCAGCGGCTTCGGCCAGCTTCTGCGCGGTCTCGATATCAGAGCCGAGCAGCGCGGCCATGGAGCCGACGCCGATCGGCACGGCGTCCTGCATCGCAATACCACGCAGGCGCAGCAGCTTGGCGGTTTCGGTCAGCGAGAACGCGTTGACCGCACACAGCGCGGTGTATTCGCCCAGCGAATGCCCGGCGACACAATCGCCCGCATCCTTCAGCTTCATGCCGAAGTCCTTCTCCAGCACGCGCAGAGCAGCGATCGCATTGGCCATAATCGCGGGCTGCGCATTGGAGGTCAGCGTCAGTTCGGCGTCCGTCCCTTCGCGCATCATCACCGACAGCTTCTGGTTCAGCGCTTCGTCGACTTCCTGAAAGGTTTCGCGCGCGGCGGCGCTGGCTTCGGCGAGGTCGACACCCATGCCGACCTTCTGGCTCCCCTGCCCGGGAAAAATAAAGGCTCGCATCAAAATCTCCTTGTGGCCCGCGGGCCTAGGAACCGCGCGCCGGGCTGGCAAGGCCGAAGGGGACGATCCGGTTGTCCGCCGTGTGGCCGATCTGCGCCCGGCCCAGATAGGGGATCCCCGCCCGCGCGCACCAGAACTGCGCGATTTCCTCTGCGCTCATCCCGAATTCACGGTCGTTTTCGGGCACATTGCTGACCGCGCCGAGTCTGAGGCCAGCGACGCGCGGAAGGGTGTTGGAGAGGCTGAAGAACAGCCGGTCGACAGCATAAAGATGTTCGCTCACCTCCTCGACCATCACCACATGGCCGGAAAGGTCGGGCAGCATCGGCGTATCGACCATCATCGCCAGCGTGATGAGGTTGAACGCAACCGTCGGCGTCTTGCCGTCGAGGTGCGGCTCCAGCCCGCTGCCATCGCCGGAGAACCAGCGCAGCACCCGGCGCACCGCTTCGCGCCCGCGTTCGCTGCGCGCGCTGACCGGCATCGAACCGTGGACCGGCTGGCCGATCTTCGCCCGGTAGAGCGCGGCGAGCATGTAGCCCATGTCCGAAAACCCGACATAGGTCTTCTGCCGCGCGGCGTCGTTCATCTGCGATACCGCGGCCTGCGCGATCCGGTTCGATCCGTAGCCACCCTTCGCGAACCACACCGCGTCATACTGCGGATCGTTCGCGCATTCGAGCAGCGCGGTCAGGCGTTGCAGATCGGTGCCCGCGAAGTGGCCCCAGCTTTCGAAGCATTGCGGGTGCACATGGACGCTGTGCTCGGGGAATTCCTCCGCCACCAGATGCTCGATCGCGGCGGCATGGGCGGGCGTGATCGCGGTGGCGGGCGCGCAGATGGCGATGCGGGTCATGCGGTCGTTGTATCCGCCAAACCCACCCCCGTCATCCCCGCGCAGGCGGGGATGACGCTTGGTTCTATGGAGCCCGTGGCAAAAAGCGGGACCCCCGCCTGCGCGGGGGTGACGAGTTGGTCTAATCACAATAGGCAAGCCGGATGACCGACCTTCCCGACCCCACAGCCGACCTCACCGCCCGCCCCTGGTTCTTCTGCGGGATCGGCGGATCGGGGATGCAGCCACTCGCCGCGATCCTGAAAGGGCGCGGGGCGGAAGTGGCCGGGTCGGACCGCAGCTTCGACCAGGGCCGCACGCCGGACAAATTCGCCGCGCTGGAGCGTCAGGGTTTCCAGCTCTTCCCGCAGGACGGCAGCGGGATCACCCGGCCCCAGCAGGTGCTGGTGGCAAGCGCAGCGGTGGAGGACACCGTCCCCGAAGTCGTCCGCGCCAAGGAACTGGGCCTCCCCCGCCTGACCCGTGCGGACCTCAACGCAGCGCTATTCAACGCCGCCGAAACAGGCGTCGCAGTCGCGGGTACCAGCGGCAAGTCGACCGTCACCGGAATGCTCGGCTGGATACTGCACCACGCGGGCCGCGAGCCGACAATCATGAACGGCGCGGTGATGAAGAATTTCGTGTTCGAAGACCGCCCCTTCGCCAGCGCGGTGGTGGGCGATGCGGACCTCTATGTGTCCGAAGTCGACGAGAGCGACGGCTCGATCGCGCAATACAAGCCCGCCGTCGGCATCCTGCTCAACGTGAGCCTGGACCACAAGAGCATGGACGAGCTGCGCCAGCTCTTTGGCGATTTCCTAAAGGCATCCGAGCACGGCGTGGTGAATGCCGATGACGAGGAAGCCTTCCGTCTGGTCGCGCACGCCAATGCGCCGCTGACCTTCGGCGTGACCAATGGCTGCGCCGCGCTCGGCATCGTCGAGGGATCGCTTGCCGAGGGCCCGACGCGGCAGGCAGCGATAGTCCACGACAAGCGCGACGATACGCAGCACGCGCTGACGCTGGACCTGCCGGGGCGGCACAACCTGTCGAACGCGCTCGCCGCCATTGCGGGGGCCAACGCGGCGGGTGTGCCCGTGGCCGATGCGGTCGCGGCGCTGGCCGAGTTCAAAGGGCTGGCGCGCCGGTTCGATATCGTCGGCAGCTCGCCCTCCGGCGTCACGGTGATCGACGATTTCGGCCACAACCCGGAGAAGGCTGCGGCGACCCTGCGCACGCTGAAAGCACATCCGGGCCGCGTGCTCGCCTTCTTCCAGCCGCATGGCTACGGGCCGCTCAAGCAGATGGGTGCCGAACTGGCCGAGACCTTCGCCCGCGAACTCGGCCCCGACGATGTGACGGTGCTGTGCGACCCGGTCTATTTCGGCGGCACGGTCGACCGCAGCGAAGGCAGCGAGCGGATCGTCGACCTGATCGCCAAGCACGGCGGGAAAGCCATCCACATCAACACCCGCGAAGGCTGCGGCGACTGGCTTGTGGCGAACGCCCGGCCCGGCGACCGCATCGCGATCATGGGCGCACGCGACGATACGCTGAGCGTGTTTGCGCGGCACGTGCTCGAGCGATTGGCGTGAGCGTCTACGAACGCGCCCGGCGCCACGCGCTCAAGATGCTGCTCGGTGTCGCGATCGGCGTGGTGTTCATCATCGCGGTCGATGCGTGGGTCGGGCATTCGAGCATTGCTTTTGCCATCGTGATCTTCGGCTTGTTCATGGCCAATATCGGCATTCTGGGCTTCAACTGCCCGAACTGCCGCAAGAACCTGTTCTTCTATCGCGGCGTTCTGATGCTGCCGTGGCCCAACAAGGTTTGCGGCCGGTGCGGGACGGATCTGACGAAGGAGCCCTGGAAGGGCAAATAGCACGGAAGGCCGCTAGTGCGCGCCCTCGCCTTCGTCCTTGCCGTGTCCCAGTCCGAAGACCTTGTGCAGCACAAGGAAGATCGCCGCGCCCAGCACCAGTCCGAGCAGCGCCGAAGCAGCCGCGTAGGTCGCCCAGCCGAGGATGCCGCCCAGCGCGCCGGTGGTGGTCTCCACGGCATGTTCCAGCCCGTGGCTTGCATCATAGAGCGTGTGGAAGCCCAGTTCATGCGTGCCGTGCAGGATGATCCCGCCGCCGACCCACAGCATCGCTGCGGTCCCCACGACCGACAAAATCGTCAGGATATGCGGCATCGCGTTGAGCATCAGCTTGCCGATCTTCTTCGCCGTATCGCCCGGTTTTTCCATCAGGCTGAGCCCGATGTCGTCCAGCTTCACGATGATCGCCACCGCGCCATAGATGAACGCCGTTACCGCCAGGCCCACCAGTGCGAGCACGATGGCACGGGTCAGGAAGGTTTCCGCCGCGACCTCGTTCAGCGTGATCGCCATGATTTCGGCGGACAGGATCAGGTCGGTGCGAATCGCACCCGAGACCCGCTCCTTCTCGAACGCTGCCTCGTCCTCGATCGGCTCTTCGATGGTCTTGCCATGCTTCGCGCCGCTCAGCTTCTCGACGATCTTTTCCGCGCCCTCGTAAGAGAGGTAACAGCCGCCCAGCATCAGGATGAAGACGATCGCCTGTGGCAGGAATTCGCTTAGCGCCAAGGCGCCCGGTAACAGGATCAACAGCTTGTTCTTCACGCTGCCCTTGGCGATCTTGGCGATGATCGGCAGCTCGCGCGCGGGGCTGAACCCCACGACATAGCCGGGGGTGACCGCCGCATCGTCGATCACCACGCCCGCGGTCTTGGAGCCCGCGCGGCCCGCCGCCGCTGCCACATCGTCGACCGAAGAGGCCGCCGCACGTGCAATGATCGAAACGTCGTCGAGTAATGCGGCAAGGCCACCGGGCACGCTATTCTCCTACTTCAGACTAAGTTCTTTAGGGTATGACGGGGGCCGCGAGTGTCCGTTCCGACTGTGCTTTGGAAAAAATGCGTTGCGTCGGCCATCCGCGTCTGCCTGAAAACGGCGATAAGCTCACCGGCTTCGTCGAATGTGCAGAAAGTCTCGAGGGCGCGATCCGCCGACACCATCACGCTTCCGACTCTGCCGAAGGATAAGAAACCCTCCGCAAGGGGCGCTCCACGGCATGATTCGATAGTGGCCGCATCGGTTGCTTCCGCCAAGTATACCCGACTGAAAGAAGTCTTAGTGGGAGACCCGCAAGCGGCAAGCTGGCACGCGGCGAGTATCGTGGCTGCAAGTGTCGGAAATTTCGGCATGGACTTCCCCTCGGCTAACGACCGACGTAATGACTGCCCGCCGCGGCACCGTCCCGCAAGCCTTGCATTGTCCGCCAATCCAGCTATGTGCCTCGCTTCCCTGCTGTCGGCGACGGCTGGCAGTGGGGAAACCAAGAAAGCCGGAGGGGCCCCGTCATCCGGACGGACAAGCCAGCGATCGGCAGCAATGTGAAAGGACAAAGCATGGCTCTTTATGAGCATGTGTTCCTTGCGCGCCAGGATTTGAGCCAGTCGCAAGTCGACGCTCTGGCCGCGCAAGCCACCGAGATTATCGAGTCGAACGAAGGCAAGGTCACCAAGACGGAGACCTGGGGCCTGAAGAACCTCGCCTACAAGATCGACCGCAACCGTAAGGCCCACTTCGTTCTGCTGAACATCGAAGGCCCCGGTGCGATGGTCGCCGAACTCGAACGGCAGACCCGCATCAACGAAGACGTCATCCGCTACATGACCATCCGCGTGGACGAACACGAGGAAGGCCCGTCGGCGATGATGCGCAAGAACGAACGCGATTCCAAGAAGCGCCGTGAGCGCTCCGATCGGGGAGACGACTAATGGCCCGCCCGTTTTTCCGCCGCCGCAAGACCTGCCCGTTCTCGGGCAAGAATGCTCCGGTCATCGACTACAAGGACGTGCGTCTGCTGCAGGGCTTCATGTCCGAACGTGGCAAGATCGTCCCCAGCCGCATCACCGCCGTCAGCGCGAAGAAGCAGCGTGAACTCGCCAAGGCGATCAAGCGTTCGCGCCATATCGGCCTTCTTCCCTACGTCGTGAAGTAAGAGGAGCTAACACCATGGATATCATCCTCCTCGAACGTATCGGCAATCTGGGCGGCATCGGCGACGTCGTGACCGTCAAGGACGGCTACGCGCGCAACTTCCTACTGCCGCAGAAGAAGGCGCTGCGCGCCAACTCTGCAAACAAGAAGGTCTTCGAAGCGAACCGCGAGCGCCTCGAAAAGGAAAACGCGGAACGTCGCGGCGAAGCCGAAAAGTCTGGCGAGAAGATCGCCGGTGCAGAAGTCGTCCTGATCCGCGCCTCGTCGAATGCCGGCCAGCTGTACGGTTCGGTCAACGTGCGCGACATCGTGGCGGGCCTCGAAGCCCAAGGCCACGAAATCGACAAGAAGCAGGTCGTCATGGGTAGCCCCATCAAGACGATCGGCATGCACGACGTCACCGTTGCGCTGCACCCCGAGGTGCACGTGACCGTGAAGGCCAACGTCGCCCGTTCGGACGACGAAGCCGAACTGCAGAGCCAGGGCGTCGACGTCCTCGCCCAGATGTTCGAAGACGACCAACGGCAGATCGAAGAAGCGGCTGCCGAGAACCAGGTCGATCCCAATCTCGAGCCGGGCGAAATCCCTGCCGAGCTGATGGAAGACGGTGTTTCGACCCCGGAAGACCAGACGACCACCGAGTCGCTGATCGAAGCGACCGAGCCGGAAACGAGCTCGGACGAGGTCGAACCCAAGAGCGAATAAGCCTCGCTCCGATCACAGCGAAACAAAGGGCCGCTGCCGTCAGCCGACGCGCAGCGGCCTTTTTCGTTTGGTCGCCAAATGCCCTACATCGCGATCGCCACTTGGCGGTGTCATGCGACGCCGCTAGGACGCGCGGCCATGCTGACCATCGACCAAGCTCTCGACGCGCTCGACGCGCAATATGAAAAAGCTATCACCGCGCTGCGCGAAGATATCGTGGCATTCGCCAAAACCGGCGGCCTGCCCACCGCAAGCGCGCGCGAGGGCCGCTACACCTATCCGCGCCTGCTGCTCCATTACGACGGCAGCGAACCGCAGGACGCACGCAGCCGCGCCTTCGGCCGTCTCGCCCGCGCGGGCACCTACGCCACCACGGTCACGCGGCCTGCGTTGTTCCGCGATTACCTTCGCGCGCAGCTGGAACTGATCGAGAGCGATTATCCCATCCGCCTCGACGTGCAGCCATCGGACCAGGAAATCCCTTTCCCCTACGTGCTGGACGGGGAAGCGACGGCCAAGCTCGCGGGCACGAGCCCGCAAGAAATTGCGCGCCATTTCCCGCACACTGATCTTGCCGATATCGGGGATGAGCTGGCCGACGGAATCGAACTGGAGGACGAGGATGCAATGATCCCGCTCTCGCTGTTCGACGGGTTGCGGACCGATTTCAGCCTCGCGCGGCTGGCGCACTACACCGGGACCGACCCCGAGCATTTCCAGCGCTTCGTGCTGTTCACCAACTATCACCGCTATGTCGACGAATTCGTCGATTGGGCGGGCGCGCGGCTCGGCGATGACGATTGCAGCGCGCTTGCCGGGCCGGGTGGGCTCTTCCTGACCGAGCCGACGCAGGACGCGTCGAAGCAGCTCTCCGACGCGGCATGGCGGCGGCACCAGATGCCCGCCTACCACCTGATCGGCAAAGGCGGCGGGGGGATTACGCTGGTCAATATCGGCGTCGGGCCGAGCAATGCGAAGACCATCTGCGATCATCTGGCCGTATTGCGGCCGGAGGCGTGGCTGATGATCGGCCATTGCGGCGGTCTGCGCGCCAGCCAGAAGATCGGCGACTATGTGCTAGCCCATGCCTATCTGCGCGACGACCATGTGCTCGATCCCGTGCTGCCGCCCGAGATTCCGCTGCCCGCGATCGCCGAAGTGCAGCAGGCGCTTGCCGCCGCGGCGGAGGATGTGTCGGGCCGTCAGGGCAGCGACCTCAAGCAACGCCTGCGCACGGGCACCGTGGTGACGACCGACGACCGCAACTGGGAACTGCGCTATGCCATGTCGGCGCGGCGCTTCTCGCTGAGCCGCGCGGTCGCAATCGACATGGAAAGCGCGACCATCGCCGCGCAGGGCTACCGCTTCCGGGTGCCCTACGGCACGCTGCTATGCGTCAGCGACAAACCGCTGCATGGTGAGATCAAGCTGCCCAAGCAGGCGAACACCTTCTACGAAGAGGCGATCGCCGCGCACCTGCAGATCGGGATCGGCGCCTGCCGCTATCTGCGCAAGGAGGGCGCACGCCTGCATTCGCGCAAGCTGCGGGCCTTCAACGAGCCTGCCTTCAGGTAGCCGCGGCTTACGGAGAAAAGGATGGTCCAGCTCGATCCCGCCTACCAGCTCGCGCTAGCCGACATGATGATCGGCGTTTGCTCGTTCCTCGGCGGTTTCTCGGCGACCATCTTCGTCACGTTGCTGACGCTGGCGAAGCCGGGCGTCTTCGCGCGAATCTCCATCGGCGCATCGGCCTTCGCGGCGGTGGCCTTCATCATCTGCCTGACCTCGGCCGTTTCGATCAGCTTCGCGCTTCATCCCGCAGCGCCTTCAGCCGTCAGGGACGCACCGCTGTCGGCCCTGCAGGTGACAATCGCGATCAGCTTCATCCTCGGCATCGCCGCGATGCTGGGCTCGATCGGAGTGGCCGGCTGGGTCCGCTCGCGCGCGCTGGGTATCTTCACCAGCGTGATCGCGGGGGTCGGGCTGCTGATGGCACTCACGCAGCTGACGTGAGGCGTGCACAGTCGGCAATGCTGACGAGCGCGCTTTTTTCCAGCACTGACGGGGCGATAACCGTCCTCCCGCAGGCATCGCCAATCTTGCAATGAAATCAATCTAGCGTTTAGATAGTCGGCACGCAGGGGCCATGACGAAGAGCGACAGTGCTGACGACCGAGAACAAAGACGCGTGGGGCCGCTTGCCGTTCTCGCTGACCATATCCGACCTCAGTCAGGATGACGAACCGTTGATTTTCGTCAACCGCGCTTTCGAGCGCATGACAGGCTATTCGCAATCTTCCGTCCTTGGCCGGAACTGCCGCTTTCTCCAGGGTGAAAAGACCGATCGCGACGTGGTCGCCCGGCTGGCGAAGGGTATCGCCGAATGCCGGGAGGTCGAGGAGACGATCTATAATTACCGCGCCGATGGCGAGGGGTTCTGGAACCGGCTCGTTATGGCGCCCCTTTGGGACGAGCACGATTCCTGCCGGTTTTTCGTGGGTTTCCAGTGCGATCTGGGGACGGGTACCGACGCGAGGATCAGCGAGAAGCTGGACCGGCAGCTGGCCGAAGTTCAGCATCGGGTGAAGAACCACTTGTCGATGATCGTCGGCATGATTCGCATCCAGGCCAACAGCGCCGAAGGAAACGCGAAACAGTTCGAAAGCCTGTCGCGCAGGGTCGAAGCGCTCCAGCTTCTGTACCAGGAAATGGACCAGGCGGGCGCAGCCAAGGCGACGGACAAGATCATTCCGCTCGGGGCCTATCTCAGCAGAATATCCTCTGCGATCAATCACATCGATGGGCGGCAGGCCATCAAGCTCAACTTCCAGTCTGACACGATCGATGTCCCGGTCGAGACCGCTGCACGGATCGGCCTCGTCGTATCCGAAATCGTGACCAATTCACTGCAGCATGCCTTCAAGGATCGGGATCATGGTGTGGTCACTATCCGGTCCAACGTCATGTCGAACGAGTTGCTCAGGATCACGATCGAAGATGATGGCGTGGGCCTGCCGGACGATTGCAACTGGCCGCACGAGGGGAATCTCGGCGCGCGGATCGTCCGTCAGCTCGTGGCAGGGCTGGACGGTCAACTCGAAGTTATCAAATCCGCCACCGGGACCATTATCAATATCGATATCAAGCTGGCAGACCAGGCCGGGTTGATAGAAGCGGAACGCGAAGAAGAACAGCCGACCGTGACGGCCGCAGAACAGCAGCAATAGCTCCCACGCTGGCGGGGCTCAGACGAGGACTGAAGGTCGGCGGCCCAACGCGGTCGGCCTCCGCACGACCGGAAACCGCGACAATTTAACGGGCCGACTTTCAGGTAGGACGCCCTTTTCTATTTCCCGCGTTCTTCGGCGAAGGCCATGTCTGCCACGCGGTCCACGGTATCCGCGTACATCCGCATTGCCGTCGAGAAAGTGCTGACCGGCACACCATTGCGCCCGGTCACCATGTCCCACGAAATCCACGGATCGCCTTCATCGTCGAGCCAGACCGAAGCGAAACGCACATCCTCGTTTATCTTGATCGCGGAGGCGACGTCCCACTGCGTCTCACGGTCGAAGCCGGTGATGAACATCAGCGAGTCGCACTCGATATGTTCCTCATTGCAACCGTAGAATACGATGGAAGAAGGCATGCCCGAGAACTCGGTTTGGATCACCGGATCACCCGAAGAGTCGACCTCCAGCTCCGCCTTGTACCCACCCATTTCCATCGCAGATACGAGCGATGCCGGATCGTGCCCTCCGACCATCGAGGTCGGAGTCTGAGCCGACGCCTGTGTTACCAGGCCCGAGAGCAACACGCCCGCCAGTGCCAATCCGTGCATCAACCCCTCCTTGAAAAACGGGCGCTTACCCCGCCCCCTTCGTCTTCGTTGCCCCGATCTTCGCGCTTTTTTCGATGAATTCGATGATCTGGCCCGCGATATCCTTGCCGGTCGCGGCCTCGATCCCTTCGAGGCCCGGCGAGGAGTTGACCTCCATGATGACCGGCCCGTGGTTGGAGCGCAGCATGTCGACCCCGCACACGTTCAGCCCCATGCGCTTCGCGGCGCGCACCGCGGTGCTGCGTTCCTCTGGGGTGATCTTGATCAGCTGTGCGCTGCCGCCGCGATGCAAGTTGGAGCGGAAATCGTCCGCTGCGCCGGTCCGCTTCATCGCCGCGACCACTTTGCCGCCGATCACCAGCGCGCGAATATCGGTGCCGCCTGCTTCCTTGATGAATTCCTGCACCAGGATGTTCACGTTGGCGCCGCGAAACGCCTCGATCACCGACTTGGCGCTCGACATCGAATCGGCCAGCACCACGCCGATACCCTGCGTCCCCTCCAGCAGCTTGATAACAACTGGCGGGCCTTTGACTGCGCGGATGATCTCCTCCGCCTTCTTGGGATCATTCGCATAGGCGGTCAGCGGCAGGCCGAGGCCGTGCTTGGCAAAGATCTGCATCGAACGCAGCTTGTCGCGGCTGCGCCCGATTGCGACGCTTTCGTTCAGCGGCCAGCATCCGCGCATTTCGAACTGGCGCAGAATCGCGAGGCCATAATTGGTGACCGAGGCGCCAATGCGGGGGATGACCGCGTCGTAGCCGATGCAAGGCTCCCCGTCGTAATAAACCTCGGGCTTGTGGCTCGCGATATGCACGGTGCAGCGGGTGGTGTTGAGGATGTCGAGCGAGTGCCCGCGCGCCTCAGCCGCCTCCGCGAGACGCCGGTGCGAGTAGAGGTTCGGATTACGCGCCAGCATGGCAATTTTCATGGCCGGATACTCATGGTTTGTGGCCTTTCACCGGGTCGCGCCCGGGGGACTGGAGCCAGGAATTCCCCGAATCGACGAGGAAGCGTCTTCGCAGGGCACTCCTCCCTATCAGCATCGGGAATTTCATGTCGCTACGATCTGCTAGACTGATCTCGGCGCGAAAGGTTTCCGCCCCGATCGTCAGCGGTGTCTTGATGACATAGCGAAGCTGCGTTTCGCCGTTCGAACTGGTGATCCCGCGCACGTCGACATGCACTGCCTCGCACACCTGCATCACTTTGGTGCCGGGGAAGAACACCTCGAACCGGACGAATTTCTCGCCGTCGCGGCGAAATTCCTCGAGCATGAGGCCATGGAGCGAACTGGTGCGCGCACCACTGTCGATCTTGGCGGGAACGCCCTTCAGGCCGAGATCGGGCAGGTCGACCATCTCGCGCCACCCGACGGTAATCATGTGACGGTGCGCCCTATCGACAGTCTCACCATCCGCTCGGCCTGCCGGCGTTCTGTTCGTCGAGCCAGGCCTTGAGCGGGGCGAAATACTCCATCATCGCCTTGCCGCTCATCTCGCGGCTGCCGGTGAACGCCTCCAGCGCATCGGGCCACGGCTTGCTCGCGCCCATTTCCAGCATCACCTCGAGCTTCTCGCCAACTTCCTCGTTACCGTAGAAGCTGCAACGGTGCAGCGGCCCTTCCCAGCCCGCCGCGTCGCACGCCGCCTTGTAGAACTGGAACTGGAGAATGCGCGCGAGGAAATAGCGCGTGTAGGGCGTGTTGCCGGGGATGTGGTACTTCGCGCCCGGATCGAAGGCATCGGCGGGCCGCTCAACCGGCGGCGTAATGCCCTGATATTCACGCTTCAGGTCGTGCCACGCGGTGTTGTAATCGGCAGGCGTGATCGAGCCATCGAACACGCCCCAGCGCCATTTGTCGACCAGCAGGCCGAAGGGCAGGAAGGCGACCTTGTCCATCGCCTGACGCAGCAGCAGGCCGATATCCTTGTCCGCGCTGGGCACGTCCTCGCGATCGAGCAGGCCGATCTGGACTAGGTATTCGGGCGTGATCGAGAGCGCGATGAAATCGCCGATCGCTTCGTGGAAGCCATCGTTCGCGCCGTTGAGGTGCAGGAAATCCTGCTCGTTATAGGCGCGCTGGTAGTAGTTGTGGCCGAGCTCGTGGTGGATGGTGACGAAGTCGTCCGCATTCACCTTGATGCACATCTTGATGCGGATATCGTCCTTGTTGTCCACGTCCCAGGCCGAGGCGTGGCAGACCACTTCACGGTCGGCGGGCTTGGTGAACATGCTGCGTTCCCAGAAGGTCTTCGGCAGCGGTTCGAAGCCGAGCGAGGAATAGAAGCCCTCCCCGATCTTCACCATGTCGATCGGGTCCTTTCCCTGCGCCGTCAGCAGATCGCCGATGTCGTAGCCAAGATCGCCCGAGCCTTCGGGTGCGACCAGCGGGTAGATATTGCCCCATTCCTGCGCCCACATATTGCCCAGCAGATCGGCGCGGATCGGGCCCGTGGCGGGCTGGATGTCGTTGCCGTACTTCTCGTTCAGCTTGGTCCGCACATAGGTATGCAGCGACCGGTAGAGCGGTGCGACCTCCTGCCACATCCGCTCCAGCTCGCCCGAAAATTGCTCCGGCGGCATGTCGTAGCCAGAGCGCCACATGGTGCCGACATTGTCGAACCCCAGCTCGACCGCGCCTTCATTGGCGATCTCGACCATGCGGGCGTAATCGTCCTTCATCGGCGCGCCGACATTGGTGTGCCAGCTGGCCCACATCTCAGCGAGCTCGGCGGGGGTGCGTTCAGGATTGCCCATCTCCGCCTCGATATCGGAGCCGCTGATCTCCTCGCCGTTCAGCGTGCCCTTGCCCTTGCCATACTGGCTGTTGAGGCTGGTCGCGATCTGGTTCAACTCGGTCGCCGCGCCATCGGCGGTCGGCGCGGGCAGGACGATGCCGTTGCGCAGGATATCGAGCTTGCGCGCGACTTCGGGATCGAGCCCGTCGACCTCGGCATATTTCGCCGCTTCGAGCGCGTAGTTGACCGACTTCTCGGTTCCCTCGGCCCCGACCTTGGCGGCCAGCGCATCGGTATCATGCGTGATGTAGGTCGCGTTGACCCAGTAGATCTGGCTCGCGTGCAGCGAATAGTCGAACAGGTCCTTCTCCACCATCGCGACCCAGCTGGCGGCCCCTTCGGGCGTCATCGGATACTGCTTGGCCGCCTGCTCTGTCTGGGCGCCGTGGTCGTCGGCCAGCGCGGGCGTGGCGAGAGACGCGGCGGCGAGCGCGGCGAGCGAAACGGGAAGCAATTTCATGGGCGGCATCCTGTCGTAGCGTTTGAGATTGGCCGCGAAACTACCGTCACGCGGGGTAATAGCAAGCGGGCCCGTCAGCGTTTTGCCGGACCCAGCCACTCCGCCATTGCGCCCCCCAGATCGGGTTTGGTCACGCTGCTCATGTGGGTGCCGGGTATCTCGGCATAGGTCGCTTGCGCAAGCATGTCGGCGAGTTCCTGCGCGGAGCCATTGTCGCGATCCTCGTCGCCGCAGACCACCAGCGTGGGGCAGGTGATATTCTCCAACTCTGCGAGATCGAGGTTCTCCATGCTACCCAGCAACAGCCGCGCGGCGGTGCGATCGACCTTCTGCGACTTGAGGAACTGCATCGAGAAATAGGCCGGGTCGCCCTTAGGGATCGCATCGAATTCGTCGATCACGCGGATGAAGAACGCCGCACGCTTGTCCCATTCGCGCAGGCCGTCGATGCCCATCCCGCCCAGGATCAGCCGCTGCGGGGCGAGCTTGCCGGTGGCAACGCCGTGGATCGCGGTCCGCGCGCCGAGCGAGAAGCCGGCAAGGTCGTATTCGGTCAGCCCGAGATGCTCGACCAGGGAAACGACGTCCTTCACCAGCACGCCCTCCGGATAATTCTCCGCCCCGTGGGGCGCCTCGCTCTGCCCGTGGACCCGGAAGTCGGGCATCAGGACTTCATAGCCCTGCTCGGCGATCCGCTGCGCATGGCCGAACCGGATCCAGTTCATGTCCGCGTTGGAGAACAGGCCGTGCAATAGGATCAGCGGGCGGCCTTCGCCCATCCGGTGGAGCGCAAGCGTGGTGCCGTCGAAGGATTGGAAGCGATCAGTCGTCATCAGGTGGCTCGCGTGCTCCGGTTAGGGGGTCCGCCACCTACCAAATCGCGGGCGCGATGGGCAATGATCTTGACTTGATAAGCACGCTTATTATGTGCCCCGTCGATGGACAAGAACCTGGGCTGGCTGATGGTCGACAATGCGCGCCTCTTGCGCCGCGCATTCGACGAGCGGGTGCGTGCCATCGGCATTACCGGGCCGCAGGCGCGCCTGCTGCTCGCGCTCGAAAGATCGCCGGGCGAGAACCAGGCGTTTCATGCCGAACTGCTGGAGGTCGAACCGATCACCTTGTGCCGGATGGTCGACCGGATGGAGGAATCCGGCCTCGTCGAACGGCGCAACGACCCGCGCGACCGCCGCGCGCGCCTGCTCTACCTGACTCCGCGCGCCGCTGGCGAGGCCGAACGCATCCGCGCTGCGCTCGCCGGGATGCTCGACCAGATGCTCGACGGCCTTGACGAGAACGAGCAGGCGGCGTTTTCACGAATGCTTCACCGGGTTTCCGGTAATCTCTCCACCACTCCCGCAGCACAAGAGCCCGTCCATGGCTGAAGCCGATCCCGTCATCGCAAGCGACCCGTCCGCGGCCGAGGAAGCACCCGCGACCGCGCCCAAGAAGCGCCGGTGGCGCCGGATCGCGCTGATGGCAGCGGTGCCCCTGCTGCTGCTGATCGGCGGGTTCGTGTACTGGTCCAGTCTGCAGGGCAAGGTGGCGACAGACAATGCCTACGTGCAGCAGGACCGGGTGTCGATTTCGGCAGAGGTCGGCGGGCAGATCGTCGAGGTGCTGGTCGCCGACGGGGATCGGGTCAAGCCGGGCCAGCTGCTGTTCCGGATCGACCAGCGCCCTTACCAAGTCCAGATCGCCGAGGCCAACGCGGCCATCGCGCAGGCGCAGGCCAGCCGTACCGCGCTGACCAGCGATCCCGACCTCACCGGCGCGTCGATCTCCGCCGCGCGCGAGGATATCGCGTATGCCGAAGCCAATTTCGCGCGCAAGGATGCGTTGTACAAGAAGGGCTTCCTGACCAAGACGGAGCACGATGCGGCGGCGCACCAGGTCAATCAGGCGCGCGAAGAGCTGCGCCTCGCCCAGGCCCGCAAGGCATCCGCGCAGGCCAAGCTCGCGGAAGGCGCTGCCGTTCCGGGGCAGAACCCCGCCATCGCGGCCGGCGAAGCCCAGAAGGCAGGTGCCGAACTCAACCTGAGCCGCACCGAAGTGCGCGCGCCCACAGCGGGCACCGTGACGCAGGCCGACCGGCTGCAGATCGGCGAGCAGATCATGCAGGGCCTCCCCGTTCTCACGCTGGTCGAGGATGGCAGTTCCTATGTGGAAGCCAACTTCAAGGAAACCGATCTCGACGACATGCAGGTGGGCCAGCGCGCGGAGGTCCGCGTCGATGCCTATCCCGGGCTGGTCCTCAAGGGCGAGGTCGAGACGATCGGCGCAGGCACGGGTTCGGAATTCTCCGTGCTCCCGGCGCAGAACGCGACCGGCAACTGGGTCAAGGTGACGCAGCGCGTGCCGGTGAAGATCCGCATTACCAGCAAGAGCCCGCGGCGGCTGATCGCCGGGCTTTCCACGGATGTCACCGTCTTCACCGACGACCGCTGAATCAATGGCCAGCGCCGCCCGCCCTGCCTCACCCGCCGCCGGAGCCGCCGCGCCTCCGGCTGCCGACGAGCCCCTGCTACCGGTCCGCAACCAGCCGCTGCTGATGGTCGGCATCATGGCCGCATCGCTGATCCAGGTGCTCGATACGACCATCGCCAACGTCGCGATCCCGCACATGCAAAGCGCGCTCGGCGCCAATGCGGAAAGCGTGACATGGGTGCTGACCAGCTATATCATCGCCAGCGCGGTCGCGATGCCGGCTACCGGCTGGCTGGGCGACCGGGTCGGCGCGCGGCGGCTGTTCATATTCTCTGTCGCGGGCTTCATCATCGCATCGATGATGTGCGGGATGGCGCAGAACCTTGGCGAGATGGTGCTGTTCCGCGCCTTGCAGGGGGTGACGGGAGCGTTCATCCCGCCACTCAGCCAGAGCTTCATGCTCGATAGCTCCCGCCCCAGCCGCCACCCACAGGTGATGGCGATCTGGGGTCTGGGGATCATGATCGGCCCGATTCTGGGGCCGATCCTGGGCGGCTGGCTGACCGAAAGCGCCAACTGGCGCTGGGTGTTCTACGTCAACCTGCCGATCGGGGTTCTAGCGCTGGCCCTGCTGGTCGCGCAGTTGCCGCAGCGCGAGGGCAAGCGGCGCAAGTTCGACCTGTTCGGGTTCATGATGCTGGCGATCGCGCTCTCCTCGCTGCAATTGCTGCTCGATCGAGGTTCGCAGCTCGACTGGTTCCAGTCTTACGAGATCTGGTTCTACACCTTCCTCGTCGGCAGCGCGGCGTGGATTGCGATCGTGCATTTCACGACCGCGCGCGAACCGCTGTTCGACAAGGCCATTTTCGCCGACCGCAATTTCGTGATCGCGCTGCTGTTCATGGTGGTGATCGGGATGGTGTTGTTCGCCAACATGGCGCTGCTGCCGCCGATGCTGCAGCGCCTGTTCGGCTATGGCGTGATCGACACCGGGATGGTGCTGATGCCGCGCGGGGTCGGGGTGATGCTGAGCATGCAGCTGTCCGGCCTGCTGATCCGCCGCGGGCTCGATGCGCGAATCGTCGTCGCCACGGGTTTTGCCATCGCGGCCTATTCGCAGTGGATGATGGCCGGCTGGTCGCTCGCGGCGGACGAGTGGCATTTCATCGTCACCGGCCTCGTCCAGGGGCTGGGTCTGGGTCTGGTGTTCATCCCGCTCAACGTGACCGCGTTCTCGACTCTGCCTGGCCACCTGCGCACCGATGGGTCGAGCCTGCTCAACCTGCTGCGCTCGATCGGCGCGTCGGTCGGCATCTCCATCACCACCGTGCTCCTCGCCAGGAACATCCAGACCGCGCATTCGGACCTTGGCAGCCACGTCACCTCGGCGACCGTCGACGCAATCGACCTGTCGACGGTCGACCGCTACCAGCCGCTCGGCCAGACGGTGCTCTCGATGATCGATATGGAGGTAAACCGGCAGGCCGCGATGATCGCCTATATCGACGATTTCTACCTGATGATGTGGCTCGCGCTGGCGGCGATCCCGATGGTGTTTTTGATGCGCAAGGGCAGCAAATAGCGTGCCTTCACTAGGCGCGCGGGGTGAGACCTTTCTGTTCCATCCGCCAGCGGACCATCGCGATCCGGTCCTGCCCGAAGAAGGGTTCGCCATCGAACACCAGCGTCGGCACTCCCCAGTGGCCCGCAGCCTCCAGCGCCTGCTGGTTGGCGGCGATCTCGGCGTCGAGCGCGTCGGCCTGCGTCGCGACTTCTGCATCGAGAGCTGCCGGGTCGAGCCCGGCCCGCTGCGCCGCATTGGCGAGATGATTGCCCTCGTGCCAGTTTTCCGCCCCGCCCCAGATCAGCTGCGCAGCCTCATGCGCGAAGGCCACGCCCTTCCCGCGCCGCGCCGCCGCCTGCCCCATCCGGGTGACGTAGCGGATAAAAGGCTGGTCCTGTGCAATCCTGCGCGTCGCCACATCCTGCACGATCGGGTCGGGGCGCGGCGGGCCGAAGGGGATGCTGTGAAACTGGGCCACGCGCATCATGTCGCGCACGGTGTAGCCGAGCCAGTTAGGATGATTGCGCTCGAAGAAATCCGGCTCTCGAATCGCCAGCGGCCAGACCGGCCGCAAGGTGATGTCGACCGCGTGGCTCTCCATCAGCGAACGATAGCGACCGATCGCGAGGTAGCTGTAGGGCGACCGGAAGCTGAAATAGAGATCGGCGGTCAGCACGGCCCCGCCCTGCTCAGCGGAAATTGCAGGCGACGCCGCCCCACAGCACCGCGACCTGGTCGTCCTCGATCAGGCCGGAGACCAGCATTTCGTTGCCGCCGACGGTGAATTCCTCACCCAGCGTACTGTCTTCGAACGCAGCATAGGTCGAAAGCTTGCGCAGGTCCGTCGCCGACATGCCCAGCGCCACGCCATCGGGCCCGGTAAAGCTCGCCCGCTCGCTCGGCCCGTTGACCATCCACCCGACGAAGCGGTCGTCCTGGAAATTGGCGACGAACTGATCGAAGGTCGCGAAGGTCATCGGCCCTGCGCCGCATTCCTCGTTGCTGCCGAATTGTGGACCGCCGAAGACTGCGGTCAGCGCCTCGACGACCTCGTCCTCACCTTCGCCGAAGTTGAGGACCGCGCCATCGCCGCCTGCTTCCGGCGGAGTGATCACCAGCCCATCGGGAAGCAGGTCGATCGGTCGTTCGCTGGGCGCGTTGGGCGTCTGCGCGTCGATCTGTTCCTGCGTCACCGGCTCGCTGGGCTGAGGCTGTTCCGCGCCGTCATTGCACGCCACCAGCGAGAGCGCCGCAATCCCGGCCAAGGCCAATCCGAACCGATGTGTCATGTCACGCTCCCAAGCGAGGTTGTTCTGGCGCGAGAGTGTCAGAGCTGCCCGCGCGCCACAAGCACTAGTCGTCCCCGTCCTCGCGCGGTCGCTGGTCGATGATCACCCCTGTCGGCTCATCGCGCGGCGGCTCCCGCCTTGCCGACCCCGTATCGTGCCACGATCCGTCGATCGTCTCGCCCCCACCACCGAATGCGCCAAACTGGCCGCGAACCCGCTCCAGCCGTCCGATCAGGAAGCGGCGGAACAGCAACGGACCCGCCAGCGAGACGACCGCGATCGGCACCGCGATCCACCACAGCCAGTCGAGCCAGTCGACGCTCTGCGTGAGCAGGAAGATGACCGCGAAGACCACGGCCCAGCGGATCCCCCAACGCACGACCAGACGCTTCAGGACAGCGGATGTCTCACGCTCGATCTGCTCGATCGAGCGGTCCATCTCGCCCGCCATGCGGCGCTGCTGTTCGGAATCGGGGCCGAGCATCGCCTAGCCCTTCTTGAGGTGGCGGCGGCCCAGCAGTTCGGCGATTTGCACCGCGTTGAGCGCGGCACCCTTGCGCAGGTTGTCGCTGACGCACCACAGGACGAGGCCGTTCTCCACCGTCGGGTCTTCGCGCACGCGGCTGATGTAGGTTGCCCCATCACCCACACATTCGACGGGGGTGATGTAGCCTTCATCCCCGCGCTTATCGATCAGCATCAGGCCCGGCGCCTCGCGCAGGATGTCCTGTGCCTGTTCGGCGGTGATCTCGCGCTCGAACTCGATCGTGACCGCTTCGGCGTGACCGACGAACACGGGCACTCGCACGCAGGTGGCGGTCAGTTTGATCTTGGGGTCGAGGATCTTCTTGGTCTCGACCACCATCTTCCATTCTTCCTTGGTCGATCCATCGTCGAGGAAGACGTCGATATGCGGGATCACGTTGAAGGCGATCTGCTTGGTGAACTTGCTCGGCTCGACAGGGTCGCCGACGAAGATCGCGCGGCTCTGCTGGAACAGTTCGTCCATCCCTTCCTTGCCCGCGCCCGAAACGGACTGATACGTCGAGACGACCACGCGCTTGATCCCCGCCGCATCGTGCAGCGGCTTGAGCGCAACGACCAGCTGTGCGGTCGAGCAGTTGGGGTTGGCGATGATGTTGCGCTTGGCATAGCCGTCGATCGCGTCGGGGTTCACCTCGGGCACGATCAGCGGCACGTCCGGATCCATCCGGAAATGAGAGGAATTGTCGATCACCACGCAGCCCGCCGCCGCGGCCTTGGGCGCGTATTCCTTGGCGACCGCACCGCCGGCGGAAAACAGCGCGATATCCCATCCGGCAAAGTCGAAATGCTCGAGGTTCTTGCACTTGAGCATCTTGCCGCTGTCGCCGAACTCGACCTCGGTGCCGTGGCTGCGCGAGCTGGCAACCGCGGCGACCTCGTCGATCGGGAAAGCGCGCTCCGCCAGCACCTGCATCATTTCGCGCCCGACATTGCCCGTCGCGCCTACGATGGCGACCTTGTAACCCATCATTCACTCCTGTGCGTGCTGCACTGCCACATGGGGCCAAGCGCCACGGGTCGCAAGCGCAACCGCGCTCAAATCACCTTGAGCATATGCAGCACCAGCACCGCCAGCGCCGCGAAAGCGAGCACTGCGCCCGGCAGCGTAATCCATCTGCGGCCGACGTTCTCCTTTACCGCCAGCGCGTTGAGGGTGCCGAAGACCAGCAGGAAAACCACACTCGCGCCGCTCACCAACCCGTCCAGCCCGCCCATGACCGCCAGCGCCAAGGCGCCTGCCGCGAGCAGCAGCACCGCCCATTGTGGCGATCCTTCCGCATTCTCGTGCCCCAGCGCACTCGGCAAACCGCCATCCTGCGCCACCTCGCGGGCCAGCCGCGCGGAGCTGAACAGCGTGGCATTGATCGCGCTCGCGGTCGAAAGCGCCGCCGCAATGGTCACCGCGATCAGCCCCGGCGTGCCAAGCGCGGCCTGCCCGGCCTTGGAAAGCGCAACCTCGCCATCCTCGATCACGGCCTGCGTGCCGGTCAGCATCGGGACTGCCAGCGCGACCAGCACGTAGATCAGCGCCGCGCTGCCGATCGCCAGCGGCATGATCCGCCCCATCAGTTGCTTGCGGTCCTTCATCTCGTCGTAATCATAGGCGAGCAGTTCGAACCCCTCGTAAGCCATGAAGACCGAGGCCGCGCCGATCACGATGCCGATCAGGCCGGGTTGCTGCGCGATGGACAGCTTCTCGACCTGGAATTGCGCCAGGCCAAACGCAGCGAGCGCAGCGAGGATCGCCAGCTTGATCGCCACGATGGCGATCTCGACCCCCGCCGCCTGTCCGGCTCCGCGCAGGTTGAGAGCGGTCATGACGAGGATCACCAACGCCGCCATCGCCGGTGGCAGCCATGACGGCCCATCAATCGCCTGCCCCAGATAGGCCCCGAAAGTGTAGGCATAGACCGCGCAGGTCAGCACATAGCCCGCCAGCAGCACCCATGCCGAGCAGCGAGCGAGCCGGGTGAACTTCAGGTCGCGCAGGAAGGTGTAGATACCGCCCGCCTCGTCCTTCTCGACGGTCAGCGCGGCGAGGCTGTGTCCGGTGGCATAGGCGACCATGCCGCCCAGCACGAAGCTGAGCGCGGCCCAGTGCCCGGCATTGGCGATGACCACCCCCAGCGTTGAGAAAATCCCGCCGCCGACCATCCCGCCGACCGCGATCGCCCAGACCGCTGCAAGACCGAGCTGCCCGTCGGTCGACTGGTTTTCGCTCATTCCGGCGGTGTTACCCCGTGGCTATCCAGAAAATCGAAGATCGTGTTCCACAGGTGCACGCTGATCTTCGGGCCGCTGACCCGGTGGGTATAGCCTGGATAGAGCATCATCTCGAACGGCACCGCCGCTTCCTGCAAGGTAGAGATCAGCTCGGTCGAATTCTCGAACACCACATTGTCGTCCGCCATGCCGTGGATCAGCAGCAGGGGATCGGTGATCTCGGTCGCCTTGGGAATGGCACTCGCCGCGTCGTAGGCCTCGGGCACCTTGTTCGGATCGCCCATGAACCGCTCGGTATAGTGGGTGTCGTACAGCTCCCACCGGGTGACCGGAGCGCCGGACACGCCTGCGGCATAGAGGCCCGGATCGGCCTGCAACTGCTTGAGCGTCATGTACCCGCCATAGGACCAGCCGTAGATCGCCAGCTTGTCCGGATCGACGAAGTCGAGCGACTTGAGGAACTGCGCGCCGGCCTTCTGGTCGCGCACCTCGACCCCGCCCATCGCATGATAGATCGGCTGTTCGAACGCGACCCCGCGATTGGCCGATCCGCGATTGTCGAGCTGAAACCAGATATAGCCCTTGTCGACGATCGCCTGCGCCAACGCCGAGGTCCACCCGCGCGTGACGGTCTGCGGACCGGGGCCACCATAGTGGGAGAAGAACACGGGATAGCGCTTGCCCGGCTCCATCTCCGGCTTGAGCATCATCCAGTGCAGCGGCGTGCCATCCTCGGCGGCAATCGTCCCGAACTCGGGCACGACATGGCTGGCGAGAAAAGGCGCATAAGGGTGATCGGCGTCGAGCGCGTTTTGCTCCACCCATGCCAGCCGCTCGCCCGAGGTATCGGCCAGATAGCTTTGCGGAGGCTGGGTGGGCGAGGACCGCGCGATTAGCAGGGTCTGCGCATCCTTGTCCATCGAAGCGGAGTGCGTGAAGCCGCGATCGGTCAGACGGACAGGATCGCCGCCCGCGATCGGAGCCTTGTAGACCTGCTGCTCCAGCACATCCTCGATCCCGTCGAAATAGAGCATGCCCTCGTCTTCGTCGACACCGATCAGCGCGGTGACCGGCTCCTTGCGGTCGGTCAGTTTCGACCACTCGCCATCGGCGAAGCGGTAGAGATTGCCGACGCCATCGCGCTCGCTCCACCAGATCAGCGAGCCGTCCTTCATGAAGTGATAATTGTCCGACAGGTTGATCCAGTAATCCTGCGTCGCGGCCTTTTCGGTGAACCATATCTCGCTCGCGCCGGTCGCCGGATCGACCTTCAGCATATCCAGCCGGGTCTGATCCCGGTTCTGGCGCTGGACGTAGAGCGCGCTGCCGTCGGGTGCCCAGTCGACCCGGGCGAGATAGATGTCGGTGTCATCCCCCAGATCGACCTTCACCCGGTTGGTACCGCCCGGGTCCATCACGAACAGCTCGACAATCGCATTGTCGCTGCCCGCCACTGGGTATCGCTGATCGTACACCTTGGTGCCGGTCGCGCCGATCGCGGCACGGGTGACCACGCCCACCGGGCTCTCATCGGTCCGCTGCACGGCGAGCCGTGTGTCGTCGGGGTTCCACCAGTAACCGGTCATCCGGCCCATTTCTTCCTGCGCGACGAATTCCGCCTCGCCCCAGCGGATCAGTTCGCCCTCTTTCGGGGTGATCGGCTGCGCCTCGTCGCCAACCGGTCCGACCCACAATTGACGGTCGCGCACGAAGGAGACGTAGTTGCCCTTCTGGCTGAGCTTGGGATTGAGTTCGCTTTCCTCGGTGTCGGTCAGCCGGGTGACGCTTCCGTCCAGCCGGGCCAGGTAGAGATCGCCGTCCAGCGGCACCAGCACGCCCGATCCGTCCGCGTTCCACTGATAGGCGATGATGCCCTTGAGGTTCCCGACCCGCGCACGCTCGCGCTGCATCTTCTCGTCTTCGGACAGCTCGCGGCCCGAGCCCAGCGCTTCGCTGTCGACCAGCATGGTCCATTCGCCGCTCTGGCGGTCGTACCCCCAAAGATCGTAGCGTTCGCGATCATCCGCGCGGTTGCGGAGCAGGGTCAGATAGCGGCCATCGGGAGAAAGCTTCGCCTGGCGCGGGCTCGCCCCGTCGAGGCCGGGACTGGCGAAGACGCGTTCGATGGTGAGATCTGCGTTCTGGGTGGCCTGGCTGGTCATGTCGTCGCTCTCCTGCGCGGCAAGCGGTGTTGCAAGGGCGAGAATGGCTGCGGCGGCAAGCAGGTGGCGCATGGTGATCGTATTCTCCCCAATATCCTCCGCCCGTCATTGTGAGCGAAGCGGTTGCGCAGCAGAAGCCGGAGGCTTCAACCAATCCAGAGCGGCAAAGCGCCGGCTCCGGATTGCCGTGCGGCTTCGCCGCTCGCAATGACGAATAATGGGGCCGAATGCAAAAAGGGCGGCCCGATTGGACCGCCCTCTCGAAATTCTAGATGTGGAAGCCGCGCTTACGCGTCCGACTTCGTGCCCTTGGCGGGGCGCGGATCGCGACGTTCGGCGATACGCGCGCTCTTGCCGGTGCGGCCACGCAGGTAATAGAGCTTCGCGCGACGCACGACGCCGCGGCGAACCACGGTGATGCTGTCGACGATCGGCGAATAGAGCGGGAAAACGCGTTCAACACCTTCGCCGAAGCTCATCTTGCGGACGGTGAAGTTGGAACCCATGCCGCGGTTCGAACGCGCGATCACGACGCCTTCGAAGTTCTGAATACGCTCGCGCGTACCTTCGACGACCTTCACGCCGACGCGCACGGTGTCGCCGGAGCGGAATTCCGGAATATCCTTGCCGAGATTTTCAATCGCTTCGGCTTCGAGCTGCTGAATCAGGTTCATTGGTCCTGGTCCTTCGTTTCTCGCTGCGCGCCAGAGGCAGACTGGACCGGAGCATCAGTGTGACGCTCCCACAAATCCGGCCTGCGTGACCGTGTCATCTCTTCGGAGCGTTGCTTTCGCCACGCCGCGATCTTCGCATGATCCCCCGATCGCAGCACTTCGGGGATCGTGCGCCCTTCCCATTCCTGAGGTCGGGTGTAGTGCGGGTACTCAAGAAGGCCGTCCTCGAACGACTCTTCCGCCCCGCTTGAAGCCGCGCCCATTACTCCCGGCAGCAGCCGAATGCAAGCGTCGAGTATGGCGATTGCGGCGGTTTCTCCGCCCGACAGGACGATGTCCGCCAGGCTGACTTCCTCGATATAGGGCCGCGCCTCGAACAGCCGCTCGTCGAACCCTTCAAACCGCCCGCACAGGATAGTGACGCCCGGCCCTTCTGCGATCTCGCGAATGCGCGCCTGCGTGATCGGTTTCCCGCGCGGAGTCATGGCGAGAACGGGGACCGCTGCTCCCCCTTCCTTGAGGGAGGGGGGGGGGTGGGTGCTCGACGCTGCAGGCGCGGAACGCCCCTCCCCAACCCCTCCCCGCACGGGGAGGGGCTTATCGGTCACACAATCCAACGCCGCCGCAAGCACATCGCACTTGAGCACCATGCCCGCTCCGCCCCCGGCAGGCGTATCGTCCACCGTGCGGTGCTTGTCGGTCGCGAAGTCGCGAATCTGCACCGTGTCGAGCGCCCACGCGCCTTCCCTCAGCGCGCGCCCAGCGAGGCTGACGCCCAGCGGGCCGGGAAACATCTCCGGGTAGAGAGTCAGGACGGTAGCGGTGAAGGTCATGCAATTACTCGAAAACACCCGGATCGGGCACCCGGGCCCGGCCTTCTCGGGGCCGCACCAGGCGGATGGTCAGATAAGCGGCAATCAGATCGACACCGAGGGCACTGGCGTAGAGCATCCGGCCGCGCGTATTCATACGGGAAAAAAGATCGATCGCCTCGGCCAAGGACGGCTTCCCGAACATTGCGATCAGGGCGATCGGCAGGGCAACCAGAAGCAAAAAAGGGGGCAGCGCACCCGCGATGGCAAGGCCGAAGGGCGAGCGCAGGGACATTCTGCGCCCCACAACGAAGGCGCAGGCAGCGCTTAGCAGCGCGCCGATCAGAAGGATAACCCCGAAGAAGATCAGCACGTGGGACGCCGGGACCACCGAAGGCTCAACCGTCGAGACGCTGACGGAGGCAGATGCAGCGAACGCGATCATTGAAAGGTGCTCACATCGAAGCAAGTCAGTTTGTCTAGACGGCGCGTCGCGAAGTGCGAGACCGGCCACCCGACTATCGCCACGCCTGCCAGCAAGACAAAGGCCGAAGCCAATCCGACAACCACGAACTCACGGCCATCCAGCGCCATTACCAGGATAAGGGGAGCGCAGGCCAGGCCCGGTCCCAACAGCGCTGCCCACAAGGTCCGTACCCGCGTGCTCGCTGCAGGCCTGGCGAACAGAACCAGCAGAATTGCGCCGAGCGTCGCCATAATGAGCACGACGACGAAAAAGACGATCACTGCGATCATTTCCATCGAGATACCATAGCATTCGTGTCGCTATTCGTTGCGCAGATGTACAAGCGCCCGCTCACCCCCCGCAACCGCCGCAGCCACCGCCGCCGCAGCCCGATCCGCCGCCATCGCCGCCGCCGTCACCGCCATCTCCGGTATAACCTGCGTCCCCACCGCCGCCGTGGCGCATCGCGTGCAGCGGGTCGAACGGCGTGCCGGCCAGCACGGCGGTGCCGAAGATCGCCACGCCCAGCCCCATCTGGTCGCGGGTCGGCGCGCGCTTGAGCCCGACATGCTCCTGCCGCGCCTGCTTCAGCGCGCGTTCGCCCTCGCGCGTGCGGCGCAGCCCGGCGATCAGGCGCCAGCCGATCACCACCGCGCCCAGCGCGATAAGGATCACGAGGATGCCCACCGGCTCGCCCTCAGCGCTCCCGGCCTGCAGGCGATAGAGCCCGAGCAGCACGATTGCGAGCATCGGCAGTGCAGCGACGATCCGGACCGGCAGCGCCTGGCCCGATCCGGTCAGCAGGCCCGTATCGACCAGCGCGTCGCGGTCCGCCTGATAGGCCCCGTCGATCGCGCGCGCAAAGGTTCTCCAGCCGAAGTTGTCGCCCAGCGACATCAGCCGCGTTTCCGCACCGCCCGAAGCGGCCTGCCGGTCGCGCACGTGGAATTTCTTGCCCTCCAGCTCGAGCCGTCCCGAAGCAAGCAGGTCGGCCATCACCGCCTCGGCATAGCGGGCCTTGCCACTTGCCAGCGCGGCGAACTGGCCAGCATTGCTCGGGCGGCCCGGCTCGCCCGCCGGGCGCAGGATTGCAGGCACGATCAGCGCGAGCAGCCAGCCGAGCACGATCAGCCCGGCATAGAGCGTGATGAACTGCGCCGCCCCGTATTGCGTAAGGTCGATATTCATTGCGCCCCACTTCTCACAACAGAACCCCCAGTGCGAGTACGGCCAGCGCTAGCCCGATCGCAGCGCCGAAACCATAGGCTTTGCCGCGCGGCACAATGAAGGCGTCTGCCGGATTCACCCGCACCGCCTCTGGATCGACGAGGAAGCGGCGACGCGCATCGGGCCAGATATCGTCCGGCGCAGCCTCGCCGAAATGCGCTTCGTAGCTGGCGAGCGTCTGAGCATACTGGTCGTAATAGCGCGTCCGCTCGACAGTCCCGCCCGCAGTCGGACCGTGGTGCAGCGGCATGCGCAGCACCTCCGGGCAGAAGCGGCCCCAATAATCGCGGCTGAAGGTCAGGTGCCGGTGCCACACCTGATCGACCGCGTCCGACGGGGTGAGCTCATGCCCGGCCTCGCAGGCAAGCCAGCAGAACCGCTTGTATTCGGTGAGCACGCACGCAGCATAGTTCGCGCTCCAGCGGTTCTCCCGCGCGAGGCGCTGGACAAAGGTGAATGCGGCATCCGCCGGGCCGATCTCGTAAGCGGCCAGCCGCTGCCACAGCTGGGTCGCGACTGCTGGCGGCGGCAGCGAGCTGCCACCCTCCCCCATCAGTCGAAATCCTTCCCGGGATCGGCCGAAAAGCGCCCGGCCGCTCGCTTCTTCGAGAAGACATACGCCGCCGGGAAGCAGATCACCGCCGCCAGAATGAACGCGCCGATGACAAGAGCGCCCACGGGCGGGACCACCTCGGGCACAAAGCCCGTCTCGCTTAAAATGGTCAGGATCGGCAGCGAAGCGGGCACGAACGCGCCAGTCAAAGCCGCCCAAACGGCGCGCATTTTCCATGAGCTTTTGGGCGCCATCACATCGAGCGCAAACGCGATCGCGAGCGTCAGCCCGACCACGACCGCCACCATCACCAACAGGCCGAGGATCATGAACATGATCCTCTAGTCAGCGAATTCGGCGGCGATCACAAGGCGCTTTTCATCCCATTCGGGCACGGCTGTGGGGATCATCGGGACCATGAAGGTCTTCGGGCCCTTTTCGGGCACGGGATCATGGGCGATCTCGACAATGTCGGTCGCGCCGTAATTGGCCACGTCGATCACGTGGCCGACCGCCGCGCCATCGGTGGTCACCACTGGCAGGCCGATCAGGTCCGCGTGGTAGAACTCGCCTTCTTCGAGTGGGGGCAGCGCGTCGCGCGCTACGCTCAGCAAGGTGCCGCGCAGGGCTTCGGCAACGGTGCGGTCGGGCACCTCGGCGAAGCGGGCGATTGCCCCGCCCTTGTTGTCGGAGCGAATCTTGGTCGCGGTCAGCGCGCCCACACCCTGACTGGCGCTGAAAGTCTTGTGGCGCTTCAGCGCCTCGACATCGTCGCCGAACAGCTTGAGGCGGACCTCGCCCGCCACCCCGTGCGCGCCGATGACGGCGGCGAGGGTGATGGGTTTGTCGGCCGAGTCCCCCTCCCGCGAGCGGGAGGGGTTAGGGGTGGGCCTGGCAGGGCGTGTCATCGCGTGACGCGCCCACCCCCGGCCCCTCCCGCAAGCGGGAGGGGAGCGAAGGCCATTAGCCTTCGGCCTTTTCTTCGCCGGCGTCTTCAGCCGGTGCTTCGGCGGCAGCTTCTTCAGCCGGTGCTTCTTCGGTCTTGGCCTCTTCCTCGGCCGGAGCTTCCTGAGCGGCCTTCAGCGCTTCGGCTGCTTCGGCTTCCTTGGTGGCCTTTTCTTCGGCGCGTTCCTTGGCCTTTTCGCCCGGCTCGGCCTTGTTCGGGTTGTTGCGCGCCTTGCGCTCCTGAATACCGGCGGCATCGAGGAAGCGGGCGACACGGTCGCTCGGCTGCGCGCCGACGCCGAGCCAGTACTTGGCGCGGTCTTCGTTCAGCTGGACGCGCTTCTCGTCGTCCTTGGCGAGCAGCGGGTTGTAGGTGCCGATCTGCTCGAGATAGCGACCGTCACGCGGATAGCGCGAGTCGGCGGCAACGATGCGGTAATAGGGGCGCTTCTTGGCGCCGCCACGGGAAAGTCGGAGTGCAATAGCCATTTCGGTTCGTCCTTGGTCTTAATCTAAGTCGGTTTCGGTTATTTCTTGGGCAAGAGCTTTTTGAGGTCGGGCGGCAGCTTGCTCATGTCGACATCGCCCATGCCCTGCCCGTCCATGCCGGGCAGTGAGCCGCCCTTGCCGCCCATACCGGGAAGGCCGCCCATTCCGCCGCCCCCGCCGAGCATTGCGGCGAGGCCTTTCATGCCGCCCATCTTCTTGATCTGCTTCATCGCGCGGGACATTTCCTGGTGCATCTTAAGCACCTTGTTCACGTCCTGCACCTGCGTGCCGCTGCCCGCCGCGACGCGCTTCTTGCGCTTGGCATTGAGCAGTGCGGGATTGGCGCGTTCCTTGGCGGTCATCGACCCCATGATCGCGTCCATATGGACCAGCACCTTGTCGTCCATGCCGCTGGCCTGCATCGCCTGCTTGGCCTTCTTCATGCCCGGCATCATACCCGCCAGCATTCCGAGGCCACCCATCTTCTGCATCTGCGAGAGCTGGCTGCGAAGGTCGTTCAGATCGAACTGGCCCTTCATCATCCGCTCGGCAGCACGCTCGGCCTCCGCCTGGTCGATCGTCGCCGCAGCCTTTTCGACAAGGCTGACGACATCGCCCATGCCGAGGATGCGCTCGGCAACCCGGCGCGGGTGGAAAGCTTCGAGCGCGTCGAGCTTTTCACCGACGCCCGCAAACTTGATCGGCTTGCCCGTGACCGCGCGCATCGACAGCGCCGCACCGCCGCGCGCATCGCCATCCATCCGGGTCAGGATCACACCGGTCAGCGGCACTTCGTCGGAGAAGTTCTGTGCGACGTTGACCGCGTCCTGGCCGGTCAGGCTATCGACCACCAGCAGCACTTCGGTCGGGGTAGCGACCGAAGCGACCGCCTTCATCTCGGCCATCAGCGCTTCGTCGACATGCAGGCGGCCTGCGGTGTCGAGCAGCACCACGTCGACATTGCGCAGCTTGGCCGATTCGAGCGCGCGGCGCGCGATATCGACCGGCTGCTGGCCTTCGATAATCGGCAGCGTATCGACCTGCGCCTGCTCACCGAGCACCGCCAGCTGCTCCTGCGCGGCCGGACGATTGACGTCGAGCGAGGCCATCATGGCCTTCTTGCCGTGCTTCTCGCGAATCAGCTTGGCGAGCTTGGCCGTGCTGGTCGTCTTACCCGAGCCCTGCAGGCCGACCATCATGATGACGACCGGCGGCTTGGCCTCGAGCATCAGCGGGACATGTCCGTCCTCACCATCCGCTCCGCCGAGCATCGCGACCAGCTCGTCATTGACGATCTTGACGACCTGCTGGCCGGGGGTGACCGACTTGAGGACCGACTCCCCAACCGCCTTTTCGGTGACACGTTCGATGAAGTCGCGCGCGACGGGCAGCGCGACATCGGCTTCGAGCAGCGCGATCCGCACTTCACGCATCGCATCGCGCACGTCCTGTTCGCGCAGCGCACCACGCCCGCGCAAGCGGTCGAAGGTGTTGCCAAGGCGATCCGACAGTGCGTCGAACATCAGGTCACGTTACTCCAATTTGCGATCCCAAAGAGAGGAAACGCGAAAAACGCCGGCGGACGAAAACTCGTCGGCCAGCGTCGGGGCGGTGCCCCTTCTGAAACTCAAACCGGATAGCGAACTATCCTGAAAACCGGTGGTGGAGCCTAGCGGGATCGAACCGCTGACCTCTACAATGCCATTGTAGCGCTCTCCCAGCTGAGCTAAGGCCCCGTGCCGGTGTTGGGAGGCGCCGTTTAGAAAGCACGGCGCCCCTTTGCAAGCGGAATATCCGCCTGCGAAACGAAAATCAGGTGTCGTCCTTATCGTCGTCGTCACCCTTGGACTTGGCGACGCCCAGATCGTCATCACCGCCAAGATCGACCTCGTTATCCGGCGAATCGTCGTCGTCATCGACATCGATATCCTCCAGATCGTCATCGGCCAGATCGCTGTCGGCCTCCTCGTCCTTCTTCTTCTTCTCTTCCTCGAAGGGAATCGGCTGCTTCGACTTGAGCACCGGCTCGGGCGACCAGGTGTTCTCGCACTCGATGCAGGTCACCGGGTCTTCATTGCCCAGATCGTAGAAACGCGTGCCGCACTTGGGGCAGGTGCGCTTGGTGCCCCATTCGGGTTTGACCATGAGAGATGTCCTTGTTGCGGGCGCTGCCATGTTCGCGCGCGCCGATGTGAATTTGCGTGAGGGCTGACTTGGGGCCGCCACCGCCCCGAATCAAGAATGGCGCGCGCCTTGCCATGCACCAATGCCGGTGTCAAAGCCGCCAGCGCATGAATGACGAGACCGCCTCCCATCGCTTCAGCCCTGTCGGCCCCTTGCGCGGGAGCATCGCGGTGCCCGGCGACAAGTCGATCAGCCACCGCTCGCTGATCCTGGGCGCGATGGCGGTGGGCGAAACGCGCGTCTCCGGACTGCTCGAGGGCGAGGATGTGCTGGCGACCGCCGCCGCGATGCGAGCGATGGGCGCCGATGTCTACCGCGATGACGACGCGACCTGGCACGTCCACGGCGTCGGCATCGGCGGATTGCTGCAACCCGAAGCCGCGATCGACTGCGGCAACAGCGGCACCTCGGCCCGCCTGCTGATGGGCCTGGTCGCAAGCCACGGGATCACCGCGACATTCACCGGCGATGCGAGCCTGTCGAAACGCCCGATGGGCCGCGTGATCGAGCCGCTTTCGCTGATGGGAGCAAGCTTCACCGCAAGCCCCGGCGGACGTTTCCCCTTGATGCTGGAAGGCGCGCACCCGGCAGTGCCGATCACCTACCGCTTGCCGGTGGCGAGCGCGCAGGTGAAGAGCGCGGTGCTGCTGGCGGGATTGAACACGCCCGGAATCACCACCGTGATCGAACCGGTTCCGACACGCGACCATAGCGAGCGCATGCTTCGCGGCTTCGGCGCGCAACTGGAGGTCGCCGAAGAAAACGCAGCGCGCGTCATCCGCCTGACCGGCCAGACCGACCTGCAATCGCAGGACATTGTGGTGCCCGGCGATCCCTCATCCGCCGCGTTCTTCATGGTCGCCGCCAGTCTGGTCGAGGATAGCGACCTGACGATCCGCAATGTCGGCATGAACCCGACCCGCGCCGGGCTGGTCGGCGTGCTGCGCGCAATGGGCGCGAATATCGAGGAAATCGACGTGCGCGAAGTCGGCGGCGAACCCGTCGCGGACCTGCGCGTGCGCCATGCTCCGCTCACCGGGATCGAGGTCGATCCGGCAGTCGTGCCGAGCATGATCGACGAATTTCCGGTGCTGTTCGTCGCCGCCGCTCTGGCGCGGGGCACCACGGTCACACGCGGGCTCGAAGAACTTCGGGTGAAGGAAAGCGACCGCCTCGCCACCATGGCCGCCGCGCTGGAGGCGATCGGCGCGCGGGTGGAAGAGCGCGAGGACGGGCTGACGATCCACGGCACCGGCGGCGAGCCGGTGCGCGGAAGCGCCAATGCGCGGGTGAAGACGCATCTCGACCACCGCATCGCGATGAGCATGGCGGTCGCCGGGCTGGTCGCCCACGACGGGGTGAAGGTGGACGACACCAGCCCCATCGCGACCAGTTTTCCCAACTTCATGGCGCTGCTGGATGAGGTGACGCGGTGATCGCAATGCTCTCCGCCGTCCTCTCCCCGCGCGGGGAGAGGACGGCGCAGCTTGCTCCGGCCGGAGCTGGCGCAGCTTGGAGAGGGGCGTTCGAGCTAACTCTCAGGTGCCCCCCTCCGCAACTCCGGCTAAGCGCTATTCGCGCCAAGCCTTCGTATCCTCTCCCCGACCGGGGAGAGGGATAAGGTGCACATGGATATCTACTCGCTTATCGGCTTCGTGGGCATGGCCTGCATTATCGGGGCCTACGCCTACCTCACCTTGAGCAAGGCACCGAACCCCTTCATCCTGCACGGCACCAATCTGGCGGGTGCAGCACTTCTGACCGTCAGCCTGCTGGTCCATACGAACCTGCCCAGCCTTGTGCTCGAAGGCTTCTGGGCCGCGATCGCACTGTACGGCATCGCCAAGGCGCTTCGCGAACGAAAGGGAGCGAAGCAGTCATGATCCGCACCATCCTCGCCGCCGCCGCGCTCGCCGTTTCGGGATGCGCAACGCTTCCTCCGCCCGAGACAGCGCCCGCCCCCGCCCCGGTTCAAGCCGTCGCGGTGGACGCTTATGCTGCACCAGACCGCGAACTGATGGTGCCTGTCGAAGGCGGCGAAGTGTACGTGCGCGTCAATGGCGATCTCGCTGCGGCGCCCCCGGTGATCTTCCTCCATGGTGGCCCCGGAGGCACGCATAACGGCCTCGCCTCCATGCTGGGTTTGACGGACGAGCGCGCGGTAATCCTCTACGACCAGCTCGACAGCGGAAAGTCGGACCACCCGAACGACCCTGCCAACTGGCGTGTCGAGCGGTTCGTCGAGGAACTGGAAACGATCCGCCGGACGCTCGGCGCGGAACGCTGGCACGTGGTCGGCCACAGTTGGGGTTCGGCGATCGCGCTGGAATATGCCGCGAAGTATCCGCAGCACGTAGCCTCGACCGTGCTGGGTGGGACCTATATCAATACCGAGCGGTGGATCGCGGATGCCAACATCCTGCTCGAAGACCTGCCCCAAAGCGTCCAGCAGACCATCGCCGCGTGCGAGACCGATGCGCCCCCGCCTGCGGAGCAATGCTCGGCCGCAACCGATGCGTTCTACGCCGAATTCAATCGCCGCGAACCGGCCACTGCCGCGCTGCGCGCCTATTCCGAAAGGATCGGCGGAAGGGGCTTCAACCCGGTGATCTACAACGCGATGTGGGGGCCGAGCGAGTTCCGCTCCAAAGGTTCGCTCAAGACCTACGACGCGGTCCCGCTGCTCGCGCAGATCGACGGGTCGCGCACGCTTTTTCTGATCGGCCAGTATGACGAGGCGCGGATCGACACCGTGCAGGACTATGTGAAGATGACCCCGGGCGCGGAATTCGGCGTGGTCCCTGGGGCCGCGCACGGCTTCTTCACCGACCGGCCGGTGGAGAGCGAAGCGATCCTGCGCGCGTGGCTGGTAAGGCACGACGCACCGTGATTATCGCCGTCGACGGACCGACCGCCAGCGGCAAGGGCACTCTTGCCAGAGCCATCGCCGCGCATTTCGGCCTGCGCCATCTCGATACCGGCCTGCTCTACCGCGCGGTCGGGCGGCAGGTGCAGCTTGCCGGCACCGATCCTGACAGCGCAGCGGATGCCCTCGCCGCAGCCGACTTCCCAGACGCGCTGCTATCCGATCCGGAACTGCGCAGCGAAGCGATCGGCGGTTATGCCAGTCGCGTCTCGATCCACCCGCAGGTTCGCGCGGTCCTGCTCGACCGCCAGCGGGCTTTCGCACAGCAGCCAGGCGGCGCGGTGCTCGACGGGCGCGATATCGGCACGGTGATCTGCCCCGATGCGGACGTGAAACTGTTCGTCACCGCCTCGCTCGACGCGCGGGCCGACCGGCGATTTGCCGAAATGCAGTCGCAGGGCCGCGAGATGACGCGCGAGGACGTCCGCGCGCAGATCGAACGGCGCGATTCACGCGACATCAACCGCAAGGATGCTCCGCTGAAGCCGGCACCCGACGCCTTCGTTCTCGATACCACCGCGCTGGACAAGGACGCCGCCGTCGCCGCCGCCGTCGAAGCAGTCGAACAGGCGCGAGGGGCAAAGCGCTAGTCTATCAGGCAACTACGCGCCCGAGCGGCGAGCCCTCGATGATCGGCATATGCACCTGCGGAAGCGCGCGCAGGCCGGGCTTTGCGAAGAGGAAGCCCTGGCAATAGCGGATGCCCAGCAGCCGCAGCGTGGTCCATTCCTCCACGGTCTCGATCCCCTCGGCAATCACGGTGATGCCCAGCCTTTTCGCGATGCGCACGATGCCTTCGACGATCACCCGGCGCGATACCGAGGTGTCGATCGAACGGATCAGTTCCATGTCCAGCTTGAGATAGTCGGTCTGGATCTTGGCCAGCAGACCCAGCCCAGCATGGCCCGCCCCGAAATCGTCGATCGCGGTGCTGAAGCCCATGCTTTTGTAACTCTCGACGATATTCCTCACGTGTTCGGTATCGTCCATCCGTTCGTTCTCGGTCAGCTCGAACAGTAGGCGATTGGTCGGCAGGTCGCATGCCCGCGCGGTCGCCAGGGTCAACTGGATGCAAGCGAGCGGCGAATAGACCGCATTGGGCAGGAAGTTGATCGACAGCCTTGCACCGGTATCGAGAATGCCAGCCCTTACCGCACCCTCGATCGCAGCCACCCGGCATTGCTGATCGAAGGCGTAGCGGGTTTCGTCGCTCACCTGCGCGAGTACGGAGGCGGCACTCTCGCCATTCTCGCCGCGCACCAGCGCCTCGTAGGCGAACACCAAGCCCGTCTCGCAATCGACGATAGGCTGGAAGGCCATCGCGATCGCGAATTCGTGTTGCGGCGATTTGCACTGCGAACAGCCAGCCATTGGCAATCTCTCTCTATTACCATCGAACCAATAGGAAGAAGGGCATAACGAATTGTAAAAACGATGATTATTGCGCAGTGATCTAAGTGGAAACTGCCCCCGGGGCGCGTTGCCTACCCATACGCCAAGCCCGCAATTTGCTTGCGTTTTCGGCGGTTCGCGCGTACCTGCGCGCCGTTCTCGCATTCCGACGGATTCGATGGACCCACGCAGTGGCATACGGCCACGCGTGGCAGACGGCCCTCTTGCCCCGTACGGCCCGCGCAATGGTGTGCAGGCAGACGGCTAAAGACCCCGGACAACCGGTGGCCGGTAGCAAAAGTGAACTAGGAACCTCTACCCTATGGCAACTGCAGCCAACCCGACGCGCGACGATTTCGAAGCGCTACTCAACGAACAACTCGGCGATGCCGACGACGGCGGCTTCGAAGGCCGCGTCGTCAAGGGCACCGTCACCGCCATCGAAAACGGCATGGCGATGATCGATGTCGGCCTGAAGAGCGAAGGCCGTGTCGACCTGCGCGAATTCATGCGCAACGAAGACGAGCACGGCCTCGAAGTCGGCAGCGAAGTCGAAGTCTATGTCGACCGCGTCGAAAACGCCGATGGCGAAGCGATGCTC
>CAXAXQ010000017.1:0-80611 GCA_963972905.1 uncultured Erythrobacteraceae bacterium
CTCACCGGCGTGGTGTTGCCGAAGTAGATCCGGCACTCGCCGTCACGTGCGGCACCGGTAAAGCCGGGTTCGCCAGCCGCGTTGCCGTTGCCGTCCGTGGTGCTCACCGTGAGCTGGAGGTTCTCGACCTTGTCTTTCGATTCGGTCGATTCGAAGATCGGAATCTCGAGCTTCTCGATCGTCTGGATCGCGACCGGGACCGCAATCAGGAAGATGATGAGAAGCACCAGCATCACATCCACCAGCGGAGTGGTGTTGATGTCTGCCATCGGCGTATTGCCGTCGCCTCCCGTGGAAATCGCCATGGTTTGCGTCCTATTCCGTTATATGACCAGCGAAGTTGGAGAAGGGGGCCGCACCATCCGCATGCATGCGGCGGGCGGCCCCGTTCCGGTTACTTCTTGACGGTCTTGGCAGCCTGCTGCGTCGAGGTGGCGGTCATCGGGCGAACCGAGCCGTTCGAGTTGACGTAGGCAAGCAGGTCGGTCGAGAAACCGGTCAGCAGTTCCGCGATCCGCTTGTTGCGCGACATCAGCCAGTTGTAGGCGAACACCGCAGGCACAGCGACGAGCAGACCGATCGCGGTCATGATCAGCGCTTCACCGACCGGGCCTGCAACCTTGTCGATCGAGGCCGAACCGGCGAGGCCGATGTTGATCAGCGCGCGGTAGATACCGATCACGGTGCCGAGCAGGCCGACGAACGGTGCGGTCGCACCGACCGTGGCGAGGAAGGCGAGGCCGCCGTTGAGGCGCGACATGATCGCATCCTGCGAACGGGCCAGCGAACCATGCATCCAGTCGTGCGCTTCCATGCTGTCGGTCATCTTGCCGTGCGAAGCCTGCGCTGCGACCGTGTCGTCGACCATCTGGCGCCATGCGCTGTTCTTGTCGAGCTTGCCGGCGCCTTCTTCAAGGCTGTTCGCACGCCAGAACTGGCTGCGGACCTTCTTGTACTGACCGAGCACCTTGTTCTGCTCGAGCAGCTTGGTGATCAGGATGTAGAACGAACCGACCGACATGACGACGAGAACGAAAAGAATGGACCAGGCGATCGGGCCGCCCTGTTCCATTGCTTCCATGAAACCGAACTGCGTCTGCGGACCTGCGTCACCGGCAGCCGCCATAAGATTGATGAACATCGCGAAGTCTCCAAAAAAAATGTCTTAACCAGTAACCTCGGCGCGCCCCGTCTGCCCTGCAGCAGGGGCGCGCCGCTCAAATCAGTCGGGAATTTCCCAGCGAACCGTTCCGGCGAACGACCCGGCATCGCCCCTGAACCGAGCGCGACGCTCGATCAGGCGGCAGGTCGCGTCCTTCAATTCGCCCGGCGCGCTCCCGCCGGTGATCGAACAGCCCGTTACCCGACCGTTACCGCCAATGGACAGCGTGAACGAGACGGTGCCCGAGTAGTCGCGGCTGATCCAGCTCGAGCGGTAGTCCGAATCGGTGATCCAGTTTCCGTTCGACGGCCGCGGCGGATTGGCCGGCGGCGGAGGAGGCGGTGGCGGCGGCGGCGGCGCGGGAGGCGCAACCGGTGCTGCCGGAGGAATCCGCAGCGCCGGAGGAGCGGGCGGCGGAATTGTCTGCTGCGTGCGCACCTGCGGCGGGTTCGTCGCAACCGAAATCGGCGGCGGCGGTGCCACGGGCGGCGGCGGAGCAGTATCCGGCTGCGGCTCGGGGGGCGGCGGTTCTTCCTCGGGTTCAGGGGGCGGCGGTTCTTCGATATCGACTGTCGTCACCCGTTCCACGACCTTCTTGACGGCTGAATAGGCCAGGCCGGTAATGAGGACGTAGCCGATGGCGACATGAATAAGACCGACTATGATGATCGCGACAATCTTGTTGCCGCTCATCTGTTGATCTGAATAAGCCATGCAGTCGCATCACTCCATCAAGCACCGGGCGCGGCCCGGCGATCATGTCCGGCGGCTGCACCGGACGGCGATAGTTTACGACCCATTAGCCAATTCGATTGCGTCTCCGGACGAGCCGAAGGCGCAATGTCACGAGCCAGTGGGGCCGTGTCCGGGTAATTTCCGTACCGTCCACCCAGACGGATCGGGTCTTAGACATGATGCAAACCCACTGCAAACCCTTTGTCGGTTCAGTTGGAATTCACTAGCCAATGTGTCTGCATCGTAGAAATTCACCAATCGAAGGGTGGCTTGTCCGTCCAATCTCAATACCGGAGAGCGCATTGAAGTTCCTGAGGCCGATCATTCTCACCGCCCTCGCCGCAGCTGCGACCGGGCCAGCATGCATCGCCGTATCGGCCCATGCGCAGGACGCCACCGGCCAGGCGGCGGCGGCACCGCAGCAGGCCACCGATGCCGATCTGATCGATCTGGCAGACTATGCAGACCTCGTGCTGCGCGCAAAGGTCCGTCGGCAAAGCGAACTCAAGCCCGAACGCGCACCGGGACTGCAGCCGGGCCATACCCGATTTTACATAGAGGCGGAAACCCAGAGCCTGCTGGCGGGCACCACCCCGGTTGGTGAGCGGGTGCGCTATCTGGTCGATCTTCCGCTCGATGCGCGGGGGCGTAAGCCAAGCCTGCGCAACTCCGAAGTGATCCTGTTCGCGCGCCCGGTCGAAGGCCGGTCGGGCGAGCTGCAGCTGGTGGCCTCCGATGCGCAGCTGCGCTGGAACCCGAATCTTGAGCGCAGGACGCGTCTCATTCTGGAACAGCTGGTCGCGCCGGATGCGCCTTCGCGAATCACCGGCGTGCGCGATGCGCTGTCGGTCGCAGGCACGCTGGCGGGCGAATCGGAGACGCAGATCTTCCTCGAAACGGTGGACGATGCCCCCGCCGCGATCAGCGTGGTGCGCCGTCCCGGCATGGAGCCGGTATGGGGCGTGTCCTTCTCCGAGATCGTCGACCAGTCGGTGCGCATTCCGTCGCGCGGATCGCTGGCCGCCTATCGCCTCGCCTGCGCGATGCCGCAGACGCTGCCGAGCGAAGCCAACCTGGCGCGCGAGCCTGCCGACCGCGCCCGCGCAAGCGACGACTATCGCTACGTGATCGGCCAGCTCGGCCCGTGCCCGCGTCTGCGAGCGGTTCCGACGATCCGCTACTGAATCGGTCAGGCACCTGCCGCAGGTGGTTGCCATTGTGCGCCGCGGCATTAATCCCCCGGGCCCATGAGCGAAGCATTCAAACTGGGCCTTGCAGGCCTCGGCACGGTCGGCACGGGGGTGCTGCGCCTGCTGCACGACAACGCCGATCTCCTCACGGCACGTGCCGGTCGCCCGATCGAGGTGGTCGCGGTCAGCGCGCGGACGCGTAACCGGGAGCGGGGGATCAACCTCGCCGGATACCAGTGGTGCGACGACCCGGTCGATCTGGCGCAGGTTGCGGGGCTGGACGCGGTGATCGAGGTGATGGGCGGCCCCGACGGCCCCGCGCTCGATCTCACCCGCGCCACCCTGTCCGCCGGGCGCAGCGTGGTGACCGCGAACAAGGCGATGATCGCGACCCACGGCTTCGAACTGGCACAAGCCGCCGAAGCCTCGGGCGCGGCGCTGCTGTTCGAGGCTGCGGTGTGCGCGGGCACCCCGATCCTCCAGACCATGCGCGACGGGCTTTCTGCGAACCGGATCGACCGGATCGAGGGCATTCTCAACGGCACCAGCAACTACATCCTGTCTGCGATGGAGCGCTCGGGTCAGGATTTCGGCGAAACGCTCGCCGAAGCGCAGCGGCTCGGTTACGCGGAGGCCGACCCCGCGCTCGACGTCGATGGCGGCGATGCCGCGCACAAGCTCGCCATTCTCGCCGCGCTCGGCTTCGGGTTGCGCCCCGACTTCGCGGGCGTGGAGGTGAACGGCATCCGCGACGTGCGCGCTGCCGACATCGCCCAGGCCGAACGGCTGGGCTACAAGATCCGCCTCGTCGCGATGGCCGACATGGTCGATCGTGCGGGCGAGGCCCCGGCGTTGCTGCAACGGGTCCGCCCGTGCCTGCTGCCCGCCGATCACCTGCTCGCCGGGATCGACGGAGCGACCAACGCGGTGCTGACGCTGGGCGACCAGTCGGGTCCGATCCTGATCCAGGGCGCGGGCGCGGGCAGTGCGGCCACCGCCAGCGGGATCGTGGCCGACGTGGTCGCGCTCGCTCGCGGCCAGGCGCGCGCGCCGCTCGCCGTCCCGGCGGGGCAGCTGGCGGTTGCCGAGCGGGCCGATTCGGGGGCACGCGAGGCCCGCTATTACCTGCGCTTCGTCGTCGCCGACCGCCCCGGCGTGCTGGCCGAGCTGGCCGCCGCGATGCGCGATGCACGGGTCAGCATCCAGAGCCTGATCCAGGAAGGCGAGGGGGTCGACCCCGAAGCCGGTGGTATCATGGTCGCGCTGACCACCCACCGTGCGCCTGCCCGCAACATCCGCGATGCGCTGGTCCGGTTGCAGGGGTCGCAAAGCATCGTCGAGCCGCCGCTCTCGATGCCGATCCTGCAGGACTGATCCACCTCAGCCTTCGGGCGAAGGCGGTGGGGCCTCCTGTGCCTGTGCCTGTGCTTCCTCCTCCGAAGGCTGGCCGTCGACCGGCCTGCCGCCGTCGTACTGGGTGCCGCGCGGAGCGAGACCGCGCGCGATCCGGTCCGCATCGGACCCCGGCGGGGCTTCGGGCAGCTCGGAGAAGTCGATGATGTAGGCTGGCGGCGGCGGGCAGTTGATGCCCTTGATACAGCCACTGACGGTCGCCGGGCCCTTGAAGATGCCCGGGCCGGAGACGTCCGGTGCCTGCCCGGTCCACTCCAGATGCGTGTCGTCGCCGCGTTCCAGCCGCGATCGGACCCGGTACTGATCGGGGTTCTGTTCCACCGGGGCGCAGACCACGATCTCGTTCTCCACCGATTCGGGGCAGTCGGCGGGACGTTCGCGCTCGGGTTCGGGCCCGGCATAGGCACGTCGCGCCTCTTCCAGAACCGGGCCGACCACATCCTCGCGCTGCTGCGCGGCGGCGGGTGAGCCTGCCAGCGCTGCGCTGCTGCAAATCGTGACGACAAAAGCGCTTCGTATCGACACAGGCCCGCTCCCCGACTAGGCGCTTCAACCAGGGCAAACGAGACCAGAAGGGCTGAATTACCAATGAACACCTCAGGCACGTCCAACGAACTCGCCAATGAACTGGATCGCGTGCTGGTGCTCGAACTGGTACGCGTAACCGAGAAGGCGGCCATCGCCGCATCCAAGCTGGTCGGTCGCGGGGACGAGAAGGCCGCCGATGCCGCCGCTGTCGAAGCGATGCGCAAGGCGTTCGACAAGCTGGAAATCGACGGCACCGTGGTGATCGGCGAGGGCGAGCGGGACGAGGCGCCGATGCTCTATATCGGCGAGAAGGTCGGCGGCGCGCCCGGCACCGGGCCCAAGATCGACATCGCGCTCGACCCCCTGGAAGGCACCACCATCACCGCCAAGGCCGGGCCCAACGCGCTCGCGGTGCTGGCGGCGGCGGAAGAGGGCAACCTGCTCAACGCGCCCGACACCTACATGGACAAGATCGCGGTCGGCCCCGGCTATCCCGAAGGCGTGATCGACCTTGCCAAGTCGCCGACCGAGAACGTGCGCGCGGTCGCCGAAGCCAAGGGCGTGAAGCCCGAGGATATCATCGTGTGCGTGCTCGACCGCCCGCGCCATGCGGAGCTGATCGCGGAGCTGCGCGCGCTCGGCTGCGGCGTGGTGCTGATCGGCGACGGCGACGTCGCCGGCGTAATCGCGGTGACCGACGAGGACACCACGATCGACATGTACATGGGCCAGGGCGGCGCGCCCGAGGGCGTGCTGGCCGCAGCGGCGCTGCGCTGCGTTGGCGGTCAGTTCAACGGCCGCCTTGTGTTCCGCAACGACGACGAGAAGGCCCGCGCCGCCAAGTGGGGGATCGAGGATCTGGACCGCATCTACAAGCTGGAAGATCTCGCCAAGGGTGACTGCATCTTCGCCGCGACCGGCGTGACCTCGGGATCGCTGCTCGAAGGCGTAAAGCGCCGCAAGGGCGGACGCATGACCACCGAGAGCGTGGTGATGCGCGCGTCGAGCGGCACGGTGCGCTGGATCCGGGGCGAACACCGCATCCGGTAATCTGCGGGGAGACGCTGGCGTTTCCCTGCGCGCAACGGCCTTCGCACCCCCAAAAGGGACTCGCGCTGGATCCGGGGCGAACACCGCATCCGGTAATCTGCGGGGGACGCTGGCGTTTCTCTTCGCGCAACGGCCTTCGCACCCCCAAAAGGGACTCGCGCTGGATCCGGGGCGAGCACCGCATCCGGTAAGCGGCGGGGAGACGCTGGCGTTTCCGTAAGCGCAACGGCCTTCGCTACGTCGAGTACCTGTTGATCCTCCCCGTTTTCGGCGAAGCTGCAAATGGGGAGGTCGCAGACGCCGTCAGGCGGCTGACGGAGGGGCGCTGGCACCATTGCCCCTCCACCCCGACACCTGCGGTGTCGCGGTCCCCCTCCCCATTTGGCTTCGCAAAGCGGTGAGGATCGGGTTGGCGTGACACACTCACTGGGGCCGGATGGCAAACTTGCTCCGCCTTTGCGCGAGCGTGCAGACAGGCGGTCGCGATCCGATGAACCGACTCGGCGTGTCAGCCTCAGAAGCGCGGGAATGTCGGGTTTGCGGGCGATGCCGACCATTGCCCCGCGATAGACCATCGGCCTGACCAGCCCGCGTTTCACCCGCGCCAGCAGCTCCGGATCCGTCACCTTCCGGAAATCCTCGCGCGCGCCCATCACACTCCCCGACCCGGGCGGCGTCAGCACGCGGTCGCACGCATTGGCAAACGAGTGCGCGCCAGCCCGTGCCCGCAGGCGATAGGCGCTCGCGCGGCTCATCCCGACATGGCGCGCCGCCACGGCGACCGATCCGGTGAGGTAGAGCTGCACGAGAAAGGCGCACTGGCGCGCCACGCTCCACCCGTCGCGCCGCGGGCGCAGCGGCACGGGGCGGAACCAGCCGGGGCGGCGGCGCAAACGGTGGGCAAGGGGCTTCGCCATCGCACAGTCTAAGCCACGAACGGACCCCAGTAGGAAAGCGTTTCGAGCGCGCGAGCCGGGGCGCACACGCGAACCACACATTGCATTCGTGTGACCGGCGGTTTAGCCGCGCAGCCGACCCCGCCCCGCCTCCAACAAGGACCGCCTCCCTTATGAAACTGATGGCCGGCAATTCGAATCTGCCCCTCGCCCGCGCGATCGCAGGCTACCTCGAAATTCCGCTGACCGACGCCAGCGTGCGCCGCTTCGCCGACGAGGAGGTGTTCGTCGAAATTCACGAGAACGTGCGTGGCGAAGACGTGTTCGTGCTCCAGTCGACCAGCTTCCCGGCGAACGACAATCTGATGGAACTGCTGATCTGCATCGATGCATTGAAGCGCGCCTCGGCCCGCCGGATCACGGCGGTGGTGCCTTATTTCGGTTATGCCCGGCAGGATCGTAAGCCCGGCCCGCGCACGCCGATCAGTGCCAAGCTGGTCGCCAATCTGATCACCCAGGCGGGGGCCGACCGCGTGCTGGCGGTGGATCTGCACGCAGGCCAGATCCAGGGCTTCTTCGACATCCCGACCGACAACCTTTTCGCCGCGCCGGTGATGGCTGCCGACATTCAGGCGCGCTACGGCGACCGCGACCTGATGGTGGTCAGCCCCGATGTCGGCGGCGTGGTCCGCGCGCGCGCGCTGGCCAAACGGCTCGACAATGCGCCGCTGGCGATCGTCGACAAGCGCCGCGACCGTCCCGGGGAATCGGAAGTGATGAACATCATCGGCGACGTCCAGGGGCGCCACTGCGTGCTGATCGACGATATCGTCGATTCGGGCGGCACCTTGTGCAACGCCGCCGACGCGCTGCTCGAACAGGGGGCATCCTCGGTCGCGGCCTATATCACCCACGGCGTGCTTTCGGGCGCGGCGGTGGCGCGGGTCGATGCCTCGCAACTGACCGAGCTGGTGGTGACCGACACGATCCCCGCCGCCGAAGCCGCCAAGGACGCCAAGCGCATCCGCTACCTCACCATCGCCCCGCTGATCGGCGAAGCGGTGCGCCGGATCGCGGACGAAAGCTCGGTTTCCAGCCTGTTCGACTAGGGCGGGCGCCACAGAGGAGAGCCGCGCGATGAAACTCGACGACGAACTGGCGGTCGCCCACCGGCTGGCCGATGCTGCGCGCGAGGCGATTCGCCCGCATTTCCGTGAAGTCTCGCCCGAGTTCAAAGGCGACGCCTCGCCCGTGACCATCGCCGATCGCGAGGCGGAGGACGCGATGCGTGCGATCCTGATGTCCGAATATGCGCAGGACGGGATCGTGGGCGAGGAATATCCCGAGCATGAGGGCCGCTCTGGCCGCCAATGGGTGCTCGACCCGATCGACGGCACGATCAGCTTCATCGCCGGGCGGCCGATCTTCGGAACTCTGATCGCGCTGATGCAGGATGGCTGGCCGGTGCTGGGGCTGATCGACCAGCCGATCACGGGCGAGCGCTGGGTCGGGCGAATCGGCATGCCGACCACGCTCAACGGGCGCGAGGTGCGCACGAGGTCGTGCAAGAGCCTCGACGCGGCGATCCTCGCCACCAGCAGCCCGCACTATTTCGATTCGCAGAGCGCGGATGGCTACATGCGGCTGGCCCATGCGGTTGGCAGCAACAAGCGGCAGGGCATGATCGTCTATGGCGGCGACTGCTATAATTACGGCCTGCTCGCGGGCGGGCAGATCGACATCGTGTGCGAATCGGGCCTGAAACTCTACGATTACGCCGCGCTGGTGCCGATTGTCGAAGGCGCGGGCGGCACGATGAGCGACTGGCAGGGCAATCCGCTGGACTCGCAAAGCGACGGATCGGTGATCGCGCTGGGCGACCCCGCGCGGCTGGAGGATGTGCTGGAGGCTCTCGCGGGGCATTCGCACGAGTCCGGAGAGCACACGCACTGATGCGGCTGTTCGCGTACGGCGTCCTCAATCGCGAACTGGCGCAGGGCCGTGCGGCGGAACTGATCGCCCCGCTGGACGAAGGACGACGGGCGAGCGTGCGCGGAACTCTTTACGGCCTGCGCGGCCCCGATGGTGGGTGGTACCCGATCCTGCTGCCCGGCCAGACGGGTGAGGTTCACGGCATGCTCCACGATGCCAGCGGCGTCGACTGGCCCGCAATGGACGACTTCGAGGATGCGCATGACGGGCCGGATGCGGAATATGCCCGGCGCGAGATGTCGGTGACGCTCGCCGACGGGGCCGCGACCAGCGGCTTCGCCTATTGCTACGTGCGCGCACTGCCCGGGGATGCCGAGCCGATCCCTGGCGGCCATTTCGGCGCATGGCTGCGCGAGACCGGGCGCGGCGCCATTCTCGGCCGCGAGTAAGTCTCCGATTAGACGGCACTTTATGGCCACCTTGCGCGTTGGCGGGCCATGACCCAGAAAACGATCTTCATCACCGGCATCGGCAACGGCATCGGCCGTGCGCTGGCCATCCACTACGCAAACAAGGGCTGGCGCGTCGCCGGGCTTGATCCGGACGAGGAGGCACTGGCCGAGCTTCGCGAGGGGCTCGACCGCGATCTGCTGCTGGTCGAAGGCGATGCGGGCAAGGAGGCGCATGTGATCGACACGGCGGATCGCCTGTCCGAATGGCTCGACGGGGCACCACTTGACTGTCTGGTCAATAATGCGGGCATCGCCAATCCCTATGCCGGGCCGCTCGAAGACTTGTCGCTGGCCGATTTCCAGAGCTGGATCGACGCCAGCCTGACCGCCGCCTTCCTGTGCAGCCGCTCGCTCCTGCCCTTCCTGCGGCGCGGCGATGGCGGGACGATCGTCAACATCTCCTCCACCCGCGCGGTGATGAGCGAGCCCGAGTGCTTCGGCTATGCCGCAGCCAAGGGCGGGCTCGACGCACTGACGCACGCAATGGCGGTTTCGCTCGGCCCGAAGATTCGCGTCAACGCAATCCGCCCCGGCTGGATCGAGACGCGTAACTGGCAGAAGCAGGCCAATCGCGAACAGGTCGAACATCGCGAGCAGGACAAGGCGCAGCACCCCGCGGGCCGCGTGGGCAACCCGGAGGACATCGCGCAGACGGTCGACTGGCTGATCGGCGCGCAATTCGTCACGGGCCAGGCGATCAACGTCGATGGTGGCATGACGCGCAAGATGATCTACGAGCACTAGCCATGACGACGGGGGGACATCTCGATCTGAGCGGGCGCACGGCGCTGGTGACCGGCGCGGCGCGCGGACTGGGCAAGGCGATCGCCTTGCGGCTGGCGCAGAACGGCGCGCGGGTGCTGGTCTCCGGCCGCGACGAGGCCGCGCTTGCCGCGGTCGGCGGCGGCACCCAGCCGCTGGCATTCGACCTCGACGACCCTGCGCAGTGCGAGACGGCGGTGAGCGAGGCGGGCGCGATCGACATCCTGGTCAACAATGCCGGGATGCGCGACAGGCGCGCGCTGGCGGACCTCCCGCGTGAGGCGTTCTCCGCCATGCTCGCAACCAACCTGACCGCACCTTTCGACCTCGCGCGCCGGGTGGCGCCGGGGATGGTCGAGCGCCGCTGGGGCCGGATCGTCAATGTCAGCTCGATCGCGGGCCAGATCGCGCGCGGGGACGTGGCCTACACCGCGAGCAAGGGCGGGCTCGACGCCCTGACCCGCGCTTTGGCGGCAGAGCTCGGCCCGCACGGCATCACCGTCAACGCGGTCGCGCCGGGTTATTTCGCGACCGAGACCAATGCGCAGATGGTCGCCGACGAAGAGATCGCCGCGCATCTGAAGCGGCGGACATCTCTGGGCCGCTGGGGCCGCCCGGAGGAAATCGCCGGCGCGGTCGCCTTCTTCGCCTCGCTCGATGCGGGTTACATCACCGGACAGGTACTCGCGGTCGACGGCGGCTACCTCGCGCACTTCTGACTTGCTTTTGAGACTTGCATTTTGGGGCAGAATCGCTAGATCGCCCGCCTTCACCGACACGTATTTCACCACCGGCCTGGCCGAAAGGGCTGCCAGGGCTGGTTCGGACGTGTCTCTGCCAAGGAGATGAAAATGCCCAAGATGAAGACCAAAAGCGGTGTGAAGAAGCGCTTCAAGTTCACCGCGACCGGCAAGGTCAAGCATGGTGTCGCGGGCAAGCGCCACCGCCTGATGAGCCACAACGCGAAGTATATCCGTCAGAATCGCGGGACCGACGTGCTTTCCAGCGCAGATGTCGACCACGTGAAAAAGTGGGCCCCCTACGGCCTGAAGTGAGTGCTTGAGGGGCAATCCCCTCGCATCACAACAAATTCTGAAAGGATAATACCATGCCTCGCATCAAACGCGGCGTCACCACGCGCCAGAAGCACAAGCGGCTCCTAGACCAGGCCAAGGGCTATCGCGGTCGCCGCAAGAACACGATTCGCGTTGCGCGCCAGGCGGTCGAAAAGGCCGGCCAGTATGCCTATCGCGACCGCAAGGTTAAGAAGCGCAGCTTCCGCGCCCTGTGGATCCAGCGCATCAACGCAGCTGTCCGCGCCGAAGGCCTGACCTATTCGCAGTTCATGCACGGCACCAAGCTGGCCGGGATCGAGCTCGACCGCAAGGTGATGGCCGACCTCGCCATGAACGAAGAAGCGGCCTTCAAGGCGATCATCAAGCAGGCGAAAGATGCGCTTCCGGCGTAATCGCAGCCGATCTGCTTGATGGAAACAAGGGCGCCAGGCATTGCCTCGGCGCCCTTTTTCTTGTCCGCCCTCGTCATCCCTGCGAAGCTAGGGACCCAGCTCCAAGGGGTCCGAATGACGCGGGATTTCCAGCCGACGGTCTATCTTCTCGCTTCGCGCCGAAACGGCACGCTCTATGTTGGCGGGACGTCGGGTTTGGTGAAACGCATGGCCGAGCATCGCGACGGGTTGATCGATGGGTTCACGAAAGACTACGGGGTCAACCGCCTCATGTGGTTCGAACAGCACGTCACGATGGATGCGGCGATCCTGCGCGAAAAGAGGATCAAGAAGTGGAAGCGCGAATGGAAGATCAACCTCGTTCGCGCGCAAAATGCCGACTGGCGCGATCTGGCGGTCGATCTTGGCTTCGCCATGCTGCCGCCTATTCCCTCGCGCGGGGCGCGAATGATGGAGATGGGTTCCTGCCTTCGCAGGAATGACGATGATGGCAAATAGCACCGAACACGAAGCACAAGTCACGCAGACGCTGGAGCGGCTGCACGCCGCCGATGATCTCGACATGGTCGAGGCGATCCGGGTGGAGGCGCTGGGCAAGCAAGGCTGGCTCAACGCGCTGATGAAGACGCTGGGCAAGATGAGCCCGGAAGAGCGCCAGATCGAAGGGCCGCGCCTGCAGGGAATGCGCGCGCGCGTCGCCGACGCGATCGAGGATCGCAAGGCGGTCCTCGAAGCCGCCGCGCTCGAAGCGAAGCTGGCGACCGAGGTGGTCGACCTGACATTGCCCGCACCGCAGGCGCCGCAAGGCTCGATCCACCCGGTCAGCCAGGTGATGGACGAGCTGGCGGAAATTTTCGCCGATCTCGGCTTCGCGGTCGCCACCGGGCCCGAGATCGAGGACGAGTGGCACAATTTCACCGCACTCAACATGGCCGAAACGCATCCTGCGCGCGCGGAAATGGATACGTTCTATTTCCCCGACTTTGTCGATGCGGACGGCATCGTGCCCTCGAGTAGCGAAGCGGCAGGGCAGAAAATGCGCATGCTGCTGCGCACGCACACCTCGCCGGTGCAGATCCGCACGATGGTGAATGAGGGCGCGCCGGTGCGGATCATCGCGCCGGGCCGCACCTACCGCAGCGACAGTGATGCGACCCACACGCCGATGTTCCACCAGATCGAAGGGCTCGCGATCGATCGCGACATCCACCTGGGCCATCTCAAGTGGACGCTCGAGACCTTCCTCAAGGCCTTCTTCGAGCGTGACGACATCGTGCTGCGCCTGCGCCCGTCCTACTTCCCCTTCACCGAGCCTTCGGTGGAGGTCGATGTCGGCTATTCCAATGAAGGTGGCCGGCGCGTGGTCGGCGGCCACGGCGATGCCGAGGGCCATGCGTGGATGGAACTGCTCGGCAGCGGCATGGTCAACCCGCGGGTGATCGAGGCTGCCGGGCTCGACCCGAACGAATATCAGGGCTTCGCCTTCGGCTGCGGGATCGACCGCCTTGCCATGCTCAAATATGGAATGAACGACTTGCGTGCCTTCTTCGATGGCGACGCCCGCTGGCTGTCGCACTACGGCTTCTCGCCCTTCGACCAACCGACGCTTTCGGGCGGTGTGGGAGCACGCGCATGAAGTTCTCGATCGAATGGCTGAAATACTTCCTCGACACCGATGCTTCGGTGCAGGAGATCGCCGACAAGCTCAATGCAATCGGCCACGAGGTGGAGGGGATCGAGGATCCGGCGGAAAAGCTCGCCGGGTTCACCGTCGCCGAAGTGCTCACCGCAAGCCCGCACCCCGATGCGGACAAGCTACAGGTGCTCTCCGTCTCTACCGGTGAGGGCGAGCCTTTGCAGGTGGTGTGCGGCGCGCCGAATGCGCGTGCGGGAATGAAGGGCGTACTCGGCTTGGCCGGAGCGGTCGTGCCTGCCAACGGCATGGAGCTGAAGAAGTCCAAGATTCGCGGTGTCGAATCGAACGGCATGATGTGCTCGGTGCGCGAGCTGGAGCTGGGCGAGGAGCACGACGGGATTATCGAGCTGCCCGCCGATGCACCCACGGGTGCGAGCTTCGCCGAGTATCACGCCGCTTCGCCGATCATCGACGTGGCGATCACCCCCAACCGGCCCGATGGCATGGGCGTGATGGGCATCGCGCGCGATCTGGCCGCGGCGGGGCTTGGCACGTTCAAGCCGGTTGAAGCGGAGGAGGTCGCGGGCGAAGGCGCCTGCCCGGTCGAAATCCGTATCGACGATGCCGAAGGCTGCCCCGCCTTCTACGGCCGGGTGATTCGCGGCGTGAGCAATGGTGCGTCGCCTGATTGGATGCAGCGGCGGCTGAAGGCGGCGGGCCAGCGGCCTATCAGCGCGCTGGTCGATTGCACCAACTACCTGATGCTCGCCTTCGGGCGCCCCGCGCATGTCTATGATCTCGCCAAGCTCACCGGCCCGGTGGTCGCCCGCCGCGCGAAGGATGGCGAGCGGATCGAGGCGCTGAACGAGAAGACCTACACGCTCGACGACACGATGACCGTGATCGCCGACGATGCCGGCGTGCACGATGTCGCCGGGATCATGGGCGGCGAGCATTCGGGTGCCACCGAGGCGACCACCGACGTGCTGCTCGAAATCGCGTATTTCGACCCGGCGCGGATCGGCGTGACCGGCCGCAAGCTGGGCCTGACCAGCGATGCGCGCACCCGGTTCGAGCGCGGGGTCGATCCCGAGTTTCTCGACGAAGGGCTCGCGATCCTGACCTCGCTGATCGTGAAGACCTGCGGCGGCACTCCGACCGAAGTGTTGCGTGCAGGCCAGCCGCCGGTCGAGCCCAAGGTCGTCCAGTTCGACCCGGCGCGCACCGCGAAGCTGGGCGGGATCGAAGTGGCGGAGGACCGCCAGCGCGCGATCCTGACCGCGCTCGATTTCACGGTCGGTTCGGACTGGCAGGTCACCTGCCCGCCACGTCGCCACGATATCGAAGGGCCTGCCGATCTGGTCGAGGAAGTCGTCCGGATCGAAGGGCTGGACAAGGTCGCCAGCGTCCCGCTGACCCGCGCGCCCGGTGTCGCGAAGCCCACCGCCACGCCCGAGCAGCTGGTGCAGCGCAAGCTGCGCCGCGCGGCGGCTGCGCGCGGCTTGCACGAGGCGGTGACGTGGAGCTTCCTCCCCGTCCCCGACGCCGAACACTTCATGGATGACGGGGCCCTTTGGGTCCTCGACAATCCGATCAGCGAAGACCTGAAGGCCATGCGCCCCTCGCTGCTGCCGGGCCTGCTCACCGCCGCCAAGCGCGCGGCGGATCGCGGCGCGGCGGGTGCGCGGCTGTTCGAGATCGGGCGGCGCTATTTCCGTGGGGAAGGCGGCCATAGCGACGAGCGCGCGACGCTTGGCCTCGTGCTTGCGGGTGAGAAGACGCCGCGCGGCTGGGCCAATGGCAAGGCGCAAGGCTTCGACGCCTACGACGCCAAGGCCGAAACGCTCGCGCTGCTCGAAGCCGCTGGCGCGCCGGTCGACAATCTGATGGTCATGGGGGACGCGGGTGCGCAGTTCCACCCCGGCCAGTCGGCCACGCTGCGGCTCGGCCCCAAGAAGGTGCTCGCCCGGTTCGGCGCGTTGCATCCCGCCACGCTCAAGGCCTTCGACATCGACGGGCCGGTGGTTGCGGCGGAAATCTTCCTCGACGCGATTCCGGCGAAGAAGAACGCTGAGTTCGCGCGCGCGCCTTACAGCCCGCCCGCGCTCCAGCCGGTGACGCGCGACTTCGCCTTCCTGGTCGACAGCAACCTGCCCGCGGGCGATCTGGTCAAGGCGGTGCGCGGGGCGGACAAGCAGCGGATCGTCGATGCGCGCATCTTCGACCGGTTCGACGGGCAGGGCGTGCCCGAGGGCAAGACCTCGCTCGCGCTCGAAGTCACGCTCCAGCCGGGCGAGAAGAGCTTCACCGACGAGGAGCTGAAGGCGATTTCCGACGCGGTGGTGAAGGCGGCGGAGAAGACCGGAGCGGAGTTGCGTGGGTGAGTGGGGAGAATCCCTTCCTCGAACGCGGTCACGAGCCACCCGGGCTTGATCTCGTCTTTGTGATCCTGCCCGGGCCAATCGATCCGGAGGCGCGCGAGCAGCGCTTTGGTGCGCCACTGGATGCCGAGCTGCGTCTGGCGGGCCTCGGCCTTGTCAGCGGCGGCGGCACGATGGTGAGTGAGGACGAGGAAGGCACGATCCTTTTCGCCGGGGTCGATGTCGATACCAGCGATGTCGCTGGTGCCCGCCAACTGCTGCGCGAGCACCTGCCAGAGCTGGGCTGCCCCGACGGAACGCGCCTGGAGTTCGGTGGATTGCAGGATCGCTTCGACGGTGCGCGCTGGCACCTCGCTGAACCCCGAGATGAAGAGGTCTGAACGATGAAAACCGCACTGATTACCGGAGCGACCGCAGGGATCGGCCAGGCGACCACGCGGCTGCTGGTCGAGAACGGTTGGCGCGTTATCGGCACCGGGCGGCGGCAGGAGCGGCTCGATGCGCTGGCGCAGGAGCTGGGCGCGGATCGCTTTCTCGGCCGCGCGTTCGACATCACCGATGACGCGGCGCGCGATGCGGCGATCGACGGCCTGCCCGAGGACTGGCGCGGGATCGACCTGCTGGTGAACAATGCAGGCCTCGCCAAGGGCCTCAACCCCGCGCAGGACGCCGATCTCGACGACTGGCAGACCATGATCGACACCAATGTGACCGCGATGGTCCGGCTGACGCGGAAAATTCTGCCCGGCCTGATCGAGCGCAAGGGCGCGCTGGTGAACATCGGCTCGGTCGCGGGCAGCTACGTCTATCCGGGCGGCAATGTCTATGCCGGGTCCAAGGCCTTCGTGAACCACTTCACGCTGGCGATTCGCGCGGACCTGCACGGTACCGGCGTGCGCGTGACCAGCATCGAGCCGGGCATGGTCGAAACCGAATTCACCACCGTGCGCACCGGCAGCCAGGACAAGTCGGACGCGTTCTATTCGGGCGCGCACCCGATGACGGGCGAGGATATTGCCGAGACGATCCGCTGGGTCGCCGAACTGCCCGCGCACCTCAACGTCAACCGGCTGGAGATCATGCCGGTGACACAGGACTTCGCAGGTTTTCGAATCGCGCGGGACGAGAACTGACCATCTTGCCGTCACCCCGGACTTGATCCGGGGTCCCGCTTTCCTTTGACCCTCCGCGAAACGGCCTTAGATTCCCGCCTTCGCGGGAATGACGAGAGTTTCCCATGACCTCCGAACGCCGTACCTTCGCGATCATCTCGCACCCCGACGCGGGGAAGACCACGCTGACCGAGAAGCTGCTGCTTCGCGGCGGTGCGATCCACCTTGCGGGCGAGGTCAAGGCGCGCGGCGCGGCGCGGCGCGCGCGCTCCGACTGGATGAGTATCGAGCAGCAGCGCGGTATCTCGGTCACGTCGAGCGTGATGACCTTCGAGCGGGGCGGCATCACCTTCAACCTGCTCGACACGCCGGGGCACGAGGATTTCTCGGAGGATACCTACCGCACGCTGACCGCGGTCGATTCGGCGATCATGGTGCTCGACGCAGCAGCCGGTATCGAGGCGCAGACGCTGAAGCTGTTCGAGGTCTGCCGCCTGCGCAGCGTGCCCATCATCACCTTCATCAACAAGATCGACCGCGAGGGGCGCGAACCGTTCGAACTGCTCGACGAGATCGCCGAAAAGCTCGCGCTCGACACCGCGCCGATGAGCTGGCCGGTCGGCATGGGTGGGCTGTTCGAAGGCGTTTACGACTTCGAGGAGGACGAGCTGTATCTGCCCGAAGGCGACAGCAAGGAATTCAAGGGCAAGACCGTGAAGGTCGACGGGCCGGAGGATGCCAAGCTCGGCGAATACCTCAGCGCCGACGGCGTCGCTCGGGTTGCCGAGGAGGGGCTGCTGGCACGCGAAGGCTACCCCGCGTTCGATTTCGAGGCTTATCGCAACGGCGACCTGACGCCGGTCTATTTTGGCTCCGCGCTCAAGGAATTCGGCGTCACCGCGATCATCGACGCGATTGCGAAATACGCGCCCGCACCGCGCCCACAGCCGACCGACGAGGGCGAGATCGCGCCAAGCCGCGACGAAGTGACCGGCTTCATCTTCAAGGTGCAGGCCAATATGGACCCCAACCACCGCGACCGGATCGCCTTCATGCGGCAGGTTTCGGGGACCTTCAAACGCGGCATGAAGCTGACGCCCAGTGGCCTCGGCAAGCCGATCGCGGTCCATTCGCCGATCCTGTTCTTCGCGCAGGACCGCGAGATCGCGGACAATGCCTACCCCGGCGACATTATCGGCATTCCCAACCATGGCACGCTGCGGGTGGGCGACACGCTGAGCGAGAAGAACGAGGTCCGCTTCACCGGCCTGCCCAACTTCGCGCCCGAAATCCTGCGCCGCGTGCAGCTGAAGGACCCGACCAAGACCAAGCAGCTGAGGAAAGCGCTCGACGATCTGTCCGAAGAGGGCGTGATCCAGGTGTTCTACCCCGAGCTGGGCGCGAACCATATTGTCGGCGTGGTCGGCCAGCTGCAGCTCGAGGTGCTGATTTCGCGCCTCCAGGCCGAGTACAAGGTCGATGCCGGGCTGGAGCCTGCACCCTTTGCCACTGCGCGTTGGGTGAAGGGCGACGACAAGGCGCTCGAGGAGTTCGAGAAGTTCAACCGCGCCAATCTCGCCAAGGACCGCGATGGCGACATGGTGTTCCTCGCCAAGAGCCCGTGGGACGTGAACTACCAGCAGGAAAAGAACCCCGACCTCAAGTTCTCAGCGACCAAGGAGCGGTAGATTAATCACATCAAGACACGAAGATGCTGGCACCCGCGGCGAAGCCGCTCTCCGACTGACGATCTTGTCGGGTTCCGAGGAGGCCTTCGGCCTGGAACGCCCTCTTCGTGTCTTCGTGTGAGCCCGAATCGCGGCGCGCTTGCCGCTCATCCGGCGCGTGTATAAGATTCGCCCCATGGCCGACTTCTTCGACACGCTGACCGACAGGCACATCGCGATGATCGCGAAGCAGCCGGTCTTCTTCGTCGCCACCGCCGCGCCCGATGCGCGGATCAACCTGAGCCCCAAGGGCTACGACGCGTTTCGCGTGCTCGCGCCCGACCGGGTCGCTTTTCTCGACCTTGGCGGCTCGGGCAACGAGACCCACGCGCACCTTGCGGCGGATGGGCGCATCACGGTGATGTTCTGCAATTTCGAGCAGCCCGCGCTGATCCTGCGGATCTATGGCCGGGGCCGTCCCGTGCTGCCGCAGGATCGCGAATGGGAGCAACTGGCCGAGCATTTCACGCTGCTGCCCGGTACGCGGCAGATCTTCGTGATCGACATCGAAAGCGTGCAGACTTCGTGCGGCTGGGGCGTGCCCTTCATGGCCTACGAGGCGGAGCGGCCGACGCTGAAGAAGGCGCACGCGCAGTCCGACCCGGCCCAGTGGGAGGCCAGGATGGCAGAGCGCACCAGTAGTATCGACGGCCTGCCGACCCGCGCCACCAATCGCTACATCGCGGGTACGCCGATCGACTGATCCGCATCACCCGGCGGGGCGAATCGGCTGCCGGGCGAACCAGCGCTTCTGCCGCAAAGCGGGACATGTTATGGTTAACGCCGACAGCAATGATCGGGAGTGAACCGCACATGCGTTGGCTGGTACTCGCAACTTCGCTTTTCGTCGGATCTCTCGTCGCGCTTGGCGCGGCCCCCGCAATGGCCCAGATGGCCGACAGCGCGGCGGTCGATCCGCTGCCCGCCGATTTCCACGGCAAGGTCCAGTACTTCGGCAATCACAGCGGCGAGGTGGTCGCCACCGTGCCCGGCACGCCCCGGCGCACCGATACCAAGTGCCCCAAGCGCGAAGGGGGCTGCCCCGAACTGATCGGCGGCAGCTTCCAGGCCGAGCTCGAGTTCGATGGCGAGATCGTCAAGGGCGAGTATCGCGGCACCGGCGGCATGCGCCCGTCGACCCTGATCGGTCGCCGCAACGGCGCCAATTGTCGCCTGTTCGACACCGCCGACGGATCGGTCTGGAACGGCCGCTGCGATCGCGAGGCATTCACCGGCACCGTGCGCAGCGTGGCCAATGCGCCCGAGCAGATCGACCTCGCGTTCGAGGCCGTGGGCGTCAACGCGGTCGACTTCTTCGAGCAGGAGCGCACGCGCGCGCTGATCGCCGCTTACGAGCGGTTCGGCGGGATCGCCTTTGGTGAAGGTGCGGGCGAATCGCGGCTCGACGCGCTGCTGCGGCTCAACAGCTATTTCGTGGCGGAAGGGGATGCTTACCGCCCCGGTACGCTGCGCAATGTCGAGCGCGAGAGCGACAAGAAGAACAGCCCCGATTACGCGGTCTACGGCGAATATAACACGATCGACGGAGCCCGTGCCTGGGCGCGCGCGCGGTTCGATTACAACCGCTTCGTGTGTCTGGAGACCTCGATCGAGCCGGGCACCTGCCGCCCGATCGACCCGAGCCCGCCCACGCTTGAGACCGGCGGAGATTTCTTCGCCGACCTGGGCCTGCCCCGGCTCACGCCGCAGGCCACGGGCGAGGCGCAGGGGCTCTGACGCGGCTTTAGCTCAGCCCCCTGCGCATTGGCGGGAAGGCGGCGCTAGGCCGCTTTCTCCGCTTGGATCACGAAGTCCGCACACCGCTCTCCGATCATGATCGAGGGGGCGTTGGTGTTGCCCGAGACGAGCTTGGGCATCACCGAGGCATCGGCGACCCACAGGCCTTCGACCCCGCGCGCCTTCAGCGTCGGGTCGACCACCGCTTCCTCGTCCGAACCCATCCGGCAGGTGCCGACGGGGTGATAGACCGTGTCGGCGCGGGCACGGATCATCGCGTCGAGCGCCGCATCGTCGGCGAGGTCGACCGGATGGCGATCGGTCAGGCCGTAATCGGCCAGCGGCGCGGTCTCGGCGATCCGGTGCGACAGGCGCACGCCTTCGCGCAAGGTGGCCATGTCGCGCTCGTCGTCGAGGAAATTGGGGTCGATCGCGGGCGCGTCTGCCGCATCGGCGCTGGCGAGCCGCACCGTGCCGCGACTTTCCGGGCGCAGCACGCAGGCGTGGAGGGAGACGCCGTGGCCGCTGACCTTCTCGCGCCCATGATCTTCCAGCATGGCGGGCACGAAGTGCCACTGCACGTCGGGCGCGGGGGCATCGGGCATCACCTTCCAGAACCCGCCCGCCTCGGCATAAGGGGTTGTCATCACCCCGGTGCGTGTTCGGCGGTGTTCAAGGATCGCGCCCAGCATCCGCAGCGTGCCTTCGCGACTGTTGCCGATCGGCACGTGGCTCTCGCTCTGCCAGCTCGACACGTAGTCGATATGGTCCTGCAGGTTGCTGCCCACCGCCGGGCGGTCGAGCGCGACGTCTATCCCCATCGCGTTCAGGTGGCGGCCGGGGCCGATCCCCGACACCATCAGGATCTGCGGCGAGTTGAACGCGCCCGCCGACAGGATCACCCCGCGCCGCGCGTTGAGATATTCGCGGTGCTTGCCCTTGCGAACCATGACGCCGGTCACCCGGCCATTCTCGATCACCAGCTTCTCGACCAGCGTCTTCGTGCGGATGTCGAGGTTGGGCTGGTTGCGAATCGGCTCGACATAGGCGCGGCTGGCGGACCACCGCTCACCCTTGCGCTGGGTCACCTGATAAATGCCGAAACCGGTCTGCTGTGCACCGTTGAAATCGTCGCGCTCGGGCAGCTGGAGCGAGGCGGCGCTTGCCACGAAGGCGCGCGTGCTCTCGTTCGGCCAGCGCTGGTCCGATACGAACAGCGGGCCGCCTGCGCCGTGATATTCGTCCGCGCCGCGCTCGTTCGCCTCGGCCTTCCTGAACCAGGGCAGCACGTCTTCGTAGGACCAACCCTCGCAGCCCATTGCCGCCCAATTGTCGTAATCCCAGGCATTGCCGCGAATATAGATCATCGCGTTGATCGCGCTGGAGCCGCCCAGCCCGCGCCCGCGCGGCTGAAAACCGATGCGTCCGCCCAGCCCCTTTTGCGGGACAGTTTCGTACCGGTAGTTCTGGCTGCCGCTCAGGAAAGGCATCATGCCGGGCGTCTTGACGCGGAAATCATTGTTCCGCCCGCCGGCTTCGATCAGGCATACGCTGCGCTGGCCATCCACCGCCAGCCGTCCGGTGACCGCGCTGCCCGCACTGCCGCCGCCGATGACGATATAGTCGTATTGGTTCATGCGCCCGTCCTCTCTCGTGTACGGAGTATTCTCTCCGTTTACGGAAAGGTTAGGCGGCGCGGCGTGGCCCTGCAATCGGCTTTTGCGGCTCGTCCTGCGCGTTCTCGACCGGCACCTGGTCTGCGCGCTGCTGTTGTTCCTGCCAGCGAGCGCGAATCATGTCCGATGTCTCGCGGCTGCCGTCATGGCTCCAGCCCGGCTCGCGCAGCAGGTAGGAAAGCTTGTGCTTCCAGGGCGCGCGCCAGATGTCGCCCAGCATCCCGATCCATTCGTGAAACACTCCCCACAGCAGGTTGAAGCTCCCCAGCTGCTTTACGATGCCATAGCGAATCGGCTCTTCGGACTGCGGACGCTCCGCCTCGAAGGTGCCGAACAGCTTGTCCCACACGATGAACACGCCGGCATAGTTGCGGTCGAGATAGCGCGGGTTGGTCGCGTGGTGGACGCGGTGATGGCTGGGCGTGTTCATGACCGCCTCGAACCAGCGTGGCATGCTGCGAATCGCCTCGGTATGGATCCAGAACTGGTAGATCAGGTTGAACCCGCCGCAGATCGCGATCATCGCGGGGTGAAAGCCCAGCAGCACCAGCGGCAGTGCGAAGACGAAGCCCAGCGTGAACGCTCCGGTCCATGTCTGCCTGAGCGCGGTGCTGAGGTTGTAGTGCTGGCTGGAATGGTGGTTCACATGGCTCGCCCAGAACCACCGGCTGCGGTGGCCGAAGCGGTGAACCCAGTAATATTTGAGATCGTCGAGCACGAAGCACAAAGGCCACGCCCACCATTCCCAGCCGATGGTGAAGAACCGCACCTCGTAGGCGGCGAGGAACACCGCCAGCGCCAGTCCGCCCAGCAGCAACCCCGCCACCGTGCTGCCGAGCCCGAAGGCAAGGCTGACCAGCGTATCCTTCGGCTCGTAGGAATGCGGTGCCTTGAACCGCGCCCACAGCATTTCGGCCAGAACGAGCAGGACGAAGCCGGGAATGGCGTAATCGACGGGCGAGAAATCAGGCATGGTCCACCCGTTCTAGCGCGTCGATGCGCAAGGCCCAATCCTGCGCGTCGGGGCCCAGATCCAGCACCACCGGGCCATAGCGGCGGTCGCGAGGCATGATCGTAAGGATATCGCCCTCGCTGTGCGCGGGAGTGCCCGGTTCCAGCACGCGCGCGGCGAAGTGGGTGCCATGGCGGCGCAGCACCATGATCCGCCCGGCCGAATCGGCGAGGATCGCTGTGGAGCCGTCGCGCCCGATCGCGGCTTGGGTAGGCTCGAACGCGGTATCGGCCTCGCGGGCGAGCGCGCAGGCCCGCTCGTCGGTGTCGATGGTGCGCGGCTGGCCGAGCTTGAGCATCCAGGTGATTGCGGCCAGCACCAGAATCGCCAGCAGCGATCCGCCCAGTTGAAGAAGCTGCCCGTCCATCTGCGTTCAATCGCTCCTGCCGCGCCAGCAGGCGAATCGCTTCACCGCGGCGCACGGCGCACGTCCTGCCATGTGTATCGAGCGCATTGGCCCCTCCTTTGTCGGCGAGACATGCAGGCTCTCCCGAACCCGCGCAAGCCTTCGAAATTGTCATAATCTTGCGGAATCAAGTGGCCTATTGCGAATTGGTTCGCGCCCGCGCGCATTCTGCGATAAGGGTGGGGCCAGTTGGTGGGGGACTGGCGGCAGGAACGTCGATCGTTCGCCACTCAGCAATGCCGGAAGGCGGCCGTCTGCGCCTTTGCGGGATTTCGTTTTGCGGACGGGTTGAAGTAGCAGGGTTTTTGGCGAGTTATGGGTTACGATAAAGGACGTCGGCGCGGGCGCGACAAGCGGGATAACATCGGCGAAGATGGTTTCGAGCCGTTTCCCGGTGGCGATTTCGGCGGCGGTTTTCAGGACCGTGGCGGATTTGACGACCGTGGCGGCCGCGGTGGCGGCGGCGGCGGATACAACGACCGCGGCGGTTTTCAGGACCGTGGCGGATTCCAGGATCGCGGCGCAGGTGGCGGCGGTGGCCGCGGCGGCTTCGGCGGCGGCGGCGGTGGTGGCGGCGCAGGCGGTGGCGGCGGCTTCAACCGCATGCCCGCGCAGGTCGTCGGCACTGGCAAGGGCCAGGTAAAGTTCTTCAACGGTCAGAAGGGCTTCGGCTTCATCGCGCAGGAAGGCGGCGGTGAGGATGTGTTCGTGCACATCAGCGCAGTCGAACGTGCCGGTCTCGAAGGGCTGGCCGAGGGGCAGGAGCTCGAATTCAACCTGGTCGATCGTGGCGGGAAGATTTCCGCGCAGGATCTGCAGGTCGTGGGCGACGTCATCCCCGTCACCGGTGGTGCCGTGGCCGCTCCCCGCGAAGGCGGCGGGCCCGGCGCAGCGGGTGGTGCTCCGCGCCGCGAGCTGACCGGCGAGAAGGCGACCGGCACGGTCAAGTTCTTCAATTCGATGAAGGGCTTCGGCTTCCTGGTGCGCGACGACGGCCAGCCCGATGCCTTCGTGCATATCAGTGCGGTCGAGCGCTCCGGCCTGTCGCAGATCAACGAGGGCGAACGCTACGAGTTCGATCTCGAGGTCGACCGACGAGGCAAGCATTCGGCGGTCAACCTCGTTCCCGTACAGGAATGATGCCTTGGCCCCGGCGGGTTTGACCCGCGCGGGGCAAGGCAATAGATCGCCGATAGGATTTCAGATGGCGGTTCCCTCACGGGGCCGCCATTTGTCGTTTACCCGCTAGAGTTTTCTGGAGTTGTTATGTCGATCCCCGCCCTGATGCCCGTCTATCCCCGTTGCGACGTCCGCCCCGTGAAAGGCGAACACTGCCACCTGATCGACGAGGACGGCACGCGCTATCTCGACTTCGCCAGCGGCATCGCGGTCAACCTGCTTGGCCACAGCCACGAAGGGCTGATCGGCGCGATCCAACGCCAAGCCGAAACGCTGATGCACGTCTCCAACCTCTACGGCAGCCCGCATCAGGAGCGGCTGGCGCAGATGCTGGTCGATGCAAGTTTCGCCGATACGGTGTTTTTCACCAATTCGGGTGCGGAAGCGGTCGAATGCGCGATCAAGACCGCGCGCGCCTTCCACCAGCACGAGGATGGCGATCCCGCCCGGACCGAGCTGATCACCTTCACCAGCGCGTTCCACGGGCGCACGATGGCCACGATCAGTGCGAGCAACCAGGCCAAGATGCACCATGGCTTCCTGCCGCTGCTGCAGGGCTTCAAATATTGCGAGTTCGACGATCTGGCCGCTGCGAAGGCCGCGATCGGCTCGCAGACCGCCGGCTTCCTGGTCGAACCGATCCAAGGCGAGGGCGGGATTCGCCCCGCCAGCCAGGAGTTCATGCAGGGCCTGCGCGATCTGGCCGACGAACACGGCCTGATGCTGGTGCTGGACGAAGTGCAGTGCGGCGTCGCGCGCACGGGCAAGTTCTACGCGCACGAACTCTACGGCGTGAAGCCGGACATCGTCGCCAGCGCAAAGGGCATCGGCGGCGGCTTCCCGCTGGGCGCGTGCCTTGCGACCGAACATGCAGCACGCGGGATGACCTTCGGCACCCACGGCTCGACCTACGGCGGCAACCCGCTCGCGATGGCGGCGGGCGTCGCGGTGATGGAAGCGGTCGCCAACGACGAATTCCTGCAGGGCGTGTGCGACAAGGGCGCGCGGCTGAAGGCGCGGCTGGAACAGTTCATCGGCAACTATCCCGACCTGTTCGAGCTGGTCCGCGGCGAAGGCCTGATGCTGGGGGTCAAGATGAAGGTCGAAAGCCGCCCGTTCTTCCAGCACCTGCGCGACAAGCACCAGCTGCTGACCGTGGCTGCGGGTGACAACACGCTGCGCGTGCTTCCGCCGCTGGTGGTGGGCGATGCCGAGATCGACGAGTTCTTCGACAAGCTGTCTGCCGGTGCTGCGGACTACGAAGTGCCGGACGCAAGCTGATGGGCGCGCGGCATTTCCTCGACCTCTCGGATGCAGGCGGCGATGCACTCGCGGCGATGCTGAACGACGCGATCGACCGCAAGGGTGCGCGCAAGTCCTGGCCCAAGGGCAAGGCGGATGCCGATGCACCGCTGGCCGGGCATGTGCTGGCGATGATTTTCGAGAAAAGCTCCACCCGCACGCGGGTCAGCTTCGATATCGCGATGCGCCAGCTGGGCGGCAGTGCGATCGTGATGGAGAGCGGCACGATGCAGCTCGGCCGGGGGGAGAGCATCGCCGCCACCGCGCGCGTGCTCAGCCGGATGGTCGATGCGATCATGATCCGGACCGACGATCACGCGAAGGTCGAGGAAATGGCCCGACATGCCAGCGTGCCGGTCATCAACGGGCTGACCGACGCGTCGCACCCGTGCCAGATCGTGGCCGATCTGCTGACCATCATCGAACACGGCAAGGCGCTGCCGGGGCTGGAACTGGCCTGGCTCGGCGACGGCAATAACGTGCTGCATTCGATCCTGGAGGCGGCCGGCATCTTCAAGTTCAACGTGCGCGTCGCGACCCCGGCGGGCTTCGAGCCCGAGGCGGCCTTCGTCGAAGCAGCCCGTGCGGGCGGCGCGACGATCACGCTGACGCAGGATGCGCAGGCCGCCGCGAGAGACGCGGACGTGATCGTCACCGATACGTGGGTCTCGATGGGGCAGGAAAACGCCGCCAGCAAGATCGCAGCGATGCAGCCTTTCCAGGTCAACGACGCGCTGATGGCGCTGGCCAAGCCGGAGGCGGATTTCCTCCACTGCCTGCCTGCTCACGTGGGCGACGAGGTGACGCAAAGCGTTATGGAGGGACCACAAAGCCGCGTGTTCGATGAGGCGGAAAACCGCATTCACGCGCAGAAATCCGTGCTGCTCTGGGCCTTGGACAAGCTCTGAATCGCGGGGGGGCTTGGGCAGGCGGCGGGCGTTCTTATATAGCCCGCCGTGACCGATACTCTCCAGACAAGCGAAACCTTCTCCGACCACCTGCTGGGCGCTTCGATCCCCTCACGCGATACCCGTCTGCGGCTGGTCCGGCTCGACCGGACGCTCGACGAAATCCTCGCCGCTCACGACTATCCTCCCGCGATCCGCAACCTGCTGGCCGAAGCGTTGGTCATTGCCGCGCTGGTCGGCGCGCTGATCGACGAGGATGATGACGAGAGCGGGGAGGGCGAAGGCGGGGGCCAGATGACCATGCAGGCCCAGACCGAGGCGGGCATCGTCAAGCTGCTGGTTTGCGATTTCCGCCAGGGTGCGGTGCGTGGCTACGCAGATTTCGACGCGGAGGCGCTGGCGAAGCTTGGTGCCAATCCTTCGCTCCCGGCGCTGTTCGGCAAGGGCTATCTCGCGATCACCTTCGATGTGCCCAAGCGTGGCGGGCGCTATCAGGGGATTGTGCCGCTGGAGGGAGAAAGCCTGGCAGCCGCGTGCGAGAGCTATTTCCTGCAGTCGCAGCAGCTCCCGACGCTGGTGCGCGTCGCGGTGAAGACCGAGGGCGAGCATACGCTGGCCGCAGGCCTGCTCGCACAGCATCTGCCCGATGGCGAGGTCGGGCGCGAACGGTTGCACGTGCGCCTGTCTCACCCCCACTGGGAGCATGTCGAAACGATGGCTGGCTCGATCCGGCACGAGGAGCTGCTCGACGAGGCGCTCCCGCTCGAAGCGCTGGTCTGGCGCCTGTTCCACGAAGAAGACGAGGTGCGTGTCTTCCAAGGGATGTCGCTGGCACGTGGCTGCCGATGCAGTGTTGAACACTACCAATCCGTCATTCGCCGATTTTCCGAGGAAGACAGAGCTGACATGCGCGATGAAATGGGCAACATATTGGTCGATTGTGCGTTCTGTTCGCGAATTTTCACAATCGACGCCTAGCCCGTTCATCTCCGGTGCGGGCAAAAACTGCTAACGCTCGGTCTATACTTTTGAAGAATCGCCGAATTTGAGAGGGATAGGGCAATGACGAAACGCGGGATCACCATTTCCCTCGCGCTCGCCCTAGCGGGAAGCGCGGTCCTTGCCGCGCCGCTGGCAGCTCAGGCCAGCTCTACCACGCTGTTCGGCAAGCTTCGCCTCGGCACGTGGGAAATCCGCGAGCGGGGCGAAGGTGCGACCACGCGGCGGTTTTGCCTAAAGCGGGAGAGCGACCTGGTTCAGCTGCGCCATCGCGGGATGCGCTGCGGCCGCAATGTGATCGACGATAACGGCGTCAGCGCGACCGTGCATTACAGCTGCAACGGCAATGGCTACGGGCAGACCGATATTCGCTGGGAGTCGCCCGAGCTGATCCAGCTGCGGAGCACGGGGATCGAACGCGGTTCGCCCTTCTCGTTCGAGGCCGAGGGCCGACGGGTGGGCGACTGCAAGTGATCCGCGCGCGCGGTTCGGGCTTGCGGATCGATTGTGCAAGCCGCTAGCGCGGACCCCATGACGGGCAAAAATCCTGACACTGTCGCCGCCGCCCTGCTTTCGGGCGGACTCGATTCGATGGTCGCCGCCGCTCTGGCACGCGAGCGCGGGCAAGAGGTCCACGCGCTGACGATCGACTATGGCCAACGCCACGTGCGCGAGATCGAGGCGGCGCGGAAAATCGCCAAGGCGCTGGGGCTCGCAAGCCACCGCGAAATCACGCTCGACCTGCGAAAGTTCGGTGGATCGGCGCTGACCGCGGATATCGACGTGCCCAAGGACGGCGTCGATGGGTCGATCCCGGTCACCTATGTGCCCGCCCGCAATCTCGTATTCCTGGCGCTGACCACCGCCTTTGCCGAGACCATCGGTGCCGGCCGGATCGTGATCGGGGTCAACGCGCTCGACTATTCGGGCTATCCCGACTGCCGCCCGGAATTCATCGCCAGCTTTGCCGAGACGGCCCGGCTGGGAACCAAGGCCGGCATTGAATCCGGCGGTTTCGCGATCGACGCCCCGCTCCAGTTCCTTGGCAAGGCCGAGATTGCGAGCGAGGCGGATCGGCTGGGACTGGATACCGCACTCAGCTGGTCGTGTTACGACCCGAGAGGGGATGGCCTGCCGTGCGGATTGTGCGATAGCTGCCGCCTACGCCGCAAGGGTTTTGCCGATGCGGGGCTGACCGACGGGCTGACCTATCCGGCGGATACATAAGAAAAACGACGAGGGGGATTGATGGACGCGACGGAAAAGCCCGCACCGGCACCTGATGCCAAGGTGCCTGCCTATAGCTGGTACGCACTCAGCGTGCTGGTGCTGGTCTATGTGCTCAACTTCGTCGATCGCCAGATACTATCGATCCTTGCGAACGACATCAAAGCGGACCTGGGTGTCGACGACGCGTTCCTCGGCTTCCTTTACGGCACCGCCTTCGCGATCTTCTACGCGCTTTTTGGCATCCCCTTGGGCAAGCTGGCCGATAGCTGGCACCGTGTGCGGCTTATGACGATCGGTCTGGGCCTGTGGTCGCTGATGACCGCCGCGTCCGGCTTTGCGAAGAACGCGGCGATGCTTTCCGGCGCGCGAGTCGGGGTGGGGATCGGCGAGGCGACGGCGAGCCCGTCTGCCTATTCGCTGATTTCCGACTGGTTTCCCGCGCGCCTTCGCGCCACCGCGCTCGCGATCTATTCCTCGGGCCTCTATGTCGGCGGTGGTATCTCACTGGTGATCGGCGCGCTGGTGGTCGAGAACTGGAATGCGGCCTATCCCAATGGTGGCCCGCTGGGTCTTGCCGGGTGGCAGGCGGCCTTTATCGCGGTCGGCCTGCCCGGCCTTCTGCTGGCAGTCTGGGTCTTCACGCTGAAAGAGCCGGTGCGCGGGCTGATCGACGGGATGCCGACAGAGCCGGTGGAAAAGCCCTGGCGCGGGTTTGTCGAGGAGCTGCTGCAGATTATCCCGCCCTTTACGATTCTGGGCGCTGCCCGGCGTAGCCCGATCGCATTGGCGATCAATCTTGTCGGGCTGGTCGGTTTCTTCTCCGCCGCGTGGTTGATCACTCTGCTGGCGCAGACGGGGCAGGGCTTCATCATGGGCGGGATGGGCTTCGAGCTGGAGATATCGGACCAGTGGTTCCTGCTCGCGGTGGGCTATTACGCGATCTTCAGCTGGGCGAGTGCGCTGCGTTCACGCGATCCGCAGACGTTCGCGCTGACTTGGGGCTCGCCTGCCTTTCTGTGCACCATTCTCGGCTATGGTACGGTCGCATTCATCTCCTACGCGACGTCCTATTGGGGCGCTCCCTATGGCGAGCGGGTGTTCGAGATTTCCAAGAGCGAGCTGGGCTTGCTGCTGGGTGCGCCGGCAGCGGTAACCGGGTTCCTGGGCGTGATCACCGGCGGCCGGGTGGCCGACTGGCTGTTCACCAAGCTTCCCGGCGGACGACTCTATGTCGTGCTGTTCGGCTTGCTGGCGCCGGTCCCTGTGGTGTGGGCGATGTTCACCACGGACAGCAAGGCGCTGTTCCTGGTGCTTGCGGCGGTCGCCCAGCTGTTCGCGTCGAGTGCGCTTGGTGCGGCTGCGGCGACCAGCCAGTCGCTCGTCCTGCCGCGCATGCGCGGGGTGGCGACGGCGACCTTCTTCCTCGCGACGACGCTGGTCGGGCTGGCGCTTGGCCCCTATCTCGCAGGGCTTGTGTCGACCAAGGCGGATGGCGACCTAGGCCTCGGCATGCTGAGCACGCTGTGGGTCGCGCCTATCGGGCTCGTCCTCCTGGTTGCGGCGCTGAAGCTGGTCCCCGCCGCGCAGGAGCGCGTACTTGCAGCGGGCCAGGCCGAAGCCTGAAAATCCTGGCAGTAAAGCGTGGGGGCGGGGCCGCTGGCCTCGCCCCTTTGCTTATCAAACCTCTTCGAGCACACCGCACCGGACGCGCGAACCGGCGTTGCCCGATGGGTCTGTCCGCCCGTCGTCCGCATCTGCGTGGATGACCACGGCGGCGCCGTCTGCATCGAAGATCTGGTCGATCACGTAAGTGCGTGTGCCGTCGAGCGGCACCTGCACGCTGGCCGTGCCGTTCGCTGCTGCCGTGAGATTGGGCAGATCGCCCAAGTGACTGCCGTCATTATCGAGCAGGCCGTGGCCCTTGTTCGCGGGATTGAGGTGCCCGCCTGCCGACTTGAAGTCGGGCAGCGCGCAGCGGCCGGTCGTGTGGAGGTGGAAGCCGTGCTCACCCGGCATGAGCCCATCGACCGTGACCGCGAGTTCCGCGCGATCACCCACACCAAGCAGGCGCGCTTCTCCTGTGGGGTTCCCGTCGGTGTCGAGCAGTGTCGCGGTCGCGAGCAACTCTTCGATGGGAGCCGGCGTGGTCGCGCAAGCAGCGAGTGCCGCGGCGCAGGTCAGCCCCAGAGCAGCCGGGGCAATGTGAGCGAACTTGGAAAGGCGTGTCATGACAGGTGATCTCCTCCGTTTTCACCTGCCCAACGAAGAAGGGGCCGGATTGCTCCGGCCCCTTCCAGTGTTTCGTAGCGGAAGTCCGCTCGATTACATGCCCGAACCCGGACCGTAGGTGATTTCCACACGACGGTTCTGCAGTTCGCGGACGCCGTCGGCGGTCGGAACGCGGGGGTTCGCTTCACCGAAAGCTTCGCTGCTGATGCGGGCGTCGGGGATACCACGGCCGGTCATGTACTGACGGACCGAAGCGTTACGACGCGACGCGAGGCCGAGGTTGTACTGAACGGTACCCGAACGGTCGGTGTAACCGGCCAGCATGACCGAGGCATTGCCGCAGTTCTGGTAAGCCGAAACCGCGTTGTTGAGAACCGAGGCCGCTTCCGGAGTGATGTCCGAACGATCCCAGTTGAAGAACACGATGTACGGGCCCGTGTTGCACTGCACCTGCGGCGGGGGCGGCGGGGGGGGGGGGGGGGGGGGGGGAGGGGGCGGCGGCGGCGGCGGCGGCGGCGGTGCCGGCGGTGCGCCGAAGTTGTAGGTCACCGTGCCCATCAGCGAGTGCGAGCGCAGGCGGCCTTCAAGCACGTCCCCGAGGCGATCGACCATCTCGATGTTCTGGGCGTTGAAGAAGCGATACTTCAGGCCGACATCGATGCGATCGGTCACCGGAGCGCGAACGCCCGCGAGGATCTGCCATGCAAAACCGGTGTCCGAATCGTCGAGACCCGGCGCGCCGTTGGTGTTGATGGTCGTCTGGACCTTGGTGCGGGCAACGCCGACACCACCGCCGACGAAGCCCTGCAGGCCGTCGTCGGGGCCGAAGTCGGCCAGGCCGTTGACCATGAAGCTCAGCGAGTTGGCATAGCCGTTCGCCGGGAACTGGCCTGCGGGTGCGAGACGCGTACCGGCACCGGCCGGGAAGCCCAGCGTGCCAACGATGAGCTGGTCGGCGTCGGCTTCACGGAAGCTTGCTTCGGCTTCGATCCGGACGGGGCCGAAGTCGTAACCAACAAGGCCGCCGAAATCGTAGCCGGCGTCGTAATCTTGGGTGAGCTGGTCTTCGACGCCATTGACGTCGAAGTCGAGGTCTTCGACCAGCATCGGACCGCCTTCGACCTGCACGTACCATTGGCTGTCACGTGCAAGTGCGGGCGATGCGAGCATCGTCGAAGCCATCGCCATTCCGATGACGATATTGCGCATTACTGTAATTCCCCTTTGTAGTGATTGGGAGCCACCAGGAGGCCCCACTTAACTTTTCCCCAGTTCCGAGGCAAGCAGACAGGCCTTCGTTTCCGTAAAGCGAAGACACTGTTGCAAGATTGCCTCATCAGCGAGAGCGTCTATTGATGGAAGCCGGGACTGATCCCTGTTCCTCCCGGCCCGCAAACGCTCCGCCGGAGCGCCGGTTCCCGGCGGCGTGCTCAAATCCCCAGGCCGAAGGCACGCAGTTGTGCGATCAGCCCGTCGATCGCGGCGCGCGCTTCTGTGTCGATCGTCGCACCGTCAGTGGGGATTACTGGTAAGGCCATTGTCTGCCAGCCGTCGCGCCAGTGGCGCAAGCAGTCCAGAGAGCGGTCGAACACCATCGTACCTTCGGCAGGACGCGCTAGTATCCAGCTGCCCGCGACATGGAAGGCGAGCGCGCCCTCGCGTCCGGCCCATTCGCCCTGAGCTCCCGCACCCACGATCCAGCCGACCCCCTCCATGGGCACCGCGGGAGGAGCATCGGTTTCGCCCTCGACCACGGGGCGCAACAGCACATCGATCCGCGCCAGTGCCTCGTTCACGGTCGCTTCCTTCTGCGCCTGCGCGATGAACAGGTAGGGCAGATCGTGGCGCGGCGATCGCGCGTGGAACTCCAGCGGCGTGGACATTGGTCTCTCTCCTAGGATGGGTCTGAGGGCAGACGGACAGGGTGCGACAGGCCATGGCTGCCGATCTGGCGGACCCACAGCAGTGCATCCGGGTGGCGCGCGCGCAGATCCGCCCATTGCGTTTGCGAAAGCGAGAAGCGAGGCTCGGCCACCTCCCACAGAGCATGCGGCGCTTCGAGCGGGCCGAGGCCGATCCGATAGGCTTCCCGCTCCTCCACCAGAGGAACGTCCACCCCGCCCTGCCAGCGCCAGCCCCCGCGCGCCCGGCGCACCCAGCTCCACACCGAATCTCCGGCTCCGGTCAGGGCGGTGTGCGGGTGGACGGGGGTGAGCGGGCGCTGCGTGATGCCGGTAGAGACAAGCGCGGCGTAGACCGGGCCGGTCGTGCCGACACCGGGGAGGGCCGCGATCTCCACATGATCTTCGCCCGGGAGCGCAACCAGCCGCTGGTCGATCAGGATCGCGGCAGCACCCGCCGGGTGGCCCGCAGCGGCGTGATGTTCGGTCCCGCCACGCCCGCGCAGCAAGCCGGTCAGGCGCCAGCGCGCTTCACCAAGCGGTTCCGCATGGTGGAACTGGAGTACCTCCTCGCCCAGCAGCAGGCGGTTGGCTCCGCCCAGCAGCGCGGGCATGTCGACCGATTGCAGCTGCATGCCGGCCGAGACGAGCGCGATCTCCAGCGTCGCATCCGGCTCGAACAGCAGGCTGTGGGAGGGGGCGAGCGGCGCAAGACTGGCACCCTGCACCGTATCGCCACGCGCTGCCGCGCCGGGTGGCAGCAGCGACTCGCCATCAAGGGCGGATAACGCGATCGCGCTGCGTGTGCCTGCCATGCTGAGCGCGGCGTATCGCTGCGGCGTGGCCGGGTCGCCCGATCCGTCCCATGGAAGCTCGACATAGCGCAGCACAAGCTCGCCCGGCACCTCATCGCGCGGGGCAGGGCCAGAGCCGGGGTCGGCGACCGAGCGTCCCTCGCCGATCCGGGCGATCCGCTCCAGCCCCAGGTCGATCCCGTCGGCGTGCCATTCCCAGCTGGTCACGCGCCAGACATCGTCTTGGTCCGTGCGTGTCACGGCTGCTCCCGGCGCGATTCCCTCCGCAGGCTCGGCAAGCCGCCATTGGAGGGTGTCGCGCGCGGTAAGTGCGCGGCGGCGCAGCGTGGCGATTCGCGCCTGCGCGTCGTGCGCGGCAAAGGCCCCCGGAAACTCGATCTGCTCGCTCGCCCCGCCGTTGCCGGGCGCGCGCTGGAGCGAGGGCTGGTAGTCGCGCGCGGGATCGTAGTAGCGCAGCCCGCTAGGGACATCGCGAGTGGATGTGCGGCGGCGCAGGCGCGGCTCGGCGCGATCTTCCCCATCCAGGCGACCGGCCACCGGCGGCGGCAGGGCGATCGGCTCGCCCGCTTCTACCGGCGACAGCAAGAGGCCCTCGGCGGTCGCGCAAAGCGTCAGCGGGAAGACCTGTGCGACACGGGCGAGCAGGTCCGCACGCGAGCCGCCCTGATCGACGAAGCCCCGCAGTCCTGTCAGCGGCACGCCCGCGCCCGGCGCCAGTCGCACGCGATCGAGCAGGTCGCTCGCGTCGAGCGTGTCGTCGGGTGCGCTCACCTCGAAACTGAGTGCGGGGATGCGATTGCCGAAGCTGGCGAGCTCCAGATCCTCGAACACCGCGTAGGCGAGGCCGCGAAAGGCGCAGGCCTGCACGCCCTTGTCGGCGGCGATCAGCGGATCGACTTCGTCGTCGCCGGTACCCTTGTGCAGCCGCATGACGCCACCGACCTTCAGGTCGCCCGCGCTCCCGCGCAGCAGTGCGCCGTCCGCCCAGATCCGTCCGATTGCGGCGACCGGGCGGCTCGACAGCGCGACTGCGAAGGAGATCGCGTAGCTGTAGCTGGTGGCCTTGGGCTGTCCCTTGCCGCCGCTCGTCTCGCTGCTTTCGACAAGTTCGGTCGCCCAGATGATCGCGCCGGGTACCCGCATCGTGCCGAACACGCGCGGTACCGGCTGGCCATAGCTGGAGGTGGAGACCGCCAGTTCGGTCAGGCGCGGGCCTTCGCGGGTCGGCGTGCCGATCACCGCGCTATCGACGACGCGGCCAAGCACCGCCCCGATCGCACCGCCGATCGGCCCGCCGAGCGCGGTGCCGACCGTGGACAGGATCAGCGTTGCCATAAGGTGTCTCCTTGCGGATCGGTATCGGAGGCGTGCCGCCAGCAGGCGAGCACGCGCCAGTGATCGGGCAGCGGGCTTTCGACGACCCGGCGAAGCCCGGCGTGGGCATGGATGATCCGGTGCCCGCCGACGGCGACCGCCATGTGGACTTGCGCTGGGGCGGTTTGCAGGAGCAGCAGATCGCCCACCCGCCGTGGGCCGCGCACCGCGATCAGGCCTGCTGCCGCCAGTGCCTCATGCGGGAGGGCGAAGTGGCGGCGCTGCGGGCGGTAATCCGCCGGGAGCGCGAGAGTGATCTTCGTCGCCGCGAGGCTGGCCAGCACCAGCCCGATGCAGTCCAGCCCGGTCGATGGCTCGCGCCCCTGCAGGCGGAACGGCGTGCCGACCAGATCGCTCGCCGCGCGCGCGATGCGGGTTGCCCTATCCATCAGCTGCGCGAGGGATAGCGGGCGACCAGGTCGTTGCCCGGCAGGAATGGCTCGCCGCGAAAGTTCACCGCATTGCCGAACCGGGCGGCGCAGGTCGCGATGGTCCGGTCGCACCCTTCGCGCAGCTGCGCGCGGGTTCCCGCAAAGACGCCTGCGGGGATGCTGCCGTCGAGCACGAGCATTCCGTCGTCATCGGCGATAATGGTCTGACGCAGGCCTACCGCAGGGCCATCCAGCCAGCGCAGCTCTCCGAATACGAAAAGGGTGGTCGCCAGTTCTGCAAAGCCGACCGCATTTGCACCTGCATCGATCGTCGCGACCTGCCGCTCCACCGTGAAGCGTGCGGGTGACAGGTTGCAGCCGGGCCCGCAGAAGCTTGCGCGGCATCCCGGGCTGGTGCGCGGGAGCGGGTCTTCCTCGAGGCTGGCCTTGGTCGAGTGGAGCTGGGCGGAGAAGCCATCGGCGACAGCCTCTGTCTCGCCGATCGTGCCCCAGTAATGCGCCGACGCCTTGCCACTCTGCCAGTCGATGCTGCCGATCGTCACCGCTGCGCCATCGAACCGGCCCGCTTGAAGATCCGCAGACGAGATCGCATCATGGGTGAGCGCGCCATCCATCTGTGCATCGTCGCCCGCGATCTCGCCGGTCAGGCGCAGCGCGGCGGGGCGGATGCCGGGCGCAGCACGCAGGCGCACGCCGTCCAGCATCAGGTCGCGGTCGTGGCTGGTGAAGCCCAGCGTTACTCCGTCGCGCCGCTCGATCCGCCAGAAGAAGGCGCGGGTGGCGAGCCGGTCTGTCTCGGATAGCTCGCTCATGCTGCCTCCCTGATCTCGATCAGCGGAACGCTGGGTGCCTGCCCTGCGGCAAAGCCCGCCGCGCTGATCGCCAGCCGATCCTCGGCAAAGCGCACGGGAACGTCGAACAGGAAGCCCGCGCACACCTCCACTCCGTCCGGCGGAGCGTCATCGAGCACCACGATCCCGAGCGGATCGAGCGTGAAGCCCGCGGTCTCCTGACCGCCAATCGACACGCGCACGGTGCCACTGCGCGGGCGAGTGATCCGCCGCACCTGCGGCTCCGGCCCCTCGCCATAGCGTTTGACCAGTGCGAAGCGGGAGGTTTCGCCATCGCCGAGCCCAAGGCGCTGGTCGAAGGGCGTCGGCGCGCCTGTGGTGCCGGTGGACGAGAAATCGAATGGATCGGCGACGCGAAAACCGCGCGCGGGGCCGTGGCGTGCGCGGAAGAAGGCGAGCAGCGTTGCCAGTTCGCCTTCCGAGCGGATGCCCGGACCGACATCGAAGCGCAGCCGCGCGTCGGCCCAGTGCGCGGTGCGGCGCTCATGGCCCGAGGCGGTGACCAGTACCGAGGTGGAGAATTCGGGGCTCGCACTGGCATCCGTGCCGAGCGTGAGCGGATAGGAGACGTCGTCGAAGTTCTGCATGTGGTCCTCGATCTGGTCGGCCTGGGGCGGAGCAAGCCGGGTGTATCCGTCGCGGGCGACCTGCGGCAGCGCCCACACGAACCGCTGTGTCACCCCGCGCAGGCGCGCATCGTCGAGCGCGGCATCGATCCGCGCCCAGTAGGCGGGCGCATCTTCGGCGTTCAGCACGAAGCCTGCGAAATAGTCCTGCCGGTCGATCGGGTAACCGAGCCGCGCATCGACATGCGCGTAGGCCGCGCGGCGGCGGGCATCGGCACCTCCGGTCAGCCAGTCGTAGTCTTCCAGCTGCAAGCGGTCGAAGGCGGGCCAGGCCCAGCCGGTCGGCAGGTTGGCACGCTCGATCTCGGGCATCTGCCCGTCGAGGATCGTCGGAGTGAAGGCGAGCAGCAGGATCTCCGCGTCGCCTTGCGCCGCATCGCGCACCGACTGTGCGAGCGAGGCGGTGGAGGCGGCGAGCAGCGCACCTGCCTGGTCGAGCAGCGCGATCTGCTCTGCATCCAGTGCCTCACGCATATCCGCGATCACCGGCGGATCGCCTCCGAATGCGGCCCTTGCAGCATCGTCATACAGGCACGGGGCGAAGCTGCCCGGCGTCACCCACCACCACGGCTCCCCGATCTGGAAGCGGACCGGCATGCCTGCGTCTCGCGCGATCTGGACGAAGGCCGCCCCGACCTGTCGCAGATAGGTCATCGCACCCGCATGCGCAGGCGAGAGCAAGGCCGAAGGCGGCTCCCACCCGGTCTGCGCGAGCGCACCATCGGCGTCGCGCTGCTTCCAGTCGTTCCAGCAATGCGCGTCGAACAGCTCGTAGGAGAGCGACCAGATGATCTCGAACCCGGCGGCTTTCGCTTCCTCGGCATAGGCCCGGTGCCACGCGGCACAGGCATCGTTGAGCACGCCGCCCGCAAGGCTGACGTAGTGCCCTTCGCCAAGCAGCTCGAGCCGAAAATAGTGGCTCATCCCGACATAGTGGACCAGCCGACCGCGATAGCCGAGCTGGCGGATCTGGCGGATCAGCCGTGCGGGCGTCTGATTGAAGCAGTCGTCGTAGGCGGTCGCGATCTGCTCGCCATGCTCGGGCAGCATGCTCTCGCCGATCTCAAGCATCGCCTGCCCGCCGTCGCAGGAGATGCTGCTCAGCTCGACCCAGCCGTCGGCGCGGGCGGCCAGAGGCTCGCTGCTGCCCGGTACGTAACCGGGCGGCACGAGCGAGATGAACATGCGGTCGATGTCGGCGGGATGGACCGACTCTCCGGGGAGCGTGAAGCCGCTTTCCAGCGCCGAAAACGGCAGCGTCACCAGCGCTTCCTCGGGCGAACCCTCCGCGTAATTCCACAGCCGGACGTACCAGGCGCGTGGCGAGCCGCTTGCATCGCGCCCCTCTATCGTCAGCGTCGGGCCATTGACCGCGTCGAGCGCGATGACCCCGCCGCTGCGCCAGCGGAAGCTGAGCACGGTATGGGCATAGTCGCGGTTCGTGGCGTAGCCGTGCAGCGGATGGTCGAGCGTGTCTTCGCTCTCCCAGATCAGCCCCGCCAGCTCCCCCTCGTGGTGAAATTCGCAGGTCGCCCGCAGCGCATCGGGCGCGGTGGTGACGATGCTCGCCATCATCGGGCGGGGGAAATTGATCGTCCAGAAGCGCGGGTCGAAGCGCTGGACATGGTCGTGCTCCTGCCCGTTGCGGGCAGAGCAAAGCCAGTAGGCCATCAGCTGTTCTCCATCGCCCGGCGCACCGCAGCGGCGATCTGCCGACTGGAGCGTTCGAGCGCGATCGGCGCGGCGGTGCCGGAGGGTGCGGTCAGCTGGATCGCAACGTCCACCCGCCGCGTGCCGCCGCCATGTGCCGCCAGCGGGACTACCCGCCCGTCCGTTGGGGGCACGAAGAGTTCGGGTCCGCGCTCGCCGACCAGATAGCCGCGCTGCGCGCTCACCGGGCCGCCGGTCGCGCGGCCGGGCAGGCCGAGCACGCCGCCCAGCAGAGTCCCCACGATCCCGCCCAGCGGATTGTTCGCCCCGAAGATCTGACCGATCCCGAGCTTGAGCGCCTGGCTCGCAATGCGGTCGATCGCCTTGCTGGCGGAGGCCTGCAGATCCTCGAAGCCGAGGCTGCCCCGCCGGATCGCGGTCAGCAGGCTGCGTTCGAGCACGTCGCCCGCGCGCGCGAAGCCTGCCACGAGTTCGCCATCAAGGTCTTGCCGCATGCGTGCGACATCCTCGGCAAAGCCGCGCGTGTTGGCGCGTACGTCGATCAGCATTTCGTCGACCGGGTCTGCTGCAAGGTCAGGCATCGGGATATTGCTCCATCAGGCTGTCGATCTCGGCCCGGTCCACGCCATCGCCAGTGGCCGAGGTCGAACCGAGTGCGGCGGCGAGCTCGGCGGGCGTGGCGTTCCAGAACGCCTCGGGCGTCCAGCCCAGCGCCTGCGCGGCCAGCGCCGCGAGCGGGGGGACGCCGGGCGAGAAGGCGCGCGTCATCGGCCCTGCAGGATCGCGCCGAGCAGCGCGCGCAGCGGCTTTGTGGCGGCGGCAAGCCCGCCCGCCAGAATTGCCTCGCCCACGGCCTCGCGTGTCAGACCCTCGCGCGCTTGCAGGCAGTGCCAGAACAGCGCGACGATCTCGGCCAGCCGCAGTTCGCCATTGGCCGCACGCTCGACCAGCGCGAACAGCGGGCCCAGCTCTTCCTCCGCTGCGACCAGCGCGTTGAAGCTGGGACGCAGCACATGGGTTTCGCCCGCAATGCGGATCGCCGCCTCGCCCCGGATCGGATTGGCCAGGAGATTGGCCGCGCTCATGCCGGGACAACCGGGCCCGAGCTTTCGAGCTGGATCGTGTAATTGCGCTCGCCGTTGAAATCGCCCGAATAGTCGAGCCGCTGGACAAGAAAGCGCCCGCGCAGCCGCGCGCCGTCTTCGAACGACAGCTCGTAATCGTCGATCGCGCCCGCCAGCGCATGGGACTGCACCCGCGCTTCGGCATCGGAGCCAAGGAAAATGCCCCCAGCACTGACCGAGACAGAGCGGGTGCCCGCGCCCGACAGCAGTTCGCGCCAGCCGCCCGAACCTTTGTGCGTCACCACCACGCTGTCGCCATTGATGGAAAGCTGCGTGGTCCGCAGACCGGCGACGGTTTCGTAGGCGGACGGCGCTCCGGTTTCTTGGGCGCCGTCGCCGATCTTGAGGAGGAAGGCGGAGCCTCTCTGGGCGGTCATGGGCAGATCCTTTCGAAGAGCAAAATCAGATTTCCAGCAGGCGGAAGCGGTATTCGCGCAAGTGCGCGCGGGCATTGAGCGGGCGGCGTTCGGCGCGCCCGCGCAGGAAGGCGGCGCTGACCACGCTGAAGCCGGACTGCTGCGCAGGCAGCGCCAGGGCGCGGGCATTGACCAGCGCGGCGACGTCCGCGCCAGTCGCCGGATCCTCGCCGTGCAGCCGCAGTTCGAGCGCCACGCGCACCTCGCGCCCGGCCTGCGTCTTGGTGCTCCAGTCGGTCGAGGCGGACGCGACCAGCGCAAGCCAGGGCGGCGATGCGCGCTCCACCTCAGCCTCGTCGACCAGATTGACCGCCTCCATCAGTGCCGCGTCGGCGCGGAAGTGATCGAGCAGAGCGGCGCGCAGCTGGGTTTCCATCAGTCGTCTCCGAAATGTGGCCAGAGCCGGTCGGCTGAGCGCCACGGATCCTCGCCAATCCTGCGCATCCGTGCCCGTGCGCGGGTTTCGAGGCGCTTGAGCGCACGTCGCTCCAGCGCATGGGCGAGCCGGTCGAGAGCCGGAATCCGCACCCGGATCATCCCGCGCGTCACGCCAGCCTCAGCACGCGCCAGGGCCGCCACAGCGCCCCGATCGCGGCGGGCGGTTCGCCCTGCGCAGCCTCGCCCTCACGGTGGAGGAAAGCGGCAAAGCGCAGGATGCCGTGGCGCAGGCCGTCGGGCGTGCCCGCCCAGTCGCGCGCAAGGCCCGCCTCCAGCGTGACCACCAAGCGGCTGAGAAAAGGGCCTGTGCGCAGCCGCAATTGTGCCGATCCGTCACCCGAGAGGTGCAGGTCGTAATCCTGCGCGCTCACAGCAATGCGGGTGCCGTCGCTGGCGATCTGCTCCACGCCTACGACGCGAGCGATGGGACGGCTGACCAGCCGCGTCCATTCGTGGCTCGCCTCGCAGGTCTCCTCGATCGTCGAGGCGATCGGGGTTAGCCCGGTAAAGCGCTCGCACGCCTCCATTGCGGCCCCGACAAGACCGATCAGCTGCGCATCGTCGGCGGTGCGGGTGATGCCGAGCCAATGCTTCAGCTCGGCAAGCGCGGGTGCGAGATCGCCGGTCGCCAATAATGTGCGTATCATGGCGGTCTCCTGAAATTATCGTCGAAAAAGGGTGCGCCCGCGTCGCCCAGGGGAAGGGGGGAGCCGACGCGGGCGCGGAGGCGCCTCTGCGCGCAAAAGCGCGCGAGGCTGGAGGGCGCGAACATCGTCCGCGCCCTCCCCCTGTCAGACCCTCGTCACCCATCGCGCCAGCCGGATGGCCCCGCGTCCGGCGACTGAGGGGACCATCAGGCTACTCCTCGATGCGCAGCAGCTTGATCGCTGCGCTATCGAGCACCTGTCCGCCGATCCGCTTGGTCGCGTAGAAGTGGACGAAGGGCTTGTTGGTGAAGGGATCGCGCAGCACCTGCGTCGCGCTGCGTTCGGCGATCAGATAGCCGTGGCGGAAATTGCCGAACGCGATCGGGTACGCGCCGCCGGCAATGTCCGGCATGTCCTCCGCCTCGACCACCGGATAGCCCAGCAGACGGTCCGGCTGCCCCTCGATCAGGCCGGGTTGCCACAGGAATGCGCCATCGCTGGTCTTGAGCTTGCGCACCTGGGCCAGCGTGGTCGAGTTCATCACGAAGCTCGCGCCCTGGCGGTGGCCCGCCTTCATCGTGTGAACCAGGTCGATCAGCTTTTCTTCCGGATCGGTGCCGAAGCCGGTCGCATCGCCAGTGCCGACATATTGCACGCTGCCGAAGGCGCGCGCCGCATCGCCCAGCGTGCTGGTCGGCGCCATGAGGAAGCCGCGCGGCTGGTTGGTGCCGGTGCCGTTGACGAAGGCGGCACCTTCGGCGCGGGCGAACTCCATCGCGATCTCGCTCGCCAGCCAGGTTTCCAGATCGAAGCCCGCATCATCGAGCATTGCCTGGCTTGCCGCCGGATTGGCGTAGAGATCGCCGCTCGGCGGGGCGATTTCGGCAAAGGAGGGGGTGTCGGTCTCGGGCCGTTCGGCGATTTCGCCCGCCCAGCCGCTGGCGGTGCCGCCGGTGGCGACCAGCTTGCGATAGCCCGCGCTGCCGGTCTGGACGACCTGCGCGAGCGCTCGGATCGGGCTGATCTCGGTCAGCTCACGGGCGATCATTGCGTCGATCTGGCGCGGCACGGCATAGCCGCCCTCGCTCGGGCTGGTGCCGGAGATCGACTTGATCTCGTGCGTATTGCCGCGCCGCAGATAGCCGTCGACGAAGCCTTTGACTTCGGTTTCGGCAGCGATGGTGGAGGCAAGCGCGGGGCGCTGAGCCGCGCGGCCAATGCGATCGACCCGCAGCTTCACCTCGTCGACCTCGGTGCGCAGGCCCTCGACCTGCTGCTCCACCCGGTCCTGCCGCGCGACGACATCGAAGCTGGCGTCGATCGCGGTGGTGTCGGCGCTGGTGGGAGCAGCGGGCGTAGTGGTGGTGGGAAGGGGCATGTCCATAATGGCATTCTCTTTCTCGGCAGGCATGACGAAGGGTCCGCTGGTGGGCGGGTCGGGAGAGGCAAAATTTCGAAGAAAAGGAGCGGCCTCAGGCGATCAGATGCACCCGCGCACCATGCTGGAGCGGGTGGGTGACGAGGCTGATCTCTATCAGGTCGAGCGCGATCAGTTCGCGCCCCTGCGGGGTCGTGTTGGCCTGCCGCGCGCGAAAGCCGAAGCTGAGGCCCGAGACCGCGCGCGCAGCGAGCAGCCGGGCGGCGCGGCTGGCGGGCCGGTCGATCGCGGCAACCACGCGCAGGCCGCGCGCATCCTCCGCTATCCGTTCGACCCAGCCGATCCGCTGGCGCGGGTCGTGCTGCCACAGCAGTGGCAGCGGATCGTGGCGCTGCGCCAGAGTGGCGGAAAAGGCACCGGGGCGGATGATATCTTGCGCGGCGTCGGGCACGTGGAACAGCGCGGCATAGCCTGCCACGCGCAAGGCTCCGGCGATGCTCATCGCACCAGCTCCGTGACGCCGAGGCGCACCGCGATGCCGACCAGCAGCGCGGCGAAGATCCCGCGCACCAGCCATTCGACCGCCGCCTTCCATGCGCTCGCCTTGGCATCGCGCCAGGCCTGCAGCAGCTCGCGCAGCTCGTCGATATCGCCCGAGGCCGCCTCGTCCGACAGGCCGATCCGGGCCAGCGCGCGGGCCGCGCCCAGCTCGCCCGCTTCCTCCGCAATCGCGCGCAGGGTGACCAGCTCGGCCCCTTCAGCCCGCGCCTGCGAGAGCAGCGCGGTAAGCATGTCTTCGGTGGTCATCGGGCATTCTCCAGCGGAGCGAGGCCGAGCATTGCCCGGCGTTCCTCGTCGGTCAGGAAGTCCGCACCGCTGACCTGCTGCCACAGTCGTTCGCGGTCTTCGGAGAGCGCGGGCACCCGGTCGAGGTCGACCACAAGCCGCGCATCTGCGAACCATGGCGAGAGGCCCGCCGCGATCCCGCCGAAGATCTTGTCTGCCAGCGGAAGCAGGGTCAGCCGCCACAAAGCGCGGTTGGCCTCCCGGTAGTTCGAATAGGTGTTGTCGCCCGGCAGGCCGAGCAGCATCGGCGGCACCCCGAAGGCGAGCGCAATGTCGCGCGCCGCCGCCGCCTTCAGCGTTGCGAAGTCCATGTCGGCGGGCGAGAGCGCCATGCTCTGCCAGCTCAAGCCCCCTTCGAGCAGCATCGGCCGTCCGGCATTGCCGTTGCCCTGAAATGCGCTGGCGAGTTCGGCTTTCAACCGCTCGAACTGGTCTGCGGTGAGCCCCTGTCCGTCGCCCGGCTGGTAAACCAGCGCGCCGGAGGGCCGCGCCGCATTCTCCAGCAGGGCATGGTTCCATTGGCTCGCCGCGTTGTGGATCGCGATTCCCTGCGCGGCGGCGCTCAAAGCCCCCGCGCCATAGTGATCGTCGCCGGGGTTGAGGCATTTGAGATGGATCAGCTCGGGCCAGCCATCCTCATCCTCCAGCGGGATCACATGCGTCTGCGCGCCGAGGTGATAGGCAAAGCCCTCGGGCCAGCCGATCGGGCCGGGGCGGATCGTCACCCGCTCGGGCCGCAGCGCGAAGAGCTCGACCGGCCTGCCGCTGCCGTCCTTGAGCACCTGCACGAAGGCATTGCCGTGGAGCAGCAGGTGCGCGGCGATGGTCTCGACCAGCGACTGGCCCGCGCTGGGTGCGGTGACGAGCGCGAGCAGTTCGTCCGCATCCTCCGTTTCCGGGGTCGAGACGGGCGCGGCCCCCACCCCCTCGGCCACGATCCGCACCGCACGCTGGGCGACGGGGTTGGAGGCGTATCCGGCCTGCAGGCTGGTGGAATAGTCGAACGGCGGAGCGGATTGCCCGCGCATCTCGAAAGCCGAAGCCCAGGGCGAAGCAAACCCGCGCGCAATAGGCACACGGGCGCTCCCCCCGCCCTTGAAGGCGGAGGTGATGGTATTGAGGAAGGACATGGGTAGTTCCCCGTAGGCTTGAAATTAGAGAATGTCGGCCCACTTCTGGGCTGTCGAACAAAGGAGAAACAAAGTGGCTTTGGAGAATGGTCTGTATAAGGTCGCGTTTCAGACGCCCCTAGGTGAAGGCTATGGTGTGGCAGTCATCCGTGACGGGCGCATCGAGGGCGGCGACTCGATGATGTATTACCGTGGGACTTTTCAAGAAGACGGGGACGCGTTCACCGCTAATGTAGAAATTGGAACTCACTCCCAAGTGCCAGGAATGGGGTCAGTGTTTGGCGTCCCTGAAGGCTCGATCGAACTTACTGGCGACACCGGTCGCATGCCCGCGACTATGAAAGGGTCATCTCCGCAGGCTCCGGGCATTGGCTTTCAGGCAACGCTTTCCGCTCTTTGAGTACAATCACGAGTGCTGAATTCAGTTGGGTCAGCTCAGCAATGAGCTGATCCACCTTCGAAACTGTCGGTTTTTTTAAATCGCACATTTTCTTCTCCTAGTTAAAACCCCCGCACCCGCGGCCTCCCGCTCCGGCCCAGCATCAGCTCGGTCAGCGCCCAGACCAGCGCGTCGGCGCGGTCGGGGGAGCGGCCCGGGCCTTCGTAGGCGCCGCCCACGATCAGCCCGCATAGCTGGTCCTCCAGCTTCGCGAACAATTCTGCGTGGCGCACGCGCCCTGCCTCGTAGAGCGCGGCGACCGGTTCGGCGCGGGCGACCTTGCCGCGGCTGGCGTGGACCAGCTTGACTGGCAGCGACACGTCCGCCGCGCGCAGCACGCTTTCGACCATTGCGCCGCCCTGGTTGGCTTCGGCGACCACGCGGTCGGCCTCCCACTTCTCGGCGGCCCGCGCGACCGCTCGCGCCCATTTCTCGGGCGAGGCGCGCTCCACGCTTTCATCTGCGAGGACGGTTGCGAGGCCTTCCTCATCCGAGCCGCAGACCACGATCCCACAGGCATCTCCGTGTGCGCTGGCGGGTGGATCGACGCCGATGACGATGCGGGTGAACCCGTTGGTCTTGGTCGCTTCCCCACCCCCCGACCCCCTCCCCTGAAGGGGAGGGGGAGATTGGCGGCACTCCTCCAGCGTGGCGCGGGTCCATAGCGCGCCTTCGATGTCGGTCAGCAGTTCGCCGTCCAGTTCCTGCCGCCCCAGCGTGGTGCGGGCGAACTGTTGGCGCATCCGGTTGACGAAGCGCGTGGGGAGGTTTCCCTTGTTGTCCCACGTTGTCCCGCGCGTCACCGCGACATCTTCAGCCTCCTCGTCGTTCAGCAGCCGCCGGACCAGCGGCACGGCGCGCGGCGTGGTGGTGGCGAGCGCGCGCGGGTGCTCGCCGAGGCGCAGGCCCATCTGCAGATTGTCCCACGCCGACGAGGCGCGCTCGCCTGCATTGTCCCACTTGGCAATTTCGTCGCACCAGGCGTGGCTGTGCTGCGGCCCGCGCAGGCTTTCCGGCTCGGCGGCGGAGTAGCAATAGCCCCGCGCGCCGCTCGCCCATGAAAGCCGCCGCAGGCTGGGCTCCCACAGCGGGGCGTATTCGGGCGAGGACACCGCGAGGATACCGCTCTCGCCCTCGATCATGATGCTGCGCACCTCGGCCAGCGAAGCGCCGACCAGCGCGATCCGCGCATGGGGATCGGTGCGCGCGATCATCCGCACCCATTCGGCCCCGGCGCGCGTCTTGCCGAAGCCGCGTCCGGCGCAGATCAGCCACGTGTGCCAGTCGCTTTTCGGCGGCATCTGTTCGGCCCGCGCCCAGAGCGGCCAGTAGCGTGCGATCGCGTGCGCCTCTTCTTCGGTGAGCGAGGCGTACCAGTCCAGCCGCGCCTCGGGTGCCAGCTTGAGCAGGTCGCCCAGCCATTCAGCGCTCATTGCCGCCATCGGTCTGTGATCCAGGAGCATCCTTCGCGAGGCGATCGCGGATCGTGGCGAGCTTGCGTTCGAGCGAGGCGAACACCTCCGCCTCGTCCTGACCGTGGCGCTTCGCCCGCTCGCTGGCGACCGCCTCGCGATGCGCGGCGAGCAGGCGGATCGCGCTGGCAATGTCCAGCTTGCGCTCCGGATCGTGCCCGCGCAGGTAAGCGAGTGCCTCCATCTCCAGGTGCTCGTATCCTTCGTGTAGCGCGCCACGCCACGCCTCGGCGAACTCGGCGTGGTCGCGCCGGGCGTTGTAGGCGCGGCTGGGGGAGACGCCCGCTGCCCTTGCCGAGGCGGCGACATTGGAGGTCGCGGCCAGCGCTTCGAGAAAATAGGTCCGCCAGTGTGTGCTGATCGGGCCGACCTCATCGGTGGTCGTCTGCGCGTCGCTCGGACGCGGGCGTCTGGTGCCCGCCTTTGCCGACGCGCCCTGTGTTGTTCCTGGCATGAGATGATGACCCCGGGGGCTGGCAGATGGCGCGGTGATCGATCCCGCTGTCGCCCGCACCATCGCGATGTTCCCTCTCTCTAACCAAACAGCGTCACGATGTCAATATAAAATAACCTATATGGTAAATCAGGCTACGCAAGCGCGCGCTTGCGCGGGGTTAGCCGCTCGCCTAAGCGCTGGCGAAATCTGGGAGGGAGCGGCGATGCTGCGCGGTCTGTACAATTGGACGATGGAGAAGGCGGCGCATCCGCATGCGCAGTGGTGGCTCGCGTTCTTCTGCTTCGTCGAAGCGAGCTTCTTCCCCGTACCGCCGCACCCGCTGCTGGGCCTGATGTGCCTGGCGGAGCCGAAGAAGGCGATTCGCTTCGGCGTGATCGCCACGCTCGCTTCGGTCATCGGCGGGCTGTTCGGCTATTTCATCGGTTGGGGTCTGTACGATCTGGTCGGCGAATGGCTGATCGGTGCGATCGGGATGACCGACAGTTTCCCGCGCGCCGCGTGCTACCTGCGCGAATATGACTGGGAGGCGATCGTGGTCGCCGGATCGACTCCGGTGCCGTTCAAGCTGCTGACCATCTCCGCCGGATTTGTGGAGATGAACCTCGTCACCTTCATCTTGGCCAGCCTGGTCGGCCGGGGGATGATCTTCTTCACCGTGGGTGTGCTGTTCCGCATCTTCGGCGCGCCGATCAAGATCTTCATCGACAAGTACCTGCCGTGGGTCACCGCCGCGTTCGTCGCGCTGGTGATCGGTGGTGTGCTGGTGCTGACTCAGGTCGGCCACGGCGATGAGGGCGATGCCAACGATCCGTGTGCTGCGGTGCACAGCATTGAGGATCTGTGAGCCTCACCGCCGAGGCCTCTCCGCCAGCACAGCACGCCCTGTCGCGCCGCCTCGCCGCAGAGGCGATTGGAAGTTTTTTCCTGTTTGCCGGAGTGCTCGGCTCGGGTGTGATGGCCGAGCGCCTGATGGACGGCAACGTCGCGGTCGCGCTGCTGGCCAACACGATCGCGACCGGCGCGATCCTCTACGTGCTGATCGCGATGCTCGGGCCGATCTCGGGCGCGCATTTCAACCCGGCGGTCAGCATCGCCTTTGCGCTGCGCGGGGAAACCCGCGTGCGGATCGCGTTGCTCTACATCGCGGTCCAGCTGGCGGCCGGCGCACTGGGCGCCTTGGCGGTCCACCTGATGTTCGACCTGCCGATCCTGCAACTCTCGACCAAGGCACGCACCGGTATCGGCCAGTGGGCGGGTGAGGGAATCGCAACCTTCGGCCTTGTTCTCACCATCTTGGTCACATTGAAACGCCTGCCCGGGTCGGTCCCGGCGAGCGTCGCGCTCTATATTACCGCCGCCTACTGGTTCACCAGTTCGACGAGCTTCGCCAACCCCGCGATCACTGTGGTTCGCTCGCTAAGCGATACGTTCGCTGGCATCGCTCCGGTAGACGTGCCCGGCTTCATCGCGGCGCAGCTGGTGGGTATGATGCTGGCGGTGGGTGTGGGCGGATGGCTCAGCGCCGATCCGCCCACGGGCGAAGCCGGTTAGCCGTTGAAGGTGGTTTCCAGCGTGATCTCGGTGTCGAGCAGCTTGGAAAGCGGGCAGTTCTCCTTGGCGGTCTTCGCGCATTCCTCGAACGTCGCCTGATCGAGCCCGTCGCCGCCGCCGGTGACCGAGAGGGCGCACTTGCTGACCTTGAAGCCCTCGCCATCCTTTTCCAGCGTAACCTTGCAGGTCGTCTCGATCGTCCCGTCAGAGTGGCCCTTGCCCGCCAGCTGGAACGACAGCGACATGGTGAAGCAACTCGCATGGGCGGCGGCGATCAGTTCTTCGGGGTTGGTACCGGGCTCATCTTCGAACCGCGTCTTGAAGCCATAGGGCTGGTTGTCGAGCGCGCCCGACTCGGTCGAGACGTGGCCTTTGCCGTCCTTGCCGAAGCCTTCGTATTTCGCGCTGCCCGTGCTGATATTCGCCATTAGAGAATCTCCTTCTGCCCTGTCAGACGAAAGGCTTGGCAAGCGGTTCCAGCAGATGTGGGGGGTGGCGTGCGAGGCGAACTCAGCTGAGCGACTTGACGATCACCCAAACGCCTACCGCTGCGACCAGCAGCGCAAAGCCCACCTCCAGCGCGCGCTTGTGCGTGGCCAGCCTCGCTCCGGCCCCGCGACCCAGCACGCTGCCCGCGATGCCACCGGCGACCAGCCAGCCGACAATGGTCCAGTCGACCATTCCCGAAAGGGCGTACGACCCGGCAGTGGTGATTCCGAAGGCGCCGACCGCGACCAACGAACTGCCGATCGCCAGCGAGAGCGGCATGGCAGTTGCGAAGACCAGCCCCGGCACGATCAGGAAGCCGCCGCCGATCCCGAAGAACCCGGACAACAATCCCGTGCCGAAGCCGATCGGCAGTATCCGGGAGAGCATCGCCTTCGCGTTCTCGCGAGTCATCCGCACCAGGGGGTTCTCGGCCGCCTTGCGGCCGCGCAGCATCAGCAGCGCGACGACCACCATGAGACCGCCAAACAGGCCGAGCAGGCTCTCTCCGTCCACGGCCTTGCCCGCTTCCGCGCCCAGCGCCGCCCCCACCGACCCGGCGAGCGCAAAGCTGGCCGCGCATTGCCAGCGCACATTGCCTGCGCGCGCATGTCCGATCAGCCCGACCAGCGCGTTGAGCGCCACAGCCACCGCGGCGGTGCCGATCGCCATGTGCGGCGACTTCATCCCCACGGCATAGACCAGCAGCGGGACGGCGAGGATCGAACCCCCGCCGCCGACCAGCCCCAGCACGAAGCCGATGACACCGCCCGAAAGCAGCGTGATGAGGATATGGGCCACGTCCATCGATCGCGTCAGGCCGCTGTGGCCTGCCGGTTCCACGGCATGATCGCGAGCAGGTACGCCATCCCGCACCAGCCGGTGGTGCCTGCGAAGACCAGCCCCGCGCCGACAAAGCCCGACAGCGCGAACCATCCCGGCGCCACCGCGAGGCCCAGGATCACGCCAAGCAGCACCAGCGATCCGGCGGCGATCTGCACCTGCCGCATGATCTCGATCGGCTGGCTGCGGTCTTCCTCCACCGGCAGCTCGGCCTTGCGCCACGCCTCCAGCCCGCCTTCGAGCAGTAAGGCCTCGCCATCGTGGCACGCGGCGAGCCGCGCCGCATTACTGCCGGTCCGCATGCCGGAGCGGCACATGAACACGATCGGCCCGTCGCAATCGATCCGCTCGATCTGGTCGAGCGGGCGATTCTCCGCGCCTTGTGCGCGTGCGCGGGCGAACTCGTCGGTCCCCCGAATGTCCACCAGTCGCGCGCCTTCGGCGATCATCCGCCGGGCTTCGGTGGGGGAAATGGTCTTGGGGGTGTTGGGGGATGCAGAGGTCATCGGGGGTCACTCCTGACAATAGAGATCGTGAAGGGTCGCCAGCAGGGTGCGGCAGCGCGGGTCGGCGATGCGGTACCAGGCGGTTTGTGCCTCGCGCCGGAAGTCGACCAGACCCTCGGCCCGCATCTTCGCAAGGTGCTGCGACAGGGCGGACTGGGACAGGCCGACCTCCTCGGCGAGCGCGTTCACCCGCATCTCGCCATATTCGGCCAGCTTGCACATCACCATCAGGCGACGCGTGTTGCCCAGCGCCTTGAGTAGCTCGGCGACGGACGATGCATTGGCCTCGAACGTGGCGAGGTCTGCGGGGGCGAGGAGAGGTTCTGTTTCCATTAGAACTTGCTAAATAAGCAATCGCTAATATATGTCAAGCGTCAACAGCAAGCCAGACGGAGACTCGTCATGACCAACCCCCGCATTCGCGCCTTCTTCGACGAACCGACCAACACGGTCAGCTATCTGGTATGGGACCCTGAGACCGCCCGCGGCGTGGTGATCGACCCGGTGCTCGATTTCGATCTCGCCTCGGGCGAGGCGGACGTGCGCTCTGCCGAAGCTATTCTAGCTGCCGCCGAGGAGGAGGGCGTGACGATCGAGCGCGTGCTCGAAACCCACGCCCATGCCGACCATCTGAGCGCGGCACCCTTCATCAAGGCGCAGACCGGCGCGAGGATCGGCATCGGCGCGCATATCCGCGACGTGCAGAAGATCTTCCGTCCGGTCTTCGGGATGGACGACCTCAAGACCGATGGGTCGGATTTCGACGACCTGTTCGCCGATGGAGAGGCGTTCGCGATCGGCTCGCTCAGCGTCGAGGTGCTGCACGTGCCCGGCCACACCCCGGCGGACATTGCCTACAGGATCGGCGACGCGGTGTTTGTCGGCGATACGCTGTTCATGCCCGACTTCGGCACCGCGCGGGCGGACTTCCCCGGCGGCGATGCGCACCAGCTCTACCGCTCGATCCGCCGCCTGCTGGCGCTGCCCGAGGAGACGCGGCTGTTCATGTGCCACGATTACAAGGCGCCGGGGCGCGAGGATTATGCGTGGGAAACCACCGTCGGCGAGCAGAAGCGCAGCAGCGTGCACGTGCACGACGGCGTGAGCGAGGACGAGTTCGTCGCGATGCGCGAGGCGCGCGACAGCGACCTCGCCGTGCCCCGGCTGCTGCTACCCTCGGTCCAGGTCAACATCCGCGCCGGTCGTTTCCCCGAAGCGCAGGATAACGGCGTCGCCTACCTGCGCATTCCGGTAAAGCCGGTGCGCCACGCCGTGAGTGCCGACTGATCAGATGATCCCGGTCGCCTTGCCTGCACGTTCGAACATGCCGAGGATGGTGGAGACCTCTTCCTCGCTATGTTCGGCGCACAGCGAACAGCGCAGCAGGGTCATGTTGGCGGGCGTTGCGGGCGGGCGGGCGAGATTGACGTAGAGCCCTTCCTTCATCAGCGCCTCCCACATCTGCGCGCCCTTGGTCAGGTCGGGCATGATCACCGCGACGATCGCGCTTTGCGGAGTCTCGGTGCCGAGCTGGAAGCCCAGCTGCTTCAGGCCGCCGTGGAGACGCTTGGAATTCTCCCACAGATGCGCGCGCTTTTCGCTGCCGTGCATCAGCTTGCGAATGCTGGTCGCGGCGGTGGCGACCACGCTGGGCGGCAGGCTGGCGGTGAACACGTAGGGGCGGCAGACCAGCCGCAGGATCTCGAAATCGGGGTGGTTGGAGACGCAGAAGCCGCCGACCGTACCGACGCTTTTCGAAAACGTGCCGATCACGAAGTCGACATCGCCCAGCACGCCCTGCTCTTCGGCGACGCCGCGGCCGTTCTCGCCGATGAAGCCCATCGAATGCGCTTCGTCGACCAGCACCATTGCGCCCGCTTCCTTGCAGATGCGAACCATTTCCTTGAGCGGCGCGACATCGCCCAGCATCGAGTAGACGCCCTCGAGCACGACCAGCTTGCCCGCGTCGGCGGGAATGCGCTTCAGCCGCTTTTCCAGCGCTTCGATGTCATTGTGGCGGAAGGGCACGATCTCCGCCTTGCCCATCGCGCAACCATCGTAGATCGAGGCGTGGCTGTCGATGTCCAGCACCACGTAATCGCCCTTGCCGGCGATAGTGGAGATGATCCCGAGGTTGGCCTGGTAGCCGGTGGAAAAGACCATCGCGTGGTCCATCCCGTAAAATTCCTTGAGCGCGTCCTCGCACTCCTTGTGGCCCTGGTAGGTGCCGTTGAGAACGCGGCTGCCAGTGGTCCCGCTGCCGAACTCTTCCAGCGCCTGCTTGCCCGCTTCGATCACGTCCGGATCGAAGGTCATGCCCATGTAGTTGTAGGTGCCCAGCAGGATCGTCTCGCGCCCATTGCAGATCGCGCGGGTGGGCGAGAGGACCTTTTCCATCACCAGATTGAACGGGTCTTCCACCCCGCTGGCGAGCAGGCCCTCGCGCATCGCGATCAGATCGTCGAACTTGGCGAACAGATCGCCCTTGGTGCGGCCTTCACGGTCAACCGGCTGGTCCGGCTGGCTGATACCTTCGCTCATCAGGCTTCGACCAGCTTCTTCACCGCATCGACCAGCTGGCCATAGGTCTCGATCTCGGCCTGCTGGTTCATGCTGATGATGATGTCGAACTCGTCCTCGATCGCAGCGACGAAATCCATCACCGTCAGGCTGTCGAATTCGAGGTCGCCCTGGAAGGTGGTCGCATCGGTGATCGTGACGCCATTCTTATTGAACGGTTCGATCAGGTCGCGGATTCGCCGGTCGATCTCGGCACGGTCCATCGCGGGCATCCTCTAAGCAGAAGTGGGGAAGGGGCGGCCAAAGCGCTTTCGCCCCGGATTTGTCAAGCTTTCGCGAGGCGGCGCTACTCGCCGATCAGTGCGAGAACCTTGGCCGAGAAGGGCCCGATGGAGACCGGTTTGGCAAGGTAATCCTCTGCCCCCGCCGCGCGGATGCGGTCCTCGTCGCCCTTGCCCGCATAGGCCGTCACCGCGAGCACCGGGACACCCGCGAGCTTCGGATCGGACTTCATCTGCGCGATCAGGTCGAGGCCGGACACATGCGGCAGCTGGATGTCCATGATCGCCAGATCGGGGCGGAACTGATGTGCCGAGGCGATCACCGAATTGCCATCCGCACAGCCGAGCACTTCGTAGCCCTTGGCGCGCAGCACATCGCAGAACAATTTGCGGTTGAGATCGTTGTCCTCGACAACAAGGATGCGTTTTGCCACGGCTCGCCCCACTCCTGATTTGCCCCTCGGATAGGCCACCAGCCCCCCTTATGACAACGCCCACGACACCCGACGCCTCGAACGGCGGCCACAGCGATGCCGAGGCGCTGGCATTGAGCGCTCTTGGCTGGATCCTGACCGACGAGCGGCGGGCCGAGCGGCTGCTCTCGCTGACCGGGCTCACGCCCGAACGGCTGCGCCACGGGATCGAGGACCGCAGCGTGCAGGCCGCCGTGCTCGAATTCCTCGCCGCGCACGAGCCCGATCTGGTGCTCGCCGCAGATGCGCTCAATGTCGATCCGGCGGTGATTATCGCCGCGCACCGGGAGCTGTCTGCATGAGCCGCCCGCTGATCATCACCGATTGCGATGAAGTGCTGCTGCATATGGTCGCGCATTTCCGGGACTGGCTGGACGAGGCGCATGGCATCGACTTCGCCTTCGACGCGCCCGACTTCACCACCGCGCTGACCCGGCGGGGAACCGGCGAGACGGTCGAGCAGAAGGACATCTGGCGGCTGCTCAACGGATTTTTCGACACCGAGATGGAGCGGCAGGAGCCGATTGCAGGCGCGGTGGAGGCCTATGGCACTCTGGCCGAGCAGGCCGATGTGGTCGTTCTGACCAACCTGCTGGATCACCGGCAGGAAGACCGCGCGCGCCAGCTCGCCCGACACGGGATCGACGTGAAGGTCTATACCAACCAGGGGCCCAAGGGCGGGGCGATCGCTCGCATCCTGGAAGAATACGCGCCCAGCCGCGCAGTGTTCATCGACGACCTGTCGCAGCATCACAGCTCGGCGCGCGAGCATGCGCCCGATATTGCCCGGCTGCATCTGTGCGGCGAGCCGGGCCTCGCCCCGCACATCGCGTGCGGCGAAAAGGCGGGTGACGCGCACGCACGGATCGATAATTGGCGCGAAGCGCTGCCCTGGATACTGGACCGACTGGAGAGACCCGCATGACTATCCAAGCCCGCCTCGACGAACTGGGTATCATTCTGCCCAAGGCCGCCGCCCCTGTCGCCAGCTATGTGCCGGTCGCGGTGCATGGCGGTCTTGCCTATCTTTCGGGCCAACTGCCCTTCGTCGATGGCGAACTGGTCACCGGGCGGCTGGGCGAAGATGTGAGCCTGGACGACGGGATCGCGGCCGCGCGCGCTTGCGGGCTGATGATCCTTGCCCAGCTGGAAGGCGCGCGCATCCCGCTCGACCGGGTGGAGCGCATCGTCAGGCTTGGCGCGTTCGTCAATTCGACCGCCGATTTCACCGATCAGGCGAAGGTCGCCAATGGCGCCTCGGAGCTGATGTTCGACGTGTTCGGCGAGGCGGGGCGCCATGCCCGAGCGGCGGTCGGCGTGCCGGTCCTGCCGCTGGGGGCGGCGGTCGAGGTCGACGCGATCATCGCGCTTCGCCCGCAGCACTAGCGCTCGCGAAGCGGAGCACGCGTTCCCATATCGGCGATAATGGCGGACATCGAACTCACGGCACGCATTCACGGCTCGGTCGCCGGTATTGACGCTACCGAGTGGGACCGGTTGGCGGGAGACGACAATCCCTTCGTGTCCCACGCCTTCCTTTCCGCGATGGAGGATTCGGGCAGCGTAGGCCCGGGCACCGGCTGGCAGGCCGCGCCGATCACGATTGCGGACGAGGGCGGCGCGATCCACGCTGCCTTGCCCGCTTTTCTCAAGTCGCACAGCCGTGGCGAATACGTGTTCGACCAGGGCTGGGCGGACGCTTACGAGCGCGCGGGCGGGCGCTATTATCCCAAGCTGCAGATCGCCGCGCCGTTCACTCCGGCGACGGGCCCACGCCTGCTGTTCGAGGACGAGGCCTTCGCCGCGCCTCTGCTGAACGCGGCCGAGCAGGTGTGCCACGAGCATGGCTTGTCGGGCGCGCACGCGACTTTCCTCTCACCCGATCAGATCCCGCTGTTCGAGCGTGCCGGATGGCTGATCCGCAGCGACCTGCAATTCCATTGGGAAAACGAGGGCTTCGCGGATTTCGATTCGTTTCTGGACACGCTGGCGAGTCGCAAGCGCAAGAACCTGCGCAAGGAACGCGCGAAGGCGCAGGAGCAGGTGGAAATTCACCATCTGACCGGCGACGACCTGACCGAGGATGTGTGGGACGCGTTCTGGGAATTCTACCAGGATACGGGCATGCGCAAATGGGGCACGCCCTACCTGACGCGCGAGGCCTTCACGCTGTTGAGCGAGCGGATGGGTGAGAAAATTCTGCTGATCTTCGCGTATCTCGACGGGCAGCCGGTCGCTGGCGCGATGAATGTGATCGGCGGCACGACGCTGTTCGGGCGGTACTGGGGGTGCGTGGTCGACATCCCCTTCCTCCATTTCGAGCTGTGCTATTATCAGGCGATCGACGCGGCGATCGCGCGCGGTCTGTCGCGTGTGGAGGCGGGTGCACAAGGCGGGCATAAGCTCGCGCGCGGATATGCACCGGTGCAGACGCGCTCTGCGCATTACATCGCCGATCCGGGCCTCCGGGCCGCGGTGGCGGAGTTCCTCGAGCGCGAGCGGCTGGGCATCGCGGCGGAGCAGAACTTCCTCGAAGAGCGCACGCCCTTCAGGAAAAGGTAGCGATCAAGCGCTCTTGCGCTGTTCGATCATCCACTGGCGCGCGCGGCGCTGCGCTTCGGCGATTTCGCGCGCGGTCATTTCGTCGGAAATGTCGGTCCGGCACCAGGCTGCTTCCTGATGGCCCTTGGCCGCAGCGAGGTTGAACCACTGGTGTGCCTCGATCAGGTCGCAGTCGAGGCCATGGCCTCCGGTCGAGTGGATCACGCCCAGTTCGTAGCATGCCTGGGCATCCTCGTCGCTTGCGGCGGCGATCAGCCGGGCAATGGTCAGGTCGTCGGTATCTTTTGCCGGTGTCGCTTCGGCTTTCCCTATCGCAGTCAGTCGCATGAAAACCCCCTGATGGTGTCGCGGCATTTCTCGTGTTGCCGACTGCGACCACTCAACCCGGTTATGGTAAACGGGTCGTAAACGGCGGGTCGCTTTTTTTTCGGGCCGCTCCGGGCGGGTTCTGGCTGCGGTATCTGCGCAACACCCGTTCGGCGAGTGTTCAGGCCTCCCCGGTCAGATGGCCCGCGAACGGGATAAGCGCTTGTTCGCTCAAGCATGCCTGCTAAGAGCCGCCGCGTATGGGTGGGACCAAGAGGTAGAGGACATAATGGCCGTAAGGGCGCTCAGCGACAGCGAGATTCTGGCCCGGGCGAACGACGCCCTGCCGCCCGACTACATCCCCGATGACGACGAACCCTATATGGACGAGCGTCAGCAGCAGTTTTTCCGCAAACTTCTGATCGAGTGGAAGCGCTCGCTTTATACCGAAGCGGGCGGAACGCTTCAGAACCTCGCCGATGCACCTCTGCGCGAACCGGACCTGACCGATCGCGCGTCGAGCGAAACCGACTGGGGAATCGAGCTGCGCACGCGTGATCGCCAGCGCAAGCTGATCGCCAAGATCGATGCCGCGCTGCGCCGGATCGACGAGGGCGAGTACGGCTATTGCGAAGTGAGCGGCGATCCGATCGGCCTCCAGCGCCTGATCGCGCGCCCTGTCGCGACCATGACGGTCGAGGCGCAGGAGGCGCACGAGCGGCGCGAGAAAATCTCCCGCAACGACTGAACCCGCCCATCGACCGGGGGGAATTGCGGTAAAGCGATGTTTAAACTTTCTTAGCCTGTCTCGGGCTAAATGCTGCGTAGGCCCCTTACAGGCCTCGTACTGCGACCCGGACAGACCGAGACGATCGAATGAACGCCATCGACACCAGATCTCTGAAGCGCGACAGCCTGTTCCTGACGGCGGAACTGACTCTGGCCGACGGGGGCGAATCGGTGCGCGTCAAAGTGCGCAACCTCTCCGATGGCGGGATGATGGCCGAGGCCGATCTGCGCGTGGAGCGAGGCATGCGCCTTGGCGTGGACCTGCGCAATGTCGGCCGCATCACCGGTTCGGTCGCATGGACGCAGGACAATCGCTTCGGGATCGTGTTCGACCACGAGATCGATTCGAAAAAGGTGCGCGAGGCCCCGACAGTGGGCGATAAGACGCCGCGTTTTACCCGGCCCTCCTCGATCGCGCCGCCATCGGCCAATCAGGTCTCGTCGCGCTCCATCCGCAAGATCTAGCACGAAACCGCGCTGACCGCGGCGCGTCGGCCTGCTAAGGGCCGATCGTCGTGCCGCCCAAATTCACTCCTGTCCGTTCCGCCCCCGCCGGGCGTCCCCGACCCGCCGTGCGCTGGCTGGCCGCCGCGCTGGTCGCGATGGCGCTGGGCTCGTGCGGCGCAGCGGGCGATGAAGACGGCCTGCCGGTCGTGGTCATCGGCGCACCCGATTCGATTTTCGAAGACGGCCTGCGCCTCTCACCCGGGGCGCAGCTGGTCCGCGATGCGACCGCGTCTGGCATCGTCGCGCTCAATGCGGAGGGCGAGGTCGTGCCCGCGCTCGGCGAAAGCTGGATCGTGACCGAGGACGGGCGTAGCTACATCTTCCGGTTGCGCCAGCTGACCTGGCCTGATGGCGAGCCGTTGACCGCGGAGGACGCGCGAACCAGCCTGCTGGCGACGATCCGCCAGCTGCGCGGCACCTCGCTGGGCCTCGACCTGCGCAAGATCGACGATGTTCGCGCGATGACCGCGCGGGTGATCGAGATTCGCCTGACCGGGCCGATGCCCGAATTCCTGCAACTCCTCGCCCAGCCCGAACTGGCGATCACCCACGATGGCGAATCGATCGCACCGATGCAGCTGGAGCGCGAAGGCGATCTCGCGATTCTGCGCCCGACCCCGCCCGAGTCGGTCGGCCTGCCCGAACGCGAGCCTGACGCACTGGGCAAGACCGTCCGCCTGCGGGCACTGCCGGGGGTACAGGCCAATGAGGCGTTCAGCCAGGGCAAGGCGGCGGCGCTGCTCGACGGGACGGTGTTTACCCTCCCGCTGGCCGATACCGGCCCGCTTTCGCGCGGGACCATCCGGCTGGACCCCGCGCTGGGCCTGTTCGGCATGCTCGTGAGCAACGAGCAGGGCTTCTTTGCCGAGGTCGAGAACCGCGAGGCGATTTCCATGGCGATCGATCGCGCGGCGCTGGCCGAGGGGTTCAGTCTGGGGGGGTGGCAGCCCTCGACCCGAATCGTACCTGTCGGTCTGCCGGGCAACGGGCCCTCGCTCGGTGAGCGCTGGGCGGGCCTGTCGATCGACCAGCGCCGTGATCGCGCGCGCGAACGCGTGGTCGGCTGGCAGCGCCGCACCGGGCAGGCACCGCGGGTCCGCCTGTGGGCGCCCGAGGGGCCGGGTAGTGACGTGCTGCTGCGGGCGCTCTCGCTCGACCTGGCGACGATCGGGGTAGAGCTGCGCCGGGTCCAGTTTCCGCAGGGCGCGGACCTGGTGATGATCGACCGGGTGGCGCGCTATCCCAGCGCGCGCTGGTTCCTCAACCAGTTCAACTGCGAGCTGCTGCGCGGACCGTGTTCGCCCGAGGCGGACGAACTGGTGACGCAGTCGCTGCGTCCCGAACCGGGTGAGGGCACCTCGACCCTGCTGGCCGAGGCGGAGGGTGCACTGATCGCACGCGAGGTGTATATTTCGCTGGGCGCGCCGGTCCGCTGGTCGCTGGTGCGTAGCGGGCTGGAAGGTTTTTCCGAGAACTCGTGGTCCAGACACCCCATTTATGCGTTGGCAGGGGTAGAGGCCTGGTAGAACGGGGACAGATCGAATGGGTGAGACGCAGACGATTAACCTGATGGGCATCGAAATGCCTGCCGGAAGCGACCCCGCATCGGTCTATCGGCGGATCCAGATGATGGAACAGCTGACCGAGCGCAGCATGACAATCCCCGGGATCAACTACGATATCGGGATGGACGCGATCGTCGGCCTGATCCCGGTGGTGGGCGACATCTTCGGCGTGGCCATGGGGGCCTATATCGTGTGGGAGGCACGCAATCTCGGCATGCCGAAATGGCATTTGTCGCGGATGATCGGAAACGTCGCGATCGACGGGGTGATCGGCTTCGTCCCGCTGGTGGGCGATGTCGCCGACTTCGCCTTCCGCTCCAACTCGCGCAATCTCAAGATCGTGAAGAAGTATATGTGCAAGCATCACCCGGATGTGGCGGTGGTCGATTGCTGAGCGGGTTTTGCTCCGCGCGCGCAAACCGCTAGGGCAGGGCAATGCCAGACATTTCCAGCAATGACGGCGTAACCTACGCCTCCTACCTCGATCTCGACCGGATTCTCGCGGCGCAGCACCCACGCTCGGACGCTCAGGACGAGCTGCTGTTCATCATCGTCCATCAGGCAAGCGAGCTGTGGCTCAAGCTGTGCCTGCACGAGCTGGAGGCCGCGCGCGAGGCGATTCGCGATGACCGTCTGCGCCCAGCGTTCAAGATGCTCGCCCGCGTGGCGCGCGCGCAGGAACAGCTGATCCAGAGCTGGAATGTGCTGAGCACGATGACCCCGCACGACTATTCGCTGGTCCGCCCGCATCTGGGCACCTCCAGCGGCTTCCAGTCTGCGCAGTATAGGTTGATGGAATTCATCCTCGGTGGGCGCAAACCCAACATGGTGACGATGCACGAGGCGGTGCCCGAGGTGGCGGAAAAGCTGCGTGCCGAACTTGCCCGGCCCAGCCTCTATGAAGAGACGGTCAAGCTGCTCGCCAAGCGGGGCTTCGACATCCCCGATACCTTGCTCAATCGCGACCGGGAAGAACGCTGGGAGAAGTCCGAAGCGGTCGAGGCGGCGTGGGTTACGATCTACCAGAACCCGCACGATCACTGGGACCTGTACGAACTGGCCGAGAAGCTGGTCGATCTGGAGTATCACTTCCAGCGCTGGCGCTTCGGCCACCTCAAGACCGTGGAGCGGATCATCGGTTTTAAGCGCGGGACCGGCGGAACTGCGGGGGTCGGCTATCTCGAAGGGGTGCTGAAGGAAGTCTTCTTCCCCGAGCTGCTATCCGTCAGGACTGCCCTGTGAGGATTGGGCTGTGAAGATCTGGGATATTTCGCAGGTGCTGAAGCCGGGCCTGCCCGTCTGGCCGGGCGACACGGATTTCGCGTTCGAGCGCAAGTGGCGGATGGAAGACGGCTCGCCGGTCAATGTGGGCCGGATGACCATGAGCACGCATTCGGGCACGCATGCCGACGCGCCGCTGCACTATGCCGCCGATGGCGCGGATGCCGCGAGTATGAGCCTCGATCCCTATCTGGGCACCTGCATATTGGTCGATGCGCGCGGGGTGGAGGGCGCGATCGACATTGGCGACCTGCCGACGCTCGACTATGCCAATCGCGTGCTGTTCCGGACGTGGGACGCCTTCCCGCATGATGAATGGCGCAGCGACTGGTTGCCGATCGCGCCCGAGACGATCGAATGGCTCGCCGCGCATGGCGTGGTGCTGATCGGCACCGATGCGCCTTCGGTCGATCCGCAGGAGAGCAAGACGATGGACGCGCATCTGGCGGTGCTGAAGCACGATATGCGGATCCTTGAAGGGCTGGTGCTAGATGATGTGCCCGAGGGCCATTACGAGCTGATCGCCTTACCGTTGAAAGTAGGCGACGGCGACGCCGGCCTGTGCCGCGCTGTGCTGAGGGAGCTGCCCGATGAATGACATGATGAAGCGCGCGCGCGAACTCGATGCGGCCGACGCCATCGCGCATTTCCGCGACCGGTTCGATCTGCCCGAGGGGGTGATCTACCTCGACGGAAACTCGCTCGGCCCGCTGCCCCAGGCATCGCGCGAACGCCTGCACCAGGTGATCGACGCCGAGTGGGGCGAAGGGCTGATTCGCAGCTGGAACGAACTGCCCGGCGGTGGCGGCGACTGGATCGCGATGCCGCAGCGCGTGGGCGCGAAGATCGCCCCGCTGGTGGGCGCGCAGGCGCACGAGGTGATCGCGTGCGACTCGGTCTCGGTAAACCTCGCCAAGCTGATCGGCGCGGCGCTGTCGCTCAATCCCGACCGCAATGTCGTGCTGAGCGAGCCGGGCAATTTCCCGACCGACCTCTACATGATCCAGGGCGACACCCGCGTCGAACAACGGCTGGCGCAGCGCGATGCGATGATCGACGCGCTGGATGAGGATGTCGCGCTGCTGCTGCTGACGCACGTCCACTACAAGACCGGCGAAATGTTCGACATGGAGGCGCTGACCAAGGCCGCGCATGAGGTCGGCGCGATCGTGCTGTGGGACCTGTCGCACTCGGGCGGCGCGGTGCCAGTCGACCTCAACGGCGCGAATGCCGACCTCGCGGTGGGCTGCGGCTACAAATACCTGAATGGTGGCCCCGGCGCGCCCGCCTATGCGTTCGTTGCCGAGCGGCATCATGACGATTTCATACAGCCGCTGACCGGCTGGATGGGGCACGCGAAGCCTTTCGATTTTTCGGATGAATACGAGCCTGCGCCGGGCGTCAGGCGCCTGCTCGCAGGCACGCCGCCGGTGTTGGCAATGGCCGCGCTGGAAAGCGGCGTCGAGCTGATCGCCGAGATCGGGATGGAAGCGTTGGTCGCCAAGTCGCGTGCGCTGTCCGAGTTCTTTCTGGAGTGTTGTCGCGCCAGCGGCATGCTCCAGTTCCCCTCTCCCCTCGTGGGAGAAGGAGGAACCCCGTCAGGGGCGGAGGGTAAGGAGGCGGCGGCAGCCGTTGCTGGTGCGACGGACCCCTCTCCCAACCCTCTCCCGCAAGGGGAGAGGGCTTTTGCGGGTGCGTTGGACCTCGTCAGCCCGCACGACCCCGCACGGCGCGGCAGCCAGCTGAGCTTCCGCCACGAGAACGCCTACGCGCTCAGCCAAGCGCTGATTGCACGCGGCGTGATCGGCGACTTCCGCGATCCCGACATCCTGCGGCTAGGCTTCGCGCCTGCCTACCTGCGGTTCGAGGATATCGCCGAGGCCGCGCGCCACCTTGCCGAAGTGCTCGACAGTGGCGAATGGCAGGAGCCCAAGTTTCAGGAACGCGCGGCGGTTACCTAGAGCCTAATTCGTCGCACATTCGCTACCCAGCCATTCAAGCGCAGGTTCGAGTGCATCGCCGTCCACTGCCACCTCCGGCACCAGCGCGCCTTCGATCATCGTGCCATCGCGATAGGCCACCTTGCTTGAGGTGACGCCAAGGATGGCGCCATCGCTCAGTTCGAAGGGTCGCACGGCAGTCGTGTAGTTGGCGGATTTTCCGCCGAAGCTCCGGCTGTGTTCGCGACCGGTCAGCGCGATGGCGACCATTTCGCCGGTGCTGGAGGTGCGCGGCCCGAACAGGATGGCTACCGGGGCGTCGGCATTGGCCAGTGCGTATTGCGGCTCGCCCGTATCGCTCTCGCTCCCGGTCCCTGACGAGATTTCATCCTCGCCCCGAGCCCAGGCGACTCTTCCCTCGACGCCGACGAAATAGCCGAACGGCCCGGGGCCAAGCAGCGCATCGAGCCCGTTCAGCATGGGCCACATGTTTCCGCCCTGGTTTTGCCTGAGATCGACGACCCAGCCGCAGCGGGCCGAAGAATCGAGGCTTTGGAGAATTCCAACGAGGCGCTCTCGATATTGCTCGCCGACGTCTTCATTGCCGCCGACGGTCATCAGCGGCGGCAGCATCAGATAGCCGATATCGCCATCGAGCGGTTCACCCTCCGGCATGGCCGGCGCGGCTGCATTTCCACCTCCGCCGGAAGGCGCACTGGCCTGCTGGCGCGGTTGAGGAATGTAGAGATAGCCGTGATTATCGCCCATCGCGACCACGGCGGCACGCAAGGCCGCATGCGTATCGCGGGGTGTCTTGGCTTGGGCCGAAAGCACCTTGGTCGCGCGACGCACGGCGTCCCAATCGATCTCCTGCCGGTTCATGTGAAACTGCTGGAGGATATCCAGCGCACGTTCGACATAGGCTTCCGGCGACGGGTCCTTTGGCGATTCGGCTTCGCCGACAGAAGGATCGGTCTGTGCCGACACGTTCGGAGCCAGGGCCAGCGCGACAAGCGCCGCCGCAAGCGGCCAGCGAGAAATCGATTGTCTCAAGCTCATTCCTCCAAATCGATGTCCCGGTACAGCCAGTGGTGCTCTGCCAATCGGTTTAGCGCTCGCCCCCATGTTGGGGGTGGATCACCAGTGTATCCACCGGGAGCGTGCGCAGCAGGTCGCTCACCGTGCTGCCCAGCAGCGCCTGCCGCAGCCCGCCGTTGCCGTGCGAGGTTAGCGCACACAGATGCGCGTCGTATTTCTCCAGCGCCTCCGTGATCGCGCTGGTGGGCGAGCCGTCGACGAGGTCCATGGTCATCCGCTCGCGGCATTCGGGCGAGACGTCCAGCTGCTCGGTAAAGCTGCCGCAATGGCGCTGCGCGGTCTCGGCCAACTCGTCCTTCACGTACGCCGCCTTTTGCCAGGCCTCGTAGGGTACGTGAAATGCATGGACGAGATGAAGCTGCGCCTTGGGGAACATCGCTACGGCGGCTTCGACCGCGCGCGCCGAAAGCTTGGACAGGTCGGTCCCGATCACGATGTGCTCGTAGCTCGCCTTGGGCCGCTCCTTCACCACCAGCACCGGGTAGGTCGAACGGCGCAGGACTTCGTCGACCGCCGTGCCGAGGAAATAGTCGCCGACCGAATTGTACCGCGCGACGCCGAGCACGAGGCAGAACGCGTCTTCATCCTCGGCCGCCTGGGCGATCATGTCGGGTGCCGAACCTTCGGGCAGAAGGCAGCGATAGTCGGGCGCATCCTGCGGCATGACCGACGCGATGCGCGCTTTCAGCAGGTCGCCCGGTGGGCCGTCCCGCCATTTTTCGTTGGCGTGGATCACGACCAGTTTGCGGCCGGTATCCTTTGCCAGCTTCGCCGCGCGATCCAGCGCGCGGTCCGAACGGGGCCTGAAATCGGTTGCGACCAGAATGGGGTGATCTGCCACTGTTTTCTTCCTCTCGGAATGCAGGAGTACAAGATCGTAGGAGCTGCCTCAAGGTCGCCGGGCCGCTGGCAGTGGCCGACGATCGCGGTCGATGCCCATCATTGCGCTGTCCTACAGTCCGCCGGGTATGCCAGGCAGGGGCCAATGGCTTGCAAACAACGAAAGATCGGAGGTCCTGCGAAAGGTGAGGCGGTCAGGCTCGGGAGAGGCGGCGAGCCATTGGTTCCAAACAGGAATTTCGCCAGATGTAGTTATTAAGAACCCCCTGCTCCATGTCGCATCCTATCCGGCTACTCCTCCAGCTCGATGTCCCAATAAAGCCAGTCGCGCCAGGTTTCGTGGAGGTAGTTGGGCGGGAAGCTCTTGCCCTGCTGTTGCAGCTGCCAGTTGGTCGGCCTGATCGGCTCGACCATCAGCTTCATGCCCGCCTGCCTGGGCGTGCGCCCGCCCTTCTTCATGTTGCACGGCGCGCAGGCGGTCGAGATGTTCTCCCACGTGGTCTTCCCGCCGAGGCGGCGCGGGATGACGTGGTCGAAGGTCAGGTGGCTGGGGCTGCCGCAATACTGGCAGATGAAGCGGTCGCGCAGGAACAGGTTGAAGCGGGTGAAGGCGGGAAACTCGCTCGGCCGGACATATTGTCTGAGCGCGATCACGGAAGGCAGCTTCATGTCGAGCGAGGGAGAATGCACCTCGCGCTCGTAGCTGGCGACTACCGACACCCGGTCGAGGAAGATCGCCTTGATCGCGGTCTGCCACGGCCAGATCGACAGCGGGTAATAGGACAGCGGTGTGTAGTCCGCGTTGAGCACGAGCGTCGGGCACGCCGACAGGTTCCTCGTCGGGTCGTCGTCTACGCTGCGGAACTGGGCCGCGCGGTCGATCAGTTCGGCCTTGAACACTTCGCCGTGTCCTCCCCTGATGCGATGAAAGGACCATTTGCTCGCAAAAGCGTCAAGCCCGTTACAAAGATGGTTTCCACAGTCCTTTTTGACGACTTGGCGGCATTGCGCGCTAAAGACGTGAAGCCATGACGGTCACCCGCTTCGCCCCCAGCCCCAATGGACCCTTGCACTGGGGCCACGCGTATTCGGCGATCGTCGCGCACGATCTGGCGCGCACGACGGGTGGGCGCTTCCTGCTCAGGATCGAGGATATCGACGGGCCGCGCAGCCGCCCCGAACTGGCCGAGGAATTTCGCCGCGACCTCGCCTGGCTGGGCCTCGAATGGCACGAAGTCCCCGCGCAGGGCACGCGGCTGGCGCATTACGAGGAGGCGCTGGAGAAGCTGGACGCGCTAGGGGTGCTCTATCCGTGCACCTGCACCCGTGCCGAAATCGCCGCTGCGGCGAGCGAGGCGGGGCCGGAGGGGCCGATCTATCCCGGCACCTGCAGGCACCGGGAGGTGGTGTCCGGTGTACCCGCCGCGCTGCGCATGGACCTCGACAGGGCGCTGGCGATCACCGGCTCGCTTGGCTGGCATGACGATCTTGCAGGCGCGCAGACGGTGGAACCCGCCCGGCTCGGCCATCCGGTGCTGCGCCGCAAGGATCTGCCTGCCAGCTACCACCTCGCGGTGACGGTGGACGATGCGGCGGATGGCGTCACGCTGGTCACCCGCGGGCTAGACCTGTTCCACGCGACGCCGGTTCACCGCGTGTTGCAGGAGCTGCTCGGCCTGCCGGTGCCGCGCTGGCATCATCACCCGCTACTGCTCGACGAAGAGGGGCGCAAACTTGCGAAGCGCCGGGGCTCCCCCGCGCTCGCGGACCATCGCGATGGTGGTGAGGACGGGCGCGTGTGGGCGGCGCGTCTGCGGCGCGGGGAATGGCCGATTGGAATTTCGCTCGGAAGGCCCCATATATAGGCTATGCAAACACTTCTCGTCATTGCCATCATCTTCCTCGCGATCATGGTCGTCGTGTCGCTGGTTCGCGGCGTCGTTGCCTTCCTGAAGACCACCAAGGTCGATCTGGAAAACAACACCGGCGAAACGGTGAGCGAGATGCAGCTGATGCAGAACAAGGCGATGTTCGATCGGATCAAGTACCAGGGTCTGGCGATCCTGGTGGTCGCCATCCTGCTTGCAGTCTCGCGGTAACCGGGCCATCGCGCCCGCATGGTCAAGCTAAACAAGATTTACACCCGCACCGGCGACGACGGCACGACGGGACTCGTCGATGGCTCTCGCAGCCCCAAGCACGCCGCCCGGATCGAGGTGATCGGCGCAGTCGACGAGGCGAACAGTGCGTTAGGCCTTGCCATTTGCGCGATAGACGATGTGGCGGACCTGCGCCGCGTGCAGAACGACCTGTTCGATCTCGGTGCCGATCTTGCCACGCCCAGGGGCGCGCTCGACGGCGAGGGGTTCGAGCCGGGTGAGATGGTGCTGCGGATCGTGAGCGGACAGGTCGAGTGGATCGAACAGGCGATCGACCGCGCCAATGAGACGATGGAGCCGCTGGCCAGTTTCGTCCTCCCCGGCGGCAGCGAAGCCGCGGCGCGGCTCCATGTGGCGCGGGCGAGCGTGCGCAGGGCGGAGCGCGCGATGACCGCGCTTGCGGAACTGGAGCCGGTCAACCCGGCGGCGCTGCACTATATCAACCGCCTGTCTGACCTGCTGTTCGTGCTCGCCCGTGCGGCGAATGATGATGGCAAGGCGGACATCACCTGGACGCCCGGCGCCAATCGCTAAAAACTGACGGCTAGCCAGCGGGCGGCATGACCGCTAGCCACCCGCCATTGCTGCAGTTGCGAAGGACGGAAAATTTCATGCAGACCATCGGTGTCATCGGTGCGGGCCAGATGGGCTCGGGCATCGCGCAGACGATCGCTCAGCACGGGCTGAAGGTGTTCCTCAGCGACCGCGATCTCGCCATCGCGGAAGAATCGCTGAAGGGGATCGAGCGCGCGCTGGGCAAGCTGGTCGGCAAGGGCAAGATCGAGGTGGCGGACGCCGAGGCCACACTGGCCCGTATTACCCCCACCGGCGATCTTGAGCCGATGGCCGATGCCGACCTGATCATCGAAGCCGCGACCGAGAAGGAAGCGGTCAAGCAGGGCATTTTCGAACAGGCCGGCAAGGTGCTGGGCGAGGGTGCGATTCTGGCGAGCAATACCAGCTCCATCCCGATCACGCGGATGGCCAACTGGTCGCCCGATCCGGGCCGCTTCATCGGCCTGCACTTTTTCAACCCGGTGCCCGTCATGGGCCTGATCGAAGTGATCCCGGGCCTCGCGACCAACAAGGACGTGACCGACCGGACGATCGAATTCGCGCACCTGCTGGGCAAGGAAGTGGTGCTGAGCCAGGACGAGCCCGGTTTCGTCGTGAACCGCATCCTGCTGCCGATGATCAACGAGGCGATCTTCGTACTCGGCCAGTCGACCGCCAGCATCGAGGATATCGACCTTGGCTGTCGCCTCGGCCTCAACCACCCGATGGGCCCGTTGCAGCTGGCCGATTTCGTCGGGCTGGACACCTGCCTCGACATTATCCGCGTGCTGCACGAGACCACCGGCGACACCAAGTATCGCCCCGCGCCGCTGCTGGTGAAATATGTCGAAGCCGGATGGCTGGGCCGCAAGACGGGCCGGGGGTTCTACGACTATACGGGCGATGCGCCTGTCCCGACGCGCTGAGTTATCCGGCACCAGGGCCAGGGCTGCTCCAAGAACTCCTAGGAACCGCTCAAACCCTCCGCTCGTTCATGGGGAAAGGAGATTTCTCATGGCCGACAAGAACAAGAAAACCCTGCCTTCCGACTTCGATGGAGAGCGTCGCCAGACCGATGATCTTGCGCCCGAGAACGAGAATTCGGAGCAGGTCGGCGCCTATGATCAGGCGCAGACCGTGGCCGATCAGGCGCAGGGGGTTTCGACCTCTATCCTCAATTCCGACAGCGAGCATGCGCCCAGCGGGCTGACCGCGCCGGACGCGCAGGATGTGGTCGACCACATGAACCAGATGGAACGCGGCAATACGGTCGACATGTCGGCCTATCGCGGGGAACCCAATCACGACGACAATGTCGATAAGTACGGCAAGCCCTCCAAGCTCGACGGGCTGCGCGGCGATGGCACCTGAACAGGTGGGGTCAGCCCCCGTCCACCAGCACCCATAGTCCCACGGTAACCACCATGGCGCCGATCGCGACTCCCCACGCCATCACACGGAAATTGGGGGTCGGGATCGGCGAAAATTCGTGCGTGCTCAGCCGGGCGAGCGTCTTGCACGCGCGCCGCTCCGCCGTGATCGCGAGCCAGCCACCGCCCAGGATGAAAAGGCTCGCGATGACCTTGGGCATCCATGACGGATCCCAGCTGCCGAACAATGCGCGAAAGCCCAGCCCGATGCCGATCGCGGCGAACGCCGTGCGCATCCAGCCCGCGAAGGTCCGCTCCATCGCCATGATGTTGCGATCTTCAGCCAGATCGGTGCGGAACTCTGCCCACTCGGTGCTCTTGTCCGCATCTTCGGGGGGATCGTCCTGTGCCATGGCGTTAGAACCTAGCGCCGCTTCACCCGATGGCAAACTTGGCAAAGATCAGCTTTCGCCAGCCTCGCGCTTCAACTGGTACAGCATGTCGAGCGCCTCGCGCGGAGACAGCGCATCGACATCGAGCGCGTTCAGCGTGTCGCGCAAGCTGTCGCACTCTTCCTGTTCGGCCTGAATCGCGGCGGAAAACAGCGGTAGGTCGCCCAGCCCCGCGGCAAGTCCGCCGGTTTCCTCACGGCCCTTTTCCAGCTTGGCGAGCACCGCGCTGGCGCGGTCGACGACCTCAAGCGGCACTCCCGCCAGCTTGGCCACCGCGAGGCCATAGCTGCGGTCGGCTGGCCCCTCCGCCACCTCGTGCAGCAGCACCAGATCGCCCTGCCACTCGCGCGCGCGCACGTGATGGAGCGAGAGCGCGTCGCAGCTCTCCGCCAACCGGGCGAGCTCGTGGTAATGGGTCGCGAACAAGCAGCGGCAGCGGTTCTTTTCGTGGATCGCCTCGGCCACCGCCCATGCCAGCGCCAGCCCGTCATAGGTCGATGTGCCGCGTCCAATCTCGTCGAGGATCACGAAGCTGCGGTCTGTCGCGCGGGCGAGGATCGCGGCGGTCTCGACCATCTCGACCATGAAGGTGGAGCGCCCTTTTGCGAGATTGTCGCTCGCGCCGACGCGGCTGAACAGGCGGTCGACCAGCCCGATCCGCGCGGAAGTCGCGGGCACGTAGCTGCCTGCCTGCGCCAGCAGCACGATCAGCGCATTGGCGCGCAGGAAGGTCGATTTACCGCCCATGTTCGGCCCGCCGATCAGCCACAGCCGGTCGGTATCGCTCAACCCGCAATCATTGGGCACGAAGCGTTCGCCCGCCTTGGCCAGCGCCGCTTCGACCACCGGGTGCCGCCCCGCGACGATCTCCAGGCAGGGCGCATCCTCGATCACCGGCGCGCACCAGTCGCCCTCCGCGGCACGCTCGGCCAGACCTGCGGCGACATCGATCCGCGCCAGTGCATCGGCGGTCCGCGCAATTCGCCCGCGCGCAGCCACGACGGTTTCGACCAGCGCTTCGAAGTGCGCCTCTTCCGCAGCCAGCGCGTGCCCGCCTGCCTCGGCGATCCGGCTGGCCTCCTCGTGCAGGTGGACCGAGTTGAAGCGGACCGCATTGGCCATGGTCTGGCGGTGGGTGAAACCGCTGTCCGGCCCCATCAGCGCATCACCATGGCGCGCGGGCACTTCGATGAAATAGCCCAGCACGCCGTTGTGCTTGATCTTGAGCGCGGAGATCCCCGTCTCGCTGCGGTAACGCGCTTCCATCGCGGCGATCGCGCGGCGCGCATTGCCGCTGGTTTCACGCAAGGCGTCGAGCGCGGCGTCGTATCCGGCGGCGATATATCCGCCATTGCCGCGCTCGGTCGGCGGGGAGGGTACCAGCGCCCGCGACAGCTCATCCACCAGCGCGCCGTGACCGGTCAGGCAGGGCAGCAGATCGTCGAGCAGGGCAGGGCGGTCGCGCAGGCGGGTCAGCGCATCGTTGAGCCTGCGCGCCTGCGCCAGCCCGTCGCGCACCTGCCCCAGATCGCGCGGACTCCCCCGATCGGCGACCAGCCGGGCCAGCGCGCGGGCGATGTCGGGGATCGCGCGCAGCGCTTCGCGCGTGTCGCCGCGCAGGATGGGGTCTTCGTAAAACAGCCGCACCAGCGCCAGCCGCGCCTCGATCTGGGCCCGGCGGGCGAGCGGGGCGGAGAGGTCTTCGGCGAGCAGGCGGGCGCCCGCGCTGGTCACGCAGCGGTCGAGAGTGCCCAGCAGGCTGCCCGCACGCTCTCCGTTCTGCGTTGCGGTGATCTCCAGACTGGTGCGGCTCGCCTCGTCGATCGCCATCACCGTGCCGGTTTCATTGACGGTCGGCGGCAGCAGGAAGGGCATGGACCCGCGCCCGGCATGGTCGAGATAGGCGAGCAGACCGCCGCCCGCCGCCAGCATCGCGCGCGAGAAGGTGCCGAAGGCGTCGAGCGTGGCGACCCCGTGCAGCTCTTCCAGCCGTTTGCGCCCGCGCTCGCTCGCGAAGTCGCCCGGGGGCCGCGCGATCGCCTCATAAGGCGCATCCGCCCAGTCTTCCGGAGCGACGATTTCGCTTGCGCCGAGGCGGGAGAGGGCGGCCCCGACACCGTCGGCATCGCACTCTTCCAGCTCCATCCGCCCGGTCGAGATGTCGCATGCCGCGATCCCCACGCGCCCGCGCAGCTCGCACAGTGCCGCCAGCCGATTCGCGCGGCGCGGTTCGAGCAGCGTATCCTCGGTCAGCGTGCCTGCCGTGACGAAGCGGATGATCTTTCGCGCGACCAGCACCTTCGACGAAGGCTTGCCCTCGGCCTTGGCCCGTGCGCGCGCCTCGTCCGGCGTTTCCACCTGTTCGGCAATCGCCACACGGTGCCCGGCGCGGATCAGCCGGGCGAGGTAGCCGTCTGCCGAATGGACCGGCACGCCGCACATCGGCACCGCCCCCCCGCCGCTTTCCCCCCGGCTGGTCAATGCGATGTCGAGCACCCCGGCGGCGACCTTCGCATCGTCGAAGAACAGCTCGAAAAAATCGCCCATGCGGTAGAACAGCAGGCACTCGCCCGCCTCGCGCCGGAGCGCGTGGTACTGTTCCATCATCGGAGTGGGTTTGCTTGCCGCCATCGGATGGTGGCCTACCGCGTCCGCGCGGCGCGGTCATCGCCCCGATGCTTCGGCTTGGGGAAAAATCGGGCTGTCGCGTTTCGTTCGCCCGATCGAGCGTAATTGGAACGCAAACACCGGCTTTGGCGCTATGCCTTTACGGCTTGCGCAGTTAGGGCGGGCCCGAACACGCATTGCACGAGGGCGGACATGGCTGACGACAAGAGCACCGGCGACAACGGGGCACCCAACACCGAACCCGGCGCGGCGCCCGCCGCCGGACCCAACGCCGATTTCGAAACGCGCGAAGCGCTGCTCTATCACGAGAGCGGACGGCCCGGGAAAATCGAGATTATCGCCTCGAAACCGATGGCCACCCAGCGCGATTTGAGCCTGGCCTATTCGCCCGGCGTCGCGGTGCCGGTGCAGGCGATTGCCGATGATCCCGCCAATGCTGCCAAATACACCGCGCGCTCCAACCTCGTCGCGGTGATTACCAACGGCACCGCGATCCTTGGCATGGGCAACCTCGGCGCACTTGCGGCCAAGCCGGTGATGGAAGGCAAGGCGGTGCTGTTCAAGCGCTTCGCCGATGTCGATTCGATCGACCTGGAGCTCGACACCGAAGACCCGGACAAGTTCATCGAAGCGGTTGCGCTGATGGAGCCGACCTTCGGCGGGATCAACCTGGAAGACATCGCCGCGCCCGAATGCTTCATCATCGAGCAGGCCCTGCGCGAGCGGATGAACATTCCGATCATGCACGACGACCAGCACGGCACCGCGATCATCGCGACGGCTGGCCTGATCAATGCCTGCCACCTGACCGGGCGCAAGTTCAAGGATTGCCGGATGGTGGTCAACGGGGCGGGCGCTTCCGCGCTCGCCTGCACCGCGCTGATCAAGGCGATGGGCATCCCGCACGATCAGGTGATCGTGTGCGACCGCTCCGGGCCGATCCACAAGGGCCGCGACGATCTCGATCAGTGGAAGAGCGCGCATGCGGTGGAAACTGATGCGCGGAGCCTGGAAGAGGCGCTGGAGGGGGCGGACATCTTCCTCGGCCTGTCGGCCGCAGGCGCGCTGAAGCCCGAGTGGGTCAAGAAGATGGCCGATCAGCCGATCATCTTCGCGATGGCCAACCCGGTGCCCGAGATTATGCCTGAGGACGCGAAGGCCGTACGCCCCGATGCGATCATCGCCACGGGCCGGTCGGACTATCCCAACCAGGTCAACAACGTGCTCGGCTTCCCGTTCATCTTCCGCGGCGCGCTCGACGTGCGGGCGACCGCGATCAACGAGGAAATGAAGATCGCCGCCGCCGAAGCGATCGCCGCGCTGGCGCGCGAACGCGTGCCGGAGGAAGTGGCTGCGGCCTATGGCAAGAGCCACAAATTCGGCACCGACTACATCATCCCCGCCCCGTTCGACCCGCGCCTGATGGAAGTGGTGTCGTCGGCAGTGGCCGAAGCGGCGATGAAGTCGGGCGTGGCGCAGGCCCATATCGAGGATCTGGACGCCTACCGCCTTACGCTGAAATCGCGCCTCAACCCGACCACCTCCGTGCTGACGCAGGTTTACGAGGAGGCGAAGGCCAATCCCAAGCGGGTCGTGTTCGCCGAGGCGGAAGAGGACGTTGCGCTGCGTGCTGCGATCCAGTTCCGCGATTTCGGCTACGGCACGCCAGTGCTGGTCGGGCGGACCAAGGCGGTGGCGGACAAGATGCACATGCTGGGCGTGTCCGACCCCGGCAGCTTCGAGATCCAGAACTCGGCCGACAGCGAGCATGTGCCCGAGATGGTTGAGTTCCTGTACAAGCGGCTCCAGCGGCGTGGCTATACCGAGCGTGACGTGCGCCGTATGGTCAATCAGGATCGCAACGTCTTCGCCTCGCTGCTGGTCGCGCTGGGGCATGGCGATGCGCTGATCTCGGGCCTGACGCGCACCTATGCGCAGACCGCGCGCGAGATCGGGCGGGTGCTCGATCCCAAGCCGGGCGGGATTTCCTTCGGCATCCACATGATGATCGGAAAGAACCACACGACGTTCCTCGCCGATACCACGATCAACGAGCGCCCGAGTTCGGAAGACCTGGCGCACATCGCGTGCGAGACCGCAGCGGTCGCCCGGCGCATGGGGCATGAACCGCGCGTCGCGTTCCTCTCCTACTCCACCTTCGGCAACCCGTCGGGCAAGTGGCTGGAGAACATCCGCGACGCGGTGCATATCCTGGACGAGATGCAGCCCGGCTTCGAATACGAAGGCGAGATGGCCCCCGATGCCGCGCTGAACGAGAAGGTGATGAAGCTCTATCCGTTCAGCCGCCTGTCAGGCCCGGCCAACGTGCTGGTCATGCCCGGTCTGCAATCAGCTAACCTCTCGGCCAAGCTGCTGCGCGAGCTGGGCGGCGATGCGACGGTCGGCCCGATCCTCGTCGGCATGGAAAAGCCGGTCCAGATCGTGCCGGTCACCGCCAATGTGCCCGACGTGCTGACGCTGGCAGTCCTGGCGGCGGCGGGGATCGTGGAGTGATCGGCTAGAAGGGGATCGCTTCGCCGGTGTAATCGACGAAGCGGTAGCCGCCCCCGGAATTTGGGCCCCCGGCCTTTTCGACCACGTCCGCAAGGCCGGTGCAGCTTTCCTCGACCGTGATGCTGGCGTTAGGTCCGCCCATGTCGGTCTGCACCCAGCCGGGGTGGAGCGAGAGGACTTCGATGTCGCGCTCCTTCGCCTGGGCTTCCGAGATGCCCTTGGCGAGCATGTTCAGCGATACCTTGCTGACGCGGTAGAATTCGTAGCCGCCCGAACTGTCGGCGATCGATCCCATCAATGAGGACATGAAGGCCAGCGTGCCGCCGTCCTTGAGCATGGGAAGCAGTGCCTTGCCGACCCGCGCGGGTCCATAGGCGTTGGTCTGCATAACGTGCGCGATTTCCTCGTCGGTCGCCTGTTCGGCGGACTGGTGGTCCGCGCCGGTGATCCCTGCGTTGACGATGATCGCGTCGAGCGATCCTTCGCCCAGCTTGCTCGCCAGCCCCTGATAGGTGTCAGGCCTGGTCACATCGAGGGTGACGATCTCGACTGCGGGTTCGTGTTTGCGGGCGGCATCGCGCAGCCCGTCGCTCGGCGTGCGTTCGCTCGCCACGACATGCCAGGCGCGCCCCGCAAATTCGCGGGTCAGTCCCAGCCCGATGCCGCGCGATGCGCCGATGATGAGAATTTTCTTCGAGTCGCTCATGCCGATCCTCTCGGTTCTGGATGCAAAGCGGGCGCCCGGATTGCCGGACGCCCGCGAGGTAATGCCGCTCCGGCCCGATCAGGCGGCGACCTTGTTGACGTCGTTGACCGCGATGGCAGTCATCCGCCGGTCCCCTTCGTAAGTCTGGTCGAGACATTGGGCGAGCTTGGTCACTTCGCCTGCCAGTTCGAGCCGCTTGGCAAAGGCGAGAACGCAGCCATAGCCCGCGATCGCGTAGTGGGTCATCCGCTGGTACTGGCTGATGATCATCGCATCACGCACCGCATCATCGCCGAAATCGGTGTTCAGCACATGCGCGTCGACTTCCTTGACCAGGCCTTCCATGCCCTTGCAGAATTCGCCGGTCGGCTTGGCATCGTGGCCTTCGATGAGGGTCTTGAGCGTGTCGATCCCGCGCTCGATGCCGTCGACGCCATCCTTCAGCGCGGATTTCAGCTCGGGCTCGCTTGCCTTGTCGGCCAGCTTGCGCGTCGCTTCGAGCGACTGGCGGTTGGCGCTGTAGATGTCCTGCAGCTGATCGATATAGACGTCTTTGAGGGTGTTGAGGGCCATGCGTATCTCTCCTTGGGGGGTGTACCCGCAAAGCGCATGAACCCATGGGCTTGTTCCGAAAACGCAGGATCGGCGCGGCACGGGGCAGGCGCTGGTTAACCACTCGGAAACCATCTTCGTTCACAACTGCGGCCAAGCGATACTTCCATGCGAAAGGGACGCAGATGAGAATTACCACTGCAAAGATCGGCACTGCCATGATCGGAGTCGCCGCCGCGCTGGCCGCCACTCCGGCGTTCGCGCAGGACGGGAAAGCTGCGCCAAGCGGCCTCTACGTCCAGGCCATTGGCGGTTACGAAGGCGTCGAGGTCGAATCGAGCGGCAACACGGTAACCGCAGACGCGGATTCGGTCCTCTATGGTATTGCGGCCGGATATGATCTGCCGCTCGGCGGGGTGTTTGTCGGGGTCGAGGGTGAATATTCGGTCAGCGGCAGCTCGACCGAGTTTCCGGACAGCTTCGCCGGTGCGCGCGACGGGCTGGAATCGGATGGTCAGTACTATCTCGGCGCCCGCGCTGGCGTTCCGATTACCGGGGCGATCTCCGCCTATGGCAAGGTCGGTTACACCGCGCTCGACACGCGTTCGTTCACTTCGGCCGGTTCCTTCGCCGATGTCGAGGAGAACGCCACCGGCTTCCGCTTCGGCGGCGGCGTGCAGGTGGATCTGCCCGGACCGCTGGAGGCGCGGATGGAATATCGCCGGTCGCGTTACGGCGACGTTGGGGGCGATGTCGGAGATATTACTACCAACCAGGTGGTTGCGGGCGTCGGCCTGCGTTTCTGACACCTCGCCACCGCAGCACAAACGAACAGGCCGTCCGGGCGACCGGGCGGCCTTTCGCTATTTGCGGCGATAGCGGAAATACCACACTTCGTGGCCCATCTGCTCGCGCGCCTTCTTCTCGTAGCGCGTCTCGCACCAGCCCGACGGGCGCTGCTGGAAGCTTTTCGGCCCCTCGACCTGCCATTCGAACGGGCCGGTCGCGGGCTCGGTAAAGCGGCGCATCACCATCAGCGCGTGGCGTACGTAAACCGCGTGATCGGTGCCGAAGCGAAATTCCCCGCCCGGCTTCAGCTTGTCCGCGATCATCTGCACCGGCCCGTCGTTCATCATCCGCCGTTTGGCATGGCGCGCCTTGGGCCAGGGATCGGGGTGCAGCAGGTAGACCATCCTCAGCGATCCGTCGGGAATGCGCGACAGCACGTTGAGCGCATCGCCTGCGTGCAGACGGATATTGGGGAGCCGCTGTTCTTCCACGTGGGTCAGCGCCTGTGCGACTCCGTTGAGGAAGGGCTCCGCGCCGATGAAGCCGTGGTTGGGGAGAAGGTCGGCGCGGTAGGCAAGATGCTCGCCCCCGCCGAAGCCGATCTCGAAATGCAGCGGACAGTCTTCGCCGAACAGCCGCTCGGCGGTGATCGGGCCTTCATCGGGCACGGCGAGTTTCGGCAGCAGATCGTCGACGAGCGCCTGCTGGCGCGCACGCAGCGGCTTGCCGACGCTGCGGCCATAGAGTCGGCTGAGGGTGGTGGGATCACCGTCCTTGTATGCGGTCATGCGGGTGCGGCTAGCGGCTCAGCCGAAGTAAATCCAGATCGCGAAGGACACCGTCAGCCCGACGACGATATTCATCGGCAGGCCGATCTTCACGAAGTCGGAGAAGCGGTAATTCGCCGCACCATAGACCAGCGTGTTGGTCTGGTAGCCGATCGGGGTCGCGAAGCTGGCGCTCGCGCCGAACATCACCGCCACGATCAGCGGACGCGCGTCGAACCCGGCGGCATCGGCGAGCCCGATCGCGAGCGGCGTCATGATCACCGCGATCGCGTTGTTGGTGATGACCTCGGTCAGCGTGCTGGTGACGCCATAGACCAGCAGGATCAGCACCAGCAGCGAGCTGGCACCGAGCAGCGGCTGGAGTGTATCGACGATCAGCCTGACGGTGCCCGCATTGTCGAGCCCGGTGCCGAAGGCGAGCATCCCGAAGATCAGCACCAGCGTGTTGCCGTCCAGGCTGGCCCAGGCGTCGCTCGGCTCGATGCAGCGGGTCGCCAGCACCAGCGCGACGCCGCCCACTGCCAGTGCCTCGATCGGCAGACCGAACACCGCCGCGCCCACCACCACGGCGGCCAGCGTAGCGATCGCGATCGGGGCCTTGGTCCGGCGGAAGGACTGCGCGGTGGTGAGGCCGACATTGGTCAACTGGACATTGCCCTGCAGCGCCTGCGCCGCATCCGGCCCCGCTGCGATCAGCAGCCGGTCGCCCGCGCGCACCCGCGTCTCGCCCAGCGATGGCCCGGGCAGATGGTGCGGTCGCGCAATGCCGAGCACGCGGACTCTCAGGCGTGAGAGCAGCGGGATTTCCTTCAGCCGCTGGCCGACCACGGGGTGGGTGGCGGAGACCACCGCCTCGATCACGCGCAGGTCCGCCGGGCGCTTGTCGCGCGCGGTCTCGACCCCGCCGCCCAGCCCGACGAGGCCGGTGCGAAAATCGGGCGCTTCGGCGAGCGAAGTGATCTCCTCGGGGCTGGCGCTGACGATCAGCTGGTCGTCGGCCGCCAGTTCGAACGTGCCCAGATCCTTGCGATAGAGGTCGGTCCCGCGCTGGATCGCCACCACGCGCACGCCGGGACGCCGGCCGATATTGCTCTCCGCCAGCGCGCGGCCGACATATTTGCTGGTCGCCATCAGCGTCAGATGGGTGAGGTAAATGTCGCTCTCGCGCGTTTCGTCGCCCATGCGCGGCCCGCGATTGGGCAGCAGCAGCGGGCCTAGCAGGACTACAACGGCGAGGCCCGCGACCAGACCGACGAAGCCGACCGCGGTAATCTCGAAAATGCCGAAAGGCGCCTGCCCGGCCTCCTGCGCCACGCCATCGACCAGCAGGTTGGTCGAGGTGCCGATCAGCGTCATCGTACCGCCGAGGATGCACAGGTAGGACAGCGGGATCAGCAGCCGCGTCGCGCCGGTCTTCAGCACCTGCGCCAGCTTCTTGACCACCGGGATCATCACGATCACCACCGGCGTGTTGTTCATGAAGGCGGACGCGGCGATCGTGCCCAGCCCGATCTCGGCGGTGGCCAGCCGCGGGCTCTGCGTGGTCCGGCGGATGACCCAGCCGGAAACTTCCTCGAGCGCGCCGGTTCGCAGCAGCGCGCCGGTCAGGATGAACATGGCCGCGATCGTGATCGGTGCGGAGTTGGCGAAAGTGCCCAGCATTTCCTTGGGCGAAAGATAGCCCAGCGCGACCATGATCGCGCCCGAGACCACCGCGATGACCACCGGGGGCCGCCGTTCCATGAGGAAGGCGATGAAGGTCAGGGCCAGCAGCACCAGCCCGATCTGGGCCGAATAGTCAGAGAGAAACGACATAGGGCCCTGCGAAAGATTCTTGTAGCCGCTAGCAAATGCGCAGGTTCGGCAGCGGTTTCCAAGCGATTTGCGACAATCGCGCGTAAAGCAATTCTTGCCCCCATCCGATGACAGGGGTGACGCAGCCGGGCGGTTCGCGTTAGGCGGCGTCCACCATGCGCGAAATGTTCACCTATCTCGAAGGGCAACCCCCGCTGGTCGAAGCGCTGGGCGGGGTGGCGCTGCTGCTGGGGATCGCCTTCCTCGTCAATCTGGTGCTCAAGAAGGTGGTGCTGCGGCTGGCCGCGCCCTTCCTCGACAAGCGGACCAAGACGCCGGACAAAGCGGTCGGCTGGCTGGTCACCACGATCCCGCTGCTGATCGTCTCGCGCGGGATCGTGTTCGTCCGGCATCTGCCCGAAGAGCTGGAGACGGTGGTCTCCAACGTCGCCAACGCGACCATCGTGCTGGTCGTCGCGCTCGCGATCACGACTGCGCTGACCTACGTGAACGAGCTGTACAAGCGCCGGCCGGAGGCGCGCAATCGCCCGATCAAGGGCTTCCTGCAGGTCGTGAAGATCCTGGTCTTCGCTGCCGCCGCAATCCTCGGCGTGGCAGCGCTGATCGAGCAGTCGCCGCTGCTGCTATTGTCCGGCCTCGGCGCGATGGCGGCGGTGCTGCTGCTGGTGTTCAAGGATACGATCCTGAGCCTGGTCGCGTCGGTCCAGCTGTCTGCGCAGGACATGCTGCGGGTGGGCGACTGGATCGAGATGCCGCAGCAGAACGCGGATGGCGATGTGATCGACATCGCGCTGCACACGGTGAAGGTACAGAATTTCGACAAGACCATCACCACGATCCCGACCTACAAGCTGATCAACGAGAGCTTTCGCAACTGGCGCGGGATGGCCGAATCGGGCGGGCGGCGAATCAAGCGCGCGATCAATCTCGACCAGAACACGCTGCGTTTCCTGAGCGAGGAGGAGGTCGCGGACCTGCAGCGCTTCCGCCTTCTGCGCGACTATCTCGACCGCAAGGAGCAGGAACTGCGTGAATGGAACGCGCGCGAGATGGCGGGGGAGGATAACCCGGTAAACGCGCGGCGGATCACCAATATCGGTACGTTCCGCGCCTATGTGCTCGCGTACTTGCGCACCCATCCGCAGATCCACCAGGACATGACGACGCTGGTGCGCCAGCTCGACCCTACGCCGACCGGCCTTCCGCTGCAGATCTACACCTTCGCGGCGACCACGCAGTTCGCGGAATACGAGTTCATCCAGTCGGACATTTTCGATCACCTGCTGGCGATCCTGCCCGAGTTCGGCCTGCGCGTGTTTCAGGAGCCGAGCGGGGTCGACTTCGCCCGCCTCTCCAGCCCGCGCACGCTAAAAGAATGGGAGCGCCGTGAAACCACGACGCCCCCATCAATGTCCTGAAATCTAGCGACGCCGCAGTTTACGCGGCTTCTGCCTCTTCGTTCGGGTCGCGCAGCACGTAGCCCCGGCCCCACACCGTCTCGATGTAGTTCTCGCCCTCGCATGCATGGCTGAGCTTCTTGCGCAGCTTGCAGATGAAGACGTCGATGATCTTGAGT
>CAXAXQ010000018.1:0-74826 GCA_963972905.1 uncultured Erythrobacteraceae bacterium
TGGCGGCCTCGAAGTGCAGGTTGGCGAAGACGGCGCGACCGGCTTCATCAAGCGTTCGGACCTCGGCCGCGACCGCGACGAACAGCGTCCGGATCGCTTCCAGGCAGGCCAGAAGATCGACGCCGCGGTTACCGGCTTCGACCGTTCCAAGAAGCCGACCTTCTCGATCAAGGCGTACCAGATCGCCGAAGAGAAGCAGGCGGTGCAGCAGTACGGTTCGGCCGACAGCGGTGCCTCGCTGGGCGACATCCTGGGCGAAGCGCTCAAGAAGCAGGACTAAGTTCCACCACGCTTTACGCGTGACCCTGAAACGGCCCGCCCTCCCCAACCGGAGCGGCGGGCCTTTTCGTATGCGCAGTATAACGCCGGTCGTGCGGCCCGGCGCCCCTTGTATCGGGCCGCCTGCTCCCATAGCTTTGCGCGTATGGGATCTCCGAAAATCCTCCCGCTCGGCGCCCTGCTGCTCGCCAGCGCGGCCTGCACGAACGAAGCCTCTGCCGAACCCACCCGCGCCCCGCTCAAGCTGGCAGGGCAGTACAAGGCGTTCCTCTACGGTCCCGATCATGCCGGCGCCTCGGGCGCGCCGCTGGATCAGGCGTGGCAGGTACTGCGGCAGGACCGGATCAACTACCACGAACGCGACGTGCGACAGGACGCCGACCAGAGCGATCCACTGTTCGCCTCCGCCGCCAATCGCGACCGGATCGAGGAAATGGTCGCCAGTGGCAATCTGACCGAGGCGTCGGCGCGCAAGATCGTGGACGGGAACGTGCTGGTCGCGGTCGACGTCTATACCCGTGACGACGAGCCCGCGCGGCTCGATGTTTCGGTTTACTAATCCTGCGGAGAAGTCCCTTGCTCCAGATCCACCAGTTCGCCTGCCTCAACGACAATTACGGCTTCCTGCTGCATGATCCCGATAGCGGGCAGACCGCCGCGATCGACACGCCGGACGGCGCGGAATACCTCAGGCAGGCCGAAGCCAAGGGCTGGCGGATCACCCAGATCTGGAACACCCACTGGCACCCCGACCATGCGGGCGGGAACAAGGCCATCGTGGAGGCGACAGGCGCACAGGTGATTGCGCCGCAGGAAGTCGATAAGCTCTCCCCAATCGACCGCGTGGTGGCGCATGGCGATGCGGTGACGCTGGGCGGGCACGCGGCGCAGGTGATCGACGTGTCGGGCCACACCAACGGCCATATCGCGTTCCACCTGCCCGCGGACGGCATAGCCTTCGTCGGTGATAGCGTGTTCGCGCTGGGCTGCGGTCGGATGTTCGAAGGCGAGCCGCAGCAGTTCTGGGACAGCCTCGAGCGGATCAAGGCCCTGCCGGGCGAAACGACGCTGTACTGCGCGCACGAATATACCGCCGCGAATGCGAAATTCGCGCTCCACGCCGATCCGGAGAACGAGGCGTTGCAGGCCTACGCGCAGGAGATAGATGCAAAGCGCGGGCAGGACGAGCCGACCGTGCCCACGGTGCTCTCGCGCGAGCTGGAGACCAATCCCTTCCTGCGTGCCGATGCACCCGCCATGCAGGCACGCTGGGGCGGAGAGAGCCCGGCGGATACCTTTGCCAAGCTGCGCGCCGCTAAAGACGCGTTCTAGGCGGCCTGCGTCAGGGCGCGGTGGAAGAACTGGTTGAAGTCGCTCTTCACGTAACCGCCGAAGGCTGCGCCCGGAACGAACCCTCGGGCGCAGTAGAAACGAATTGCCGGATCGAAAGCGGTGCCGCTGCCGGTCTCCAGCGAGAGGCGATGCAGACCCAGTTTCTGCGCCCGCGCAACAATCGTCGCGAGAATGGCGTCGGCCACGCCGCGCCCGAGAAAATCGGGGTGGGTCCGCATCGACTTGATCTCGCCCGTCTCGTCGGGGAGCAGCCGCAGCGCACCGACACCGGCGATCGCCTCGCCCACCCAGGCTGACCACACTTCCACATCGGGGCGGGTCAGACCGCTCAGGTCGAGCGCAAACACGGCCTCTGGAGGGGACTGAGCGTGCATCCCGCGCAGGTGCAACTCGATGAGGGACCGGGTGGCTTCGCCCGTCAGGTCATCGCGACGAACGACAACCCGATCAGGCAGCAGCGCCGTCATGTCCGGGAAATCAGATCCCGGCGATCATGTCGTCGGCGAGCTTGCGGTCCGCGTCCGCGTCCAGCTTCTCGCCGATCAGGCGGCGGCTGGCTTCTGCAGCAGCGGCAGCGGCCCGGGCGCGCACTTCGGCGACGGCTTCACGCTCGGCAGCGGAGATCTTGTCCTGCGCCATTCGCTTGCGCCGTTCGACCAACTCCTTGCTGTCTTCTTCGGCGCGGGTCAGGATCGCTTCGGCTTCGGCGCGTGCATTGTCGAGCATCGCCTCGGCGTCGCTCTCGGCGTTGGCGATCTTGGCGGCGTATTCGTCGCGCAGCGTTTCCGCTTCGGCGCGCAGGCGTTTGGCCTCGTCCAGCTCTTCGCGGATCGCGGCGATCCGGCCGTCGAGCCCCGCGGTTATGCTCTTGTGCGCCTTGAGACGGACAATCGCGACCAAGATCAGCAGCAACATCGCGACCGAGACCCACTGGAAGGGCTGAAGGCCCAGCAAGGTGGGTTCTGCATGTGCAGCATCGCCGCCGTGCGCTGCCTCGGTGTATTCGACAGGCTCTTGCGTGGTGAAGATATCGGTAGATTCAGCCATGTGCCATCGCTTCCTTCACGGCCTTGCCGGCTGCGGGCTTGGTCACCGTGATTCCGGCGATCCGGGCCACGATGTCCTGCGCCGCGTCGGTGGCGACCGCTTCGATCTCGCCCATCGCCTGGGCCCGGGCGGCGGCCAGTTCCTGGTCCGCCTCGTCGAGCTTCTTGTCGAGCCGCTTCTGCGCGGCGGCCATCTTCTTCTCGGACTTGGCGGCAGCTTCGGCCTTGGCCTCGGCAATCAGAGCCTGGGCCCGGGCGCGATTTTCGTTCTCGCGCACGCGCCAGGCTTCTTCTTCCTTGTCCGCCTGATCGCGAGCGGCCTGTGCCGCTGAGATATCGTCGGCGATCTGCTTGCTACGCCGCTCCATCGTGCCCGAGACCTTGGGCACCATTCCCCGTCCGACGACGAAGAAGGAGATGCCGAAAAACACCAGCAGCCAGAAGGCCTGGCTGGAGAAGGTTTCGGCCAATTGGTCGATCTGGGGCATGATGCTCTATCCGGCGCGCGAAGTGGAAAGGCGTTCGATACAAGGGCCGGGACGCGCCCGGCCCTTTCAATATCGATCGGTTTCCTCAGGCCACGAAGGTGAGGATGATCGCGATGACGAACGCGAGCAGGCCGAGAAGTTCCGCACCGGCGAAACCGATGAACAGGCGGCCCTGCTGGCCGTCGGCGGCACCCGGATTGCGCAGCGCGCCATCGAGGAACGAGGCGAAGACGTTGCCCACACCCAGCGCGGCGAGACCACAACCGATTGCGGCGAGACCGGCTCCGAGCAGCTTTGCGGCTTCTGCGTCCATTTCGAATACTCCTTGGTAAAATTTGCGTGTGTTGAAAGGGGATCAGTGAAGGTGTTCGGCGTCGTTGATATACAGCGAGGTCAACAGCGCGAAAACATAGGCCTGGATACCTGCGACCAGGATTTCCAGTGCGCAGATCGCGATCATCAGCAGCATGCTGGGCAGGCTGACGATCAGGCCAGTACCGACGCCGCCAAGCCCGCCGCTGACGACGAAGCTGGCGAGAACTTCAAGCAGAAGGTGCCCGGCCATCATCGCCACGAACAGACGCAGCGCGAGGCTGAAGGGGCGGACCATGAACGAGATGAACTCGATCGGCGCGATCAGCGGCGTCATGAACAGGGGCGTGCCGTGGGGCACGAACAGGCCGAAGAACTTGAGGCCATGCTTCCAGAAACCGACCGCAAGCACGATCGAGAAGCTGAGAATGGCGAGTATCCCGGTGACCGTGAAGTGGCTGGTGAAGGTGAACGGGTGAATCCCCACGATCCCCAGCGGCATCAGGCCCAGCAGGTTGGCAAACAGGATGAAGGTAAACAGGGTAAACACATAGGGCACGTATTTGCGCCCTTCCTTGCCGATATTGGCCTCCACCATATTCTCGATAAAGCCGGTCAGGCTTTCCACCGCCATTTGCCAGCGACCGGGAATCAGATCCTGCTTGGTGCCGGCGCGCACGAACAGGATGAGCACGATGGTCGCGATCATCATCCACAGCGCGCTGTTGGTGAATGCGATGTTGACGCCAGCCACTTCCCACTCGGCCGATCCGAAGAGCGGCTTGATGGTGAACTGGTACATCGGATCGATTTTGCCTTCTTCGCCGGCCACCTGAAATCCTGTTCGCGTCTCTTACCGCTTGTCGCGGCGGCTTGGAAAAATCAGCCTTCGTCAGAAGGTTTGGTGCCGGCACCGCCTCCGGTGCCCGCGTTTCGAAACATATTCCTGAAAGCCACGCCTATTCCGAGGAACAGGCCGGCCAACAGACCCCAGGGCCAGGTTCCGGCCAGCGCATCCACGCCGTAACCGATCACCGAACCGCCAAGCAGCCCACCCAGAAGATCAGCCAGCACACGGTTGCCGGCGCGGTAATCCGCATCGGATTTTCGCGCACTTTCCGTGGGCCTGCGCTTCTCCTCTCGCTCGTGGGCGGCCTTAAGCCGCTGCTCGAGCGCGTCGATCCGCGCATCCTCAGGTATGGGCTCTCGCGCGGACTTATCGTCGCTCATGCCAAGGCTCTCTATAAAAGTGAGAATCATGCGGCACGGGCAACACCTGCCCGCCGAGGGCGCGGTCGCCTTAGAAAAGGGTTTTTGGCAAGTCAACCGGAGCCGACACGGCGCGGCAAAACGTACCCGTCAACGGGAGGCTGTCAGATCCCTGCTACCGGGACCGGGCCCGTCACATCGGCGGGCAGCGACTGTCGCGTTCGGGCGGCGCGCTGGTGCGCGTCTTCCACGAACCGTCGGGCGCCTGATATTTCTCGCCCGGCTCGGTCCGCGCGATCAGCAGGCAGCCCTGCGTCAGCGCATAGGCGTCGATCGTCGCGTTCTGTGCCCGCGCGCGTTCGGTATAATTGGCGCGGCGGCGGATATTGATGTCCGACACCAGATCCACGATCACCCGCGGCTGGTTGCCGACTACGCCGAGAAATCCGTCCATCCGCTCGCCCACCTGGCCGCTGGCGCGCGCCTGTTCGTAAGCCGGATCGCGCTGGAACATGGCCGCCGCCGGATTGGCCAGCGCCAGGCCGATCGCTCCGCCCGCAATGGTCAGCATCAGCTTCGTGCGTTTCATCATCTCGTTTACCCCTATTGCCGCAACCCGGGAGTTGCCCCGACCTAGAAAATGTCGGGATTGGCGTCGATATTGTCCTCAACATCGGCAGCCAGGCGGTAGATCACCTCCTGCTGGATGTTGATATTGAGCTCGATCACGATCTTGTCGGACGGTGCGTTCACATTCACGCATCCGCCCAGCAGGCAAAGCCCGCAGACCAGGCCGAGGCCCTTCATCTTCGCATGTATCATGGCCTTTTCTCGCTTTCCGAGTGCTGAATGGTTCGTTCGGGCTTCTTGCCGGCTTGCGTAGCCCGTGCCGCCTCCTCCGCCGCCTCTTCCTCCGCTGCCTCGTCCGCCGCGCGCACCTCTTCCCCGGTCACCGCCGGGCGCAGCCGCACGCCGTCGTCGCTCAGCAGGCCGAGCGAGCGCGGATCGCGGATGAACGCCGGGTCGAAGAAGGATCGCACGTTCTGGATCAGCGCGAAAAACGGCGCGGAGATGTTGATCCGGAACTCGATCGGGAGCGAGGCGAGCTGACGGGTGAGGAAATTGCTGTCCGCCTCCGCCCCTTGGGCAATCCCATTGAAATTCAGGCGGGTGATGATCTCGCCGGTCAGCGGGCCTTCGATCTCCACTTCCAGCTGCTCGTAATCGAGCGAGCGCAGTGCCTGGAACGCGAAATTGGCGATCGGGGTCAGGTCTTCATAGGTCAGTTCGCCGACATAGGCGACATTGCCGCCCGGCGGGCGTGACACCAGCGTGCCGTCGACGATCCGCCCATTGCCCTGGGCATCGAACAGCACAGTGATCGACCCGTCGAAGATGCCGGTCGCGTTGACATTGCCCAGCTCCAGCCGCTCGACCAGCCGCGCCGCGTCGAGCCCGGTGATGTCGAACACATAGGCGCGCTCTTCCTCCGCACCGATATTGATATCCAGATTGCGCAGGGTGATCGTGCCGCCGAGGAACGGCGCGCTCGCCCCGGCAACCGCAATCAGCTGGCCCTCGCGCACACCGAACTGCACCGTGCCGCCTTCCACCGCGATCCCCGGATTGACCGAGCCAACCGTGATTCGCTGGTCGGGCGCGGTGGTCAGACCCAGCAGATCGTCGAACCGGATCGTGCCCGACGCGCCTTTGACGGGGCCGAAGGCAGCCGCGAAGTCGAGCCCGTCGGACGAGAACTGCCCGGTACTGGTCACGCCGTCTGCGCCCCATTCGATCCTGCCCGAACCGGTCACCGATCCTTCGGTCTGCGCAATCACCCCGAAGGCGAGCCGGGTCAGATCGTCGGGCTGCAGACCCTTGCCGAAGCGGATGCCGGGGACGTCGAGGGAGGCGAAGCCCGATCCCGAGGAGAGATCGTGTTCGACCGTGACATTGGTCACCAGCTGGTCCGATTGGGGTTCGCGCAGGCCCGCCTCGGCGACGATCCGGTTGTCGCGCAGGCGCAGGCGGGCACCGCGCGCCGCCAGCGGTTCGAAGCGCGAAGGATCGGCCCGGTCCTGCAGCAGGAAAGAGCCTTCGGTCAGCGCCAGCACACCCTCGCGGTAGGACCATTCGCCCGCCGCATCCCTGAAGTCGAGCGGGACCGCGGCGAGCCCGATATCCGCCCCGTTGAAGGTGCCGCCGATGTCGCGCCCCAGCCGCGCCTGGAGATTGTCGATCCGGAAGCGCGCGGCATCGCCGCTGCCCAGCGTCACGTCGAGCGCGCTGGCGGAGAGCTGGCCGGGCCATGCGAAGCCCACCGGACCGCTTTTCAAGGCGATCGGTGTGTCTGCCAACGTGCCCGACAGATCAAGGCTGGGCGCGCCCGCCGCCAGCCGCACCGCGCCGCTAGCTGCGGTCAGGATCGGCTGGCCCTTCGCGGGGCACAAAGTGACCGTACGCTGGTCGAGCGCGAGATTGGCGTAGACCAGCTGATCGAAGCGTACCCGCGTGCAATCGGGCCACAGCGCCAGCCGGCTGCCATCGTACGAACCCTTGATCGGCAGGCTGAGCCCGCGCGCGAAGCCGCCCGGCAGCGACCCGCTCGCCTCAATCGCGCCCGCCAGCCCGATCGTGCCGCCGGGAGCCTGCGCAATCGCCAGCTGCGGGATCGCTAGACGGCTGTCGCCTGCGCGGTATTCCTCCATCGCCAGCTGGAACACCAGCCGCCCCGATGCGCTGCGCTCCATCCGGCCCTGCATGACCGGGATGCCCGGCCCGGCGGTGGTGAAATTGCCCGAAACGCGCGGCAGTGCGCCCTGCGTCGGCAGGACGGCGAAGCGCGAGAGCGAGAGAATGCGCGCCCCGCTCGCCCCATCGAGCGTGGCGGTGGGCACGCCCAGCGAGAAGCCATCCGCGCTTGTCGATAGCGTGACTTCCGCCGCCAGCGAGCTTCCCCGTGCCTCGCGAGACAGCGCCTCGCGCAGGCGGGCCAGCAGCGGCGCGGCCAGCGTGTTCCTGCTCGCCACCTGCCAGTCGCGCAGCCGCACGAGCCAGTCCGCACTGGGTGACAGGCCTTCGCCGGTCAGGCTGGTCTGCACGCGCCATCCGGTATCGCGCCCGCGCCGTGCGACACCCTTCGCCCCGATCCACCGCGCGGCGAGCCCGGTGGTCCGCGCATTGCCCAGCCGCAGGTCGTAGCGCAGGTTGGTCTGCCCATCGCGCAGCGCGAGCGCGCCCTCGATGGTGCTGCTGCCAGCCACGAGACTGGGGGCAGAGAGCCTCGCGACCTTGCCATCGACCTGCACTTCCAGACCATCGAGCGTGTCATCCACGACCAATGTCACCGGCGTAACCAGATCAGCCAACTGCACCGCAGGCTCTTCGCACCCGATTTCGGCCACGCGCAGCGGCCCGCGCAGGGTTGGCTTTCCCTTATCGACCGCGACGCGCCCCCTGCTGCGCGCACTACTGAGGCTGCACCCCGCCACGGCCAGATCGTCCGCCCGCAGGTCGTAGCGTCCGGCGAACCCGCCATCGAGCCGCCCCTCGCCCACTAGCCCCAGCGCGATCTCGCCATAGGCCCCGCCGATGCGCGCGCGCCCGTCAACGAGCTTTAGGTCGAGCTCTGGCAGCCCGCCCTCCCCGCCGGTATCGCGGAAGAGCACCCGGTCGAGAGTGCCGAAACTGATCCCGCCCTCGCTCAGCGTCCCCTTCAGGCGCGGTTTTTCGAGCGTGACGCGCCCGAAGCGCGTGCCCCACGGGCGCACCCGCAGGTCCACGATCGCGCGCGCGACGGTGAGGTCCGGGTTCGCCGGATCGCCGATCACGATATTGCTGAGCACCTGCCGGTTCGGGCCAATCGATTCGATGTCATAGGTGGCGGGCAGATCGTACCGGTCGAGCTGCCCCTGGATCACATCATCCGCGATACGCTCGCGCGAAAACCACGCGACCGTCAGGGCGATCACCACCAGCGCGGCCAATGCGATCAGCGTATAGCCGACCCGTCGACCGGGTCGCAAACGATGCCAGCGGGAGGATGGGCGTGCGCCCTCATCGCCCTCACCGGCGGCCAAATCTGCCTCTGCGCTGTCCGCCATTCGGGTCACTCGCTTGCACGTCATGCCGCCAGCGGGCATCTCTTGCGCATCTTGGGGGGTCTTATCGGGATAGGGCGGGCATGGCGCAAGTGGATGACGAATTCGCGGGGTCAGCGCAGGTTCCCGCTGCTGTCGGCCACCGCGAGCGTTTGCGCAAGCGACTGCTGGGCGGTGGGGCGGAGGCGCTGGCCGATTACGAAGTGCTCGAATACCTGCTGTTCGCCGCCAACCGCCGCGGCGACACCAAGCCGCTAGCCAAGGCGCTGCTGGCGCGTTTCGGCAGTCTGGCGCGGGTGCTGGAGGCGGAGCCCGCCGCGCTCGCCAAGACGCCGGGCATGGGCGAAGCGGGCGCTGCCGCGCTGAAGGCGGTCGCGCTGGCGGCACGGCGGATGGCGCGCAGCGAGGTGGTGAACAGGCCGGTGATCGCCAACTGGCACGCGCTGATCGATTATCTTTCCACCGATATGGCGCATCTGACGGTGGAGCGCGTGCGGGTACTCTATCTCGATACCAAGAACCGGCTGGTGCAGGACCATCACGTGGGCGACGGTTCGATCGACGAGGCTTCGATCCATCCGCGCGAAGTGATCCGCCGGGGGCTGGATCTAGGCGCAGCGGCGCTGATCCTGGTCCACAACCACCCCAGCGGCAATCCGGAGCCCAGCCGCGCGGATATCGCGGTGACGCTGAAGATCGCGGAGGCCGGGCGGCTGCTCGGCATCGCGGTGCACGACCATGTGATCATCGGCCAGGGCCGCTATGTCAGCCTGAAGGCGAAGGGGCTGATCTAGCCCATTCCCCCCTCGCAGCGCCTACTGCGGCGTCAGTCCCCACAGGGTGTAGAGCGCAGCGACCCCCGGCGCGGCGTGCAGCGCCGATTCGATATCCTCGCGCGCCTGCGCCTCGCGGCCCAGCGAGCGTTTCACCACCCCGCGCAGATAGCGCGAGCTGTGCTGGCCCGGTTCGCGCGCAAGCGCCACGTCGAGATCGCGCAGCGCCTCTTCCGCGCGGCCCATGCGATACAGCGCCAGCGCGCGGCTATCGATCGCGCTCGCGCTGTTCTGCGCCTCTTCCACCGCGCGGGTGCAGGTTTCCAGCGTCTCTTCGGTGACCAGATCGAAAATCCCTGCATGCCAGCAGGCCGAATTGAGCAAGCCCGCATCCTCGGGCTCGATCGACAGCTCGTCGCGCAGCAGGTCCAGCCCCTCCTGTGCCTGTCCGGCGAAGCCCAGCGCGTAGGACCGGAGCTGCGCCTCGCTCTTGGGGTCTTCGAACAGGTAGGCGAACTCGTCGACCAGCGCGACCGCCTCGTCCGCCCGGCCCAGCAGCGCGAGCAGTTCGATCCGGCGGCTGTTGATGGTGTAGTCGGGGTCGATATCCGCCACCGCGACGTGATCTTCCAGCGCGGCGTCGAAATCGCCCAAGTTATAGTGAACCTCGCCCCGGCTCAGATAATTGTCGGCCGAGGCATCGCGCGCGATCGCAGCGTCGATATCGGCCAGCGCACCCTCGAAATTGCCGGTCTGGAAGCGGAAGCTGAAGCGGTTGAGCAAAGCGCCCGTATCGTCGCTCTCCGCATCCGCGACCAGCTGCGCATAGAGCTTTTCGATCGGTTCGAGCCTGGCGCGCTCGGCCCCGCGATACTCCCATGCCCGGCGCACGAGCGAGCTTGCCCGCAGCCGTGGCAGGCTGCGCTTGAGCCGCAGGCTGGCGCGGCGCACATCGGGCAGATCGCTTGCCGGGAATTCCCACGCGAGGCTCTGCACCTCTTCGGCAATCCGCAGCACGGGCGCGGTCAGCTCGGTTTGCGAGGAAAGCCGCGTGCCCCCGATCACCTCGTCGATCTGCGGATTGCCGAGCAGGCGGAACTGCGTCTCCCCCTCGGGCAGCAGCCATTCGATCTCGCGGCGGAAGTAGACCGGCCCGGGCACGCTCACCGGCAGGTCCGCGATATCGGGCCGGGCGCGGTCGACATCGAACCCGAAGCTGTCGACCACCTGAAACGGCACATCGAGCTCGGCGCGGGTCGCGTTCGTATCCCACGGCGAGGTGACGAGGCCATGCGCAGTGACGGTGGCGATGCCGCTCTCCGAATTGAACGCAAGCTGCATGTCGACCGGCTGGTGATCGCCAAGGATCGTCGAGACGGTGCCATAGAGCGCGTCTTTCTTCTGCGCGGGATCGTCGATCAGGGAGAGTGCCTGGAATTGGCGGGCCAGCGCGCCGGTAATCGCGATCCGCACGTCGTAGATCGCGGGCAGGCTGACGCCGGCCGACTGGTCGATCTTGATGGAGACCGTCTGGTCGGGCACGGCCTGGGGCCGCATCGCCATTTCCTGCAGGTCCGTCCCGCCCTCGCGCAGCGGAAGCGCATAGCGGAAGCGCGGCACCTCGATCATGTTCGCCACCCGCAACCCGCCATTGGTGCCGTCGAGCCAGTAAGGCACGCCGTCGATATCGGCGCGCACGATCATATGGTCGAAATTGGTCAGCGTCGGCAATTGCTCGGGCAGCGCATCGCCCGTCTGGCTCTGCACCAGCACCGCCTCGGCGCTGATCCCCAGCTCGCGCAGCATGGCCAGCAGCAGCAGCGACTTCGCCTTGCAGTCGCCACTGCGCAGCGCCCAGGTCTCCGCCGGGCTCTGGGGAATATAATTGCCGCCGTTCAGGCCGTTGAGCAGATAGCTGATTTCGTCCTGCACAAACTGGGTGGCAAGCGCGGCGCGCTCTTTCGGGTCGGCGGTCTGCGCGCCGATTTCGGCGATCCTGTCCGCCAGCGCGCTGCCCGGCTCGATCGCCCCTTCGGTGGCGAAGAACCGCGCGATATCGGCGGAAATCTGCGCGTAGCTGTCGAACGTCGTCGCGCGGATCTGCGGCGCCAGGCGAAAACGCGGCGGCACGTCCGCCGGGATTTCGGTGGGCTCGGCTGCGGGCAGCGCGATGGTGACATACCTGTACCCGTCGCGCGTGGCCTCTTCGACCGGCGCATCGACCCGGGTGGTCGCCCAGCGCACCTGCTCGTCGACCGGCCACGAGAGGATCATCCGCCCTTCCGCGACCGGCACGGGCTTGGCGATCACCGAGTTCACATATTCCATCTCGTCGTCGAGCACCTGCTCGTCGTTGGTGGTGGTGAAGCTGTAGCGCAGCACATCCCCGATCTGCGCCCCGGGGACGGACATGGTCGCGGTCAGCGCGCCGTTGAGGATGCGCTTTTCCAACCCCTCCTCGCGTCGCAGAACCTCGAACCGGGCGCCATCGCCAAGCACGTCGATAACCTCGTCGCCGCGCACCAGCTCGACCCGGTGGACCACCAGATCGCCCTTGTCCGGCAGCCATTCCAGAGAGATCGTGCCCATCGCGTCGAGCGCTTCGGTGCTGTCGAGCGCGAAGGCGATGTCGCCGTAACTGGCAACGACGCCGTCCTCCATCCGGGTCTGCGATTCCATCAGGCGCAGCGGCAGGCCCTGGCCATCGGCGGCGGACGGCAGATCCGCCACATCGACCCACGCGCCGACCTCGTCATAGAGAATCGTTTCGCCCGCATGGGCCGGCATGGCGATGGCAGCCGCAATCAGCCCGGTCGCATAAGCGACGTGAAAATAACGCATTGGTCCCCCGATGATCCCTGTCGTGCCCTGGCCCGGCAGACTTACAGGGCACACGGGCGTGCACAAGAAGAAGCTTGGCGCAGTCCCGGCAGACGTACGCAGCCGAGATGCTTGCCTTCGGACACGATGCATCTTAGCCGCGCGTCCATCCCCGCCATTCCAACCGGAGCCGCCCGATGGTCCCCCGCTATGCCCGCCCCGAAATGACCGCCCTGTGGGAGCCGGAAGCGAAATACCGCATCTGGTTCGAGATCGAGGCGCACGCGACGCAAAAGCTCGCGGATCTGGGAGTGGTGCCGCAAAGCGCGGCGAAAGCGCTATGGGACTGGTGGAAGACGAACCCCGAAATCGACGTCGACGCGATCGACGCGATCGAGGCCGTAACCAAGCATGACGTCATCGCCTTCCTCACTTGGGTGGCCGAACATGTCGGCGAGGAAGCGCGCTTCATGCATCAGGGCATGACCAGCTCCGACGTGCTCGACACCACACTGTCGGTTCAGCTGGTCCGCGCAACCGACATTCTGCTCGCCGATATGGACGGCCTGCTCGAAGCGCTCAAGCGCCGGGCCGAGGAACACAAGTTCACCCCCACCATCGGGCGCAGCCACGGCATTCACGCCGAACCCGTGACCTTCGGCCTCAAGCTGGCGCAGGCATACGCCGAATTCGACCGCTGCCGCGCGCGCCTGTGGGATGCCCGCACTGAAATCGCCACCTGCGCGATCAGCGGCGCGGTAGGCACGTTCGCTAACATCGATCCGCAGGTCGAAGCCTATGTCGCGGACAAGCTGGGCCTCGTGCCCGAGCCGGTCAGCACGCAGGTGATCCCGCGCGATCGCCACGCAATGTACTTCGCGACGCTGGCGGTGATCGCGGGCAGCATCGAACGGCTCGCGGTCGAAGTCCGCCACCTGCAGCGGACCGAGGTTCTGGAAGCCGAGGAGTTCTTCTCCAAGGGGCAGAAGGGTAGCTCGGCCATGCCGCACAAGCGCAACCCCGTGCTGACCGAAAATCTGACCGGCCAGGCACGCATGATCCGCGCCTATGCTATGCCCGCGCTCGAAAACGTCGCCCTGTGGCACGAGCGGGACATCTCGCATTCGTCCGTCGAACGCTTCATCGGCCCCGACGCAACCATCACGCTCGACTTCGCGCTCGCGCGGCTGACCGGGGTGGTCGACAAGCTGCTGGTGTACCCTGAGCGGATGGAGGCCAACATGAACCGGATGGGCGGGCTGATCCATTCGCAGCGCGTGCTGCTGGCGCTGACCCAGCACGGCGTCAGCCGCGAGGATGCTTATGCCATCGTCCAGCGCAACGCGATGAAGGTGTGGGGATCGGACGGCCAGCTACAATTGCTCGACCTGCTGAAACAGGATGAAGATGTCTCCAAGGCACTGTCCGAAAACGAGCTGACCGCGTTGTTCGATCTCGACTACCACCTGAAACATGTCGATACGATCTTCGCGCGGGTGTTCGATGGCGACTAGTCCCTTGAATGGGGCAGATCAGCCGCTGGACGCACGGGGAGGCGCGGCCTAGGCTGCGCTCTGGCTGGGCCATGACCGGATTTACGGGGGGAAGTGCTGTGCAGTTCGTGCGGATGATTATGTGGGTGATCCTGCTGGTGGCGGTGATTATCTTTTCCTGGTCCAACTGGAACCCGGTCGAAGTGACGATCTGGGACAATCTGGTTGTCGAAACCAAAGTGCCCGCGCTGGTGATCATCTCGTTCCTGATCGGCTTCCTGCCGGTGTGGCTCTATTCGCGCGGGGTGATCTGGAGCCTCAATCGCAAGATCCGCAGCCTCGAAATCGCTGCCAAGGCCAGCTCGGTATCCGCCGCCGCGCGTGAATCCGACCGCGAGCAAGCCGAACGGCAGGAGGAGGCGTACAGCGAGCCCCAGCCCGAGCCCTCGTTCGCTCCCGAGCCCACTCCCCAGTCCACTGCGGCGGCGGTGGACCCCACGCCCACGGTTGACGGGGCCCCGCCGGAAGAGGAAACCCGTCTCACCGCCAACGACACGGCGAATGGCGATGCACCCGACGCGGATGATCGCAAACCGACACAGGATACGACAGCCAAGGATACGACAGCCAGCTCGTGAGCAACCCGGTCTATCTCGCCCTCGACCTGCCGCGGATCGACGCGGCGCGTGCCCTCGCCGAGAAGGTGAAGGGCCATGTCGGCGGGTTCAAGCTGGGCCTCGAATTCTTCTGCGCGCACGGCCACCACGGGGTGCACGAGATCGCGGCGGTCGGGCTGCCGATCTTCCTTGACCTCAAGTTCCACGACATTCCCAACACGGTCGCCGGCGCGATGCAGGCGATCCACGTGCTCGAACCCGCGATCGTCACGGTCCACGCAGGCGGCGGACGCGCGATGCTGGAGGATGCCAAGGCGGCGGCGGGCGAGAATACCAAGGTCGTCGCGGTCACCATGCTCACCAGCCTCGACGAGCGCGATCTCGAGCGCACGGGCGTTTCCGGCAGCGCGCACGATCAGGTGCTGCGCCTCGCCGATCTGGCGCAGGATGCCGGGCTCGACGGGATCGTATGCTCGGGCCACGAGGTGGGCGAGGTGCACAAGCGCTGGAAGCACGGCTTCTTCGTCGTCCCCGGCCTGCGCCCGGCGGGCAGCGCAGTCGGCGACCAGAAGCGCGTCGTCACCCCGCGTGCAGCGCGCAATGATGGCGCGAGCGTGCTGGTGATCGGGAGGCCGATTTCAAAGGCCGAGGATCCGCTCGCTGCGGCGAGGGCGATCGAAGGGACCTTGTGAGGCGCGGGCTCGCCCTCGCCCTGTTCGCCGTCGCGGGATGCGTCGGCACGCCGCGCGCATCCGAGAGGGTCGCACTGGTCGATCCGGCGATGGGCGCCACGCTGACCCGCCCCTGCTCACGCCCGGGGCCTGAGAATGCGGAGCGGTTCTTCATCCCCGCGCCCAGCCAGATCACCGCGACCGAAACCGCCACGATGCGGCTCCTGCGCGAACGCGCCGGGGACTACGCCGCGTCCCTCGGCAACGCTCGGGATGAACCGACGCCGTTCGACTGGCCCGCCGATCCTGCGCTCTATCATCGCCAGTATGTCGGCTATTATCAGGATGGCCGCGCGATGATCTACGGCAACTACTTTCCCGCAGGGTTCGACGCAGACCTCTCCCGGCCCACCGGCCTGTGCGATGGCGGGTTCAGGTTCTTCGGGGTCGAGTATGATCTGGAGAGCCGCTCGGTTCGCCGGATCGCGTTCGACGGATCGCTGGGCGGCCCGTTTCTCGCCCCGATCAAACCCTGAGGCTCGCGCCTATTGCCCGGCAGGCGCAGCGCCTTCCGCAGGCTCGTCCGCGTAATTCTCGAACACCTCAGCCATCATGTCGGGCGAGTTGATGTTGTAGCCGACCAGCGCGAGCGAATCGCCCGATCCGCTGAACACGAAAGTCTCGACGCCCCGACCCCGCTCGAAATGGGTTTCCATCTGCAGCGTGGTGAAGCTGCCCTGCGGGCTGGTGTTCATGTTGACGTTGGTCTGCGAGGTTTCCTCGGCCCGACCCAGGCTCTTGCGCACTGTGCCGAGCAAGCGAAAGAAATCCTCGCGCGAGGTCGCCTTGCGCAGCTGCTCGCCCGCATTGGTCCAGATCGCCTGATCCTCGCCCGCGTTCAGCCGCTCGTGGAACACGTCCACCTGCGCGCGTGCATCTTTCGCCTGCTGCACCGGATTGCACCCCGCCAGCAGCATCCCGGCGATTCCCATTGCGATCCATTTCAGCATTCCGGTGCTCCTCTCCTCGCCCCCGTTTGGTTGTGGGCTCAGGACTAGCATTTGCCTCGGCGCGGCCAAGCTATAAGAGCATCGCCATGCCGACCGGGATCAAGATTTGCGGACTGTCCACGCCCGAAACGCTCGATGCGGCAGTGGACGCAGGTGCAAGCCATGTCGGCCTGGTGCATTTCGCAAAGAGCCCGCGCCATGTGCGTCTGGAAACCGCAGCCGAGCTGCGCGCGCGGGTGCCCGATCATGTCTCAACAGTGGTGCTGGTGGTCGATCCGGACGAAGCGCTGCTTGGCGCGATCGTCGAGAATGTCCGTCCCGATATCATCCAGTTCCACGGCCGCGAAGCACCCGAAGCCCTTGCGGTGACGGGCGCGCAATTCGACGTCGAGACATGGAAGGCCATCGGCCTGGGCGATGCCTCCGCGCTGGACCGGGCGACCACCTACAAGGGTTGCGCGGACCGCCTGCTGTTCGATGCGCCGCCCGCATTGCTGCCCGGCGGCAATGGCGAGAGCTTCGACTGGGCACTGCTCGACCAGGTCGATATCGGCATGCCCTGGGGGCTCGCGGGCGGGCTCACTCCGGAGAATGTCGCTGCGGCCATCCACCGCACCCGCACTCCGCTGGTCGATGTATCGAGCGGTGTGGAAAGCGCGCCGGGCGTCAAGGACGCCGCCCTGATAAAAGCCTTCTGCGACGCGGTGCGCGCTGCCGACCGGGATCGCTGAGTGCTGCGGTCGGAGCGGCAATGCGCCCCGGCCCGGCCTGCAGATCGACGGTTAGAAGAAGGTGCCGATCCCGATGGTGACGGCGTTGGCTTCGTGATGATCCACGAACACGTGCCGGTATTCGGCGGCGATGTAGGTGCCCCTGTGGCCGAGGTGGTGTTCGTAGCCGATCCCCACATGCGGCCCGTCGCCGTGGTGCGTGAAGGTATATCCGCCCGCCAGGAAGATGCTGCCCTTCTCGCTCACCTTGGTGCCGAGGCGGCCGGTCAGCGCGAGCTCCACGTAGGTATCTTCGGCAAGGATCTTCTCGCCGGACACTTCGCCGCCTACGAAAATCGTGTCGCCAAGGTCGAAATCATAGCCCGCAGCAATGCCGAGAACCGGATCGGTCTCCCCTTCCGACCACGCAACCCCGCCGCGAACTTCCGCGCGCGGACCGCCAACTGCTTCTTCGGCGAGGGCCGGAGCCGCCGGCAGAGCGATCAGGAGAGCGGACAACACAACAGGCTTGAGCATCGAAACATCCTACCAAAGGGCCACTGCGCGCTCGCCAGAGCGCTGGCCCGAACCAGACCCATAAAGCTTCCATCATAGAGGGCGGACCCGGGCAGGATTCCCCAGCGGCAGGGTTTTTTAGAAGGCACGGGTTCGCGGCAACGGGCTCGCAAGTTCCACGCAAACCGGTGGACATGATTTTGCGGCTCTGCCAATCGCTCGGGTTATGCGCACACCCCAGACCAGCCCGGGCACAGACGCCGGCAACCCCAACAGCTTCCGCCAACAGCCCGACGAACGCGGCCATTTCGGCGATTTCGGCGGACGCTATGTCGCCGAAACGCTGATGCCGAACATCCTGGCGCTGGAGCAGGCCTATGGCGAGGCGCGCAAGGACCCCGCCTTCACCGACCAGTTCGAGGATCTGCTGGAGCATTACGTCGGCCGCCCCAGCCCGCTCTATTTCGCGGAACGCCTGACCGAAGCGCTCGGCGGCGCGCAGGTCTGGTTCAAGCGCGACGAGCTCAACCATACCGGCGCGCACAAGATCAACAATTGCATCGGCCAGATCCTGCTCGCGATCCGGATGGGCAAGACCCGCATTATTGCAGAGACCGGCGCGGGCCAGCACGGCGTCGCCACTGCCACCGTGTGCGCGCGCTTCGGCCTGCCCTGCGTCGTGTACATGGGCGCAGAGGACGTGCGGCGGCAATCGCCCAACGTGTTCCGCATGAAGCTGCTCGGCGCGGAAATCGTACCTGTGACCAGCGGGCGCGGCACGCTGAAAGACGCGATGAACGAGGCGCTGCGCGACTGGGTCGCGAATGTGGACGACACGTTCTACATCATCGGCACCGCGGCAGGCCCGCACCCCTACCCCGCGATGGTCCGCGACTTCCAGAGCGTGATCGGCACCGAAGCGCGCGCGCAGATCCAGCAGCGCACCAGCCGCCTGCCCGACCTGCTGGTCGCCTGCATCGGCGGCGGCTCCAACGCGCTCGGCCTGTTCCACCCCTTCCTCGACGATCCCGACGTAAAGATGCTCGGCGTCGAAGCGGCGGGCCTGGGATTGGATGGCGACCAGCATGCCGCCAGCCTGACCGGCGGCGCACCGGGCATCCTCCACGGCAACAAGACCTTCCTGCTGCAGGACGAAGACGGCCAGATCACCGAAGGCCACTCGATCTCGGCGGGCCTAGACTATCCCGGCATCGGCCCCGAGCACGCCTGGCTGAAAGACATCGGCCGCGTCGAATACACCGCCGTCACCGACGACGAGGCGCTCGAGGCCTTCCAGCTGCTGTGCCGGACCGAGGGGATCATCCCCGCGCTGGAGCCTTCGCATGCCATCGCGGCGGTCGCGAAGCGGGCGAAGGAGATGGACAAGGACGCCATCATCCTCGCGAACTTGTGTGGGCGCGGGGACAAGGATATCTTCACGGTCGCGGAAAAGCTGGGGGTGGAGATTTGATCAAAACACTGGTGTTTGCGCGAAACGTTTTTGTCATGACCATCATTATGACAGCTCTGTTTGCTGTTGGGGGCGCGTTGACCTCGCGGAACCCCGATCCGCTCATCGAAAAGATGCCGCTAGCGTTCGTAGTCGCAATCATCATTGAGCTGAGACAGCTGTGGCGAAATGGGGCGAAGTGAAGTGCCTCTCCTTCCCTTCCGCTGACTTCCGAAAGCCCTCTCCCCTTCAGGGGAGAGGGTTGGGAGAGGGGCCTTGCGCGACGCCGAGCTGACCCGCCGCGCCCGCGACATGCGCAAGGGCATGAGCGAGCCTGAGACGCGGTTATGGCTCGAACTGCGCGGCGATCGCTTTCACGGGATCAAGTTTCGGCGGCAGAAGGTGATCGGGCCTTACATCGCGGACTTTGCGTCTAACGCACCCAAGCTGGTGATTGAGCTGGATGGCGATACGCATGCTACAAGTTCAGACCATGATGCAGAGCGCACCCGCTATCTGGAAGCGCAGGGGTACCGCGTGGCTCGCTTCACCAATGCGGAGGTGATTGAAAACATGGACGGCGTTTTGCATCGGCTCGGCGAGATTGTGGAGGCGTTGCGCTACGCCCCTCCCCCAACCCCCTCCCCTGAAGGTGAGGGGGCTACGCGGTGACTATTCCCCCCCTCTCCCTCCACGGCTCGTGCCATTGCGGCAGAATTTCGGTGGAGCTGCGGACCTCATCAAAGACACTCCCAGCGGCGCGCGCGTGCGGGTGTTCCTTCTGCACCAAGCACGGCGCCGCCTGGACCAGTGATCCGCACGGCGAACTCGTCCTGACCCACCAAGCCCCCGACGATATCCGCCGCTATCGCTTCGGCCTCGACATCACCGATTTTCTCATCTGCGCGCATTGCGGCGTGCCCTGCGTGGCGGTGGGGATGGTCGACGACCGGCTGCTGGGGGTCGTCAACATCAACACGATGGACCGCTCGAGCGATTTCGCCCCCGCCAGCCCCGCCTCCTTCGATGGCGAAGAGACCGAGGATCGGCTCGCACGGCGACGCAAGGGCTGGACGCCGGCGCGCGTGGTGTGCGGATAGGCTCTCGCGGCGTCACACGGCGGGCCTTGCGCGACGCCTTCCGGGTTTGCGCCTCTCTTACCTTCCACGTCGCCCCGGCCCCCGAGCCGGGGCCAAGCTCCCTCCGATCCGACAGAAGAATAGCCCGATCCCCGATCAAGTCCGGGATGACGATGAAAACGAGGTCTATCACGCTGTCCTACACCCCCGCCCAACTGGCATAATCGCCGCATGACCCGCTCACCGCCCTTCCCCACCCAGCCGTTCTTTGCCATGCGCATCGCCAGCCCGTTTTTCTAACCTAGGACAGTGTCTCAGGTGTCTCAGCGTTCAGCCCCAAGAGCCCTCCGATGAACAACACGAACCGAATCGCAACCGCCTTCGCCAAGCCGCACCCCGCGCTGGTTTGCTTCGTGACCGCAGGCGACGGAGATACCGCCGCCAATCTCGATGCGCTGGTCGCAGGCGGTGCGGATGTGATCGAGCTGGGCATGCCCTTCACCGATCCGATGGCCGACGGCCCCGCGATCCAGGCAGCCAATATCCGCGCATTGAAGGCAGGCACCACCACCGCCGACGTGCTGATGATCGCCAACGAGTTTCGCGAACGTCATCCACAGGTGCCGCTGGTGCTGATGGGCTACGCCAACCCGATGGTCCGGCGCGGGCCCGAGTGGTTCGCGAAGGAAGCGGCAGGCGCAGGCGTCGACGGCGTCATCTGCGTCGACATTCCGCCCGAAGAAGACGCCGCGCTCGGCCCGGCATTGCGCGAACGGGGTATCGCCCCGATCCGCCTCGCCACGCCGACCACCGACGACTTCCGCCTGCCGACCGTTATCGAGGGTAGCGAAGGCTTCCTCTACTACGTCTCGGTCGCGGGGATCACAGGCAAGCAGAGCGCCGCGCAGGACAGCATCGAAGCGGCGGTGAAGCGGCTGAAGGCCGCGACCGACCTGCCCGTCGCGGTCGGTTTCGGCGTGCGCACGCCCGAGCAGGCCGGGGCGATCGCGAAAGTGGCAGACGGCGTGGTGGTCGGCTCGGCGCTGGTCGATCTGGTCGCCGAACATGGCGCGGATGCACCCGCCCACCTGCGCGATCTCACCGCAAGGCTTGCCAAGGCGGTCCATTCTGCGGAAAGGACGGCCCAAAAGGAGTCTGGCGCATGAGCTGGTTCAATCGTGTCCGCAATTCGCTGCCCTTCGTCGCCAAGCGCTCGACCGACGAGACGCTGTGGATCAAGTGCAAGGGCTGCGGAGAGATGATCTTCGCGAGCGACTATGCCGACAATCTCTACGTCTGCCCGCGGTGCGAGCATCACGGGCGGATCGGTGCGGACACGCGGATCGCCATGCTGATGGACGACGGCTTCACGCTGCTGCCCCAGCCCGAGGTCAAGGAAGACCCGCTCAAGTTTCGCGATTCCAAGCGCTATACTGATCGCCTGAGAGCGGCCCGCGCCGCCAACCCGCATCGCGACGCCTTCACCGTGGCGAGCGGGGCGATCGACAGCCAGCCTGCGGTCGTGGGCGTGCAGGATTTCCACTTCATGGGCGGCAGCATGGGCATGGCGGTGGGCCAGGCCTTCTGCGACGGCGCGGCCGAAGCCCTGCGGCGCAAGTGCGGCTATGTCGTCGTGACGGCGGCGGGCGGCGCGCGGATGCAGGAAGGCATTCTCAGCCTGATGCAGATGCCCAAGGCGACCGTGATGGTGCGCAAGCTGCGCGCAGCGGGGCTGCCCTACATCGTGCTGCTGACCGACCCGACCACCGGCGGCGTCACCGCCAGCTACGCGATGCTCGGCGATGTCCAGATCTCCGAACCGGGCGCACTGATCGGCTTCGCAGGCCAGCGCGTGATCCAGGAGACGATTCGCGAACAGCTGCCCGAAGGCTTCCAGCGCGCCGAATATCTGCACGAACACGGCATGGTCGACCGCGTGGTACACCGCCACGACCTCAAGAGCGAACTCGCGATGATGCTGCGCTATATGGGCGGGCAGCAAGCGGCTTGAGGGCATCGCTAAGGTGGAGAGAAATGAAGCAAAAGCGCGACCTGCGGCTGGCGGTAGCGCTTCTGCTGTTCGTGTTCTCCGCAATCGCCGCCGTTCTGCAGTCCGTTATCGTCGCAAACTGGATGAACGCTTCGGTACTGGGGCACTGGGAGTGGTTCGTTGATACCTGGGGGGGCGAGGTGCCCGCTCGCGGCCCCAACGTCTTCTGCTTCGATTGGTGTGCCCCCGACCTGCCCTTCTGGGCCGGTTGGATCGCCATCGGCGGCTTCGCGGCGAGTTTTGTCCTGATCGCGTGGGCATGGTGGAAGCCTAGGGCATGAAGGACTTCGCCCGCTCCGACGATTCAGCCGTGCAGGCCCAGCTCGATCGGCTGGCCGCGCTGTCGGTGCCCGACGGCCGCTTGGGGCTGGAGACGATCCGCGCGCTGCTGGCCCGGCTGGGCGATCCGCAGGACCGCCTGCCGCCCGTGTTCCATGTCGCAGGGACCAACGGCAAGGGTTCGACCTGCGCCATCCTGCGCGCGATGCTGGAGGCGGACGGCAAACGCGTCCACGTAGCCACGAGCCCACATCTAGTGCGCTATAACGAGCGTATCCGGATCGCAGGCACGCTGATCGGGGACGCACAGCTCGCTGCGCTGCTGGCCGAGGTGCTGGATGCCAGTGAAGAGGGTGGCCACGACCTCAACCCGAGCTTCTTCGAAGTCACTATCGCGGCCACCTTCCTCGCCTTCGCGCGCGAGCCCGCCGATGCCTGCGTGATCGAGGTCGGCCTTGGCGGGCGCTTCGATGCGACCAACGTGCTGGGCTCGCACGTCCTCGCCGCGTGTGGGATCGCCGCGCTGGGGCTGGACCATGAACGCTTCCTCCTCGCGCCGGAGGACAACGTGCCTGCCGAACCACTGGCACGCATCGGGTTCGAGAAGGCCGGGATCGGCAAGCCGGGCGTACCGCTGGTCACGCTGTCCTACCCCGCAGGCGCAACGCTGGAGGTGGAGCATGCGGCGATCGTGCGCGAGGCGCTGCTGACGATGCGCGGGCGCGAGTGGCATTCCAGCGTCACCGACACGGGCCTGCACTATGTCGATGCGTTGGGCGAGCTTGCGCTGCCCCTGCCCGCCCTGCCCGGCGCGCATCAGGCGCAGAACGCCGCGCTCGCGATCGCGATGCTGCGCCATCAGGACCGGGTGAGCGTGTCGCGCGACGCGATGGCGCAGGGGCTGCGGAGCGTGACATGGCCCGCGCGGTTGCAGCGCCTGCCCGCCTCGCCGCTGACCGGCGAGAGGATCGTGTGGGTCGATGGCGGGCACAATCCCAGCGCGGGCGAGGCGCTGGCGCGGCATTTTGCAGGTGAGCGCTTCCACCTCATCCTCGGGATGCTCGCCAACAAGGACCCGCGCGCGATCACCGGCCCGCTCGCAGGCAGCATTGCCAGCATCACCGCCGTGCCGGTCCCGGGGCACGAATATCACCCGGCCATAGCGCTATCCCCGGATGCGCGCGCCGCCGCTGACGTAGCCGAAGCACTGCGGCAGCTCCCCGGGGACGGCATGCCGGTGCTGATTGCAGGCTCACTCTATCTCGCGGGCGAAGTCCTGCGGCTCAGCGACGAGATTCCGGAGTGATCAGGTTCGGCCTGACCACCACCCACGAAACGACCAGCAGAATGGCCGCCACCGCTGCAACGAACAGCGCAAAGTCCCATCCTTCGAACCCACGTCCGAACAGGGAGACAACAGCGTACCCCGTCATCCCCAACGCAAAATTGCGGCTCCACGACATCCTGAGCCAGGCATCGCAGGCCTCATTCTCGCAGGAAAAACCGGAGGGCGGCGACCAGAGAAGCGCTCGGCCAGCCGGCACGGGCGTCCCGCATTTGGGGCAACGCGGCCCGACCCGCTCCAGCGGACTCACTCCGCCGGAACCGCGTCGGTATCGGGGGGCGGTGCATTCTGCGACCGGCCCGAACGGACCACGCGGATCCACTCTAACGCGCACAGGAATACCGCCAGCAGGCCGATCAGCGTGGTGAGGATGAAGACATCGAAATAGCCCTGCTTCTCGATCATCTCGCCCAGCGCGCCGCGGCCCAGCGTGCCCACGAGCAGCGTCAGCGAGGAAAGGAGTGCATACTGGACCGCCGAGTACTTCTTCGAAACGATCGAGCTCAGCCACGCGACATAGGCCGCCCCGGCGATGCCGATCGCGAGGTTCTCCCACATGATCGTGAAGGTCAGCCGCGGCAGCGCATCCGACCCGAACGGAGCCATGAAGCCGATCAGCGCGGAAAAGCCGATCGCATCGCTGGCCGCCTGCATGTTCGCTCCGCCCGCCGCCATGTCGGCATAGAGCAGGTTGGTCAGCGCGGCGATCAGCGCGCCCAGCGTGAGCGTGGCCATCCGTCCGATCGCGGTCAGCAGATAGCCGCCGATCGCCAGCCCGGCGATGATCGCGCCGACGCCGAAGAACTTGGACGCAAAGGCCACCTCGTCGTTCGTGTACTGCAGCTCCCCGAGATAGAACGGGTAGGCGAAAGTACCCCAGATCGCGTCGCAGATGCGGTAGGTCAGGACCAGCGAGAGGATCAGCACCAGCGACCAGCCCATCCGCCCGACGAACTCGACGAGCGGCATGACCAGCGCGCGATAGAGGTGGTCGATTGCATAGGAATTGCCTGCACGTTCGGGCAAATCCTCGGTCATCACATACTCGCCCCGCTCCTTCTTGGAGGCGAGCCAGCCCGCGATCAGCGCGGGGACCACAACGGTGGCGACGATGATCCAGGGGCCGTAGTTGAGGGTGAAATCGGTCGGATTGGGCCGTTGCTCCGGCGGGAAGGCGAGCGACATGTACATGAAGGTAAGCACCGTGCCGATGGCGGCGGCCCACAACAGGCCGACCGCGCCCAGCGCCTTGGCCCGGACCGAAGGCTTCAGCTCACCCTTGCGGCGCAGGCTGAGCAGCAACTCGTCGTCGACCGTACCATCCACGTTCTCGCCCGCCTTGCTGTCGGGCGCAAAGAGCCCTGCGATCCCGATGGCGAGGAGGATGGCCCCCATCATGAGGTAGGTCTGCGGCCAACCGATGCGCGCCGCGATGACCAGACCCAGCGCACCGCCGACCAAAGCAGCGAGACGGTAGCCCATCTGATAGACGGTCGAGAGGATGTCGATCGTCGCCTCTTCGTCCGCGACGTCGATACGCCAGGCGTTGATCGCGATGTCCTGCGTGGCGCTGGCCAGCGCGCCGATCCCGGCGAGCAGGCTGAACCAGCCGATGGCCTCGTTGGTGGGGTTGGACAGGCTGAGCGCGATCAGAATCACGCCGAGCAGGATTTGCGCGGGCACGATCCACTGCTTGCGGCGACCGAGCTTGCTGAAGCCGGGGATGGAAACCTTGTCGATCAGCGGCGACCACAGGAACTGGAAGGCGTAGGCGAGCCCGATCAGCGAGAAGACGCCCATCGTCTCCAGCTCCACCTCGGCTTCGGAAAGCCAAGCGTAGAGCGTGCCGAGGAACAGCGCGAAGGGCAGGCCGCTGGCAAAGCCGAACAGCGCCATGTAGCCGCTCTTGGGATTGCGCAGAGAGCGCGCGAGCGTGCGCCAGCCGGGTTTCTTCGCCTTGTCAGCCTTCGCGTCGGCCATGCACACCCTTCCCTCGAAAAATCGTCCTTGCGCTCTCTAGCCGCTGTGTCCGGGGTTAGCCTAGCCCTCGCACGACAACTCCAGAGGATTTGGTCCAAAGCATTTGGCGGATCGCCGGGCGGTCGCTAAGCGGGCGCACATGGCCGAAGAAGAACGGAAAGGCGATCGCATCGCCAAGTTGCTGGCGCGCGCCGGCGTGGCGAGCCGCCGCGAGGTGGAGCGGATGATTGCCGACAAGCGGATCGCGATCGACGGGAAGACGGTGGAAACCCCGGCGACCCTGCTCGAATCCCTGCGCGGGGTGACGGTGGACGGCACGCCGGTCGCAAAGCCGGAGCCGACCCGCCTGTTCGCCTTCCACAAGCCCGCCGGGCTTCTCACCGCGGAACGCGATCCGAAAGGCCGCGCCACGATCTACACCGCGCTGCGCAACGCGCTGCCCAAGGATGCGCCGCGGGTGATGCCGATCGGACGGCTCGACTACAATACCGAAGGCCTGCTGCTGCTGACCAATGACGGCGAGTTCAAGCGGCTGCTGGAGCTGCCCGCCAACGCGGTCGAGCGGACCTATCGCGCACGCGCGCATGGCGCGGTGACGCAGGCGCGGCTGGAGGATCTGAGCGAAGGCATCACTATCGACGGCGTCCATTACGGCCCGATCAACGCGAATCTCGAACGACGCACCGGCGCCAACCAGTGGATCGAGGTGACCATCACCGAAGGCAAGAACCGCGAGGTGCGCCGGGTGCTCGAACATCTCGGCCTCGAGGTGAACCGGCTGGTACGCGTCGCCTTCGGGCCGATCGCACTCGGCGATCTGCCGCGCGGGCAGGCGATCGAGATCCGCAAGCACGACATCGGCAAGTTTCGTACCTCGGTAAAGAAGGCGCGCGACTGATGCGGATCGTCGCAGGCGACTGGCGCGGACGTGCGATCAAGGCTCCGCCGGGCGAAACCACCCGCCCGACCGCCGACCGCACGCGCGAAACGCTGTTCAACATGCTGACAAGCCGCCTCGGCAGTTTCGAGGGGCTGAGCGCGGCGGACCTGTTCGCAGGATCGGGCGCGTTGGGGCTGGAGGCACTGTCGCGCGGCTGCGCCTCGTGCCTGTTCGTCGAAGAAGACAAGCGCGCGGTGGAGGCGATCCGCGCGAATGCGTCCGCGCTGGGCGCAGGGGCGCGCATTACGGTGCAGCAAGCATCGGCGCTTCGGCTGGGTCCGGCAAAAGCGCCGCACGATCTGGTGATGCTCGACCCGCCTTATGGCACGGGCGCAGGCGCTGTCGCGCTGGAACGAATGGTCCGACTTGGCTGGATCGGCCCTGCCACCTGGATCTCGCTGGAGGTGGCAGCCAAAGAGACACCGGAGTTGCGCAATCTGCGGATTGATGCAGAGCGCAAGGTCGGCAAGGCTAAGCTGCTGCTTCTCCAACTGGATAACCAAGCCAAATAACCAAGAAAAGAGGGCGCCCGCTGCAAGCGAACGCCCTCCTGGGTGTCCAGACCGGTCGATCAGTTCTTGGGTTCGTCGAGCGGCAGTGGCTCGTCAATCTCGCTCGCCGGGCGGCCCGGCCAGTAGTTGATCGGGCGGTTGCCCGTCTTGTTGGCTTCCCAGCTGTTGATGCAATTGGTCTGCTGGTCGGGCTTGCAGATCGGAAGGTCACCAGACTTGGGCTGCTGGTCCTGCGGCACCTGCTGCACCGTCTGCTTGCTGACGTAGTTGATCTTGGGTGCAGTCTGCGCTGCGGCGGGCATCGCCAGGCCCGCAAGTGCAGTGGCGACACCGGTCAAAAGGATCTTATTCATCTTATCGTCTCCTCTCGAAAAAAATGTGGCAGCACCGGGATAACCCCGGAGCCGCCACACGGTTTTACGCAGATTGGCGTCTGTCAGACCGCACCACGATTGATACAGTTGTCCTGTTCCATCGCTTCGCAGATCGGCAGGTCGCCCGTGGGCGGGCCTTCATCGCCCGGCGTCGGTTGAACCACGGCATTGCTGGTGTAGTTGATCTTGGCATTACCGCTGGTCGTGCGGGTGGTGGTCGCCGTTGCGGTACCGCTTAGCTGGCTGTTGATCGACTGCCACGCGGCCATGCGCTGCTCGGGCGCCATGGTGACGATCTTCACGCGCTGATCGTTGTTAAGCGTGTTCCACCAGACGTTCTTCTGGTTGTCGTTGAGAGTCCAGTAGTATTCCTGAGCCGCGATCGGCCATTCCTGATAGGTCATCCGCTGTTCGGCAGACCAGTCGAGATACATCTTTTCCTGCGCGTCGGTCATCGCGTAGGATTCAGCCTCGGTATCCATCTGAGCAATGGCCGGAACCGCAGCAATTGCCAAGCCACAGGCGGCGGTCGAAGCGAAAATCAGCTTTTTCATGTCTCTTTCTCCGTGTTTCCATTTCCTTGCCCAAACAACGGGACCTCGGGCGCGAGGTTCCGAATTGGGGAGCGCGAGGACCGCTTCCCTTGCTCCGCCCGCCCGCGTTCTCTACCTGTTCGGGCACAGCCATGAGTGATGCCTTCCCCCTCGCAACCGCCGCCGGAGACGCGGATATCCCGCCCTATGCCGCGCGATTGAACCCCCCGCAGCGCGAAGCCGTGTTGACCACGGAAGGGCCGGTGCTGATGCTGGCTGGCGCCGGAACGGGCAAGACCTCGGCGTTGACCGCAAGACTGGCACATCTCGTCGCGATGCGGCTCGCCTGGCCGAGCGAGATCCTCTGCGTCACCTTCACCAACAAGGCCGCGCGCGAGATGCGCGAACGCGTCGGGCACCATATCGGCGGGGCGGTGGAAGGTATGCCGTGGCTCGGCACCTTCCATGCGATAGGTGCGAAGATGCTGCGCCGCCATGCCGAGCTGGTCGGCCTGCAATCGAACTTCACGATCATCGACCCAGACGATCAGCTCCGCCTGCTCAAGACGCTGATCGCGGAGGCCGAGCTGGACGAAAAGCGCTGGCCGGCACGCCAGCTGGCCGGACTGATCGACCGGTGGAAGAACCGCGGGCTCAATCCGCAAGATCTCGATGCGGTGGAGAACGAAGCCTACGCCAACGGGCGCGGCGCTGAGCTATACAAGACCTACCAGACGCGTCTGCAGTCGCTCAACGCCTGCGATTTCGGCGATCTGCTGCTTCATGTGCTCAATATCTTCCGGCAGCATTCGGATGTGCTGGAGCAGTACCAGAACCGCTTCAAATACATTCTGGTCGACGAATATCAGGACACCAACCAGGTCCAGTACCTGTGGCTCCGCCTGCTCGCGCAGCATCGCAAGAACATCTGCGTGGTGGGGGACGACGATCAGTCGATCTACTCGTGGCGCGGCGCGGAAGTCGCCAATATCCTGAAGTTCGAGAAGGATTTCCCGGGCGCGAAGGTGATCAAGCTGGAGCAGAACTATCGCTCCACCCCGCATATCCTCGGCGCGGCATCCGGCCTGATCGGAGCCAACAGCCAGCGGCTCGGCAAGGAGCTGTGGACCGAGGCCGATGGCGGCACCAAAGTGCGCGTGATCGGCGTGTGGGATGGCCCCGAGGAGGCGCGCCGGGTGGGCGAGGAGATCGAGAGCCTCGAACGCAGCGGAGTCGGCTTGGACGAGATCGCCATCCTCGTGCGTGCACAGTACCAGACCCGCGAGTTCGAAGACCGCTTCATCCAGATCGGCATGGCCTACCGGATCGTCGGCGGTTTCCGCTTTTACGAGCGCGCCGAAATCCGCGATGCGCTCGCTTATCTGCGGGTGATCGCGCAGCCGGCGGACGATCTGGCGTTCGAGCGGATCTACAACCAGCCCAAGCGCGGGCTCGGCGCGAAGACGCTGGAGAAAATGTACCAGCATGCGCGGCGCACCGGCATGCCGCTCGCCGCAGCATCGCTCGATCTGGCGGACAGCGACGAACTGCCCGCGCGGGCCCGCGGCACGATCGGCACGCTCATGCGCCAGTTCCTGCAATGGCGCGAACAGGCCGACGGCCTCGCCCCAGCCGAACTGCTACGTCAGGTACTGGAGGAAAGCGGCTATCAGACGATGCTCGAGAACGAGCGCTCGGTCGAAGCCAAGGGAAGGCTGGAAAACCTGTCCGAACTCGCCCGCGCGATGGAAGACTACGAGACGCTCGGCGATTTCCTCGAGCACGTCGCGCTGGTGATGGACAACGAGGCGAACTCCGAAGACGCGAAGGTCACCATCATGACCATTCACGCCGCCAAAGGGCTGGAGTTCGATCACCTGTTCCTGGTCGGCTGGGAAGAGGGCGTCTTCCCCTCACAGCGTTCGCTCGACGAAGGCGGGCTCGCATCACTGGAGGAAGAACGCCGCCTCGCCTACGTCGCGATCACCCGCGCGAAGAAAGCTTGTACGATTCTGCACGCGGCCAACCGGCGCATCTACGGCCAGTGGACCAGTTCCATTCCCAGCCGCTTCATTGAGGAACTGCCCGAAGACCACGTCGAGAGCGAGAGCACGATGTCGGGCGGCGCATCGCTGTGGCGCGCGAACTGGAGCGAGAGCGACGATCCCTTCGCCCATGTCACTCGCGACCGGCCCGATCGCTCGACCAAGCGCGGCCCCGGCTGGCAGCGCGCGCTGGCCACCGGGTACGAGACGCGGCCTGCGCGCGTGCAGGAAAGCCGCCGCAGCGCAGCCAGCTTCGCGGCTAAACCGCGCGGCGACATCGCGCTGGGTGCGCGGGTCTTCCACGACAAGTTCGGCTACGGCACGGTCATGGGCCAGGAAGGCAACAAGCTGGAAATCGAGTTCGAGACCACCGGCACCAAACGGGTGATCGACAGCTTCGTGAGGCCGGCGAACTAACTCACCGCGCGAAGATGCGGCGCGGCGCGAACGTGTTCGCCCGCGATTGAATCGGGGCAAATCGCCGCAGTGCCGCGTTCGGTCCGCTTGGCTTGGTATAGTGCGTGGTCGGCGCAGCGCAGCAGCGCACTGCGATCATTGTTGCAGGCGGTCAGCCAGGTGGCCCCGATCGTCGCGCTGACGGGCATCGTTTGACCGTCGCGCCCGACCTCGAAGCGCAGTTTGCCGAGCAGCAGTTCGAGCGTGCCCGCCAGATCGGCAAGCAGACGCTCGCTCTCTATCACCAGCACGAATTCGTCACCGCCTAGCCGCGCAGCCATCTGGCCCGCGAAAGGGCCGCTCACCAGTTGCGCGGCAACGCCCTTTAGCACGCGGTCGCCCGCCTCGTGACCGAGCCGGTCGTTGACGTCCTTGAAATGATCGAGGTCGATCAGCAGCAGCGCCATCTGACGGCAAGCCTTGTGCATCGTGTCGATCGTGCTGTCGAGGTACTGGTTCAGACGCGCGCGATTGGGGAGCCCTGTCAGCTCGTCCACATGGGCCGCCGCGCGAAGCCGCGTCTCCAGATGATAACGATCCGTAATGTCCTGAAACACACCGATAATACCAACCGGCTGACCGTCAGCGATTTCCTGTTCGCCGATCGCGCGCACGCGCTTGAAGACGCCCTTGGCATCGCGGAAATCGAGTTCGAGATCGTACGGCGTGCCGTGTTTTACACACTCCTCGACCGCCCTCTCTATGCGTGGGCGCTCATGCGGAGGAAAATAGTCCAGCCCGCTCTGAAGATGCGCCTTGGTCGGGTTCTCGATCGCATGAATCGCGATTGTCTGAGGCGACCAGAACAGTTCCTCGGTCGCCAGATCCATTCGCCAATGGCCGATCTGTGCCATTTCTTCCGCCAGTTCGAACTGGCGTTGGGCCCGTCGCAACTGGTCGATCAGTTCCTTGCGCTCGTTAAGCGCCGCCTCGGAGAGCTTCGCATCGAGCCGGGTTCGGAACAGCGATTCGACCACATGCGCAAGCCGACGCAGCTCGTCGAGCTCTTCCCGGCTTGCCACCCACGGCCGGTCGTCGATGACGCAGAGCGTGCCGATAGGCACACTAACCCCATCCATCGGCGGGCCCATCAAGGGAATCGTGACGAAGAACTGGAAATGTGGCATGGCCAAAATGTCAGGCATCTGGCCATAGACCGGATGCTCCTGCAGATTTTCGACGACGATCTCGCGGTTCTCATCGACCGCGGTCGCACAGATCGAGCATTCGCGCGCAACTTCGCTGGGCGGAAAGCCCTCGCGCGCCTTGAACCATTGCCGGTCCCTGTCGATCAGCGAGATATAGGCCGTCCGGCTCCCGAAAATCCGGCGGGCGGCCATCACCAGGGCATCGAACTCGCCCTCGGCTTCGGTGTCCAGAATCTCCATCGCCGCGAGCGTCCGCTGGCGGATCGCCTCGACGTTGCTGATTTGCTCTTCGGACATCCCTGCTCCTTCTGCGCGCGACGAGTGCACGATTCTGGTTAAGACCAGCCTAACTCCCGTCGCCTTCGCAGAAAGAGCGCCCGATTCTTCGATCAGGTCGCGCTGACGGAGAGGAAATCGGGCTTCGGCCCGTTCCACTCGCCGGCGGGGATCACCTCGTTATCCTCTCTGCGCCCGCGGCCACCCTGACCACGCGGCGATCTGTTCTCTGTCGAGCGAGCGGGCCTTGCCTCGTGGTGACGGGCCTCATCGCGGCGGGGCTTGCGCTCACGCGCAGGCTTGGCCTTGCGCGGCGCTTCGCGGTCGTCCTCGTCGCGCTCGGGCGCATCCGCCGTGCGCTCGTCGGACCGCTTGCGGCTCGATTCGCGCTTGGGCCTCGCCTCGACCAGTTCGACCCGGACGTCTTCCTTGCCGAAGGGCTTGATTTTCGATTCGGTCAGCTTCTCGACATTGGCGATGGCCTCGGCATCGTCTTCGGTGACGAAGGTGAAGGCGCGGCCCTTGGCCCCCGCACGGCCCGTTCGACCGATCCGGTGAACATAGTCATCCGGGTGCCAGGGCGTGTCGAAGTTGAACACGTGGCTGACGCCTTTGACGTCGAGCCCGCGCGCCGCGACGTCCGAAGCCACCAAAATATTGACCTCGCCCGCCTTGAACCGGTTGAGCTCGGCGATCCGGCTCGACTGGTCCATGTCGCCGTGGATTTCTCCGCTGGCGAAGCCATAGCTCTGCAGGCTCTTGTTGATCTCACGCACGGTCGTCTTGCGGTTGGCAAAGATGATCGCCGTCTCCACGTGGTCGTTGGCGAGCAGCCAGCGCAGCGTCTCGCGCTTTTCGCGCGGCTTCACCGGAATCTTGAATGCGGTGATATTCTCGTTGGTGGAGGCCGCGCGGCTCACTTCGATCCGCTTGGGATTGATGAGGAATTTCTGCGCCAGCTTCTCGATCGGCGGCGGCATGGTCGCGCTGAACAGCAGCGTCTGGCGCGGCTCGGGCAGCTTGGAGCAGATGGTCTCGATGTCGGGGATGAACCCCATGTCGAGCATCCGGTCCGCCTCGTCGATCACCAGCAGCTCGCACCCGTTGAGCAGGATTTTGCCCCGCTCGAACAGGTCCATCAGCCGACCGGGTGTGGCGATGAGCACGTCGACCCCTTCGTTGAGCGCCTTGATCTGGTCGCCCATCTGCACCCCGCCGATCAGCAGCGCGAGCTGGAGGTCGTGCCCCTTGCCGTATTTCTCGAAGTTTTCCGCCACCTGCGCCGCCAGTTCTCGCGTCGGCGCGAGGATGAGAGAGCGCGGCATCAACGCGCGGCGACGCCCGCTAGCCAGGATGTCGATCATCGGCAGCACGAAGCTGGCAGTCTTGCCGGTCCCCGTCTGCGCAATGCCGATAATGTCCTTCATCATCAGCACGGGTGGGATGGCCTGCGCCTGAATCGGCGTAGGCTCAGTGTAGCCGGCGGTTTCTACCGCCTGCAGCAATTTGTCGGAGAGGCCGAGATCGGCAAATTTCATTCAGGGTTCCGGATGTGGAGGACAGTCAGCGCAAATGCCGCGGAAATACAGTTCCGCGTAAGCGCGCGCGCTTTCGCTCAAACCCGCGCGAATGTCAAGATTAGAGGCCTATTCCGCGGGAACGAGCTGGCGGATCGCACCGATCTTGCAAGTCGCACCGCTGCGTGCACGCAGCAGATCGCGATCCACGCACAGCTTTCCGTCCTCGCTCGGCTCCACGTAGAAACCCAAATAGAAATCGCGCGCATTGCAGGACTTGTGCAGCAGCGCCCGGATCATTCTCTGGTCCGACATGTGCAGTACGAGATCGCGAGAAGACACGGTCTGGACCGCAAGAATATCCTTGGCTGGCAGGCACTTGCCGATCTTCCGCTGTTCATATTCGCGGGGGATCGCAGTCCGCCAATCGGCCACCAATTCGTTCGTGGTCGACCTGCGCGGGGAGACACGGATCATGATCTGTTGCCGGATACGGACCTGATGCGCCTCAAGATCGCGGCGCCAGGACTGGCTGACCATCCACCCTGGCGAATGATCGGCGCGAATGTTGGCAGGCGGCTCGGTCGAAAACACCGGCGCGTCGAGCGGCCAGCTAGCACTCGCCGACGGAGCATCGGGCGCGACCGGCGGGCCAAGCGCCAGGATCGGTGCCAGAAATGCCGCCACGAAATGCATGATATCGGATGCTGCCTAACTATCACGGGGCGAACGCACCCCCTGCGGCGCGCCCAGTTCGATCAACCCGGACGCAAGCGATAGCCTAGTCTTTTGAATGGCGGCTTAATTGTGTCCGGACAATACGTCGGGGGGTGGCACGGGCGCGTCCAGGTGTGGCATGGCAGCAACATGAACTCTGCCTCAGCCGCAACATTTTTAGACCACGCACAGGTCATCCTGGGCGAACGCGGGCTGACCCGCGATGCCGAGCTAATGGAGCCGTGGCTGACCGACTGGCGCGGGCGCTATCACGGCACTGCGATCGCCCTCGCGTCTCCTGCTACCACGTCGCAGGTCGCCGCGCTGGTCGCGCTATGCGCCCGGCATCGCGTGCCAATCGTACCCCAGGGCGGCAACAGCGGCATGTCCGGTGGCGCAACCCCGGATGCGAGTGGCACGGCCTTGCTGCTCTCACTGCGAAGGATGGATTCCTTCCGCCAATGGGACGAGGATGAGCGCCAGGTCGTATGCGAGGCAGGCGTCGTTCTGCAAACGCTGCACGAGGCGGCCGCGCAGCGGGCCCTGCGATTCCCGCTGACGCTGGGCGGACGCGGTTCCGCCACGATCGGCGGGCTGATCTCGACCAACGCTGGCGGCACGCAGGTGCTACGCCATGGCACGATGCGCGCGCAGGTTTTGGGTTTGGAAGCGGTACTGCCGGATGGTTCGGTGCTCGACAGCCTTGCCGCGCTGAAGAAGGACAATCGCGGCTTCGACCTCAAGCAGTTGCTGATCGGATCGGAGGGGACGCTGGGCATCGTGACCGCGGCGACCCTCTCTCTCGAACCGCAAATCACCGGACGGCGGGTGGTTTTCGCAGGGGTCGCATCGGTCCAGCAGGCGTGGCTGCTGCTGCTGCTCGCCCGCGACAGAATGGGTGCCGCGCTCGAAGGGTTCGAGATCATCCCGCGTCTCGCGCTCGAATCGGTGCTCGGCTACGAGCCCGCCAGCCGCGACCCGCTGACCGGCCCACATCAATGGTATGTGCTGATCGAACTGGTCAGCCACGATCCCGACACCGCAACCCTCGCCGAGCAGACGACAGCCCTCCTGGAAGCGGCGCTGGGACAAGGGCTGGTGGAAGACGCGACGATCGCCGCGAACGAGACTCAGGCGGAGGCGCTGTGGGCTCTGCGCGACGGCATTTCGTCCGCCGAGCGTGCGCATGGCCCTGCGGTGCAGCACGACATCTCCGTTCCGCCCTCCAGCATGCCCGGCTTCATAGACGAGGCGAGCGCGACGCTGGAGGAGCGATTCGATGGCACCCGGGCGGTAGCTTTCGGTCATCTTGGCGACGGCAATGTTCACTTCCATCTGCGTGCGCCCGCAGGCGCGACCGCCGGTGAGTGGGAGGAGCGCGAAGGCAAAGCGATCAGCGCCGCAGTGCACGATCTGGTGACGCGCTGGGGCGGCTCCATCAGCGCTGAGCACGGCATCGGCCAGATGAAGCGCGATGAGCTGGCGCGCCTCGCGGACCCTGCCACGCTGACCATCCTGCGCGGTGTCAAACAGGCGCTCGACCCGCTCGGGATCATGAATCCGGGCAAGCTTGTCCCGCTTGCCAGTTCTCCGCAGGCCGCCTAAAGGCGCGGTTTCGCGACCCGGGCGGCATGCATCGATCACCGCCCTCACCCATTCAGCCCGTTGACGGAGAGACCGATGGCCAGCGCGCCGCAACAGCCCCAGCTTCCGATGTTCTATAACGACCTGATGCCGCTCAACACGCGGGATCACCTGAAGTTTCGCAATCGCATGCTCGATTCGGCGCCCTGGCTGTCCAAGCAGCACGTCGTTCCGCTTACCGGCGACGAATTCATCCAGGCAGCGCGTCATTTCCCGGTGATCTTCTCGTCGGGCGATAACCCGTTGCCGCTGGCGCTGATGGGTCTCAACGAGGGTGTGAACACTTTCTTCGATGATGAAGGCAAGCTGATCGATCAGGTCTATGTTCCGGCCTATATCCGCCGCTATCCCTTCATCCTCGCCAAGCTGACGCCGGAAACCGACGAGCTGTCGCTTTGCTTCGACCCGACCTCCGATGCGGTCGGCGAATTCGACGAAGGCGAGCTTCTGTTCAGCGAAGACGGTTCGACCACCGAACAAACCAAGGCGATCCTCGATTTCTGCGAGAAGTTCGAGCAGGCCGGTCAACGCACTCAAAACCTTACGCAGGAACTGCTCAAGCACGACCTTCTGATGGACGGTGAAGTTTCGATCGAGCGATCCGAACAGCCGGGCAAGCCCTACGTCTATCGCGGCTTCCGTATGATCGATCAGGCCAAACTGGCCGAGATCGACGCGGAAACGCTGAAGCAGTGGAACAAGGAAGGGATGCTCGCGATCATTTATGCGCACCTCACCTCACTCGAGCTGATGCGCAACATCTTCGGGCGCCAGGAACAGCAGGGCAAGATGCCCGCCCCTACCGAGCAGGACGCCACCCAAAACTAGCGCTGAAAGGGCGTGTTGCGGCAATGCTTGACTTTGCTGCAACGCACCCCAAATTCAGCGTGTCCGGGCGGAATTCCCCCTCATAGCCGTCCCGGATAGGCGCGCTTTCGAGCGCGCTTCCTCCCTGAACCTTGGCCACCTCGTGCATTCGTGCACGGGGTGGTTTTTTATTCAGGGTCCTGTCATTCTGCGGCTAGCGGCAAACCGTAATCGCGTCGATCCGGCACGATCTCCTTAGCCAGAGTACGCACCAGTTCGGCAATCAGCCGCGCCAGCCCCGGCAGACGGGGGCTGGTCGCATCCAAGCGCGCATCCAGATACAGCGTGCGGCACACTTCCAGCTGCAAGGCATGAATACCCAGCCCAGGCCTGCCATGCCGGTCGAGCACGTAACCACCGGCATAGGGCCGGTTATGCGCCGCGCCGCGCCCGCTGTGTCCGAGAAACTGCAGCGCGCGACTCACCAAGCCATCCTCGCAAGATGCTCCGAAACGGTCGCCGACAACGAATTCCGTGGGCCGTTTGGCTGGGTGACTGCCGGCAAGCGGCGGCATCGAGTGCAGGTCGATCAGCAGTGCTACACCCCAAGCCTTGCGAATTGCGTCGAGCGCGCGGGTAAGCGCGCGATGATAGGGTTCGTGAATGAGCGTGATTCGCTCGTCCACCTCGGCGCTGGTCAGAGTCGCGCGCCAGATTTCCCCCACCCCCGAAACACGGCGCGGCACGAGGCCGAGCCCGCTTCGCGCACGGCGATTGGCTGCCGAATGCACAGGCCTGCCCGGCGGCGCATCGGCGACCATCGACCAGTCCATGTCGTCGGACGCACGGTTGAGATCAAGCATCGCGCGCGGAGCATGAGCGATCAGCGAGGCAGCGCCCGTCTGCCGCGCCACCGCACGCGCCAGCTGATCGACGTGGCGATCCTCCAGCCGCAGTTGGGCGATGGCCGGATTGCGCATCGCATCGGTGATCCGCGCGGGATAGGCGCGACCGCCGTGCGGTGCCGCGATCAGGACCGGAATCGCGGCATCATCAAGATTTTCGAGGGTGAAGGCAGGCGCTCCGCTGCCCGGAATCATTCCGCCTGCGATGCCCCGTCCCGAATCGCTGCTGCGCACGCCGTTCATATCCGCCGTGCTGAACGCGAACACAGGGTGTGTCAAAGCAGGGCAAGGCACTGACACGCCAAAGATTCATTAAGCGCTGGCGGCTATGGAAGAAGGCATATGAGCAAACCCACCTATCAGCGGCGAATCCTCCTTGCGGAGGACGAGGAAGCGATGCGGACCTACCTGACCCGCGCGCTCGAAAAATCAGGCTATGCAGTCGATTCGGTCGATTGCGGAACAGCGGCCCTGCCGCTGCTCGAAAGCGGCAATTACGACCTTTTGCTGTCCGACATCGTGATGCCGGAGATGGATGGAATCGAACTCGCCCAGCGATGCGCGGAGATGAGTCCGGAGACGAAGGTAATGTTCATCACCGGATTCGCGGCGGTTTCGCTGAAGGCAAGCTCGGACCAGCCGCAGGCCAGGGTGCTCTCGAAGCCGTTCCACCTGCGCGACCTGGTATTGGAGGTGGACCGGGTTTTCACGGACGCGAGAGAGGCCCTTCTGTAACAAGCCACTTTAGCCTCTTGTAACGGCGAGCGGGCGCGGCTAGATGGCGCCTCCGCCGTCAAGACGGCAATCCCCATGGTGCGGGCGTATAGCTCAGGGGTAGAGCACTATGTTGACATCGTAGGGGTCGGAGGTTCAAATCCTCCTACGCCCACCATTGGGGTTTTTCGAGAGGGGCGTCGCGGCGAGCGGCGCCTTTTTTCGTATCGGCAGGCAATGCCCGGCCCCGCAACCAGCGCAGCCTCGCTGCTCGCAACATCGCACCGCCGCAGCGCTTTGCGTCCGCGCTCCTTGCACGCGCCCGGACCTCTGCTAAAGCCGCGCCAGATTCACCCCCAAATTGCAACGCACGGACCAGCAGGGACGGATAATGGCGAAAATTCAGGTCAAGAACCCGGTCGTCGAACTCGACGGCGACGAAATGACGAAAATCATCTGGCAGTGGATTCGCGAAAGGCTGATCCTGCCCTATCTCGACATCGACCTTAAGTACTACGACCTCTCGATCGAGAAGCGCGACGAGACCGACGACCAGATCACGGTCGATGCGGCCAACGCGATCAAGCAATACGGTGTCGGCGTGAAGTGCGCCACGATCACCCCGGACGAGCAACGGGTCGAGGAATTCGGTCTCAAGAAGATGTGGGTCTCGCCCAATGGCACGATTCGCAACATTCTGGGCGGCGTCGTTTTCCGCGAGCCGATCGTGATCGACAATGTGCCGCGGCTGGTGCCCGGCTGGACCGACCCGATCGTGGTCGGCCGCCACGCCTTCGGCGACCAGTATCGCGCCAAGGACACACTGATCCCCGGAAAGGGCAAGCTGCGCCTCGTCTTTGAAGGCGAAGACGGCGAGAACATCGATATCGACGTGTTCGAGTTCCCCAGCCCGGGCGTCGCGATGGCGATGTACAACCTGGACGATTCGATTCGCGACTTCGCGCGCGCCAGCTTCCAGTACGGCCTCGACCGCAAGTGGCCGGTATACCTGAGCACCAAGAACACCATCCTCAAGAAGTATGATGGCCGCTTCAAGGACCTGTTCCAGGAAGTGTTTGATGCAGAATATGCAGACCAGTTCAAGGCTGCCGGCATCACCTACGAACACCGCCTGATCGACGACATGGTCGCCGCGGCGCTCAAGTGGAGCGGCAAGTTCGTGTGGGCCTGCAAGAACTATGATGGCGACGTGCAGTCTGACATCGTGGCGCAGGGCTTCGGCTCGCTCGGCCTGATGACCTCCGTGCTGATGACGCCGGATGGCAAGACCGTGGAAGCCGAAGCGGCGCACGGCACCGTCACCCGCCACTATCGCCAGCATCAGGAAGGCAAGGCGACGTCGACCAACCCGATCGCCAGCATCTTCGCATGGACGCGCGGCCTGATGTATCGCGGCAAGTTCGACGACACGCCCGAAGTGGTGAAGTTCGCCGAAACGCTCGAGAAGGTGTGCATCAAGACGGTCGAGAACGGTCAGATGACCAAGGACCTCGCATTGCTGATCGGCCCGGGCCAGAGCTGGCTGACGACCGAGCAGTTCTTCGAGGCAATCGTCACCAATCTCGAAACCGAGATGAAGAAGCAGGGCCTCGCCCCCGCATAATTCGGGAACGCCTGCTTCTAACTCTACGTAAGCCCCGGCGCCTCAATCGTAGGCGTCGGGGCTTTCTATATGCGGGCGGTCGATCCCCAGCCCGATGATCTTGGCGGGCAGGCGCTGTAGCGGGCCGATGCGATCGATCAGCCTCACCGCCATCGGGGCCCGTTCGATCGGCTTGTCGCGTTCAAGGATCGACTGGATAAACCGATCCTGCGCAAACTTTTGCATCATCTGCGTGTAGTGGACCGATCGCGCGCGCAGCTGCTGGACGCGCGGGAGCAGCGGATCGGGATTGTCTCCGCGTGCGAGCGGTGCGGCCAGCACGTTCGCCGCGACCACCGCATCCTGCACCGCGACGTTGATGCCCACCCCGCCGATCGGGCTCATCGCATGGGCGGCGTCACCAATGGCGAGCAAGCCGTCGCGGTTCCACCTCGTCAGACGGTCGAGCGCCACGCTCAAAAGCTTCACATCATCCATATCCGAAAGGGCCTCGATCGCTCCATCAAGCTCGGGCACCAGACCCAGCAGGCGATTGCGAAACGCACCGAATCCCTGCGCGCGAATCTCGTCCGCCGTGCCTTTGGGAATCAGGAACGCACACTGAAGGTAAGTGCGCCGGTTGATCAGGACGAGAAACTTCCCGGCGGCCAGCGAACCGAAACTCTCCGGCCCCAGTTCGGGTGGTCGATCGAGCCTGAACCAAAGGACGTCCATCGGCGCGCCGATTGTCTTGAGCGGCAGCGCCGCCTCATCGCGCATGATCGAGCGTCGGCCATCTGCGGCGATCACCAGCCGCGCGGGCAGCACCTCCCCGGCCCTTGTTTCGACCGCTGATATCCGCCCTTTGCTATCGGTATGCGCGGCAACGGCCTCTGTCCCCATGCGCAGTTCGAACCCGGGGTACCGACGCGCCTTGCCCGCCAGAAAATCGAGCAGGTCCCACTGCGGCATCATAGCAATGAAGGGGGCTGGAACCGGCAAATGTCGAAAATCGGCAATATCGCGCTGCTGGCCCGCAACCCTCAGCCCGATTCGCTCCACCTTGCTGTGCTCTATCGCCAGCAGGTCATCGAGCCAGCCGAGCTGGTGAAACAGGTCGAGTGTCGAGGGATGGACGGTATCACCGCGAAAGTCCCTGAAGAAATCCTTGTGCTTCTCCAGCACGGTGACCTTGACGCCCGCCCGCGCGAGCAACATGCCAGCAAAGATTCCAGCGGGGCCTCCGCCCACGATAACGACGGGCAATTCGGAATTGTGCGGCACTTTGGAGGCCTTTCCTTGTTCAGGCACTAATGCCCATTCAACGCGATCATACAGGAGACGGTCCGATCTCGACCACCGACAAGACCAAGGCGCGCCTGGAAGTCCGCCAGGCGAAGCTCAAGGATGTTCCCGATATCGCGGAGCTGGTCCGTCGCGCCTATGTCGATCTTCCGCCCTACACGTTGGGTGAAATCCGCGGGCAGCTGAACAATTATCGCGACGGCTGCTTCGTCGCCAAGCTGGACGGGGTAATCGTCGGATATTGCGCGTCGATGCGATTGAAGGCGAATGTCGCCATGTCGGACCACTCGTGGGACGAGGTCACCGGTAACGGGTTCGGAAGCCGCCACGACCCGACAGGGGACTGGCTTTATGGCTACGAGATGTGCGTCGACCCCAAGGTACGTGGCACGCGGATCGGGCGACGCCTGTACGAGGAACGCCGTGCGCTTGCCGAGCGGCTCGACCTGTCGGGCATCGTGTTTGGTGGGCGCATGCCCAACCTGGCGAACGCGATGCGGCGCAAGCGCAACCGGGCAGAGGGTCCGCAGGACTATCTCGAACAGGTCATCGACAACAAGATTCACGACCCCGTGCTGCGCTTCCAGCTGGCCAACGGGTTCGAGCCGCACGGCATCCTCGAAAACTATCTGCCCGAAGACAAGCGCTCCAAGGCGTTCGCGGTGCGCATGGTCTGGCGCAACCCCTACGTGGACGCCGACGCCCCGCGCAAACACCGCCTGCCGCGCGATGTCGAGAGCGTGCGGATCGCGACCTGCCAGTTGCAGGCGCGCGCGGTCTCCGGCTTCGACGAGTTCATGCGCCACGTGGAATATTTCGTCGACGTCGCGGCGGACTACGAAAGCGACTTCATCCTCTTCCCCGAGCTGTTCACGCTGATGCTGCTGAGCGCCGAGGAAAAGGAGCTGAGCCCGATGGAAGCGATCGAGGCGCTGAGCGAATATACGCCGAAAATCCGCCAGAAGCTCTCCGAGCTGGCGCTGAATTTCAACATCAACATCATCGGCGGTTCACACCCGACGCGGATGGAAGACGGCGACATTCACAACGTCGCCTATGTCTGCCTGCGCGACGGATCGATCCACGCGCAAGAAAAGATCCACCCCACCCCGAACGAAGCCTACTGGTGGAATATCAAGGGCGGCGACAGCATCGACGCGATCCCGACCGATTGCGGTCCGATCGGCGTGCTGATCTGCTACGACAGCGAATTCCCCGAGCTTGCCCGCCGCCTGGTCGATGAAGGCGCGCGGATCATCTTCGTGCCCTTCTGCACGGACAGCCGTCAGGGCTACATGCGCGTGCGCTATTGCGCACAGGCCCGCGCGATCGAAAACCAGTGCTTCACCGTGCTATCGGGAAATGTCGGCAATCTGCCCAATGTCGCGAACATGGACATCCAGTACGCGCAAAGCTGCATCCTGACCCCGTGCGACTTCCCCTTCGCGCGCGACGGGATCGCTGCGGAGGCGAGCGAGAATGTCGAGACGCTGACGATAAGCGACGTGAACCTCGCGGATCTGAGCTGGGCGCGTGCCGAAGGGACCGTTCGCAATCTCGCGGATCGCCGCTTCGATCTCTACCAGATCGAGTGGGACAAGCGCGTGGGCCAGATCTCCCCCCGGATCGGCGAGGCAGAAGCGGAGGCTGCCGGACAGGACGCCGCCCCCAGGGGGCCGCATACTCCGGGCGGCGGCTAATCGCGAACTTTCGATCATTTCGGGTCTTCACCGACCTGGCAGGCTTGATATGGTCGCCCCGTGGCAGGTGAACTTCAACCGACGACCGCGCTGTCGGATGCGCTGGTGATCTTGGGCGCAGCGGGGATCGTTATTCCGCTGTTCGCCCGATTCCGAATCACGCCTGTCATCGGCTTCCTGCTGATCGGCATCCTCGTCGGGCCCTACGGCCTCGGCGCGCTGACACCGGAAATCCAATGGCTGACAGCGGTCACGATATCCGAGCCGGATTCGCTCGCGATCTTCGCCGAGTTCGGCATCATCCTGCTGCTGTTCACCATCGGGCTCGAGCTGTCGTTCAACCGATTGTGGCAGATGCGAAAGCTGGTCTTCGGGCTCGGCGCGCTCGAACTGATGATCATCGGCACCTCCATCGCGCTGGTGCTGGCAATGATGGGGCAGTACTGGACCGGCGCGATGGCGCTGGGCCTGGCGCTGGCGCTGTCTTCGACCGCAATCGTGCTGCCGATTTCCGGCACCAGCTCCCCGGTCGGCAAGGCCGCTCTCTCGATGCTGCTGTTCGAGGATATCGCGATCGTCCCGATCATCTTCATGCTCGGCGCGCTCGCCCCTTATGCGCAAGCCGATGGAGTGACCGGGCTGTGGACCACGCTGTGGCAGGGCGCGGCGGTGATCGCCGTGCTGCTGATCCTGGGCCGCTATGCACTGCCAATCCTGTTCGCGCAGGCCGCCCGCACCAAGAGCCCCGAGGTGTTCCTCGCCGCTACGCTGGTGGTCGTGATCGGCGCAAGCCTTGCGACCGGGATCACCGGCCTCTCGCCCATCGTCGGCGCGCTAATTGCCGGGCTGCTGATTGCCGAGACCGATTTCCACGGCGAGGTCGAGACGATTATCGAGCCGTTCAAGGGCCTCGCGCTCGGAATCTTCCTCATCACGATTGGGATGAGCATCGATCTGCAGGCACTGGCCGACAATCTCGGCCTCATCCTGACCGCGGTGGTGCTGGTGCTCTCGTTCAAGGCGGTGGTCACCGGGCTTTTGCTGCGGATGATGGGCGCCCGGCGCAACACGGCGACCGAGACCGGCATTCTGATGGCAAGCCCTTCGGAAACCACGCTGATCGTGCTGTCCGCTGCAAGTTCGGCCATGCTCATCCAGCCCGGCACGACCCAGTTCTGGCAAATCGTCACCGCGATCGGCCTCACCGTCACACCGCTGCTCGCCTTCGTCGGCCGGGCGGTGGCGCGGCGCGTGGACCCTGTGCCCGATCCCGCGCGCGACCAGTCCGCCCCGGCGGGCCGGGTGATCGTGGTCGGCGGCGGGCGCGTCGGCCGTCTGATCGCGGACATGCTGCGCGTGCACGAGAAGCCCTACGTCGCAATCGAGTCCGATGCTGACCTTGCCCTGCAAGACAAGCGTGACGGCTACAACGTGATCTTCGGCAATGCGGCGCGGCTTGAAACTCTGCGTGCGTTGCGGGTGGAAGACGCCTCCGCAATCGTCCTGACGATGGACGCGCCGGTCCTCGCCCAGCAGCTCGTCGCTCGGCTGCGGCGCAACTACCCCGATCTGCTCATCGTCGCTCGTGCGCGCGATGCGAGCCATGCTGCCTCGCTCTACCAGGCAGGCGCGAGCCATGCGGTTCCCGAAACCCTCGAAAGCTCGCTCCAGCTGTCGGAGGCGGTGCTGGTGGATATCGGAGTGGCGATGGGGCCGGTGATCGCCTCGATCCACGAGAAGCGCGACGAGATGCGCAAGCAGATCCAGACCGAAGGTGCGCTGGAATACGCGCCCAAGCTGCGGACCAGCACCGTCTCGGCAACCGCGCCGGCAAACGTCCCGGCAGACCTGTCGACCGACTGATCCGGACCTTCTTGCGTTCCCAACCATTGGTGGGGAAAGGAGAATTTATATGTCCGACATCGATCCGACCAAGCCGATCCCCAACGACGAGAAGTTCAAGCCGCAGAACGTGCAGGGCAAAGGCAAGGAAAAACCATCCGCGCGCCGCGATGCGTCCAGGCCTGCCGATACCGGCGGCGAAGACCTCAACCGCGGCAGCCAACCCGACGCGCGTCGAGCCGGCAGCGGAGCCCGCTAAGCGGCCTTGTGCTGGCTGCCAGCTAGGCGTTTACCGCCTCGGCCAGCGCGTCTCGCACCGCATCCAGCGCGGCCCCGGCGTTCGCAGCGTCGGGGCCGCCGCCTTGCGCCATATCGGACCGACCGCCGCCACCCTTGCCGCCAAGCGCAGCAACTCCGGCACGAACCAGTTCAACCGCGCTGAACCGATCCGTCAGGTCATCGGTCACGGCAACCGCGAAGGCAGCCTTGCCATCATTGGTCGCGCAGATCGCGGCGATGCCTGACCCGAGACGCTGTTTTGCCGTATCGAGCAACGGGCGCAGCTCCTTGGGGTCGAGCCCTTCGATAACCTGACCGCTGAAGGTCACTCCATTGATCTTCTCGTCGCTGACCTGCGGCCCATCTCCACCCCCGCCCGAAAGGGCGAGCGCGCGCTTCACATCGGCCAGCTCCCGCTCAAGCGTCTTGCGCTGTGCAAGCAGCGTGTCGATTTGCGCCAACGCGCCATCGGGCGCGGTGCCCAGCTTGCCGCTGATCTCGTTGAGAGCGTTCGCGCGGGTGCGGAGATATTCGCTGGCCGCATTTCCAGTCAGGGCCTCGATCCTCCGGACCCCCGAGGATACCGACGATTCGGCGATGATCGCAAAAAGGCCGATATCGCCGGTCCGTTCCACATGGGTGCCGCCGCACAACTCGATCGAGAAATCCACATCGGTATCGCGCCCCATTGACAGCACGCGAACCTCGTCGCCGTATTTTTCCCCGAACAGCGCCATCGCTCCTGCAGCGACCGCGTCGTCTGGTGTCATCAGCCTGGTGCCGACTTCCGAATTGCCACGGATCTGAGCGTTCACATCCTCCTCAATCCGGTCGAGCCCTTCGCGGGCGATCTTCTCGGGGTAGGAAAAGTCGAAGCGCAGGTAATCCTCCGCCACCAGCGACCCCTTCTGTGTGACCTGTTCGCCCAGACGGCGGCGCAGTGCCGCATGAAGCAGATGGGTGGCGGAATGGTTGGCGCGGATGCGGTTGCGGCGCTGCTCATCAACCGTCAGCCGGACCTCGTCCCCCACGCGCACCTCGCCCGCCTCGATACTGCCGTGGTGAGTATGCAGGCGGCCGAGCGGTTTGCTCGTGTCGCGCACCGCAATGCGCAGGCCGTCGCGCGTGGTGATGCTGCCGCTGTCGCCGCTCTGACCACCGCTCTCGCCGTAGAAGGGCGTCTGGTTGGTCAGGAGCAAAACATCCTCGCCCGCCGCAGCCGAGGTAACTTCGATACCGTCCTTCACGATCGCAACCACCTGCCCTTCGCCTTGCGTGGCGGAATAGCCGGTGAACTCGGTTGCACCTTCACGCTCGGCAATGGTGAACCAGACCTCGCTGTCGGCGGCCTGTCCGCTGCCCTTCCAGGCCGCGCGCGCGGCCGCGCGCTGTTGCGCCATCGCAGCATCGAAGCCCGCTCGATCGACCGCGATGCCCTGGCTGCGCAGCGCATCTTCGGTGAGGTCGTAGGGGAAGCCGTAAGTGTCGTAGAGCTTGAACGCGACTTCACCGTCGAGCTGGTCGCCTTGCCCCAGCGACCCGGTGGCCTCGTCGAGAAGGCGAAGGCCCTTTTCCAGCGTTTCGCGAAAACGTGTCTCTTCGCGTTCGAGCGTTTCCTCGATCAGCGCCTGTCCGCGACCGAGTTCCGGGTAGGCCTGCCCCATTTCGCCGACCAGCGTTGGCACGAGACGGTGCATCAAAGGTGTCTTGGCGCCGAGCAGGTGGGCATGGCGCATCGCGCGTCGCATGATCCGACGCAACACGTAGCCGCGGCCTTCGTTCGACGGGAGCACGCCGTCGGCGATGAGGAAGCCCGTCGCGCGCAGGTGGTCTGCGATCACGCGGTAGCTGGCAATTGTCTGCTCGGTCGCATGCTCGTGCAACTGGGCTTCGGTAGAATCGATCAGCGTGCGAAAGGTGTCGGTGTCGTAGTTGTTGTGGACGCCCTGAAGAACAGCAGCGATCCGCTCAAGCCCCATCCCGGTGTCGATGTTCTGGTTGGGCAGGTCGCCGATGATCTCGCCGCCCCGCTGCTCGTTCTGCATGAACACGAGATTCCAAATCTCGACGAAGCGATCGCCATCCTCTTCTGGAGAGCCGGGAGGGCCTCCGGGGATATGATCGCCGTGATCCCAGAATATCTCGGAGCACGGCCCGCACGGGCCATCATCGCCCATCGCCCAGAAATTGTCCTTGGTTGCGATGCGGATTATCCGGTCTTCGGGCAATCCGGCGATCTTGCGCCACAGATCGAACGCCTCGTCATCCGTGTGATAGACGGTGGCGAGCAGCCGGTCCTTGTCGAGACCGAACTCCTCGGTCAGCAGCGTCCATGCATTATGGATCGCCTGCTCCTTGAAATAGTCCCCGAATGAAAAATTGCCGAGCATCTCGAAGAAGGTATGGTGCCGGGCGGTGTAACCCACATTGTCGAGGTCATTGTGCTTGCCCCCCGCCCGAACGCATTTCTGCGCGCTCACTGCACGGGGTGCCGGGGGCGTTTCCAGGCCGGTGAAGACATTCTTGAATGGCACCATGCCGGCGTTGACGAACATCAGCGTCGGGTCGTTGTGTGGCACCAGTGGTGCCGAGGCGACGCGTTTGTGCTCGCGTGATTCGAAGAATTCGAGGAAGGTCCGGCGGATGTCGTTGGTGCTGGTCATGATCCAGCCGAGTTAGGCAAGAAGGCGGTGGCCGACAAGCTTTCACGAAGGGCATTGCCATGGGACCGCTGGTGCGAGTTATGTCAGGCGTCTGGCAGCACAACGGAAAAACCGGCCGCGAGGCCTCCAGAGGGAAGCGCCGCCACCGGTTTTCCGGGTTCCCGGGCGCGATGTACGATGCGCCCGCTTGAGAAGATGGGATCAGTCCTCCGCGTCAGGGCCGACCATCATCTCCTCGGCGACATCGTCGGTCTTGCCGCGGATCGCAGCCTCCAACTTGTCGCAAATCTCTGGGTTTTCTTTCAGGAAGGTCTTCGCGTTCTCGCGGCCCTGCCCGATCCGGGTGCTGTCGTAGGAGAACCAGGAGCCGGACTTTTCGACCACGCCCGCCTTCACGCCGAGGTCGAGGATTTCGCCGATCTTGGAGATGCCCTGCCCGTACATGATGTCGAACTCGACCTGCTTGAACGGCGGAGCGACCTTGTTCTTGACCACTTTCACCCGGGTCGAGTTGCCGATGATCTCGTCGCGATCCTTGATCTGGCCGGTGCGGCGAATGTCGAGTCGCACGCTGGCGTAGAACTTGAGCGCATTGCCCCCGGTGGTCGTCTCCGGGTTGCCGTACATCACGCCGATCTTCATCCGCAGCTGGTTGATGAAGATGACCATGCACTTGGAACGGTTGATCGACCCGGTCAGCTTGCGCAGGGACTGGGACATCAGGCGCGCCTGAAGGCCGACGTGACTATCGCCCATTTCGCCTTCGATTTCAGCGCGCGGGACCAGCGCGGCCACCGAGTCGATCACCAGCACGTCGATCGCATTGGAGCGGACCAGCGTGTCGGTAATTTCGAGCGCCTGCTCGCCCGTATCGGGCTGCGAGACGATCAGTTCGTCGATATCGACGCCCAGCTTCTTGGCATAAACAGGGTCGAGCGCATGTTCGGCGTCGACGAAGGCGGCGGTGCCGCCGGCCTTCTGGGCTTCTGCGATCACATGCAGCGCCAGCGTGGTCTTGCCCGAGCTTTCCGGCCCGTAGACTTCGATCACCCGGCCTTTGGGCAGGCCGCCGATGCCGAGCGCGATATCGAGACCGAGCGAGCCGGTCGAAATCGATTCGACATTCATCGTTTCCCTGGAGCCCAGCTTCATCGCCGAACCTTTGCCGAATGCGCGGTCGATCTGTGCGAGTGCCGCGTCGAGCGCTTTTTGACGGTCCACGTTGATTTCCTTGTCGCCTACCAGCTTCAGTTTCGCAGCAGCCATCGCACGCCCTCCTTCATGTTCCTAGAGAGGCTCTCGCCTTTTCGACATGAGCAGTATGTACCGCTTATGTTCCAAAAGAACAAGTAGGGAACGCTGATTTTTTCAAATATGGCCGCGAACCTTGCAATATCAGGCGCTTGCCGCGCCCAGCACCTCGCCCACCTTGCGCGAAATCTGCTCCACGCTGAACGGTTTTGCGATGAAATACATATTATCGATGCTGATTTCGTTGCGCAGCGTCTCTTCCGCGTAGCCCGACATGAACAGGATAGGGAGCTCGGGTTGCAGCTTGCGGATCGCGCGGGCCATCGCCGGGCCGTCCATTCCCGGCATCACCACGTCGGACACGATCAGGTCGAATATGCCGCCGTTGGCAATCTCTGCCAGGCCGTCCTCGCCATCGGGTTGTGCGGTGACGGTGAAGCCTGCGCGGACCAGCGCCCGCTCGGCGACCGCGCGGACCATGTCCTCGTCCTCAACCAGGAGCACTCGCCCACCGCCCGACCACCGCCGCGCGGGCTCGTCCGGATCGGCGCGCCGTTCATCGGCAGCGGGGGCGCCATGGTGGACAGGGAGATACACCGTGAAGGCCGCACCCGGGCCCAGTCCGTCCCGCGGGCCTACGTTCTCGGCAAAGATATAGCCGCCCGACTGGCGGATGATGCCATAGACGGTCGACAGGCCCAGCCCGGTGCCCTTGCCCAGTTCCTTGGTCGTGAAGAAGGGGTCGAAGATCTTGCCCATCACCGCAGCCGGAACCCCGCCGCCAGTATCGCGCACGATCAGCGCGGTGTAATCGCCGGGTGGCATGTCCGGGCCGAGGCTGCGCGTTTCCTTGAGCGCGACCTTGCGCGTCGACATCACCAGCGTGCCCGTCCCGTCGCCTTGCGCGGCGATCGCATCGCGCGCGTTGACCGCCAGGTTGACGATCACCTGTTCGAGCTGCCCGGGGTCTGCGCGCACCGGGCCGAGATCTCGATCGTGCCGCACCCGCAGCTCGATCTTCTCGCCCAGCAGGCGCTTGAGCAGCTGGCTGACCTCCGAAATGACGTCCGGCAGTTGCAGCACCTCGGGCCGCAGGGTCTGCTGGCGGCTGAAGGCGAGCAGCTGACGGGTCAGGCTGGCTGCGCGGTTCGAGTTGGCGCGGATCTGCTGGATGTCGTCGTAATCGCTGTCGCCCGGCATGTGGCGCAGCAGCATCAGGTCGCAATAGCCGATGATCGCGGTCAGCACGTTGTTGAAATCGTGCGCCACCCCGCCCGCCAGCTGGCCGATCGCCTGCATTTTGCTCGCCTGTGCGATCTGTCGCTTGAGCTCGGTCTCTTCCTTCGAATCGACCAGCGAGAGCAGCACGGCGGGTTCACCCAGCCCGCGCACGCTGGCAAGGCCCAGCGAGATCGGTTCATCAGGCGCGCTGTCGAGCCGCACCGCCACGTCGCCGCTCGCCACCCCGCCCTTCCCGAACCGGCGCACTGCGTCCGAAATCGCGCCCTTGTCCTCGCGCACCACAAGATCGGAGGGGAACGTGGGCAGCCCCTTCTCGGCCCTGCCGACCGCGCGGAGGAACGAGGGGTTGGCGAACAGGAAGCGCCCGTCACGATCGGTCATCGCGAGGCCAAGCGGCAGTGCTTCGATCAGCGATTCCACCTTGGGAGCGGTATCGGCGGAGACATGCTCGGCCAGCGCAACATGCGCCTCGACCAGCAGCATCAGCGAAGGGGCATCCTGAGGATTGGCGGCCCATTCATCGTCGATATCGTTGAGCGGCACGTGGATCAGCTGGAAGGGCTCGCCCTCCCGGCCCGCGCGGGCAAAATATATCCGCTCGCGTTCGTCGAGCCGGAGAAAATCGGCGAATTCACGGCCGACCAGCGTGGTCGAAGGGTCGCCCGCTGCCCGTTCCGCAAACGCAGGCGACGCCGCACGTACGGTGCCTTCGGCGGTGACCAGCGCGGCAACCACCCCCGCCCGGCCAAGCATCCTGCCCAGCGCACCGGTCACCAGCTGCGATATGTCGCTGGCAAGGTCTTCGCTCGATTCGGGACGGAAGCGCCAGACGAGGTGATCCTCGCCACGGCCTGCCCGCTGCGCCTCGACTTCCCAGCGCACATCGTCCTTGCCAAGGGAGAGGTGCGCCGCGTGCGCGCGCCCTTCGCGCCAGGCCTCGCGCGCAGTCCTGAGCAGCGCTTCGGCAGCGGCCTCTTCACTCAGGGCGAGATTGGGTGGTGCCTTCTCGACACCGAACCGGGAGGAAAATGCCGCGCTGGCGCAAACCAGCCGGTTCGCGCGGTCGGTGATCGCAACCAGTGCACCGGGCTGGTCGATCGCCGTGAGCGTCACGCTCCAGTCGGGCGGCGCCAGTTCCGCCCGCTCTGCGCCGGCGGTCTTGCCGCGCAGAACGATCAGCAGGGTCATCAGGGTCGCGAGCCCGCCGGCATAGGCTGCGGTGAGGATCGGCAGAGCGCTCAGCAGCCATACCGCCGCGACGCTGACCACCAGCGCGAGCAGCAAGACAAGCCAGCCGAGCGGGGTTCCCCCGGTGCCAGGCTGAGCAAATGGCTTCACGATGGTGTTGTCGGCGATGGCGGGGCGGCTGCTTCGCGGGCGATCTCGCCGCGCTTCAGCCGCTTCTTGCGCCGCCGCCCCATCGCGACCCGCCATATCCACTTGGTCAGGAAATAGCCGACCGGGGGGAATAGCGCAGCGAAGATGAAGAAGCCGAACACGGTCGCGCCCGCCGCCTCGAACAGGCCACCAAGCGTCATCATCCCGTCTTGCGGCAACAGCACGTTTCCGCCGTCGGGGATGATGGTCAGTACCTTGTGGCCGACCCGGTTGGCTGCCCACAGCCAGAAGGGAAAGGTCAGCGGATTGGTCACCAGCGTGGTCGCGCTGGCGATCGGCACATTGGCGCGCACGGTGAAGGCGAGCACCAGTGCGAGGAATATCTGACCGAACGGGATCACGAATCCCGCGAACAGACCCAGCGCCACGCCGCGCGGTACGTTACGGCGGGTGAAGCGCCACAGTTCGGGGCTGAGGAAACGGTGTGCAATGGGCCGCAGAATGCGGCTTTCGGCCAGCTTTTCCCGGTCGGTATATCGACGCAGGTAGCTCCACGTTGCCGAACGTGCGGACGGCTTGTGAAGGCTATCTGATGGCTTGCTCATAATGCTCGTTCGATAGTGGTGTCGGGCATGCCAAAGGGCAAGCCGGAGGGCCTTGTTTTACCCCATAGTAGAGGCGACAGAGCACTAGTCGAAACGGGGTGGCTGGTTCATTAATCATGTGGCCCGGATCGTCGCAAAATCCGCCCTGTCCAGCGCGTCTGACACTAACCCCGGTCGCGCAGGATTCGCGCCTTGTCGCGCTGCCAGTCGCGATCCTTGAGATAATCGCGCTTGTCCTTGGTCTGGCGACCTTTCGCCAGTGCCAGTTCGACTTTTGCCCGACCTTGCCCGTTGAAATACACAGACAGGGGCACAAGCGTCATTCCCTTGCGCTCAACCGCACCTAGCAACTTTTCGATCTCGCGTTCGTGCAGCAGCAGCTTGCGCGGACGCTTGGGCTCGTGATTCAGGCGATTGCCATGGGTGTATTCGGGAATATTGGCGTTGATGAGCCACGCCTGCCCGTCGCGCACCTCGGCGTAGGATTCGGCGATCGTCGCCTGACCCGAGCGGAGCGCTTTGACCTCGGTGCCCTGCAGAGCGATCCCTGCCTCGAACTTTTCCTCCACCTCATAATCGAACCGCGCGCGCCGGTTCTCGGCGACGGTTTTGACCTTGTCGAAGGTGGCGGGTTTGGGACGTGCCATAAGGTGGCGCGATGTAGGGCCGCGCGGGCCAAAGGGAAAGGGGCGCGCAAGGAGTGGGGATGAAATAGCCGCCCCGCTTGCACAGCGCGGCCGCACCGTGGCTATTCCCGATCGATGGAAACCAACTTGCCAGAGCCTTTCCGCATCCACGACCGCGCAATCGAGCCGGGCAATTCCGAAATCCTGACCATCCCCGTCAGCCAGCAGGTCACCGGGCTCGACGCGTCGCTCGCGCTGAAAGTGCTGCACGGGGCAAGACCAGGCCCGGCGGTGTTCGTCAGCGCGGCGATTCACGGCGACGAGATCGTCGGCACCGCGATCATTCAACGGCTGCTCGACCATCTGATGCCGGACGCCATGGCGGGCACGCTGATCCTGGCCCCGGCGGTCAATATCTACGGTTTTGCTTCGCACAGCCGCTACCTGCCCGACCGGCGCGATCTCAACCGCAGCTTCCCGGGTTACGAGAACGGCAGCCTTGCGGCGCAGCTGGCGCATACTTTCCTCGAACAGGTGATCGACCGCTGCTCGCTCGGCATCGACCTGCACACCGCGGCGGTCCACCGGTACAATCTGCCGCAAATCCGGATCGCATCGGGCAGCCCCTACCTCACCGAACTGGCGATGGCCTTCGCCCCGCCGATCATTATCGAGAGCCCGCTGCGGCCCGGCTCGATGCGTGCGCTCGCGCATGATCGCGAGACGCCGATGCTGCTGCTGGAAGCAGGCGAGGCGCTGCGGTTCGATCGCTACGCCATCAATGTCGGTGTCCACGGCGTGCTGCGCGCGCTGGCGCATATCGGGATGATCGAACTCGACGACGGGCTCGCGGCAGTTAAGGTGCCGACCCGCGCCAACCGCTCAAGCTGGGTGCGTGCGCCGCGCGGCGGAGTCTCGCGCCGGGTGCGCAAGTCGGGCGACGTCGTGCGGCAGGGCGACATGCTGGCGGTGGTCGGAGGCCTGTTCGGCGAGGACGCGCAGGAACTGGTCAGCCCGGTCGACGGCGTGATCATCGGTCACGCGACCCTGCCGGTGGTCAACCAGGGCGACGCGCTGTTCCATATCGCCGAGGTCGAGACGCTGGAGGGCGTGGGCCACGGCGCACGCAGCATCGCCGATGCGCTGGCGGTCAGCGAACCGCCCCACCCGCCGACCACGCTGCTGGACGAGGACGAGGTGCTTTAGGTCCGCCTATTTCTCGTTGTGCAGATTGCGGCGTTTCTCGCGAATTTCCTGCGGCGCATCCGCAGCTGGCCCTTTCCAGCACCATGTATCTGGCAAGCCACAATAGCCAGATTCGGCAATCGCGATCGTCTCAGGCCACCCTTCGGGTACCTCTTCGCCTTCATAGGTTACGACCAGAACAGGCGCGGGCTCCAGCGGCGTCAACTGCGCCATCACGTCGGGCAATTCGGCTTTTTCCAGAGTCCTGCCGCCTAGGGCCAAACTTCCGTCCTGCGAGACAGACAGCTCTGTGAACGGAGCGCTATGGATCAGCGTGTCCTGCTTCAGATTCCACACTTCGTCTTCGGCTGTACGATCCGGCTCGACGGAGCCACCACAATTCGCAAGCATGGGCATTATGGTGAGGAGAAGCAGGGCGCGGATCACATAATCTCTTTGGCAAGCAGGAGCAGACCAGAGATGAGGGTTAGCCAGCCACTCCAACGGAAGAATTTCATGTCGCGCAACTGCGGATAGGCAGCAAGCGCGCGCCTTTCTTCGAAGTACCGATCCTCGCCGATATGCATCCGACGTTGCGCATCCATGGCTCGGCGGCGCGCCGTTACGATCGTGAATGCTCCCACCAACACCAGAGCGACGCCGAAGATCATCAAACCAGCCCCGCGTGCTCCAGCGCCTTGTCGACCGCGCGTCGGCCGTGTTCGGAACAGGCGACCAGCGGCAGGCGGACCTCGTCGGTCATCCAGCTCTGCGTTCGGCTCAGCGCGTATTTCACGGGCGCTGGGCTCGAATCCTCGAACATCGCGTAGTGCAGCGGATAGAGCCGGTCGTTGAGTTCGCGCGCGCGGACCAGATCATTGTCGGCACAGGCTTGCTGGAACTCGGCGCACAGCGCGGGCGCGACGTTGGCGGTCACCGAAATGCACCCCGATCCGCCCGCCGCGTTGAAGGGTAGCGCCAGCTCGTCATTGCCCGAAAGCTGGCAGAAATCGCGGCTGATGCCCATGCGGTGGTCGGATACGCGCGACAGGTCCTCGCTCGCGTCCTTGATCGCAATGATTACCTCGGGGAATTTCTCCGCCAGTTCGCAGACCGTCTCCGGCAACAGATCGGTCACCGTGCGCCCCGGCACGTTGTAAAGCACGATCGGCAGGTCGCCGTGCTCGGCCAGATGGCTGAAATGCGCGATCAGCCCGGCCTGGCTCGGCTTGTTGTAATAGGGCGCAACGCACAGGCCCGCGGTCACCCCCGCCTTCTTCGCGAACTTGAGGTGCAGCAGCGCGTTGTTGGTATCATTGCTGCCGCAGCCCGCGATGATCGGCACCCGGCCAGCCGCCTGCTCGACGCACATCTCGATCACCCGGTGGTGTTCGGCATTCGAGAGCGTCGAGGCTTCGCCGGTGGTCCCGCACGGCACCAGCGCGGCGCTGCCCTGCTCGATCTGCCAGTCGACCAGCGTGCGGAACGCCGCCTCGTCGACCTTGCCGTCCCGAAATGGAGTGACGAGCGCGGGGATAGAGCCTGAGAACATTTGAGTCGCTCCTGCGTTGAGCTTATATGAGGGGCAAGAAACGGAGCTTTCATCGCCCCATCAATCCCTTCGTTCAGTGCCTGATAAGGAGCCAGCGGCCATAATGTCCAGCATGACCAGACTCCCCTTTTTGGCGCTTGCGCTAGTTTCCACCACCTCGATCGTTCCACCCGCCTACGCGCAGGACGCGTCGAGCTGGGATCGTGCGCGAGCAGACCTGATTGCCTCGGCCCCCTCGCAGATGGCGCAGGTCGTCGCGCGGTGGGACTATCTGATCGGGCAGGACAGCCTGCCCTTCACCGATTACGCAAGCTTCCTGCTCGCCTACCCGGACTTCCCGCAGGCCGATCGCCTGCGCGTGCGGGCGGAGAACGCGCTGGACGAAAGCGTTGCCAGCCCGGAAAGTCTGGTCGCCTTTTTCGACGCGCTGCCGCCGCTCACCAATGCGGGCAAGGCGCGTTACGCGCTGGCGCTGTCCTCCGTCGGGCGGCCCGAAGCAGCCGCCATTGCCCGCGAGGCATGGCGCGGCGGCAGCATGAGCGCGACCAGCGAGCCCTACCTGCTGTCAATTTTCGGAAACCAGTTCTCGCCCGCAGACGACGACGCGCGAATGGACGCGCTGCTGTGGCAGAGCGCGCTGGAAGCCTCGCAGCGGCAGATCAACCGCGTTTCGCCCGCCAAGCGTGATATGTTCATGGCGCGGCTCGCGCTGATTCAGGGCTATTCGCCCGAAAGCCAGGGCCTGCCGGTTCCCCCCGATGCCAATCAGGATGCGGGCTACGTCTATAATCTGGCGAAGTATTACCGCGAGAACCGCCAGCTGCCGCAGGCGATCACGCTGCTCGCGAGCCGTCCTTCGTTCCAGCGCCCCGCCTTCGACCCGGAAGATTTCGTGGGCGAAGCGCTGCGCGTGGCGCGTGGTGCAGGCTCCGACCCGTCCGCACAGATCGCCGCGAAGGTCGACGATCTGTTCGCGCCGGGCACCGATATCAGCCAGGAAGCCTATCGCCTGCGCGACGACTATACCTCGCTGATGTGGCTTGGCGGGACCAACGCCTACTGGAACCTGGGCCAGCCGGGACGCGCGGCGCCGCTGTTCTACCGCTATGGCGCGGCGGCACAGACACCGCAGACCCGCTCCAAGGGGTTCTACTGGGCGGGCCTCGCCTCTGAACGTGCGGGCGACCGCAGCGAAGCCAACCGCTATTACGAGATGGCCGCGCGCTATGCCGATCGCTTCTATGGCCAGCTCGCTCTCGCCAAGCTGGCCCGCGAAGTGCCTCCGCTCGGCGGGGACAGCGTAGCTCTGCCCACCGCGCAGCAGCGTGCCGAATTCCAGAACGCGGCGCTCACCAATGCGGTGCGCGAAGTGGCGCGCGGCGCGCCGTGGCGCACCGGGATCCAGTTCTACCAGGCGATTTCGGATCAGGCCGATACGCCGGAGGAACACGCGCTGGTTGCCGAACTGGCGCGCGAGACGGGTCGCCGCGATCTGGCGGTCAACGTCGCCGAAGCCGCTGCGGCCGACGGCCATCGCGGCTTCGTGAGCCAGGGCTTCCCCACCGTCACCCCGCCGGGCGGCGCGAACTGGACGATGGTTCACGCGATCGCGCGGCAGGAAAGCCAGTTTGCCGCCAATGCGATCAGCCACGCCGGTGCGCGCGGACTGATGCAGCTGATGCCCGGCACCGCGCGCGAACAGGCGGGCAAGCTTGGCCTTGGCTATGATCGGGAGAACCTGATCGCCATCCCGAGCTACAACATGCAGCTGGGCGATGGCTATTTCGCCCGCATGATGAGCTATTATGGCGGTGCCTACCCGCTCGCCGTCGCGGCCTACAACGCCGGGCCGGGCAACGTGAACAAATGGCTGCGCGCCAATGGCGACCCGCGCGATGGCGGGATCGACTGGGTGACCTGGATCGAACGGATTCCGATCTACGAGACCAAGAACTACGTCCAGCGCGTGATCGAGAATGCTGCCGTCTACGAACAGCTCAACCCCGACCGCGCGCAGTTCGGCAAGCCCAGAATGGCGGGTGACTTCCTGCGCTGAGCCGCGCTAGGCTGGCGGGCATGAAAGGCGACAATCCGATCACTCCCGCAGGTTATTCCGCGATGAAGGCGCGTTACGACCATCTGCTGGGCACCGCCCGGCCCGAGATCGTGGAGATCGTCAGCTGGGCGGCGGGCAATGGCGACCGCTCGGAAAATGGCGACTATCTCTATGGCCGCAAGAAGATGCGCGAGATCGACCGCGAACTGGCGCATCTTGTCCGCAGGATGAAGGCCGCGCGGGTGATCGACCCTGCCGACCAGCCCAACCGCGAACGCATCTTCTTCGGTGCGACCGTGACTCTGGTGGATGAGGACGACCGTAAAAAAGTGCTCACCCTGGTCGGTAACGACGAGGCGGAAGCGAGCGAGGGCCGGATCGGCTGGGGCTCGCCGATGGCGCGCGCGCTACGCGGCGCGGAGGTCGGCGATCTGCGGATGGTCAAGGGCCCAACGGGCCTGCGCGAGTGGGAAGTTCTCGAAATCTCCTATCCCGAACGCAAGGGCGCCGCAGCGTGAAGCGGGCAGTCATTCTGCTGGGAGCACTGGTAGCACTGGCCAGCCCCGCGCTGGCGCGCTCGTCACTCGGCGTGTTCGACGACTGGGGCGCTTTTCGTGATCCGCGCCTGCCGCGCTGCTACGCGATCTCCAAGGCGGAGCGCAGCCGTGCTGCGCGCGAGTTCGAACCCTATGCAACGATCGGCACCTGGCCCAACCGCAAGGCCCGAAATCAGGTGCATGTTCGTCTGTCACGCCGCCTGGCAAGCGATCCCTCGGTCACCCTGCGTGTTGGCGGAGAGAGCTATCGGCTGACCGCTGGAGAAGCGGATGCCTGGGCACAGGACAAGCGAATGGATGCAGCCATCGTCGCCGCGATGCGCTCGGGCACCCGGATGAGCGTGTCCGCAACCGATCGCGGCGGCAACCGCTTCACCGATCGCTACAGCCTGTCGGGCGTCGCTACCGCAATCGATGCCGCGACGATCGCCTGCGCGCGCGACTAGCAGCCAACGCAAAAAGGGCGCGGCCCGCCAAGGCCACGCCCTCCTTGTCAGATCGTAAGATCCGGCGCGCTTAGAAGCGCATGCCGAGACCCACGGTGACCTGATGACGGTCCGTATCGACATCGAACTGGTCGGTGTCGGGCAGAGTGCCGTCGAAATCGACATTCGCGTCGGAATAGTTCGAATAGCGGTATTCGATGTTGGTGAAGAGGTTCTTGCCGAACGCATATTCGAGACCGCCGCCGACGCGGTAGCCGTCGAGATCGTAATCGGTGTCGAACTCGGTCGTGCCGTCATTGCTGCGCACGTTGAGTTTGGCGTTGGTGTAACCACCCTTGGCGTAGAACATCATGTTCGGGTTGGCCTTCACACCGATCCGGGCGCCGACGTACACGTCGCGACCGGCGGAGACATTGCCGAAGCCGAAGCCTTCGAAGTCGCCGTTGTCATAGTCGGTGTCTGCGGTCGAGCCGGTCAGTTCTGCTTCCGGGCCGATCACGATGTTCCCGAGATCGACGTCGTACCCGATCGTGGCACCATAGATGACACCTTCGGCCGACTGGTCATTGTTGTCGTTGCCGTCGTCGTCGACGCTGCTGCCTGCCGTGATCTGGTCATAGCCGGTCGTGCCCTGCACCCGGAAACCAGAGAACGGGGAGTCCGGATCGACCTGCGCGGCGGCAGGCGTGGCGAGCGCGGCCAGGGAACCGGTGGCGAGAATTGCAAATGCGATTTTCATTTCAAGTACTTCCTTCTTTGTCATGCCGTCTGCGATGCGGCACACAACGGAAGAATGGCTCGCGGCTCACGAAGTTTCATGAATGTCACACAACAAGATACTGTTGCTCTTGCGCAACATTCGTGCGGCGAACGGATTTCGCTTTGCGATGAGCATCGGGAACCTTTCGAGCTGTGCCTGACGAAGCGGCAGTGCCCTGCTCTAAATATGCTCGAAGTTAGCTTTGAGCATCTTTCTGCGCGCCAACCGCTTGATGGAGAGTGGCTCAAACAGGAGGATTTAGATGGCCGAGATACCCGTGGAAAAGAAATCGAGTTCGAAGTGGCTGTGGATCTTCCTGCTCGTGCTGCTTGCGGCCTTACTGCTCTGGTGGCTGTTCGCCGATAATGATGGCGAGGCTGACCAGTTGAACGGCGACACCGCCGCTATCGAACAAAGCGCCGACACCATGGCTGTCGCTGACAATATGACGATCGTAGCGATCCTCGCCAACCCGGCCGAATATTACGGCGCGACAGGCTTTGAAGGCACGGTCACCGCAGGGGGTCCGTTGACCGATCGCGGTTTCTGGATCGAGAATGACGGTGCGCGAATGTTCGCGATCGTGATCGACGAACCGGCAGAACGCCGCGTCGACATCAATCCGGGTGCGACCCTGCGTCTCGATGGCGGCACGATCCGCGACGCGTCGGAGATTTCGGCAGAAGGCATCGAAGGCGAAGCGCTAGACCAGGATACGATGAATGTGATCGCCGATCAGAAGGCGGTTCTTGTCATCGACGAGGCGAACATCACCATCGAAGACGACGCCTGAGCCCCACACGCAGAAGGAATTGCACATGTCATCCAAATACCAAGACCTGAAAGAGCTGGATGATTATCAGCTCGTCAACGAAGAACAGGACCTTCGCGGTCACTCGCTGAAGACCTATGATGGACTGCACCTCGGCACGATCAAGCGGATGCTGGTCGATCCGGACCGCGATCATGTCGCGGGCCTGGTGCTCGAAGACGACCGGATCGTGCCGGTATCCGAAATCGAGGTGAAGGACGGCGATGCGCTGATCGATCCGGTCGATGCGGACGGTTTCGAACTCGCGCCGGTCCGCAGCCGCAGCATTACCCGCAGCCCCGTGACGGTTCGACGCCGCACCTGAGGCCACAACTCCATCGGAACACGCGGCGGCGGCCTGTCCTTGGCGGACGGGCCGCCGCTCTCTTTTCGAGCGGCCGAGCGCGATCTCTGCCCGCTTCATTCTGCCCAGTTGGAATCTGCCAACGTCCGATCTATATGAAGCGCCTCCCATGGCCGATACCGAACTTATGCCCACCCCCGGACCGATCGATCCGGTGCCGACCCCGCGCGATATTACGCCGCGTGCGGACGGGCGCGTCGATCTGATCGGCCTGCCGAAAGCCCGCATCCGCGAATTGTTCGAGGCGGCAGGCCTCGATGCAAAGGCTGCGAAGCTGCGGTCCAAGCAGGTGTTCCATTGGCTCTATCATCGCGGCGTGACCGAGTTCGAGGCGATGACCGATATTGCCAAGACGATGCGCCCGTGGCTGACCGAACGCTTCGTCATCGGACGGCCCGAAGTGGTCGAGGCGCACCACTCGACCGACGGAACCCGCAAATGGGTGCTGCGCACCGCCGATGGCAATGATTTCGAGATGGTCTTCATCCCCGACGCCGATCGCGGGACGCTGTGCATCTCCAGCCAGGTCGGCTGCACCCTCAACTGCACCTTCTGCCACACAGGCACGATGCGGCTGGTGCGCAACCTGACGCCGGGCGAGATCGTCGGCCAGGTCATGCTCGCGCGCGATTCGCTGGGCGAATGGCCCAAGGGGTCGATGGCGGGGCTCGAGGACGTGGAAGATAGCGCCGAATACACTTCGGACGGGCGGCTGCTGACCAATATCGTGCTGATGGGCATGGGCGAGCCGCTGTATAATTTCGACAATGTCCGCGACGCGATGAAGCTCGTCATGGATGGCGATGGATTGGCGCTGTCGAAGCGGCGCATCACGCTTTCGACCAGCGGCGTGGTGCCGATGATGGCGCGCTGCGGCGAGGAAATCGGCGTCAACCTGGCGGTCAGCCTGCACGCCGTGCGCAAGGATGTGCGCGACGAGATCGTGCCGCTGAACCGGAAGTACGGGATCGAAGAACTGCTGCAGGCCTGCGCCGACTACCCCGGCGCGAGCAATGCGCGGCGGATCACCTTCGAATACATCATGCTCAAGGACAAGAACGACAGCGATGAGGACGCGCGCGAGCTTGTCCGCCTGCTGCGCCAGTACGACCTGCCTGCGAAGGTGAACCTGATCCCGTTTAACCCGTGGCCCGGCAGCGATTACGAAACTTCGCTACCCGAACGCATCCGCGCCTTTTCGAACATCGTCTTCGAAGGCGGTATCAGCGCCCCGGTGCGTACTCCGCGCGGGCGCGACATCGGCGCGGCCTGTGGCCAGCTGAAGACTGCGGCGGAAAAGAAGAGCCGCGCCCAGCGCGACCGCGAAGTGGCGGAAGCCGCGGAAGTTGCCGAGGCAAGCAGCGCCGCGTGAGCCTGACCGTCGAAGCAATCTGCGCCGGTCGCGCAGCCCTGCTTCCCGGCGACAAACGCAGTGCCATCGCCAAATCGCCACTCGATGGCCCGGTGGAAATCGGGCTGAGCGGTGTTGCGGGTGACGAGCAGGTGGATCGCCGCCACCATGGTTTTCCGGCCATGGCCGTGCATCTCTACCCGGCAGGTCATTACGCATGGCTGCACGATCTTCTCGGTGACCGCCCTGCGCTGGCCGGACCGGGCAGCATGGGCGAGAATCTGTTTGTTCACGGGATCGATGAAAGTGCAGTCTGCATCGGCGACCGGTTCCGCCTCGGCGGAGCAATCATCGAGGTCTCGCAGCCGCGCCAGCCCTGCGCCACGATCGAACGCCATCTGGGTAGCAAGGGCATCGTCAAGGCAATCGTCGAAAGCGGGCGCTGCGGTATGTTCTTTCGAGTGATCCAGCCCGGCCTGGCTCAAGCGGGGGACACGCTGGACCCGATAGAACAACGGCCAGCCGGCTGGACGGTGCGGCGCGCCTTTCACCTCGTCTATGGGGGCGGCAAGCCGGATCGCAGCGAGCTTGAAGAGCTTGCCAGCCTCCCGCGCGTATCGGATCGGCTGGTCCATGACATTCGCCGCAAGCATCCTGCCACCTGATCGACGCGATCGGCTCTCCGCCTCTTGAAACAATCGTTCAGAGGTGTAACACTCCACTAACACACCAAGGGAGGTTATGCTTGCGCACATTTCTGACAATTCTTGCCGCGTTCGGCCTCGGGCTCTCCACCAGTGCGGCGGCCGATCCCGGCCCGCCCGTCGCCCCGAGCGAAATCATGGTCGGCGAAGAACTGCCCTATGCCTATTTTGCCACGCCGGAGGGCGAAGGCCCCTTCCCCGTCATCATCGTGCTCGGCGGGAGCGAAGGGGGCGACATGGGATCGCGCAGCTCGGCCCCACGCTTCATCGAGCAGGGCTATGCCGTGCTCGGCCTGCCCTACTACTCGCCCGGCTATCTTCCGCCCGAACGGCAACTGCCCGACCTGACCGAGGCGTTCGACTCCATTCCGCTCGAAAAGCTGGCGATCGCGCGCGACTGGTTGCGCGCGCGTGAAGACGTGCAGGCCGATGCCATCGGTCTGTACGGCGTATCCAAGGGTGCGGAGTTCGTGCTCGCAGGGGCAAGCCGGATCGACGGATTTGCGGCCGTTGTGGCGATCGTGCCAAGCGACGTGATCTGGGAAGGCTGGGGGCCGGGCGCGAAGCCCGGTGAGGTCAGCAGCTTCTCATGGGCGGGCGAACCGCTGCCCTTCGTGCCCTATCTCGGCATGGAAGAGGAATTCGCGAAATACGCGATCCCCGGCGCGGTCGTCCGCCTGCGCACCCCGCAGGATGCGGGACGCCGTGCCAATCCCGACCGGGTCCCCGCCGCGCGCATTCGGGTGGAAGACATCGACGAGCCCGTGCTGGTCGCGGGCGGCGATGCCGACAACACCTGGAACTCCGGCGGCATGGCGCAGAATATCGCCGAACGGCGTGCCGAGGCAGGCGGGCTCGAAACGGTCGCGATGATCTATGTGGGCGCAGGCCACGCGCTGTCGGGCACCGGTGTCCAGCGCACCGAGGGCGAGTTCCGTTACGACGAAGCCACGCTCGCCGCGCAGCAGGAAATCTGGCCCGCAACGCTCGCCTTCTTCGCAGAGCATCTCAAGAGCCAATGAGCTTCGATCAGGCCACGATCGACTAATACGTGCAGGCCGCGCCGCACTCCGTCGCCAGCACCGTGCAGGACCGGCACCGCCATCTGGGTCCCTTTCCGGATCGTCTGGGCTCGGGTGCCTGCTGCTGGAACTGGGCGGTGGCTGCGGCGCGGGTGCCGCGCACATGGTGAAACGCGGATTTCGTGTCGATGCGACCGACGGCACCCAGCGCGACTAGTGCGCGCTGGCGTCCGCAAGATCGACTGACGGAGGGTCGGTTCGCCGCACCTCCGATGGGTAACTTATCGTGGGATCCGCACGACCCGTCGGCAAATCGTCAAGCCAGCGCGTCGTTCATCTGAGGTTGGGGAGCCGGGGTGCTTCTTCCGAATTGGTTGGGGCAGAAACAATTCGAAGGAGTGACCCGATGAAGATCCCCATGATGGCAATCGCCGCTTCCGCTCTCGCTCTGCCGGCCGCCCCCGCGCTGGCCGCAGAGCTTCCCGTCGAGAGCCGCACCAGCACCGTCGCGGCCTCGCCCTTTTCCGCCACGCCCGCCAGCGCGCACCAGTATCAGCGGCGCGACTATCGCGACCGGCGCGAGTACCGGCGCGACTCCCGCGATGCCCGGCGCGAGGCGCGCAATGAGCGGCGCCTCGATCGCGGCGACCGGGTCTGGCGCGGGCAGGACGGCCGCTACCGCTGCCGCCGCAGCGACGGGTCGACCGGTCTGGTGATCGGCGCGGGCGTGGGTGCGCTCGCCGGATCGCAGATCGCCGCCGATTCGACGCTCGGCGCGATTATCGGAGCGATCGGCGGCGGCCTGCTCGGCCGCGAGATCGACCGCGGCGATCTGCGCTGCCGCTGAGGCGACAATCGCAAAATACGCTGGGGCCGCACACCAAGCCGGTGTGCGGCCCCTTTGTAATGTGCGCCCGGACCGATATGGGTCGGTCTGAAAGGAGGGGAGTATGAGCAGGCCGAGCGTGCTGATCACCGGAGGTGCACAGCGCTTGGGCGCGGCGTTCTCGCGGGCCTTCGCCGAGGCCGGCTGGCACGTGATCATCCATTACCGATCCTCGCACGACGAAGCCGAAGCGCTTGCCGGCGAGCTTCCCTCCGCCGAGATCGCACAGGCGGATTTTGCGCAGGACGGCGCAGCCAATGCACTGGCACAGGACCTCTCGGCACGGCTGGAAGACTGGCGCGCGCTGATCAACTCCGCTGCGATTTTCGAACAGGACAGCGTGACCGCGCTCGACCCGGCGATTCACGATCGCGCGATGCGGACCAATGCGCGCGCGCCCGCCATGCTTGCCCAGAGCTATCTTGCACACGCCCGCGCATCATCCGGTCGCCGCGTGATCCAGGTGACCGACCAGAAGCTTGCCAATCCCAATCCCGATTTTTTCAGCTACACCATGAGCAAGCACGCGCTCGATGCGACGATCCGGATGCTCGCGATGGGGGCGACGCATAGCGAGGACCGAGTCTACGGCCTCGCCCCCGGCGCGATCCTTGCGAGCCACGACCAGAGCGAGGCGGAAGCGGAGCGATCGCACCTGCTCAACCTGCGCCGCCGCCGCACCACCCCTCAGGATGTCGCGCAGGCCGCAGTGATGCTGGCAAACGGCGATCTGGCGAGCGGGAAGACGCTGTTCGTCGATAACGGGCAGCACCTGCTCAGCCAGCCACGCGACGTGATCTATCTGGAACGGGAGGGCACGCGGTGAGGCACTTCATTTCCACCCGCATCTGGCACTGGATCAACCTGATCGCGATTGTGGTGCTGTTCATGAGCGGGCTGAACATCTCCAACGCCCACCCCTACCTCTACTGGGGCGACTGGGGCTTCTCGCCCGCGCAGGCCTGGCTGGCGGTGCCCCGCTTTCCCGGCTGGATGACCATCCCCGATTACTACAGCCTCGCCAAGGCGCGCGACTGGCATCTGCTGATGGCCTTTCCCTTCGCCTTCGGCCTGCTGGGCATGTGGATCGCGATGCTGTGGAACGGCCATTTCAGGCGCGACCTGAAGACGGAGAAGCGCGAATGGCGCTGGGGCGCGATCAAGGCGGACATCGCGCAGCACCTGCGGTTCGACTTTGCCCATGGAGATGGGAAGTACAATTTCCTCCAAAAGCTCGCCTATGGCGGTGTGTTCGGCGTGCTGCTGCCCGGCATGGTCCTGACCGGGCTGGCGATCAGTCCGGGTATGGAGCCGAGCCTGTGGTGGCTGGTCGACATCTTCGGCGGACGGCAGAGCGCACGCTCGTTGCATTTCCTGTGTGCCTGGGGACTGTTCGGGTTCTTTGTGGTCCATGTCCTGCTTGTGCTGCTGACCGGGCCTGTAGGGCAGCTGCGCGCGATGATCCTGGGCGGCGAGCACCAGCCCACCAAACCGCCCTTCGCCCGTCCTGCCAAGCCCGAGGGAGAGGCTGCATGAGCTTCACGATGAAACGTCGCTCCGTCCTGCTCGGTTCGGGTGCGCTGATGCTGGGTGCATGCACCAAGATAAGCGACAGCGAGGCGGGCACGCGCTTTTTCGAAAACGTGGACGACTGGCAGATGGGCCTGCAACGCGCCCTGCGCGCGGGCAAAGCCCTCGCGCCCGAATATGCGCCGGAGGACATCTCGCCCACCTTCCGCGGCAACGGATCGACCGACCCGCAGAACGATGGCTATCCCGCACATGTCGCCAAGGGCTTTGCCGACTGGCGCTTTACCGTCACCGGTCTGGTCGAACGGCCGCTGTCCTTCACGCTCGACCAGATCATGACACTGCCCCAGCGCACGCAGATCACTCGGCATGATTGTGTCGAGGGCTGGAGCGCGATCGGCCAGTGGACCGGCCCGCAGCTCTCGACCTTCCTCGAACTGGCAGGCGTGCGCGAGGGCGCAAACTACGTCGTGTTCCGCTGTGCCGACGATTATACGCGCGGCCGCTATTACGAGAGCATCGATATGGACGATGCCTACCACCCGCAGACGATTATCGCCCACCGCCTGAACGGAGAGCCGCTGCCGGTCAAGAACGGCGCCCCGCTCCGCGCGCGGGTGGAACGCCAGCTGGGCTACAAGCACGCGAAGTATCTCACCGGAGTCGAGCTGGTCGACAGCCTCGACGCGATCGGCCTTGGCAAGGGCGGCTACTGGGAAGATTACGGTGGCTACCAATGGTACGCCGGTATGTGACGACCTTGCAGGCCTGTAGCCTGCTGGGTAGAGTCGCGCCCTCTTTACCGAACAGGGCCTGACCGAACATGGCGAACGTCTGGAGCGACGAGGAAGTGCGCGTGCTGGTCGGCTGGACGGCCGAGGATTACGGCACCAACATGGTCCTGCGTCTGGAAACCGTCACCAGCATGCCCCGGAGCGCAGACGATGTGCTTGTGTCGCGCATGGTGCTGAACAAGGATCAGGCGGTGCAGCTGGGCAACATGCTGTTCGAACTTTCGGGCCGCCTGCCGCCCAAAACCGCGAAGCCGCCGTTGCTGGACCGGATGCTTGCCCGCAAGTCGGACTAGGCGCATAGGCGAGGCACACTCGCAGGCCCCCGCAAGAAGGACTGGCAAAGTGCTCGATCAAACGACTTCCAAACCGACCGGAGGCGATCGGCCGCATGGCCCCGCCAACCTGCTGTTCTGCCACTTCCTCGACGGACATATCGAGTCAGGCGCGCTGGAGGTGAAGTTCTCGGACGGCCACCGCGCGCAATTCGGCGTGCCGGGCTCCAACTCGCTCGACATCGCCATCCGCCTGACCGATTCGGGCGTCGCGCGCAGCATCCTGCTCGATCCGGCGCTGGGCGCGGCGGAAGCCTTCATGGACGGGCGGCTGGTGATCGAGCGAGGCGACGTGATGGGGCTGGTCGACCTGTTCGCGCGCAACGCACCGTGGGAGGCAGGGGCGAGCTACAACCGGCCCAGCCCGCTCAGGAAACTCGGCAACCGGATCGCCTTCCATGGCGAGCAGCTCAACAATGCGGTCCGCAGCCGCGCGAATGTTGCCCATCATTACGACATCGGCAACGCGCTCTACCGCCTGATGCTCGATCCCGAGCACATGCAATATAGTTGCGGCTACTGGCCGCACGAAGGCATGTCGCTGGGCGAAGCGCAGGAGGCGAAGCTCGCCCATATCGCGGCCAAGCTGGCGCTGGAGCCGGGTCAGCGGGTGCTCGACATCGGGTGCGGCTGGGGCGGGATGGCGATCTTCCTCGCGCAGCGCGCAGGGGTGCACGTCACCGGGATTACGCTGTCCAGGGAGCAGGCAGCGCTGGCGCGCGAACGGGTCGCCGCAGCAGGCGTGGACGACCAGGTCAGTATCGAGCTTGTGGATTATCGCGATCACGCGGCGCAGGGCCACAAATACGACCGGATCGTCTCGGTCGGCATGTTCGAGCATGTCGGGCAGCACCAATTCGAGACCTTTTTCCGCTGCACGGGCAAGCTGCTCGACACCGACGGGGTGATGCTGGTCCACACGATCGGACGCATGGGGGGCCCCGGATCGACGGATGCCTTCACCCGCAAATATATCTTCCCCGGCGGCTATATCCCCGCGCTGAGCGAAACAGTCGCGGCGAGCGAGAAGAGCCGCCTGATCGCCACCGATGTCGAGACCTGGCGGCTGCACTATGCGCACACGCTGCGCGCCTGGTATGCCAATTGCGAAACCAACCGCGACGCGATCATGAACATGTACGACGAGCGCTTCTATCGCATGTGGACGTTCTACCTCGCCGGGGCGGCGGTCGCCTTCGAGAGCGGCGCCATGTGCAACTACCAGATCCAGTACGCCCGCCACCGCCATGCCCTACCCTATACGCGCGATTACATGGGCGAGGCGGAAGACCGTCTGCTAGGCTGAGCCGAGCGGATATTTTGCATCCATCGCGGCCTTGTCGAACGCGATGAGCTCTTCGAGCACCCCGGTGTCGACCTTGTTCAGCCGAGTGACATAGAGGCACGACACCCCCCGCCTGTGCGGGCCTAGCCTGTCCAGCAGTTCCTGCTGCTTCGCCTTTGCTTCGGGTGAACTCGTGCAGCCCAGGACGTAAAGGCTGAGGTTGGCTTTGCGCGGGCTGAAGCCGGAACGGAACATGGTCCCCGAACGCCCGCTGTCGTAGGTGTAGCCGTAGCTGCCGAAGCCGATCATGTTGCCGCCCCACAAAACGGGCTTTTCGCCGGTAATGTGCGCAAAGGTATCAAGCAGCCCGAGCGCATCCTCGCGTCTCCCGGCGTGCTCGACATCCGCAATGAAGGCTTCGACGCTCGCATCGCTCGGCTTGGTCTTGTTCTCGGCCATGAGAGGGATGTTAGCATGATCCTGCGTCCGATTTGAATTGCGGGCACCCAGTGCCCACATTGGGCAGGCAAAACGGTTTGGAAAGAGTGACATGGCAGGCGGATGGGCGCGCGACGGCGCAGTACAGGATCAGATCGACGACACGGTTTCGGATGCGGTGAGCGCGGCGCGATCTCGCATGCCGAGCGGCGAGAGCGAGGAGTGGTGCGTCGAATGCGGCGAGGAAATCCCCGAGAAGCGCCGTGTCGCACTGCCGGGCGTGAAGCGCTGCGTGCAATGCCAGTCCGGCCGTGATGCCGCAGTGCGCTCGGCAGGCATCAATCGCCGCGGCAGCAAAGACAGCCAACTGCGCTAGTGCGCCAATCCGCGTTGCGCGGCTTCCCTGTCGCTGCTAGCCGCGCGCCATGAACAGTGCACCAAAGAACAACCGCGTCGTCCTTGCCTATTCGGGTGGACTCGACACTTCTGTCATCGCCAAGTGGCTCGAAGTCGAACGCGGACTGGAAGTGGTCACCTTCACCGCCGATCTCGGCCAGGGCGAAGAGCTGGAGCCAGCACGCCGCAAGGCGCAGGCGATGGGCATCCCCGACAAGCACATTTTCATCGAGGATCTGCGCGAAGAGTTCGTGCGCGATTTCGTCTTCCCGATGATGCGTGCCAATGCGCGCTACGAAGGCGACTACCTGCTCGGCACCAGTATCGCGCGGCCGCTGATCTCCAAGCGACTGGTCGAGATTGCGCGCGAGACCGGTGCGGGTGCGATCGCGCACGGCGCTACCGGCAAGGGCAACGATCAGGTCCGCTTCGAGCTGTCGGCCTACGCACTCGATCCCGACGTCACCGTGATCGCGCCGTGGCGCGAATGGGATCTGACCAGCCGTACCGCGCTAATCGCGTGGGCTGAATCGCACCAAATCGAAGTACCCAAGGACAAGCGCGGCGAAAGCCCGTTCTCGACCGATGCAAACCTCCTCCACACCTCGTCCGAAGGCAAGGTGCTGGAAGATCCGTGGGAAGAGACGCCCGACTACGTCTATTCGCGCACCAGTAATCCCGAGGATGCGCCGGACACGCCCGAATACATCACGCTTGCCTTTGAAAAGGGCGACGGCGTCGCGCTCAACGGCGAGGCGATGAGCCCCGCCACGCTGCTCGCGGCGCTCAACCATCTGGGCCGCAAGCACGGCATCGGGCGGCTCGATCTGGTCGAAAACCGCTTCGTCGGCATGAAGTCGCGCGGGATGTACGAAACGCCTGGCGGGGAGATCTACGCCCACGCGCACCGCGGGATAGAGCAGATCACGCTCGACCGGGGCGCGGCGCATCTCAAGGACGAGCTGATGCCCAAGTATGCCGAGTTGATCTACAACGGCTTCTGGTTCAGCCCCGAACGCGAGATGCTGCAGGCGGCGATCGACCACAGCCAGGCGCGCGTAGCGGGTGAGGTTCGACTCAAGCTGTACAAGGGCAATGCCTCGGTCGTGGGTCGGCGGAGCCCGCAGAGCCTCTATTCCGAAGCACACGTCACTTTCGAGGACGATGCCGGCGCCTATGACCAGCGCGATGCACAAGGGTTCATTTCGCTCAACGCCTTGCGGTTGAAATTGCTGGCAAAACGCGACCAGCGCAGCGGGAACTAGAAAATTCGCGCAATAACCTGCAAGTAACGCGAAAGGTCCGAAGCTTTCAGGTCAAATGTGGCGAAAGCGCGGCGAGCCGCCTCCGGATGTATTCCCTATTGGGAAAGCGGGCCTAACTTGCCCTGCCATGGACGGGAATAAAAAGACCTTTCGCCGCGCTGCGCTCCCCACGCTTGCGCTTGCCGTGCTCGCCCTGCCGCTCGCAGGTGCCGGAGCGCAGGATGCGCCTGGCCAGCAGCCGCTGGTTGCCGACCTCTCGGCGGACGCAGCGCCTGTCTCGCTGACCGACGAACGCGTTCCCGCTGTCGACTCTTTCGACGCCAGCTTCGCACGCTTCGATGTCGAGCCGCCGATGCCCGAAACAAGCGCGCGTGCGGTCGACCTCGATCAAATCGATCCGCCGATCGAAGCCGAACCGGCGGTGTGGCGCAGCGGCGTTGCCTCCTATTACGGCGCACGCTTCAATGGTCGGCCCACTGCCAATGGCGAGCGTTTCGATATGTACGCGTTCACCGCAGCGCATAAGACGCTGCCGTTCGGCACCAGGGTTCGCGTGACCAACCCGCGCACCGGCAAGAGCGTGGTGGTCCGGATCAATGATCGCGGTCCCTATGCGCATGGGCGCGAGATCGACGTGTCGCGCGCGGCGGCTGTGGAACTCGGCCTGATCCAGCGTGGCCACGGCACCGTGGAGCTCGCACTGATCGACTAGCACTTGCCGCCGCCCCCACCTCGCGCAATAGCCATGCCGAGATGGCATTCGGGGGCAAGGCCGTGCATCCACAATTCGACTACATATTCGAGCTGTTTACGCTGCTGATCGGCCTGGCGGTTGCGGAGATGCTGCTAGGTTTCTCGCGCATCCTGAAACTGCGCGCCCGCCGCAGGGCTGGGGTCGATCCGGCGGCCATGCGGGTCAAGGTCGGCTGGCTCTCGGGCTGCTGGTTCTGGTCGATCTGGCCACTTTCTGGAGTATCATCTGGACCATGCGCGGCGTGCTCGACATGCGCATGGCGACCATCTTCGGCGTGCTGGTGCTGATCGGTGCCTATTATCTGGTGGCCACGCTGGTATTTCCCGACGAGCCCGAGGTGTGGCCCGATTTCGACGCCTATTTCTGGGAGCAGAAGCGCTGGGTGTTTGGCGGGATGCTGGCGATCAATGTCGCGATCACCCTCGCCGGAATGACGCTCGGCGCAGGGGGTGAGGACGCACCGCAAATCTCGCCAGCCACGCACCCGGTCTTCGTCACATCGGTACTGATGGTGTACCTCAATTTCCCCGCCTTCGCCTGGCTGATCTTCACCAGAAGCGCGCGGGTGTCGCTCGCCCTCATGCCGTTCATCATCGCAACGCAGATCCTCTATGCACTCAGCAGCTGGACGATCACCGGTCTCGTATGACGCACGCTAGAGCTTCAGCTCGCTGACATCGCGGAAGGCGCCGATCGTGCCGCGCGGGAAGGCGTTGAACGCGATCGAATAACGGTTCTGGTTCGACGTGTTCTGCTCCACGAAATGCATGATCGAGCTGGAGAACAGCACCAGGTCGCCCTGCTTGGGCACCACGGCATTGCGCGGCGCATTGTAGATGTTGGTCCGCCCACTCTCGACCCCCAGCTCGAGCTGGCGATAGCCGCTCGCACGCTCGAAGATCATGTTGCCCGGCGGATCGGGCATCGGCGCGTAATACAGCGATCCCGACACCAGCGAGTTCGAATGCGTGTGCGCGTGCATGCCGACCCCCGGCGGGTTCATCAGCGCCCAGCTCTGCGTCACCTCCAGCCGGTTGCCGACCCCCATCACATCGCGCGCGTAGGTCTGCAAAGCGGCGTGGACCGCCTGTTTGATGCTTTTCAGTTCGCGCCGGTCGAACAGGTAGAGATCCTCGGAAATCCGGTTCATCTGGTTTTCGAGCATGCTGACCGACTGGATGAACGCAATCTGCTCTGGCGAGATCGCATCCGCGATGTTGGTAACGAAGACCGGCTCCGCGAACAGCGGCTTCACACTATACTCGGCGCCCGCTGCGCGGTGAGGCGCGGCTTTGCGCATGCTGGCTGTGGCCATGGTAGCAATCCCCCAATTGCTGTTCCGATCGAGTGGAGGCTATCGGCGGGGCGCGGGTTAGGCAAGACGGTTCGCCCCGGTTTCGCGGCAAAAAGGCAAGCACTTCTCTGCAAACGACGTGACCGGTCGACCAGCGACATCGGCCCCGGGGCGCCCTCGCCTGCCCCGCACCGCGTTGATCGCAGACGCAAATCTCTGGCCTCGCCCGACGGCTGGGGCTAAGCCGGAGCGGGGCGCGAGGGGCGGCGGTATGAGCGAATTCGACATCACATTCGAGCTGTTCACCCTGCTCCTGGGCCTGACCATGGCCGAGGTGCTGGCCGGCTACGCCCGCACCTACAAGCTGCGCAGCCGCATCCGAAACGGCAAGCTTGCGGTGGGCGACGCGGGCGGCGACGGCGTCGTCCAGCAGGTCCGCATCGGCTGGCTGGTCCCGCTATCCGCCGCGGTCGTGCTGTTTCACCAGGCGACCTTTTGGCTGTTCATGTTCGAGATGCAGGGCAACATCCCGCTCAACTTCCTCAGCCTGGTATGCGTGCTCGGCGTGATCGGCTGGTACTACCTGATCAGCGCCGCGTTGTGGCCGGACGAGCCCGAGGCATGGCCCGATTTCGACGAATACTACATGGCCCACCGGCGCTTCATCTGGTTCGGCGTGATCGCGGTCGCGCTGCTCGCCGAATTCGGCCGCGCGCTGGTCGAACCGCCGGTCGAGCCCACCACCGCCCCCGCATGGATCGTCGGCACGGTCGACTGGGCCAATAATATCGGCACGGTCGCGATCCTCGCCATGCCCTTCATCCGCTCGCGCAGATGGGCGATCGGGCTGCTGGTGGTGCTCAACCTCCACTTCGTGGTGCTGGCCGTATTCTCCCCCTGGATGTTCATCTGACGCGCAGGGCGTGAGACACATGAGACACTGTCCAGGGGCTTAAAAACCGCCCCTACCAAACCCCTTCCCCCAGCTCCCCGTCTTCCGGCTCCCCGTCCCCCGGTTCCCCCTCCCCCGGCTCCCATTCGCCAACCCCGTCATCGCGGCGATCGTCGAGCAGCCGCGCGCGCACCGAGCCTTGCGCGCCATGGGGTTCGAACGCGATCTCCCGCTCGGCGAGCAGCTCTTCCAGCTCCAGATCGAACTCGCTGGCCGCCGACTGCGCCGCGTAGTCGCGCGTCAGCCGGTCGAGGCGGCCCAGATGCGCGAGAAGCAGCCGCGCGTCGTATCGGGTACGCGTCGCCACCGCCTCCCCGTGGTAGAAGATCGTCTCTTCCACTCCGTTGAGCGCCCGGTCGGCCAGCACCGCCTCGACCTGCGTGCGCGCGACCAGCAATGCTGCATCCCACAGCCGGGTGAAATGCGGGCAGGCGCGGCGCATGCGATAGGCGGTGGCCCGCGCAATCCCCGCCGCCGCGCAGGCCGCGCGGACATTGCCACCCTGCGCCAGCGCATCGAGAAACGCGCTTTGCCCGACCCGGCTGAACTGTTCGGGCCTGCCGGAAAGGCGCGCGGCGGCACCAAAGCCGGTGGGCGCGGGCAGGGTTTCGGGCGTATCGGGGGGCGTGGGCATGAGCAACGGTCCGTGGGCTGGCGCGGCCGCATGCGCCGCGCGGGGGGAGACGGACCGGACCATCTATAGGCGAACCCGCGTGTAGGACAGGTTCTTGGGGCGTGAGCGGAGTGCGGACGGCATGGCCGCCCCGATCCCTCTCTGGCCCCCTCTCTCGCCCTCCCCCCCTCTCTCGGCGCCTTCTATCGTCGGCCCGGACTTGCCTGCCCCGGCGCAGGCGGGGGATCCGGGCCAGTGCTTCTTCTTCACCCCACCCATTCAGACGCACACAGACCGCCCCAACGCACCCGTCGAGCACACCCACCCAGCGAGGAAAAAGGAAAGCCTTGGCCCGGATCAAGTCCGGGCCGACGAAGAGGGGTGGAGAGCGAAAGCCCCTACCGCCCCCTCAATTCCTCCCGCACATGCACTGTCACCGAGCCTCCGAGGCGCAGCCGAGGCAAGCGCGACCGCGCGCCCGCAGCCGAGCGACCGGAGGGAGCGACAGCGAGGATAGCCTAAGGGCCCGGATGGGCCCGCCGGCGCTTGAGGCAAGACAAAAAACGCGCCTACCGCCCCCGCAACTCCTCCCGCACATGCACTGTCACCGAGACCGCCCGCCCCAGCAGCACTTCCTCGTTGCGCATATGGCGGACCAGTTGCGCCGGCGTGGTCGAAGGCCGCTTCCCGATCCGGCCCGCGTCGACGTGGGCCTGCCACTCCTCATACGCGACGCGCGCCGAGAGCGGCGGCCCGCCCATAAGGTCGGGGTGCTGTGGGGACGGTTTGGACATGGGGATGCCTCTCGGGTTCGTGGGTGGGGACCGGGGAGGCTAGTGGGGGAGAGGGGTGTAGGA
>CAXAXQ010000019.1:0-73420 GCA_963972905.1 uncultured Erythrobacteraceae bacterium
GGTCGTTGTGGCCGCAAGGCCGTGGAAGTTCGAGTCTTCTCGACCGCACCAAACATTCCGAGAGATTTCAGAAGCGCCAGCTTGGCGCGCCTGGCGACTGACTGCATCAATGCGGCGCCTTGGGTCGGATACTCTCGGATAGACTGTGTCTCAGCGCTCATTTCGAGCAACGCCCCTGTCTGGATCGTCCTCGCTTCGCCTCGCGAACGGGAGCTGGCCGATGGCAGTCCCGCATCTAACAGGCGCGTGTGAGGGAGCCGCGACGTGGCTTTGCCATCAGTTATCGCTGAGAGGACCTTGGGGCTCAGCAAGATCGGCCGAAGCAGCTTGATCAGCTGTTTGCGGCCATGCCCCCCGCTTGGCACAATCCGATTGGTCCCGAGATCAGTACTGGCAGGGACCAAGACGCGAGCCTGCCCTTTTGTGGCGGCAATGTCGTTGCGGTTCTCGTAGTAGGATAGCGCCTGCTGCCCTTGGTGAAAGAAAATCTCGAGAACCTTCCCGTTGCATGCTTTCTGATTGGATGTGAACCACTACGCGGTTCCTGAAACGGTGAGACGCGGCAAAACGCTGATCCATAATCCAGACGGTTGGTCGCTGGCTCCGACACGCGCCATGCTCGGTGCTGTATCCCTAGACCTACGAAGGCCCGCCATCCGGAGTGCCGATTGCCGCGTGAAATGACACGAACGAAGTTGCAAGCGCCGCCTGACTGTCGATGAGCGACTGGCGGCTGGCGATCAGCTGTCGCTGCGCATCGAGCACATCGAACAGCGTCGCCAGCCCTTCGCGGTAAAGCGCGTCCGACTGTTCGAGCGCCGCTTCGCTCTGTTCGATCGCCTCGCCAAGTGCGTCGATACGCGTGCCATTGGCGTCCAGCGCGACCAAGGCGTTCTCGACCTCGCCCAGCGCTTCGAGGAAGGTCAGGCGGTATTCGCCAAAGCGCGCATCGGCCTCGGCCCGCGCGGCGTCCACCTCGGCGCGCCTGCGCCCCCCGTCGAACAGCGGCAGATCGAGCGCAGCCCCGATGCTGGCGATGAATTCGTCGAGGATGCCGCCGATACTGCCATCGCCCAGCGTCACGCTCGCCGGGATGGTCAGCGAGGGGCGCAGGTCCGCCTGCTCGACCCCGACGATTGCGGAGGCGCGCAGCAGCGCCGCCTCGGCCGCGAGCACATCGGCCCGGCGACGCAACAGGTCCGCAGGCGTGCCCGCAGGGGGCCCACCGGCATAGTCGGGGATCGTCTGTTCGCCCGGCGCAGGCGGCGGGCGGAAGAGCCCGGGCGACCGCCCCAGCAGGATCGCCAGACGGTTGGCCGCACCCGCCCGCGCGATCTCGATCAGGCCGCGCCGCGCGCGCGTCTGCGCCAGGTCGGCCGCCGCGCGGCGCACATCGAGATTGGCGGCAAGCCCCGCCTCGAATCGCAGGGTCACGATCCTGAGCGTACGCTCCTGTAATTCGGTCGATTGCGCGAGCAGCTCCAGCTGCGCGCCGGTGCGGCGATATTCGATATATTGCGCGGCGATGGCCGCGGCGACCAGTCTGCGCTGATCGGCAAGGATATACTCCGCCTGCGCATAGTCGGCAGCGGCGGCCCGGATCTGCGCCGAGAGACGCCCCGAAATATCCGGATCGAACGTGCCCAGCAGGCCGATGCTGGCGGAATCGCCGTCGGAGGTGCCGAGGCCGATCGCAGCGTCCGCTGCGCCGTCGAGGCGCGGCAGGCGATCCGCACGCTCCGCCTGCAGCAGCGCATCCGCCGCGCGCAACCGGTCGCGCGCGATGGCGATGTCGAGATTGGCGGCGAGGCCCTGCTCGACCAGCTCATCGAGCACCGGATCACCGAACCCCTGCCACCAGTTTTCCGCCACCCCGCTGGGTGGCAGATCGCCCGCATAGGCCCGCAGCGCGATGACCGAACGATCGACCGGATATGGATCGAGCGAGGCGCATGCCGTCAGCGCTGCGGCTGCCGAAAGGATCACAAGGCGGCGGATCATGCTGGCGCCACCGTCATGTCCTCGTCCAGTGAATCGATCTCCTCGCGCAGCTTGTCGAGGTCGACGCTGCGCGGCTGGCCGAAGCGGGCGATGGCGAGGTAGAGCACGGGGGTCAGGAACAGCGTGAAGATGCTGGCAATACCGAGCCCGCCGAATATCACCCAGCCGATCGACTGGCGAGCTTCGGCCCCCGCGCCGCTGGCAAGGATCAGCGGCAGCGCCCCGATCACGGTAGAGATCAGCGTCATGGTGATCGGGCGCAGGCGGATCGCGGCGGCTTCCTCCACCGCTTCGCGCACGCTGCGGCCCTGATGACGCAGCTGGTCCGCGAACTCGACGATCAGCACGCCGTTCTTGGCCATCAGACCGATCAGCATCACCAGCCCGATCTGCGAATAGATGTTGAGCGACACGCCCGACAGGAACAGCGCGAACACCGCTGCGGCCAGCGCAAAGGGCACGGTGAGCAGCACCACCAGCGCGCTGGTAAGGCTTTCGAACTGGGCGACCAGCACCAGGAAAACGATGGCGAGGGCAAAGCCATAGGTCAGCGCCAGCGCGTTGGAGCTTTCCTCCAGGCTTTCCGCGTCGCCTTGCAACAGCATGTCTATATCCTCGGCCACCGTCTCGTCGGCCAAGCGCTCGATCTCGTCGACCGCATCGCGCAGCGGGGTGCCCGCTGCGATGTCGGCATCGACCTCGATCGCGCGGCGCTGTTCGGTTCGGTCGAGTTCGGCGGCGATGCCCTGCTCCTCGATCGTGGTCAGCGCCGACAGCGGCACCAGAGTGTTGCCCCCAGTCTCTCCCCCCGATCCGCGCACGTAGAGATTGCGCAGGTCGTTCGGATTGGTCACGCTCACCGCCTGCGCGGTGAGGAAGATCGGCACCGCCTGATCGCCCACGTTGAGATCGACCAGGCCCTCTCCGCCCACCATCGCCCGCAGCGTCTGCGACAGATCGTCGAGATCGACGCCGAGGTCGGAGGCGCGCTGCCGGTCGATCCGCACCGAAAGCTGTGGCTGGGTCGGCTGATAGGAGATTTCGGCATTGGAGAGGATATCCGACCGCGTGTCGATCGCGGTCGCCAGCGCATCGGCGCTTGCGTAGATACGGTCGTATTCGGGGCCGGTCAGCGCAACCTCCAGCCCCTCGCCCCCGCCGCCGAAGCTGAGCGTGCCACGCCCGCGCGCATTGGTGCGCGATCCGGGAATCTCCGCCAGCGGGCCGTTGAGTTCCTCCACGATCTGGGTCTGGCTGCGATCCCGCGCGCCCCAGTCGGCCAGCTGCGCAGTCACGCGAACCCGGTTCGGATCGTAGCGGCCGACGATGGAGAAGGTGCTCTCGATCTCGCCGCTGTCGAGGTAAGGCTGGAGCACCTGCTCGATCTCGTCCAGCTCGCGGTCCATGAAGGCGAGGCCGACGCCGTCGGGCCCGGTCGCATCGACCGTGACGACCCCGCGATCCTCGTCCGGCACCAGTTCGTTGTCGAGCTGGGTGTAGAGAAAGCCAGCGAGCCCCGCGACCAGCACCGAGCCGATGATCATCGCGCGCGGCGCGTCGAGAGCGCGCTTCAGAAGCCGATCATAGCGACCGGTCACGGCGGTGCCAAATCGCGCCAGGCGGCTCTTGCTGGCTTCATCACCGCCCGTCTCATCACTGGTCAGGTCGAACTTCGCGGCGAGCGCGGGCACCAGCGACAGGGCGACGAAGCTGGACAGGATCACCGCGACCGCCAGCACGAAGCCGAATTCGCGGAACAGCCGGCCGGTCTCCGACGGCAGGAAGCTGATCGGCACGAACACCGAGACGAGCACTGCGGTGGTCGCGACGACCGCGAAGAACACCTGCCGTGTGCCGACCACCGCCGCCGCGCGCCTGCCCAGTCCCTTGTTCTGCAGCCGCTGGCAGTTCTCCAGCACCACGATCGCGTCGTCGACGATCAGCCCGGTCGCCAGCACCAGCGCCAGCAGCGTGAGCAGGTTGATCGAAAAGCCCATCAGCCAGATGCCCGCGATCACGCCCACCAGCGCGACGGGAATGGTGGTGCTGGGGACCATCGTCGGACGCCACGCGCGGAAGAAGATCAGCATGGTGGCGACCACGACCAGGATCGTGAAGCCGAGTGTGATCAGCACCTCGCGCACCGAAATGCGGATGAATTCGGCATCGTCGGATACGATCTCGACCTCGACGTCGTCGAACCGCCGGTTGACCCGCTCGACCGCCTGCCGGATCGAGTCCGAAATCTCGATCGTGTTGGAACTTGCCTGCCGCACCACGCCCAGCCCGATGATCGGCTGCCCATCCAGCCGCACGAAATTGCTGGCATTGGCAGGCGCGAACCCGGCCTGCGCGACGTCGCCGATCCGGACATTGCCGCTGATGATCACGTTCTCTATCCGGTCGGGCTCCGTCGCGCTGGCATCGGCTCGCACGACCAGGCTCTGCGCGTCGGAGCGGAACGATCCGACCGGCACGTCGAACGGGGCATTCTCCAGCGCACTGGCAACATCGGTCAGCGTCAGGCCGAAGCGGTTCAGGCGCAGCGGATCGACCGCGACCCGCATCTGCCGCTCGCGCGCGCCGAACGGGTCGATACTGGCGACTCCTTCCGCGGTCAGCAGTTCGGGAATGATGTCGTTGTCGACCAGCCGGGTCAGTTCGGCCTGGTCGTAGGCATCGCTCAGCACCGCGAGCGTCATGATCGGCTGCGCGTCCTGGTCTGCCTTGACAACCGTCACCTGCTCGACCCGCTCGGGCAGGTCGCGCTGCGTCCGGCTGACGGCCTCGCGCACATCGGTTGCCGCGGTATCGAGGTCGACGCCTGGGTTGAACTCGACCCGGATGCGCGAATTGTTCTCCTCGCTCGAAGAGCTGATCTGGCGCACGCCCGAAACGCGCGCGACCGCATCTTCCAGGATGCTGGTCACCTCCGCGTCCATCGTCTCCGGCGCGGCGCCGGGCAGGCTGGCGGTGACCGAGACGATCGGCCGGTCGACATTGGGCAGCTCGCGCACCTCCACACCGATCAGCGCGGCAATCCCTGCGATCACCACCAGCAGGTTGAGCACGCCGATCAGCAGCGGTCGCTTGACCGCCAGCATGGGCAGGTCGGACCTAGTCGCCATCGCCGCCGCGCGTCGGGGCCGTGTCGACGCGGACGTCCTGCTCAGGCTGGCGCGCCTGGCGGACGAGGCGGATGCCCTGCCCGTCGCGTACCTTCTGCACGCCTTTCACGATCACCCGGTCGTTGCGGGCGATCCGCCCGTCGACGAACACGCGGCCATCGCGGCGCGAAGTGATCGTAACGGGCACTCGCACCGCCTTGCCATCGCGCACCAGGAACAGATGCGAGCCCTCCCCGCCCCAGACGATCGCCTCCTCGGGGATCGCGGGTCGCATCGTGCCGCTCTGGGAGAATTGCACCCGGAAGCTCATCCCGGGACGCAGCCTGTCATCGCGATTGGGGATGGCGGTGCGCACGATGAAGTCGCGGCTGTCCTGCGAAATCCGGTTGTCGGTCGCGATCACCTCGGCCTCGATCGAGCGCCCAGGTTCGGAGAATGGCGTCACCTCGACCGTGTCGCCCGGGCTCAGGTTCGCGAACACCTCTTCGGGCGCAGGAAAATCGACATACAGCGTCCCGCGCTGATCGATCTGCGTGATCGGGGTGGAATCATTGACGCGGTCGCCCGCATCGACCTCGGTCAGGCCGACATGGCCGGAGAACGGGGCGCGTACCGTGCGATCGGCCAGCGAAGTCTGCGCCTGCCGCAGTTCGACCCGTGCGGCCGCCAGCGCGGTTTCGCCCGCCTCGATCTGGCTTTCCGAAATCGCACCGGTATCCTCGATCCGGCGATAGCGGCCGAGTAGCTGGTCTGCCTCCTGCACGGAGACCCGCGCCGCCTCGACGTCCAGCCGCTCCGCCCGGTCGTCCAACTGCAGCAGCGACGTGCCTTGCCGTACATAGTCGCCGGCGCTGAACATCACGCGCGTCACCCGCCCTGCGGTTTCGGGAAAAAGCTCGGCAGAACTCGCCGCGCGGGCCGTCCCGATGGCTTCCACCTGCGACATTTCGGGCAGAAAGCGCACCTCCTGCGCGATCACCGGCACTTCCTCTGCCGCTCGCTCCTCCTCGGCACCCGCGCAGGCCGCGAGCAGCAAACCAATGCTGGCGAGTGTGAATGTTCTAAGATCAAGCCGGGGCATCGTCTTCCTGTCTATGGAAGTCGATCTGATGGCGAAAGGCCTTTCGGGTTCGCTGCCCCGCTTTCAGCACTAGCCATGCCCCGGAGGGTATTGGAAAAGCCTCTCCGCAAAGCCTCTCCGGAAGCCTCAGATTGAATGTGGTTCGGTGCGTCGCCGGTTCGCGCAACCGTCATGCACCGAGGCAATTCGCACGCACCATTTGGCAAACCGGCTACCGACTATCGGCTGATTCAGCTGGAAACCAATTCGATCCGGCTTGTCCGCCTCCGGCCCATTTTCAGCCGTAGGTTAAGGCCTGTGGGGATTTGTGATTCGAGGTGCCGGCGCGCGTAAAACCACTTCGTCGGGCATGCCCCAAACGGTTCGCGTCCTCCCGAACCCGACAAAAAAGGCCCCGAAAACGGGGCCTTTCCTTGATTGAATCAGTTAAACCGGTCGCCTTAGCTCCGGAAGATCCATTCCCAGATATCCCACATGAGTCGTCCCCTTGGTTATAAGGATAGAGAACTCGTTCTTACGTTAACCAATCTCGTTAGTAAACCCTTAACCATAATCGGGGCGCGACATCGCATCCCCATTGAGCTCAAGAAGGTTGGCGAACTGGGAAACCACCATCGGCTTCGCGATGAAGTAGCCCTGACCGCGATCGCAGCCCATGCTCGACAGCAAAGCGTGGGTCTCAACATCCTCGATCCCTTCGGCGACCGACGTCATTCCCGCTCTTGAGGTCGTGTGAAGAACCCCCTCGACAATCGCGCGAGTCTTGCATGATCCGGCCAACTGCTGGATGAATAGCTGGTCGATTTTGACCTCGTCGAACGGAAGCCGTTGCAGCGCTTCCAGATTGGCGCTCCCCACGCCGAAATCGTCGAGCGAGAATGTGATGCCCAGCTTGCGCAGACGCTCGAAGATCTGGCGGGCGGTTTCGAAATCTTCGATGCGCGCAGTTTCGGTAACCTCGATCTTCAGGAGCGAGGGGTCGACCGCATAGTCCCTGAGGCTCTTTTCGACCATTTTTGCGATCCTGTCGTCCACGAACTGAACGGCGGACACGTTGACCGAAAGCGGAAGGACACATCCCGACTCCTGCAAGAAGCGCAGCGCAGCCATTGCCTTGTCGAGAATCCGGCCCGTGAGTTCATCGAGCCGCGCCATGCGCTCGAACTGCGGGATGAAGCGGGCGGGCGATATTTCGTTACCTGCCTGATCCTGCCATCTCGCGAGCACTTCGGCGGCCACGAATTTGCCGGTCTTGAAGTCGACTTGCGGCTGGAGCTTGATCGAAATGCGATCTTCGGCGAGCGCTTCGGCCAGTCGCGCGGTCAGCGAATGGTCCCATTCGTCGTCATGGCAGGCGTCCGAGACGACGAACACCGGCTGAAATGCTTCGCGCGCGTGGTCTGCCGCGGCAATGGCTGAGCTCAATCTGTGCGCGGGCAAGCCTCGTGACGAAAAATCCGCCCCGACCGTGACCGCGACGTCGATAGAGTTATTGGCGATAATAATGGGCTGCGAGACGATTGCGCGCAGGCCCGACAGGTGGGAATCATAGTCGATTGCCGCATCCAGTATAAATGCGAAGTACTTCCCTCCATCGAAATAGATCTTCGTATCCTTACCCGTAATGGACAAGCGATCTGAAATCTGCCTCAGATAGGCGCGCTTCTCTCCTTCGGTGATATGCGCAAAAATGGAGTCTAGGCGGAGGATTTTGACAACCACTACGCCTAGATCACCTTGCCCTTCGCTGGCCGAAAAACCGCGCCTCAATGCCGAGAAGTTGGGCAGCTTGCTGATAGGGTCGATGTAGAGGTGGCGCTGTTTGTACAGCACCAATCCACGCAGACTTGCATAAACCGCTAGGAGGAGGACCGTATCGGCGAAGTGCGCCTGGACCCCGGCAAGGCCTGTCACGACGAACGCGCAAAAGAACGCAAAGACACAGGCCGCGTAGACCATCCGCCTCAGCTTGGAGGTGCGCGCTACCCACACGCCGAGCAACAAGGCAAATCCGATAGCCAGCGGGAAGGCGTAGAACGGAATTTGCTGCCCGGTACCGCGGAGCAGGGTTTCCGCCCCAAGAATGTGCGCGACAGAGTTCGTCACATACCCGTGTTTCGCTACCCGCAATTCGCTCCCGAGCTGGCCGACACCGATAACAAACGTGGTGTTGGGGACATCGATACGATCGATAGAGCGCTCGAAATTTCCGTTATTTATCCTAGGGATAGAGGTGGAATCGATAGTGCCGTCAATAAAGACTTCGCGGCGCGTTTCATCGGGTCGGCTGAGCGCGAAGGCGAGGCTTTCACGCTCGCCACGCCCCTGAGCCTTTATATTCCAGACGAACCGCAAAAAATCCTGCGTGACGGAATTGTCGAAACCTCTCAGTCTCTCGAAAGGCAAGGCGCCAGCACGCAGATTTTCCGCGGCATCTTCGCGTTCCGATGAGTCTGCGCCCACCACGTATACATTATCGCGGTTCTCGAAGAGAGCCGCGGAAAGCTCTTCATCAACTGACGGCACATTGCTCCGTCGGAGCGGAATGTTCACGAATATTCGATTCGCACGCTTCGAACGCAATTCTCTTATCAAAGAAGCGATGTGGCGATTTTCTTCTGCCGCGTTCTGGTCCGTGTAGGCCCCAACTTCGACGAGCGCGATGGTGCCGCTAACGTCTCGGTCACTAAGCCTGGACTGGATCGCCCACGCCGTTATGTCCAAGGGCTTGAGAAGGGAAATCGCGCCCGCCAGCAGCGCGATCGCGATCGCGATGTACAGGTGGCGCGATCTCTCGCTCAGCCAGAACTTGCGATGCACGAAATTGGACCCTTCCGGTTTTGCGCACCCGTCCTAGTAAATATGCGTAAAACAAATGTTCACAGCGCCTCGACAAACGACACAACGCTCCACGCCCCGCTCGCCGGTGGCCTCGACCGCCACCAAACAGTTGTGCAGCGCCGTCGGCATGCCAAGGATTGGAGACTTTCAGGAAATGGCAGGGCAACACCGCCGTGAACCAAACGGGGAGCCAACCGGGTCAATCACGCGAATGTTCGATTTTCCGCCATTTCCAGATGCTCGGTGCGCACGATGATCGATATCGGCAGCGTGATGGATGGCACCTTCACATGGATCTGGGACCACATGCTGGCAATCATCGGCTGGATCATAGCCGTGATTGCCTTCGTGGTCGTGCCGTTTCGCCGTCCGCCGGCAGAGGCACGCAACTGGCTGCTGATCTTCTTCGCGCTGCCCTGGGTGGCGCTGATTATCTACTGGCTGATCGGTCGTCCGCGCTATGCGAAGCAGCGTCGGAAGCGGGTCGCGGATCTGCCGGGCGTTCTGGAGCGGATCACCCGAAAGACAGGGTTTGACCAGGCGCAGATTGCCCCCAGCCTTTGCGAAGACAACCATGCTCTGGCCAACCTTGCGTACGGGCTGGGCCAGTTCCCGGCGGTCGATGGCAACAGGATCGAGCTTCTTGGCGACTATCACGGTACAATCGACCGGATCATCGCCGATATCGATCGGGCGCAGCACCACGTGAACGTCGAGTTCTATATCTTCAAGAGCGACAGCGTCGGGGACCGTCTGATGGCGGCGCTCGAACGGGCGCAAGCGCGGGGAGTGATCTGCCGCGTGTTGCTCGACGCGCTCGGCTCCTACGGCTCGGTTGCGTCGATCAAGCATCGGCTGGAACCTGCGGGCATCGAGGTCCACGACATCCTGCCGCTACGCCGACGCCTGTCCAGTTCGCGCGTGGACCTGCGCAACCACCGCAAGATCGTGGTAGTGGATGGGCGGGTCGGCTATACCGGATCGCAGAATATCTGGGCGCCGGAGGATCACGGGCGACAGGCAAACCGGGAACTCGCGGTTCGCGTTACCGGGCCACTCGTCGTGCAGTTGCAGGCAATCTTCGTGTGCGACTGGTATCTCGAAACGCTCGAGGAGCTGGTCGACAAGGCGATGTTCCCCCCGCTCGAACCAGGCGCCGGGCTAGCGGCGCAGATGATCGCCACCGGGCCGGACAATCCGGTGGGCGGGATGGATCTGATCATCGCGCAGGCGATGCACAACGCGAGCGAGGAGATCGTGATCGTCACGCCCTATTTCGTGCCCAGCGATTCCCTGCTGACGGCGATCCGCGGCGCTGTGCTGCGCGGGGTACGGGTGCGCCTGATCACCGCGGCCAAATGCGACCAGTATCTCGCCGGGATGGCGCAGCGCAGCTATTACGAGGATATCCTTTCACTCGGGGCGGAAATCCACCTGTTCGGCCCTGAATTCCTGCACGCCAAGCATTCCCGGGTGGATCATGAGGTGTCGATCCTGGGTTCGAGCAACATGGATATGCGCTCGTTCGAACTGAATGCCGAGATCGATCTGCTATGCTATGATCATGCTTTCGCCGAAGACTTGCAGCAGGTTGAAGATCGCTATCTCGAGCAATCCACGCCCGTGTCCTTCGCCGAATGGAAAAGTCGCCCCCTGATGCACAAGGTGCTCGAAAACACCGCGCGAATGATGAGCGAGCTGATCTGAAACGATGGACCGCGCTGCTTCCGAACCCACCTTCAAGCTCGCCAGCTACAACATCCACAAGGCCGTCGGCACGGATCGCAGACGCGATCCGCAGCGCATCCTGAAAGTGCTGAGCGAGGTCGATGCGGATATCGTGATCCTGCAGGAAGCCGACCGGCGCTTCGGCCAGCGCGAGCGCACCCTGCCCGATTTCCTCGTCGAGCAACATACCGATTACGTGCCGGTTCCCTTCGACGTGCAGCACGATTCAATGGGCTGGCACGGCAACGCGATCATGGTCCGGCGCGATATCGCCGTCCTTGAGCATGACGTCCTCCATATTCCCTATCTGGAGCCGCGCGGGGTCGTGACCGCGAGCCTGCGACTCCCCGCCGGGCCGGAGCTAACGGTGTTCGGAATGCATCTGGACCTGTCGGGCCTGTGGCGCGTACGACAGGCGCGGGCGATCGCCGAACTGGCACGCGCGGCGCAGGAGCGGCGGCCCACCCTACTGGCGGGTGACCTCAATGAATGGCGCCCCAACGGCGGCTGCCTGAAGGAATTCGCGCGACATTTCACGCTGCTCGATTGCGGGCGCAGCTTCCACAGCCAGCGCCCCATGGGGCGGCTCGACAGGATCATGCACGGCACACCGCTGGAGGCCGTCGAGTTCGGCGTGCATCACAGCCCGCTCGCCTCGCGCGCGTCCGACCACCTGCCGGTCTGGGGCGTATTCCGCATACCTTATTGATGTACGATCGGTCTGGCAGACCCGGCTGGAGCGAAACGGAGATCGACCGCATGCGCCAACCGGCAGAGCAGCCCCATGTCTGCCCTCGGGAGTGATCTGCTAGAAGAGAGCAATATTATCGATCAGCTGCTCCAGTTCGGGCATAACCGGCACGGCGAGGGGCGGCTGTTGCGGCGCATCGAACAGCTGCCGGCCGTAGAGCTCGACCTCGCTCCCCATCGCCGAGGCACGGCCCCATCTCGAAAGGTTCGCGAAGCGAAAGACGGGCTCTTCAGCTCCGACCAACCGCTCGCGCAATCCCTCGTCGAAAACCGCGGGCTGAAGAACCCCTTCGTTCGGCAGATGGACCTCCTCGCCACGCAGCTTGCCGAACGCGACGGGATTGGACGCGACATCAAGCGGAGAGAGTGAGGCAACAGGATTCCCGAAAATCACCATGTCGATCGAGAGGCCATTGGCGTCGAAGTGTTGATCAACCACGCGGATGGACGCGATTTCGTCCTCACGCGCGACGCTCTAGGTCTTCGCGCGTGACGAATTGAAGACCAGACACGGTCGGAACCATCCAGAAACTCGATCCGTGTTCTGCCAAGACTGTCGAAATAAACAGCCGCGAGCGAGGAAGACTCAACCGCCCGCTCGTAAAAACGAAAAAGCACCGAATAGATGATCTATTTTTGGATAAAAGTGTTCAATTCGCCATTACAATCATCCATCATAAGTAAATTCCCGACAATCTTGCTGTTTTTTCAGGATCCATCGGAGTCTGCGCTACAGATTTTTGACAATGGCCCGCCGCAACCGGCCTTCACCCGATGAGGGCATCGCTGCCACCGCGCCGGTTGGACAAGCCCGCGTACAACTCTACAACAGTCCGCCTCCCTCCTTTGGCAAGATGAGCGAGCCTTCGTGACCGAACAATCCCGTGCATGGCGTTTCGCGGTCGACCGCGGCGGTACTTTCACCGATGTGGTTGCGACCACGCCCGACGGGCAGCTGGTGACCGACAAGCTGCTGTCAGAAAATCCCGGTCATTACGACGACGCCGCGACCGAAGCCGTTCGCCGCCTGATGGCGGAGCATGGAGAGGCACCGATCGCCGAACTGCGGATCGGCACCACCGTGGCGACCAACGCGCTGCTGGAGCGCAAGGGCGAGCGCCTCGCGCTGGTTACCACGCACGGCTTTGGCGATGCGTTGAGGATCGGAACCCAGGCGCGGCCAGAGATCTTCGCCCGCCACATCGTGCTGCCCGAACAGCTGCCCGCAAAGGTTGTCGAGATCGACGAGCGCGTGGGGGCAGATGGCAAAGTGCTGCAATCGCTGGACGATGATGCCGCACGAGAGGCACTGCAATCGCTTCGCAACGACGGGTTCGATGCGCTGGCGATCATCCTGATGCACGGCTGGAAATACCGCGATCACGAGGAACGGCTGGGAGAGATCGCACGCGCGATCGGCTTTGCGCAGGTCAGCGTCAGCCACGAGGTCGCACCGCTGATCAAATACGTGCCGCGCGGCGATACCACCGTGGTCGATGCCTATCTCTCACCCGTGCTCAAGCGCTATACCGACGGGCTTCAGCGGGACCTGCCCCCGGTCGAGCGGCTCGGCTTCATGCAATCCAATGGCGGGCTGGCGGAAGTCGGCGCGTTTCGCGGCAAGGATGCCATTCTGTCGGGCCCGGCAGGCGGTGTGGTCGGCATGGTCGCGGCGGGCGAACCGCTCGGCCATCGCAAGATGATCGGCTTCGATATGGGCGGGACCAGCACCGATGTCGCGCATTACGCGGGCGAGCTGGAGCTGGCGGCGGAAAACCTCGTCGCGGGCGTGCGGGTCGCCGCGCCGATGATGCAGATCCACACCGTCGCGGCGGGCGGCGGGTCCGTGTGCAGCTTCGACGGCGCGCGCTTCCGCGTCGGGCCGGAGAGCGGCGGCGCGGACCCGGGCCCCGCCTGCTACCGCAAGGGCGGCCCGCTGACCGTGACCGACTGCAACCTGTTTCTCGGCCGGATCGACCCGGCCTTCTTCCCGCATGTTTTCGGGCCCGAAGGCGACCAGCCGCTCGACCCCGAAGCCTCGAAGGCCCGGCTGGAAGAGATCGCCGGTGCGCTGCCCGAACCCCGACCGCTGGAGGACATCGCGCGCGGCTTCCTCGCCATTGCGGTCGACAATATGGCCAATGCGATCCGCAAGATCTCGGTCGCGCGCGGGCACGATGTCACCGAATATGCCCTTGCCTGCTTCGGCGGCGCGGGCGGGCAGCATGCCTGCAAGGTGGCTGACGAGCTGGGGATCGAGACCGTGCTGGTCCATCCGCTCGCCGGTATCCTGTCCGCCTATGGCATCGGCCTCGCGCCGGTGAAGGCAATCCGCGAGGTCAGCCTGGTCCGCCCGCTGCACGATGGCTTTGCCGACGAACTCGATACCTTGCGCGGCGAAGCGCGGGCCGCGCTCACCGAACAGGGCATCGCCGCAGAGGACGTCACGCTCGCCGCCCGCACGCGACTGAGGTTCGACGGCAGCGATTCCATGCTGACCATCGACTGCACCGACGCGGACGCGATGGACGCCGCCTTCCGCGTGCTCCACCGCCAGCGCTACGGCTATTCGGACAAGGACGCCGCGATCATCGTCGAAGCGCTGAGCGTGGAGGCAAGCGGCACATCCGGCGGCCTTGGCGACGCGCGGATCGAACCCGTCGCGGTCCACGGCGAAGCCTCGGGCGAATGGCCGACCCGCGAACGCGCCGCGCTCTCCACCGGACAGTCGATCACAGGCCCCGCGCTGGTGATCGATCCGGGCTCTACCACCGTGGTCGACGAAGGATGGGAAGCGGAGCTGGCCAGGGAAGGCAGTCTGGTGCTGACCCGCAAAGTCCCGCTCGAACGCAACCGCGCGGCGGGCACGGAAGTCGATCCGGTCCGGCTTGAAATCTTCAACAACCTGTTCATGGCCATCGCCGAGGAAATGGGCGTGGTGCTGCAGAACACCGCGACCTCGGTGAACATCAAGGAACGGCTCGATTTCTCCTGCGCGCTGTTCAACGCACGCGGAGAGCTGATCGCCAACGCGCCGCATATTCCGGTGCATCTGGGAAGCATGGGCGATTCCATCGCCCGCGTGATCGAGGTGCGCGGAGAAAGGCGTGACGGACGGGGCATCAGGCGCGGCGATGCCTATGTGGTCAATGATCCGTTCCGCGGCGGCACCCACCTGCCCGACATCACCGTGATCACCCCGGTGTTCTATTCGGAGCACGGCGACGCTCCCGATGCCTTCGTCGCCGCACGCGGGCATCACGCAGATATCGGCGGGATCGCACCCGGCTCGATGCCGCCAGAAAGCAGGACCATCGAGCAGGAGGGGGTGATGATCGACAACCTCCTGCTGGTCGACGAAGGCACCTTCCGCGAGGATGCGGTGCGCGCGGCTCTGGCCGATGCGAAATATCCGGCGCGGCGGCCCGACCGCAATCTGTCGGACCTGCGCGCCCAGCTCGCCGCCTGCACCCGCGGCGCGGAACTGCTGCATCAGGCGGCGGGCGAGCGCGGGGCGCAGATGGTCTCTGCCTACATGGACCACGTCCTCGCCAATGCGGAGGAAAGCGTGCGTGCGCTGCTTGGCCGGTTGGAGGATGGCGCGTTCACCTATCCGATGGACAATGGGGCGCAGGTGCAGATCGCGATCCGAATCGACGATGCGGGTCGCTCTGCCGTGTTCGACTTCACCGGCACCAGTGCACAGCAGGACAACAACTTCAACGCACCGCGATCGATCACCCGCGCCGCCGCGCTCTATGTGCTGCGCACGCTGATCGACGATCCGATTCCGATGAACGATGGCTGCCTGCGCCCGGTGGAGCTGATCGTGCCCGAAGGCTCGATGCTCAATCCCAGGCCCGGCGCGGCGGTGGTGGCGGGCAATGTCGAGACCAGCCAGGTGGTGACCGACGGCCTGTTCGCCGCGACCGGCCGTCTTGCGCCCAGTCAGGGCACGATGAACAACTTCACTTTCGGCAACGAGAACCACCAGTATTACGAGACCATCGCGGGCGGATCGGGCGCGGGTCCGGACCATGATGGGACCAGCGCGGTGCAGACCCACATGACCAACAGCCGCCTGACCGACCCCGAAATCCTCGAAACGCGCATGCCCGTGCGGCTGGACACGTTCGCGATCCGGCGCGGATCGGGTGGCAGGGGCGCGCATACCGGCGGTGATGGTGTCGAGCGGCGCGTGACCTTCCTCGAACCAATGCGCGCGAACATCCTCGCCAACCGGCGCACCGTACCCCCGCGCGGGATCGCGGGCGGCGGCGATGCGCTGCCGGGCGAAAACTGGGTGGAACGCGGCGACGGATCGCGCGAAGACTTGTCCGCGACCGACAGCGCCGACATGCAGCCGGGCGATAGTTTCGTGATCCTCACGCCAGGCGGGGGCGGGTATGGAGAGAACAACGGATGAACTACTGGCCCCTGATCGGCATCGCGCTGGTCGTCATCGGGTTTGCGCTCAAATTCAATCCGCTGCTGGTGGTGGTCGGCGCGGCGGTCGCGACCGGGCTGCTGGCCGGGCTCGACCCGGTGTCGGTGATCGAGGCGCTTGGCCAGGCGTTCAACGACAACCGCTATATCTCGGTCACCTGGATCATCCTGCCGGTGATCGGCCTGCTCGAGCGGTACGGGTTGCAGCAGCGCGCGCGTGGCCTGATCGAAAGCGTACGCGGCGCGACCATGGGCAAGCTGCTGGTGATCTATCTCGCGTTTCGCCAGCTGACTGCAGCGCTCGGAATGAAGGATATCGGCGGGCATCCGCAGGCGGTGCGTCCGCTCGTCGCGCCGATGGCGGAGGCGGCGGCGGTCAAGACACACGGCGACCTGCCCGAAGCCGATCGGCAGAAAGTGCTCGCGATGTCGGCGGCAACCGACAATGTCGGGCTGTTCTTCGGCGAGGACATCTTCTTCGCGATCGCCTCCATCCTGCTGATCCAGGGCGTGTTCGAAGCGGCGGGCTATCCGATGACGCCGCTGCAACTTTCGGTCTGGGCGATCCCGACCGCGATCTGCGCCTTCCTGATCCATTCCAGCCGGCTGATGGCGATGGACCGGCGACTGGGCCGTGCGGCACGCACGATCGGGAAGGGAGCGCCGAAATGATCACCTACGAATGGCTTTATATCCTGACCGGGGTATTCTTCGCCATCTGGTCGCTGCTGAGCGCGCTCGACCGGAGCAACGGCAAGCGCTGGGGCAATGCGGCATTCTGGGGCCTGTTGGCAGCAAGCTTCCTGCTCGGCAGCCATATCGGCGATCTCGCCAATGGCGTGCTGGTGCTGGCGCTTGTCGCGATTGCGGGTGTGGGCGGACTGGGTCGCAGCGATCCGCCGACCACGACGCTGGAAGAGCGGCTCAACTTCTCGCAGATCAAAGGCAACAAGCTCTTCATACCCGCGCTAATCGTGCCTTTCGTCGCGGTCGCCGGGACGCTCGCATATAATTATACGCCTCTCAACGCGACCGGCCTGTTCGAGCCGCGGCGAGAGACACTGCTGCTGTTCGCGATCGGAGTGCTGGTGGCTCTGGCGGTGGCAATGGTGTGGCTCAAACCGCCCGCCCTCGCCCCCGCGCAGGAAGGGCGCCGCTTGCTCGACTCGATCGGCTGGGCGGCGATCCTGCCGCAGATGCTTGCCGCGCTTGGTGCGGTGTTTGCGCTGGCCGGCGTGGGTGACATTATCGGTAGTCTCGCCGGGGCGGTGATCCCGGAGGGCAGCGTGTTGCTAACGGTGATTGTGTTCTGCCTGGGAATGGCGATCTTCACCATGATCATGGGCAATGCCTTTGCCGCCTTCCCGGTGATGGCCGCCGCAATCGGCATTCCGCTGCTGGTGGAAGGATATGGCGGCAACCCTGCGGTGATCGGCGCGGTCGGAATGCTCGCGGGCTTCTGCGGCACTCTGCTGACCCCGATGGCGGCCAACTTCAATATCGTGCCCGCCGCGCTGTTGGAGCTTGACGATCAGAACGGCGTGATCAAGCAGCAGGTGTGGACCGCGATCCCGCTGTGGGTCTGCAACATTGCAATCATCTATGTCGGAGGCTTCCTGTTATGGACCTGACGCAGGAAACGGCGACACGCTTTGCGCAGGCCGCGCTGGGGCATGTGGCGCGCGAATACCCGCACAAGCTCGACCATGTGATGGATGGCGATGCGGACGTGCGTTCCCCGCGCGAACTGCACCCGTGCTTCTACGGCAGTTTCGACTGGCATTCCTGCGTGCATGGCTGGTGGACTCTGCTGACCCTGCGCCGTCTGTTTCCCGATAGCGACGAGGCGCGCAGGATCGAGGCACTGGCGGCGGAGACCTTCACCACCGAAAAGCTGGCGGTGGAACTGGCCTACGCACAGCGGCCCTCGTCTCGCGGGTTCGAGCGGCCCTATGGCTGGGGCTGGCTGCTCTATCTGCACCACGAAGCGGCGCGTCATGATGAAGAATGGGCCGCGCGGCTAGAGCCGCTGGCGCGCCATTTCGCGCAGGCATTCAAGGACTATCTGGCCGTTCTCACCTACCCCGTCTTCGTCGGCACCCATTACAATACCGCCTTCGCGCTGACGCTATCCCGCGAATGGGCCGCAACCCGCGATTCGGAGCTGGTCGATGCGATTGACTGCTGGTCCCGAAAGGCGTTCGGCCATCGCCGCGACTATTCCGGCTGGGAGCCGGGCGGCGACGAATTTCTCTCCCCCATGCTCAGCGCCTCGCTGCTGATGCGCAACGTCTTACCCCGTGTCGATTTTGCTCACTGGTTCTCCGGCTTGGCGCTAGACAATGGCTGGCTTGAGCGGCTTCAGCCCGCGAGCGTCTCCGACCGCAGCGACGGTAAGATCGCCCATCTCGACGGGCTCAATCTCAGCCGTGCCTGGGCGCTGCGTGCTATTCTCCCCGCGCTCAGCCATGCCGAGGATCGCGACCTGATCGACGCCTGCGCCACCGCGCATATCGAGGCAGCGCTGCCCCATGTGACCGGCAACTATATGGGAGAGCATTGGTTGGCGAGCTTCGCTCTGCTCGCCCTGCTGGAGAAGCCCTAGCAGGTCAGGCCGGGCGGGCGGCATCCGGCGACCCGAAGAAGGTCGCATGCTCAGTGAAGCCATCCACCTCGCAGGCGAACCATTCGCTTGCCCCGTCGCCATAGGGAGGTGCATCGATCGCGGCGAAGCCCAATCGGGGGAAGAGATCGGCAACCAGCGCGTTCTTGCTGGTCGGGATGTACTCGCCAAGCACGCGCCGCGCGCCCTCAGCGCCCGCAGCCTCGACCAGCCGGTTGGCAATCTCCTGCTCGACCCCGCGCTGCAAGATCCGGCAGGATTGCAGCCAGGTGTCGATCACCCAGTCCTGCCCGCGTTTGCGCACGATGACGACCGCGATCATGCCATGATCGGCACACCGGTCGCGCAGGCGCACCTGCCAGCAAAGCACGTCGCCCAATGCCTGCAACCGGGCAAGGCCGGCCTTCCGGTGGCGGGGGAAAGAAGGCGATAAACGGGCGTAGCGCACAAAGCCGCGCGCCCGTCCGCGCGCGCCGCGCTCCGCCCCCAGGTAGTCGATCACCTCGCGGTCGCGCCGATACGCGTCGAGCAGGAAGACCGCCTGCTGGAAGGTATAGAAGGAAATCCCGACCGGAATCGCCACCAGTCCAGCGTTGAAAGCAGCCGAGCTCTCGGCGTAATTCAGGAAGAAGAACGAATATTTGAACCAGATCAGCGCGCCAAAGTTGAATGCGATGCCCGCCCAGAAGATCGCCCTTCGCGTGCTGCTTCTGTCGTCGCCCAGATGGATGAGTGATTGCGAGGCGGCCCAGTTCACCAGGATGCTGGCCAGCATCATGATCAGATAATCGACGCCCCAGCCGACGTAGAATGCGCAGGACGCGACGAACAGGAACGCCAGCGCCCACTCGACCCCGAAGCGCGAGCGCACGCCTGCGCACACGAAGGCGACGATCGGCAAGAACAGGAACAGGTAGGCCGGGTCCGTAAACAGCCCTGTCAGCAGTCTTTTCGAACCCCGGCGCGCCTCCCCCGTCCGAACAGGCCGGACCAGTGGGAGGAGAATGAGGGATCAACGCAAAGCACTCGCTTCCCCCTGGCCTACCCTCCGCGATCACGCAGGGTGCATCAGGCCGTCGGCGAAAAATCCCGCGCGCACCAGTAGATATGGCGGCGGATTCGTCAAGCTGCGCTGTTGGCGGCCGCGCCCTGTGCGCGCAGAGGTCAAGCGAGCGGTCGCCTGCGGGGCGGCGGATCGGAGCACGGGACCACGCTCAATTGGTGCCCCAGACTTGCCACGGAGCGGTCTGGCCGACCGCGAACGACCTTGTAGAACGAGCGGCCCCGCATTGACGAGGGGCGGCATGGCGAAACCGGAAACATTCCTAGTCGCGCGGCGGTCGCCATGGCTCGCAACAGGAACAATGAATGCTGCAGACCGACCATAAGCCAGAAACAACTTTTGGCGATATGGGGAAACGGAAACTCATTTCGCCGCCCGGACCCTTTATCCGATCCGTATTTATTTGCTTGTTTTTTAATTTCCCCGTCGTATCGGCAGATGCGCCGGATATTCCTGTCCTCCGCTTTCCGGAGGTATCATGGAAAATCGTCTTATCTTTGCCTATGTGCTTATCGCACTGATGTTTTTATCGGCAGTACTCGGCGTCATCGCTTACAGGCGCGATCGCAAGCGCAAGCGCAAGGACCGCTGGCGCTGAAAAGAAGCCCTGTCGAGCGACCCCGGTATCGACTTCGGGTCCGTACTGCTAAGACAGACAAAATATTGCGGCCAACCGCTCCAATGCGAAAGTCGACCCCGCACCATTGTAATTTTTTCGCATCGTGTTATATCGATCTTGCCCGACGTCGTTTGCGACGGATTGTGATCGCTGAGACGTGCGCCTGAGCGCAAGTTTGGCACAAATTCCTTTTCACACACCACGGCTCCGTGACGGAATACGTCCGCACGGATGATTTTGCGTACGCTAAGGATTATGGTTTGGCGAAAGAAGAGCTCATCACGATGGAAGGCGCGATCGACGAGATTCTGCCTGACGGACGTTTCGGCGTCACCCTCGATAATGAGCACCGCATCATCTGCTACACTGCTGGCAAGATGCGTCGCTACCGTATCCGATCGGTCGTTGGAGACCGCGTACATGTCGAAATGACGCCTTACGATCTGAGCAAAGGCCGGATCGTCTTCCGCGAACGCACACCCGGGCAAGGCCCGACTGGTGCGCGCAATCGCGGCGGCAGGCGCTGACAATACCAGAAGGCGGCGGGAAACAGCCCGCCGGACATACTTACAAATGAATATCTCGAACACGCGCGGCACGCCGCGCGCCAAGCTTTCGCTGCGCTTTGGCGCAGTCCACGCGCAGGCATTGACGGGCAACGGCCTCAAGCCAGCGATTATCCCGACCCCCGAACTGCGACAGCTCGTCGCGACGATGGTCGATTAATATGCTTCCCTCGAACGCAGGAGAACCAACATCGACCTGAACCGCGAATATGCCGCCCACCAGCAAGCCCTGATGGCCGTGGACGGTGCAGCAGACAATCACGAGCGCAAGGCGAAGCTGGCCAAAGCGTCACGAATTGCCGAACGGATCGGCGAATTCCAGCATGGCCTGGGGGCCGCAGCTGCCTGTGCATGGAGCAAGGCACAATGCGCAGGCTCGGCGCTGGCAAAAAGCCCGGCAAGTGTGCGCGGCTAGCGCCAGCGCACATCCTTGAAACTCGGGCGCTGGTGCAAAGGAGGATAGGCGCGGTTCCCCAGGGACTGCTTCTCGTTAAAAATTCCGCACGATAGCCGAAGGCCTCCGACCTTTTCACAAGGGTCGGAGGCCTTTTTTCTTTCAGGGATGAGGCTCGCCTTACGTTCGTCAGGCGGACAGTCCGCCCGCCTGATGCTGCACCGGCGCGGCCGGATGGGTGACGCCTGCGCGCCGATCGGCCTTGGGGTCCGCCGGGACGGAAACCGTGATCACCTGGTTCTGCGGCTGGTTCATGGCCGGTAGCATGCCAGCAGGGCTCGGAACGGGTGCCGGACCGCTCGTCTGCGCGGGCTCGATCTGAAGCCCCGCCTGTTCGGCGAGCATGTTGAAGCGCGGATCGGTCTGGACCAGCTGCGCCATATGCTTGCCTGCGCGGCGTACGATTTGGCGGATCCGCTCACGAGTCAGGCTGGTGTCGATGCTGAGCGCCAGCTTCGTGTCCCCCGAGAACATGCTGCGCTCGATGATGGCGCGATCACGCTCCAGCCGTTCGTGCAGCTTCGCCAGTTCCAGAGGGTCAGGGCCAGCCATGTGGGCACGAAAGCTCGCCGGAAGATCGGGCCGGGACTCGCGGATATCGTGACCCGGGCGACGGGTCCGGGCGCGCTTGCGCAGCTGCTCGATCCCGGCTTTGCGTTCGGCCTCTATGTAAGCATCGACCAGCGCAGTGCAGGCCTGGTTTGCAAGATGCTCCGAAGCAGAGCTTTCTGTCCGCTCCAGCGCCGCTTCGTCTTCGATCAGTGCCTCGAGGCTGGTTTCCTCGCCATCGTCGGTCGTCGACCCGGTGGTGAGAGCGATGGTGACCGCTTCGACCTTGCGGGCAGAGGGCCGCTGATCGGTCATCAGCCGGAAGCGCAGGCTCTGCAGTTCGCCACGGATCTGCCAGTTGAGGAAGGTGGTGAACTTGGCCTTGGTCGGATCATAGGCCTCGATTGCACGATGGACCGCGATGGCGCAGACCTGCTCCGCATCCTCGTAATGAGCGGCGAGCCCGTATTGGCGAATGAAGTGCCGAATACGCGGAGCGGCAATCTTGAGAATTCTAACAAACGCGCGGTCGATATTAGCGCGCTGCCGTGCGGAACCACGTGATCCGTCCGAATTCATATTTGCAATGACTTCGGCGACGGCGACTTCAAGTGCTTCAGTACTTTTTGACATGAGTAAGCTCCCCTTACGTCCAATGCAGTCTTGTGCTGCACAAGGGATAGAGGGGGGCCTATAAACGACTTATTTCTTCGGCCTTCGGGATTTATCCTTTAAGGAACCCTACAGAAGGGTGCCTCGGTAACTTTACGGAGCACCCTCTACGGGCATGCCCGGAAGGGCCCGGAACGCCGCTAGCTGGCGCAGGCGCGGCCTGCGAGTACGGCGGGCGTTCTCCCGGAACCCGACTGGAGCGGGTCTTTGCAGGCCGTCTGCGTGCTCGGATCAGGTGCTGTTCGCCTGCGCTATGCCAGCGAAACGATCGGGCCGAATCTTGCGGGCGATGTACCCGTTGAGCCAGTCGCGATGCGCCTGCGCGGCATCGCCGCTACGCGCGATCCGCTCAAGCGCCGACGTCGAACCGATCTGCGCCTTCAGCAAAACCGTTGCCCGGCCCTCCCCCAATCCGCCTTTCAGGTATCGGATCGCATCACCGGGGCCCAGATGGTGTCCGAGATAGGCAAGCCGGGCGAGCGCTTGTGGATCCTCCCCGGTCCTGACGCCGGACCGGCGGATGGTGGCGATGTTGGACCTCGCGTAGTCGGCAATGCTGTTGATCGATGCGGTGGCATCGTATCGCATTGCGAGCAGCGATCCGCGTGCCGCCGGAGCGACGCGGCCGCTCTCGGTCAGCCAGCCCTTCTGCGTCGCCAAGTCATGCAGCCAAGTACCCGGCTTCTGGGCCATGCCGATCCATGTGCCGGAAAGAAACTGGCCCAGCCCCGCCGCGCTGGAACGCGGATTGCGCGACATCAGGTTCCAGCTGCCATCGGGACGCTTGGCCGCCTCCGCATCGACGATGGCAGCAAGCGTGGTCGCGGGCAGTCCGCTACGTTCGGCCGCCCTCTGCAAGGTCGCGGCATAGCCGGAATTGGCACCCAGGCTACCGAGTGGGCCAGTGGCGCGAATGTCGCTGGCGGCAGGGTTGGTAGGTAAAGGCGCATCGAAACCGAGACCCGGCTTGGTGACCGCCGGGACGATAGGTTCGATATTAATCTCGGGCCTGGCCACAGGGGGGCGCATGGGATCGATCCCGATCCCCGGTTTCGCCCCGGCACCTTGCATTGCTTCGAAGGCCTTCGCCAGGGCGCTGCCATCCTGGCGGGTGCCGAGCAGGTCCATCATCCCCATCGGCAGCCCCATCGGCAGCCCCATCGGCCCATGGCGACACGGTGCCTGCGCGCCCGACTTATCGTCTTGCGCGCCTCCGATAGCCGCCTGCCACAGCCGGTCGGTCATCTCGGAGCGGGCCTGGGTATAGATCACCCGCGCCCGATCCTGCGGTGAAAGTGCCTCGAGTCCTACCTGGTGCATCTTAGGTCACCTTATCGGAAGCTGGAGGACCGTCGGCTCGGCCCGTGTGCGCGTGGCCGGGGCCAGCCGCGCCGCGCACAGGTCGTCCGCTTCGCGCTGCTCGGCCCGCGATTGCTGTCGCCGATGGTCGGCGCGAAATCCCTCTGCGGCGCTTTCCAGCACATGCTGGGAGCCATAGGCGTCGATCGCTTCGCGCCGCAGGCGGCCGATCTGTTCCGATACGGTGACGCGCTGCGCTACGAGATCTGCCTGCTGCGCCATCCTGCGCCGAACGAATGCCTCTGCAGACGCCGCCCAGCTCTGCGCGCAAACCTCGTACTCGCGCGCCAGTTCTTCCTCCAGTGCACGGCTCTGTTCGTCGATTTCCGTCAGCCGGGTGGTTTCCATGTGAATGGCGATGCGGGTGCGGTCGATTTCCCGCCGGCGCATGCGCAGGACGGTGTCGAAAGGCGTCTTCATTGCGCCGTCTCCGTCATCAGTTCGGCGAGCCGGGCGAAGCTGTGGTCCACCGATCCACGATCGTCCTTACGCTGCTTCAGCAGATCCTCGATCGCCGGGGCGAGACGGATTGCCGTGTCCACCTCGGCATCGGAGCCTGATTTGTACGCACCCAGCCGGACGAGCTCTTCCATGTCGGCGTAGTTGGAAAGGTGCCTCAGCGCCGCGAGGCGCAGCCGGTTCTCCTCCTCCGCGTGGCAATCGGGCAGCATGCGCGAGACCGATTTAAGGATGTCGATCGCGGGAAAACGGCCTCGCTCGGCAATCTTGCGCGACATGACGATGTGACCGTCCAGAATGCCGCGTACGGCATCGGCGATAGGTTCGTCGTGATCGTCCCCGTCGACCAGCACGCTGAACAGGCCGGTGATCGATCCCTGGCCGGGCCCACCGGGGCCTGCGCGTTCGAGCAGGCGCGGCAGTTCGGCGAAAACGGTTGGCGTATATCCCTTGGTCGCGGGCGGCTCGCCATTGGCGAGGCCGATCTCGCGCTGCGCCATGGCAAAGCGGGTGACCGAGTCCATCAGGCACATCACGTCGCGCCCCGCGTCACGGAAATGCTCCGCGATGGCGAGCGTGGTCCAGGCGGCCTGACGGCGCATGAGCGCGGGTGAATCGGAGGTCGCGACGACCACCACGCTGCGCGCGAGGCCTTCCGGCCCCAGATCGTCCTCGATGAATTCCTGAACTTCGCGGCCACGCTCGCCGATCAGGCCGATAACCGCGATATCGGTCTCCACCCAGCGCGCCAGCATGGAGAGCAGGGTCGACTTGCCCACGCCCGAGCCCGCGAACAGGCCGAGGCGCTGCCCCCGGCAAAGCGGTGCGAACAGGTCGAGCGATCGGACCCCCGTTTCGAGCCTGCGGCCCACGCGGGTCCGGTTGGCAGCCGCTGGCGGGTCGGCCTTGAACAGGCGCCCTTCGGGGCCGATTGGCAGCGGTCCCTTGTCGTCCATCGGGCGACCGAGACCGTCCACCACCCGGCCCAGCCACTGGTCCGTCGGCCGCAGCACCGACTGGCCCGGCAGCAGGTCCACGCGGGTTCCAGTGGCGATCCCGTGCGGTTCGTTGAACGACAGGCAATGAGCGGTCTGGCGGTCCAGCCCGGTGATCTCTGCATCTACGGTCCCGCCCTCGCACTCGATCGCTATGCGCGAGCCGATGCGGGCGGAGCCGACCAACCCTTCGACCTCGATCAACGCGCCGCGTACGGCGGCGACGGAGCCGAAATGCCGATCGGGCGGGAACGCACGGATTGCCCGCGCGGCGGATGCCAGCGTCTGCATGACGAAAGGTTCAGGCCGCGTTGGCCGTTTGGGTCTCATTGACCATCTCGGTCGGGACGAGACGGGCCAGTGCCTGTGTTTCGTAGGCGATCAGGGCGCGGCAATCGTTCAGCGCACGATAGAAATCGCAATAGGCGACGCTGCGCGCGAACGAGACGCAGTGCGCCTTTGCCTCGGGTGCCTCCACCGCTTCGACGAGATCCTCGAACAGCGAGAGGATGCGGCCCTGATACTGGGTCAGGTTGGCCGGATCGAGATAGGCCATCATGCACGCGAAATAGAGCCGCCGGGCCGGGGTGTTCGCCTCTGCGGGCGACATGACGTCGCGCCCGCGCAGGATAGCCGCGGCGTTTTCGACAACGATCTCTACCCGACCGGTCGAGCGCAGCACCGCACCGTTGATGACGACCTTTTCGCCTTCGCGAAGAGTAATGTGGAGCATCGCATGTCCCTTCTGATTGATGGGACCATTATAGAGGGGTGCAAATGCGGGCGGCGCCGGGGCGGAAAAAATTGCCTGTTTTTGGGTTTGCCTGGGCCGCTCTCCTACAATGCTCTTGTGACCGGGCGCGCGTGCCCGCAAAGCAGGAGTTGCAATTCAGTGAGCCTATATTCTGCCCTGTACGCCGGTGTGTCCGGCCTCGGCGCCCAATCGAGCGCGATGGCGACGGTTGCCGACAACATCACCAACATCAACACCGTGGGATACAAGGGCGCAGAGGCGGACTTCCGCACGCTCGTTACGGACGGCCGCCTCAAGAGCAGCTATTCGGCAGGCGGCGTCGCGGCGGCACCGCGCGCGATGATTTCCAAGCAGGGGCTGCTGCAGGCATCCTCCAGCCAGACCGATCTGGGCATCGACGGGGGCGGCTTCTTCGTCACCCGCGCGGGTAGCGGTGCCGATAGCGGCATTGCATTCACCCGTGCCGGGGCCTTCCGCCCGGACGAGCAGGGCTATCTGCGCAACACCGGCGGCTATTTTCTGCAAGGCTGGCGACTGGACTCGACCGGCGGCTACACCAGCACCGGTGGCGTGAGCGAGCTGGAGCCTGTCCGACTGAGCGGGCTGACCGGCACCGCGGCGGCCACCACCCGCCTGACCGCCCGCGCCAACCTGCAATCGACGCAGGAACCCTATACCGGTGCCTATGCCGCAGGCGACATGGCGACCGGCGCTCTGGAGCCGCATTTCTCCCGCACATTCGAAATCTTCGACGCCCAGGGTGGCGGCCATCAGGTGACGATGGGTTTCGTGAAGACCGGGCCCAACCAATGGGTTTCCGAGATATATGGCGACCCCGCCGATGTCACCGCCGCCAACGGCCTGCTGGCCAGCGGCAATATCGCATTCAATCCGGATGGCAGCCTCGATCTGGCCAACTCGTCGCCCGCGCTGTTCGGTACGCTCAACGTCTCCTGGGCCAACCAGGCCGGCTCCTCCCCCATCAATCTGAACCTCGGCAGCCAGGACGGGCTCGACGGACTGACCCAGTTCGGCAGCGCCTCGGCCCTGATCGCGTCGAGCACCGACGGCGGAATGCTCAACAATCTGGTCTCGGTGGAGGTCAGCAAGGACGGTATCGTCAGCGCCGTTTTCGACGATGGCACATCGCGCCCGGTGTTCCAGCTGCCGATGGCAACCTTCGCCAATCCTGACGGTCTCTCGCGCCTGCCGGGCAATGCCTATACGGTCTCGCAGCAGTCGGGCAATGTCGCCATCGGCCGCCCGGGCGAGCTTGGCAGCGGCAATATTTCGGCCGGCACACTGGAAGCGTCCAACGTCGATCTGGCGCAGGAATTCACCAACATGATCCGCTTCCAGCGCGCCTACAGCGCATCGTCCAAGATCATCACCACGGTCGACGACATGCTCCAGGAAGTCAGCGCGCTCAAGCGCTAGCGCTTGGTCGGGCGGGGAGCTGATTAATGTCGCTGAGCAATATTCTGGGAACGGCGGTGTCCGGCCTGTCGGCATCGCAGGCCGGCATCAGATCGGTATCCAACAATATCGCCAATATCGGTACGCCGGGATACGCGCGAGAGCGCGTATCCCTGACCACCGGCGTAACTCAGGGCCGCGTCAACGGGGTCGTGATCGGCGAGCCCAGCCGGATTGCCGACCGCTTTTTGGAGCAGACGGTCTATCTGCGCGCGGGCGATATGGGTCGCGCGGAAGTGACCGCTAACTACATGGATCGGTTGCAGGCCTTCCTTGGCGCACCGGGGGCTGAAAGCGGATTGCCCGCGCGGCTCGACGCAATCAGCGCATCGGCGATCGCGCTGACGAGCGGACGAAGCGCGCCGCAGAACGCGTCGAGCTTCGTCGCCGAGGTGCAGGATGCCATCGGCTCTATTCGCCAGCTCGACGACGATATCCAGGTGCTCCGCGGCGATGTCGAATCGGAGGTCGGCTACTCGATCGAAACGGTCAACGACCTGCTCGAACGCATCCACGGGCTCAACGCCACCGTCGCGCAGCTTCGCGGCCTGGGCCGCACCGCCGGCGGGGCCGAAGATCAACGCATGTCCGCGCTCGAGGAATTGAGCGGGTTGATGAAGGTTTCCATCCGCGAGCAGCCCGATGGGCGGGTCAATATCGACTCCGCTACTGGCGCGGTCCTGCTCGACGGGCGGCTCCGGCAATTATCGTACCCGAGCCCCGGCAACGGGGTCGCGCAGCCCACCTATCCGGTGATCGACATCCGTTTCACCAACGACGCCGGCGAACCGACCACCGCCACCGGCGAGAAGCTCGATTCCTCCGCGATTGGCGGCAAGCTGGGCGGGTTGCTCGACCTGCGCGATCGCGCCCTCCCGGAATTCTCAGACCAGCTCGGCTCGCTGTTCGGCGGTCTCGCCGAAACCATCAACGCGGTTGCCAACTCGGGTACCGCAGTCCCGCCGCCGAACCGGCTGGACGGCGGGCCCAGCGGCCTGATCGGCAGCGACCGACTGGGCTTCACCGGGCAGGCCACCTTCGCGGTGACCGACAAAAGTGGCGTTCTGGTCGCCAGCACCACGGTCGATTTCGACGCGCTGGGCCCGCTCGCGACGGTCGACGATGCCATCGCGGCGATCAATGGAGGCCTGGCAGGCGACGCCAGTGCAACGCTGGTCGACGGGCGTCTATCCTTCGTCGCTGCGAACGGCAGCAACGGAGTAGCGATAGCGCAAGGCACTCCCCCGAGCGAACGCGCGGGCAACGGGTTTTCGCATTATTTCGGCCTCAACGACGTTATTCGCAGCGATTCCGCGACACTCGTCGCGCCCGGTTTCGTTGCCAGCGACCCGCACGGGTTCGGTGCGGGCCAGTCCGCGCAACTGGTGCTGCGCGATGCCACCGGTCGCTCGCTCGCGACGACCACCCTGACGGGCTCGCTCGGCTCCACTATTGGCGATCTGGTCACCGAACTGGACCAGAGCCCGCTTGGCGCTTTCGGCGATTTCGCGCTAGACGACCGGGGCCGCGTCACGTTCACGCCCAAGCCGGGCGCCAGTGGCTCGGCGCTCTCCATCCCGGCGGATTCGACCGACCGCTTCGGCACCGGCGTATCGTTCACCGCGCTTTCCGGGCTGACCGGCAGTGCCAGCGGCCTCGGCCAAGGAAGCGTGCGGAGCGACGTGCTGGCCAGTGCGGACAGGCTGCCGCTCTCCCGCCTGCGGACGGACGCGGCGGTTGGCGAATCGGCGCTGGGGGGTGGCGACACGCGTGTCGCCGGTGCCTTCGTCGAAGCGCTTGGGAAATCGATCGATTTCGGCAAGGCCGGGTCGGCCACGGTCGAACGCTTTTCCAGCCTGCTGATGGGCCGCGCCGGAACGCAAGCCGCGCGTGCTCAGGACATGCTGATCGACGCGGCTGCGCGTCGCGATGACGCGGTCAACCGACGCGACAGCTTCTCCGGCGTCAATCTGGACGAGGAACTGTCGCAGATGGTGGTCCTGCAGAACAGTTATTCCGCCGCCGCGCGCGTTATGACGACCGCCACGCAAATGTACGACACTCTCCTCGATATGGTCCGCTGAAAGGGCACGTAATGAACCGGGTTGCCACGATTCCGCTGCAACGCACGATGGCCGATGCCATACAGCGCGCGCAGCAAAGCCTCGCCAAGACGCAGACGGCGCTTTCCACCGGCAAGAAGGCGCAGGATTATGCTGGCCTGGGCACGGAGGCCGTGCGCACGATGTCGGCGCACTCCATGCTCGCCAAGCAGAATGCACAGGCGGTCGTCTCCAAGCATGTGACCACGACGCTCGCGATATACGACGCGCATGTCACCGGCCTCGACAATTCCCTGATCGATCTGCGTACCCGCATGGCGACCGCAATCGGCACCGAGGATTCTTCGGGCTTGCAGGAAACGATCAAGGGCGCGTTCGAGCAGTTCCGCAGCAGCCTCAATGCAAAGGAAGGCGGCATCGCTCTGTTCGGCGGCTCGCGGACCGATGTGCTGCCCTTCACCCCGGAGAATCTCGCCGACGTGGCTGCTACGCCAACGTCCGACGCGTTCAGGAATGACGACGTGCGAGCCGTCGCCCATCTCGCCGAGGGAACTTCGGTGACCTATGGCATCACCGCGAGCGATCTTGGCGCCGAAATCTACGAGGCGTTTCGGACACTGGCGGCCGCCGGTCCAATCGGCGAACGGCTGACCGATGCGCAGAAAACCGCGTTGCAGGACGCAATCGCGCAGATCGATACGGGCTCTGTCGGACTGCGTTCCGCAAATGCCGAAAATGGGCGCAAGCAGGCGCGCGTGGAAACGCTGGGCGAGCGGGCCGAACAGCGATCACTGGTGCTCAACGACATCATCGCCGCCAATGAAGACGCCGATCTGGGCCAGGTGGCGGTGGATCTTGCGCAGCAGCGTGCAACGCTGGAAGCGAGCTATTCGGTCTTCGCGCAGCTCACCCAGCTCAATCTCACCAAGTATCTCTAGGCGAGAGCCGGTACCACAAGCGAGGGGCTGCGCGGCCTAGCCGCGCGGCCCTTTTTTGTGTCAGGACTTATTGGTCTTGGGATTTGTCTTGCGCGGTTCGCCAGCCAATAGGTCGGCGAACTCGCCAGCGGGGCTCGCCGTCGGCATGGCGGCCATCGCCTGCGCAACCGCTGTGGGGTCCAGACCCTCGAACGGCCCTGTGAGCAGATCGAACGCGGCCCCGGTCGGCTGCCCGGAGAAAGCAGAGGCATAGCGCGCACGCAAGCCTTCGAGGGACGTTTCGCGGCCCAGCATGGCAAAGGCGACAGCCCGCCGCAGGATCACGGTCTGCTCGACGTCGGTCAGGCCCCCACTCCTGGCTACAGGCAGGTCGCCCGAACCGGACAGAGCCTGCCAGTTACGGCGCCCCCATTCGATCTCGTCGCGAATGGCATCGCCTTGCGGTACTCCGTCCAGGACCGCCAGCGCCTCATCAGTCTTTCCCAGCCTGTGCAGCGCGACCGCCTCGATCTGCAAACGTGCCCACAGCATCGGGTTGGGATAGATATTGTTGTCGGTGGCACGCAGCGCGCGCACGGCGTCCCCTGGCTTGTCCGCCAAAATGTAAAGTTTAGCCACGCGGACAGAGAGAGGCCCTTGCGCCACATCCGTGGCGCGCGCCATCAGCTGGTAGTCCAGCAATTCGGCCGCGCGTTCGTAAAGGCCGACCGCCTGCAGCCGATCGGCGAGCCGACTGACCAGCAGATCGCCACCCGCACCGCTTGGGCTGAGATCGCGGTAATCCCAGAACAGCCCCGCCGCCTCTGGCAGCGGCACCTTGCTATCTGGCGCGAGGATAGCCTCGAGCCGCGCTTGCAGCACGCCCAGCATGACACCACTATCTACCGATAGCGGGTGATAGCGCAGCAGCGCCGCACCGGCCGCAAGCGCAGACCGGTCATCGTGCAGCGTTTCGGCAAGCTTGAACCGCAGCTTGAGCGCCCGCCGCTCGAGCTGCCCGCCGCGCCACACATATCCGATCCGTTCGAGTTCGGCCTCGGCACGGCGTGGCTTGGCACGGCTTTGCGCGACAAGCCCTTCCAGCAAAGATATCCGCGCATCGATCCGCTGTTCCTGGGTACCATTATCCGCGGCGCGGTCGAGCTTGAGCCGCGCCTTCTGCTCGCTGCCGAGCCTGAAGAGCGCGCGACCACGGATCAGATTGGCAGCGGGATCGGCATCGGGGAGATATTTGAGCAAAGCGAGCGTACTGCGCGGGCTCCCTTCATCGAGCGCGGCCTGTGCCGCGGCGAGCAGGAAGGATGCGCCCTGCTGTGGAGTGCGCGAGGCGATGGCCGTACGCGCGCAGGGCCATTCGCCGACCGCCTCCGTGGTCATCTCCAGTGCCGCCATCGCCCGCAGGCGCCAGGCGCACGCTTCGGGATTCTGCGCGAGCTGCTCGGTCGCCAACATGTCGAGCGCGTCCATCGGCCGATGGAGTTCCACCAGCGTGGCCCCTAGCGCGAGCCTGTGGGCCGGAACGAGCGTGAGATCAGGATCGTCCTTGGCCATCGTGACGAGCACGCCATAGGCCTCTGCCGCTCGTCCCTTGCCGATCAGGCTACGCGCATAGCGCCATCGCGCCACCTGGCGCGTTTGCTCGCTGCTACCGGCGATCGCCTGCCACGCTTCTTGGTCGGACACGACTGGCCAGCCGTCAGCATCCCGAGCCAGCGGCTGGTTGGCCAGAGCGGCAGCGAAGCCGGGCAGGCGAACTGTCGGCATCGCATCCCCGGTGGGCGCGTCGGGCGGGCTATCGGCCTGGGTGGCAGCGTCTGCTTCGGCATGGCCGTCGGAGGGTTTTTCATGGCCATGCGCGCCATCTTCGGCAAGCGCGGAAGCGGTCAACGCCAGCGTCAAGGTGACGGAGAGGGGTACGATTTTGCGCATGAATGGGTCAGCCGACCAGATGCGGCCAGGCGGCGAGGCCCGCGCCACCAATGGCGCAACCGGCGAGGAACAGAACCGCGAATACGAGCGAGAAGCGGCGAGCGGGCGCGACTTCGACATCGGGCCGCTGCGCATCTTCGATCGCCTGCTGAAGCGGCTGGATGTCGGTGGCCGCATTTTCAGGCGCGCGCGTCGGCCCGCCAGTGCTGACGAGCTTGATGCGGCTGGGTTTTTGGTCGTAGCTCATGTCCGCTCCGGTCGGGATATCCTCTATTATAGGGTAGAGACCGGCTTTCGGGCTGATCTAAGCACCCCTTTTTCGAACGGAATGGCAGCACGACATGAATGGCAAGAAGCTCCTGCTGGGCGGTGCCCTCCTCGCTGCAGTGCCTGTGAGCAGCGCCTCGGGAGCCGGCGGCGGTGGCAAGGGTGCCGCCGACGACCTGATCGATATGGAGGCGATCGCGGTGCCGATCGTCGATGGTGCCAGACTTCAAGGCACCTTGCGATTCCGCGTCGTTCTGGAGGCGCACGACCCCGAGGCGGCGAAAAATATTGCCGCAGAGCTGCCCGGATTGCGTGCCGAAGCCCTCGCCACGGGGGCAGAGTTTTCCCGCCTGCGCGCCTCGCCATTCCTGGCAGTGGATGCGCAAAGGCTGTCGGACGAACTGACCGAAGCCCTGCACGCGCGTTACGACGGCATCGACAGGGTTCTGCTGGTGGAAGTGGCCGCCAGAACGTCCTGACCAACACCTTCGTTTTTAGATTATTTCCGCCGGGCGAGCATTAAGCTCACCCGACGGGATCGCGCCTTACCCGTTTCGGCGGCGCAGGCCGCTTGCCCGCCAGGGCCATGCTCAGGCGGGCTGCACCGGACGGCGTCATTGCGGCGAGGATCTGTGCGGTCGAGCGCTCGCGCATCTTGCGCGCCACGGCGATCTGCACATCGATATCCAGTTGCTCGAACACGACCGCTGCCTGCTTGGGCTTCATCGACTGATAGATCCGCGCAAGCTGATCAAGCGTCTCTGCCTCCTCGGCATCCTTGGTCGCTTTCGTGTCGGCCTCGGCCGCAGCCGCACTATCGGCCTGGGGCCGCTGCTGCTGGTTCTGCAGATTGTCCTTCAACCGCTTCTCCGACGCCCTGATCGCCTGTTCGCGCAGGTCGAGCGCGCGCTCGCGCTCTTTTGCGGTCTGCCTGTTTTCACTCAGTTCCGACTGGATGGCAGAGCCGAGCCGCGACTGTGAGGCCTTGGCCGGCGCCTTCTCCTCGCTCGTGCCTGAGGCGCTGACACCATGGGCGAGCGTTGACAGCGCGGCGGCACCGGCCATCAGCATCAACAAGGAGGGGCGCTTGATGGTCATGCTGCTTCCTTAACACCGGCAGATCGCGCGGAGCTTTTGCGCGACGTGCGGGCCGGGGTCTTTTTAGTCACTTCGGCCTTCGCCACGGCTTCGGTGGCGGCCGCAGGCTGCACGGTGGTGGGCTTTGCGCCCGGAGCCTTTGCACTCGGAGCCTTTGCACTCGGAGCCGTTGCGCGCGTGCTCGTTGCGCTCTTGGTCTTCGCACCTGCGGCCTTGGTCGCCTTGGGGGTATCGGCCTTGGACTGCGTTGGCCTGGTGCCACGCGTGCGTGCCGGACGGGTCGCCTTGGCCGTTTTGGTCGGCGCGGTCGCCGCCTTGGTTTCCTGCGCAGAGCCAACCGAGGCGGCCTCGATCAAGCGCTCCGCCATAGCATTGGCGATGCCGATCATGAGATGGAGCTCTTCGCGCACCTCGCGCGCATCGCCGAGCGCACGCGCATTAGCCGTCCCTTCGATAGAAAGCGTCTGCTTCAGCTCCGAAAGCACGCTCTGGGCCTTGCTCGTGGCCAGATCGAGCGCACCGACCGTGCGATCGAGCTGGCCCTCGCGGACCTGCTTTAGGCTGCGCATCATCCGCACGCTCTGGATAAGCACCGCGATGCAGAAGAGGACCGTGATGACATTGGTGAAGACGGTGAAGCTCATTGCGATTGACCCTGTTTGATGGTGTCTACGATGCCGATGGCGACGTGATTGCGCTGGCGACCGATCTGCGCCCGTGCCAGCGGCACGCCCCCGCAGCAGACCTCGAAGGGGTCGTCCGGCGTCACGTCGAATGGGATCGTCTGACCCACTTCCAGCGAGTGAACGTCGGCAAGCCGCATCTCTCGTTCGCCAAGGACGGTGTAGATTTCCACCTCGGTTCGGAGAATCTCGTTGCGCATATGATCGCGCCAAGTGTTATCGCCGCCCAGCTTTTCGCCCATGAACCGCTGCGACAGCTTGCCGCGCACCGGCTCCAGCGTGGCGAAAGGCAGCAGAATCGTGAAATTTCCGCCGCGCCCGTCCATATCGACCGCGAAGGTCGCGGCCGAGGCAACATTGGTGGGGCCCGCAATCGCCGCAAAGCGCGGACTGGTCTCGATCCTCTCCAACTCCATCGTGATCGGCGCGATTGGTTCGAACGCGGTGCTGAACTCACGCAGCACCAGGTCGATCATCTTCGATACCAGCGTGGTCTCGATCGTGGTAAAGGCACGACCCTCGATCTTGCGGGGGGCAGCGCCCTTGCGTCCGCCCAGCAGCGCATCGACCACCGCGTAGATCAGGTTCGCCTCGATCGTGACCAGGCCGTAGTCCTGCCACGCGGGCACCTTGAACACGGCCAGCATGCAGGGCAGCGGCACCCGGTTCATGAAGTCGCCGAACCGAACCGAGGCAATATCGTCGAGCGAGACCTCGATCGCGTCCGATGTGAGATTGCGCATGCTGGTGGCGAAGGAGCGGACCATGCGTTCGCACACCACCTCCAGCATCGGCAGCCGGCCGTGGCTGACGACGCGCGATTCGATTACCGCCCGAAGGCCGCTCTTTTGCGGCAGATCCGAGCTGGAGTCGCCGAACAGCGCATCGATGCTGGCCTGGTCGAACGTCGCGCCCTCCGGCATGTCCATTGCCGGGGGATCGGGAAGTTCGAGTTCTTCGAAATCGTCGTCGGTCATCACTGTTGGACCATGTCCTGAATGAGAACGTCGGCGACCACGCCTTCGCCCACGGTGTCTGCCGCGCGCAAGAGAAGCTCTTCCTTCAGCCGGTAGACCGCCGCAGATCCGGCCAGATCTTCCGGACGCAGTTCGCGCAGGAACGGCTGATAGCGATCGATGATCATCGGCAGGTTCGCTTCGATCGTGGCAGCATCCTCGGGCGATCCCGGGGCCAGCAGGATACGCAGCTTAAGGAACCGGGCCTGGCCATCATTGGTGCGCAGGTTGACCATCAGCGGAGCGACTTCGACCAGCCCGCTCCCGCCCTCTTTCCCGTGGCCCCCACCCGATTTCTCCCCGTGACCGGAATCCTTCTTGGCTTCCTTGTCCGAATGATCCCCGGACTCCTTTGCCTCGGCATCGCTGCCGCCGCCCATAAGAAAGGCCCCGGCACCACCGCCAATCAGAAGTACGGCGCCTGCGGCGGCGATGATTTTCTTCTTCTTGGAAAAGCGCGGCGTTTTTGCGCCCTCTTCGGGCTTGGCCTCGTCCTGCGTCTCGGTGGTCATGGCTCGAATGCCTTTCTTTACCAAAAGCCGGCGGTCGAAACGTCGGCGGGGATTTTCCTCTATTATAGGATCGTCACCCGGCAAGATTTGCCTGGTGCTGATTTTCGAAGCAGTTTTTTCGGAGCGGCAAGCCGATGGATATTTCCTCTTACGTCCTGCTCAGCCAGGAACAGGCGCTGAGGCGGCGGATGGACATCGTCGCCAATAATCTGGCGAACACCTCTACCGTCGGCTTCCGGCGCGAGCAGCCGTTGTTCCGCGAATATGTGGAGCGCGCCGACGAGGCGGTCATCGACGCGGCGAAGCCGACGTCGTTCGTGCTCGACATGCGCGCCATTCACGATACCTCGCCCGGCGCATTCCAGCCGACCGGCAATCCGCTTGATGTGATGATCGAGGGGCCGGGCTATCTCGCGGTCGAACTGCCTGATGGGGCAGGCACAGCCTATACGCGGGCGGGCTTCGTCAGCATTCTGGAAACCGGTGAACTCGCCACCGCAGGCGGCCAGCGCCTGCTCGACGAGGGTGGACAGCCGATCGTCGTGCCGCCCGAAGAAGCGGGCCGCGTGTCCATCGCCGCCGATGGCAGCGTGATGGGTGCCAACGGCGCGCTCGGCCGACTGGCGGTGACGGTTTTCGACGATGAAACCGGCCTCGCCCCCAAGGGCGACGGACTTTACGCGGGCGCCGAGGGCCGCGTTCTTGCCGCCGAGGAAACCAAGCTTCGCAGCGGCGGGGTCGAGGGATCCAACGTCCAGCCGATCGTGGAAACCACCGCTATGATCGACATCCTGCGGTCCTACCAGAACAGCGTGCGGATGGCCGAAAGCCTCAACGACATGCGCAAGCGCGCGCTCGACCGGCTCGGCCGCGTCGGCTGATCCAACTCATCAAGTCACCATCCAGGAAGGATAGAAACTATGCGTTCGCTCTCGATCGCCGGCACGGGCATGCTCGCGCAGCAAACCAATGTCGACGTTATCTCCAACAACATCGCCAACATGAACACCACCGGGTTCAAACGTCAGCGCGCCCAGTTCCAGGATCTGCTCTACCAGCAGGTTTCGCGCGCCGGTGCGGCTGCGGGCGGGCCCGATGCGCGGGCGCCCACGGGCATCCAGATCGGCGCGGGCGTGCGCACCGGCGGTGTCTACCGCATCGCCGAGCAAGGCGCGCTGGTGCAGACCGACAACCGCTTCGATCTGGCGATTCAAGGGGTTGGCTATTTCCAGGTCCAGATGCCCACCGGCGAAATCGCGTATACCCGCGACGGCACCTTCCAGCTGTCCGATCAGGGCGAGCTGGTCACCTCGCAGGGCCTCGTGGTGGAACCCGGCATCACCATTCCGCAAGGCGCGGTCGATGTCGCAGTCTCGCGCACGGGCGAGGTTCAGATCAAGCTTGCCGGGGAAGTTGAAATGCAGACCGTTGGTCAGATCGAACTCGCCTCGTTCGTCAACGAAGCGGGACTGGAAGCCAAGGGCGACAACCTGTTCCTGGCCACCGCAGCCTCGGGTGAGCCGACCATCGCGCCTCCGGGCGAACCCGGCTTCGGCAGCGTGGCACAGGGGTTCGTCGAGGCCTCCAACGTCAATCCGGTCGCGGAAATCACCGCGCTCATCACCGCGCAGCGCGCCTATGAGATGAACAGCCGGGTGGTGAAGACCGCCGACGAAATGCTCGGCACGACGAGCCAGCTGCGCTGATGGCCCGGCGATTTCTACTCTCCTCCCCGCTGTTGGCCTGGCTCGCACTGCTGCCGTGCGCCACGCTCCATGCCCAGAGCACGAGCGATGGGGTCGTGGCAGATGTCCTTACCCGCCAGATACAGCGCGGCGAGCTGGTTTCGGAGCGCGACTTCGCGCCCGAAGAGATCACCGCAGCGCAGGCCCGGGGAAGCATTCCTGCAGAGCAAGCTGCGGGCATGGAGGCCCGACGCACGCTGCGTGCGGGGCTGCCGGTGCGTGCGAGCGATCTGGCCGAACCACGGCTGGTCAAACGGGGCGAGGCCGTCAAGATCAGCCTGCGCGAAGGCGCGTTGACGATCACCGTGCTTGGCCGCGCGCTGGGTGATGCCGCCCTGGGCGAGCAAGTGCGCGTGTTCAGCGAAGCCACCAATCAGACGCTTCAGGGCGTGGTCGAAGACGCGGGCGTCGTACGTGTGCTCGCGCCGTGAGCCACAAGCCAAGGAAATTCGGATGAGAAAAGTCGTTACGATCGCCGTTACAGCGTCGCTACTGTCGGGTTGCGGCACAGTGGACCGCCTCAAGAACGTCGGCAGGGCACCTGCCATGTCACCGGTCGAGGAATTCACGGCCCCGGCCTACGAACCGTCGATCGCCAGCACGGCCCCGGCACGACTGCGCGGTCCGGCTCCGTCGGCAACGGCTGCACCGGCCGCGGCGCCCAGCGCCTCGCTGTTTCGCGCAGGCGCAGGCGAACTATTTCAAGATCAGCGCGCCTCACGCGTCGGTGACATCCTGACGGTCGAAATCAACATCGCCGACAAGGCCGAGTTCGGCAATACGACCTCGCGCTCGCGCAACGGCTCCGAAAGCATGGGCATCGGGGCGCTGCTTGGCCTGCAGGACCTGCTCCCCGGCAATCCTGCCCAGGCGGTCGATGCAACGTCCAGCTCGGCCTCGGGCGGTCAGGGCCGCACCACCCGCAGCGAGACGATCAACATGACGATGGCGGCGATCGTCACCGACGTGCTGCCCAACGGCAATCTGGTGATCCGAGGACGTCAGGAGATGCGCGTCAACTTCGAGCTGCGCGAGTTGATCGTGACCGGAATCGTGCGCCCGCAGGACATCGCCAAGGGCAACACGATCCAGCACGGCAAGATCGCCGAGGCGCGGATCAGTTATGGTGGTCGCGGCCAGCTGACCGACGTGCAGCAGGCGCGTTGGGGCCAGCAGATCTACGAAGCGCTGTTCCCGTTCTGATGTTCAGGGGGCGGATCGGCAGGCAAAAATATCTGCCGATCCGCTTGGGATGGAGTGCCATTTCTTTCCAGAATGAAAGGCGCACCGCAGTTTTTGTCGGGCGTCGTGGCCAGCGCTTCTGGCCGGGACCGCAGAATGCGGTTCGCCTATCCAAGAAGGAAATGAAAAATGGCGTTCTCAGTCAATACCAACACCGGCGCGATGGCAGCTCTGCAGAGCCTGAACCAGACCAACAAGGGTCTGTCGCAGGTTCAGAGCCGCATCAACACCGGGCTGAACGTCGCATCGACCAAGGACGATTCAGCATCGTTCACGATTGCGCAGTCTCTCCGCGGCGACGTGGGTGGTCTCTCGGCGGTCAATTCCTCGCTTAACCGAGGCAAGAGCACCGTCGATGTGGCGATTGCGGGTGCGGAGCAGATCTCCGACGTCCTCAATCAGATGAAGGCAAAGGCCATTCAGGCGTCGGATGACGGCCTGGATGCTGAAAGCCGTACCGCGATCAATGCCGACTACACGGCCCTGAAGGAGCAGATCACCACGATCATCGCTTCGTCGGAGTTCAACGGCACGAACCTGCTGAAGGATGACGCAACCTCGACCGGTAAGGTTTCCGCGCTGCAGTCGCTCGATACCACGAGCACGATCGGCGTGGCCAACCAGGCCTTCGAAACCAACGTCACCACCGCCCTTGGCACCGGCCTCGGCACCAAAGCCGATGCCGATACTGCACTGACCGAAATCGACACCGTGACCTCCACGGTGACGTCGACGCTGAGCACTCTGGGCTCGGCATCGCGCAAGATCGAAGGGCAGCTTTCCTTCAACAGCAAGCTGTCCGACGTGATCGAGAGCGGCATCGGCAACCTTGTCGACGCCGATCTGGCCAAGGAATCGGCCAAGCTGCAGGCCCTGCAGGTCAAGCAGCAGCTGGGTGTCCAGGCTCTGTCGATCGCCAACCAGGCGCCGCAGACGATCACTTCGCTCTTCCGTTAATCGGTCGACGAAGTCCTTCCCCTTTCGGGGGGAAGGCCACCTGGGGCCGGGCGCAAGTCCGGCCCCTTTTGTTTTCCCGTCGCGCGATGCATGAAGCACCGCCGACGCTGCCGAATGCGGCAGCAAGAACATCAGGCAGGTATCCTTACCCTTGGCGACCAATTTCCCCCGCATCCGCGAAATTGCCGACCCCTACGGCGAGGTTGTGCGGATCAGCGTAGAGCCGCATCCTGGCGGTGCCCTGATCCTGATAGATCGACCCAATGCCCCGCAGTCGGGTCAGGTCATGCTCGATGCCTACGGCGCGGACATCCTGCTCGGCTACATCATGTCGGCCCGCTTGGCCGTACCGGGCACCATGCCCGAAGAAGAGATCGGCGGCGCCTTCCCGACCCGTTTCCAGCTGGAGCCCGAGCCCGAGGCAGCGGTGATCATCGACCAGCTCAATGCTGAAGAACCGCTCAGGATAGTCCTGGCATTGTGGGATCGCGTGTACGCCGAATTGTGCATCGTGTGCGCGCATGCACGTGAGCTGGGCCGGGGCCGGCAGTCCTACCTTCACTGACGACAGGGCGCTTGGCACAGATGAGCTCGGGTAAGCACGGGGCGCTGTGAACAGGCCGTTCCAGGCTTGAGAGCAGTGGCGCTGGCGCGGACGTGAACAGGGTCGGCGCGGGCACGGGGGCCAATGCGATAGAACGTCTCACATTGCGAGCGGTTATCACCCGGCAAGCCTGTGATGTTGCGCTGGGAGAAGATTGACCTCCGGGGCGAGCGAAAGACGGGAACCAGTGTCTTTACGCCGGGAGAGGGAGGTGGGAAGCGCCCCGGAAGTCGGGCCCGGCAGAGGGAGACTGGAGAACTGCCGGGCTACTTTGATTATAGAGGATTTGCAGGCTCTCTGGCGCCCGTCGGAGTATTATTCCGGCGCGACCACACGGACCAGCGCTGCTGTCGGGAAGCTCAGGCCATTAATCCCAAGCACCACCGCGCCATTGCGGGTGGCGACCTCGTCGATAATTCCGGTGCTGCGAATGCCGACGGGCACTTCCTGACCAGCGGCATCCAACGCGCTAAGCGAAAGCGTATAGGCGCCCTCGGGAGCCGATCCGCCGGCGGAGAGAGCACCATCCCAGGCAAAATTGCCCGCATTCGCCGGATCGAGCTCGCGCGTCTCGACCACGCGTCCGCGTGCATCGGTAATCGTCGCGGTCAGGCTCTCGATCGGGCGATCGGCCTGCCAGGCCCACTGCGCGGGCGTTTCGCCGGATAGGCCGGCGGTGCCGCTGCCGAGTTCGGCGCGCTGACCCAGGAAGTTCGCCGACTGGGCGAGATCCTGCGTCGAAAGCGCGGAGAGAATATCCTTCAGCGCAGCGGTTTGCTGGATCGACTGCTCGACCTGCGAATACTGCGTCAGCTGCTGGGTATATTCGGAGGTTTCCATCGGATCGAGCGGATCCTGGTTCTGCATCTGCGTGGTCAGCAGTTTCAGGAACATGTCGAAATTGGCGTTCAGCTCGGCTCCTGCCGCGCTGCTGCCGGTATTGCCCTGCACGCCGGGCGTAAGCGAAGAAATTGCTGTCATGTCTTGGTCCTCAAGCGAAGAGATCTAGGCTTCCGCTGCCGAGCAGCTTCGCGCGGGCAGGCTGCGCGTCGTCATCGGCGTCGGCGAGTGTATTGTCCGTACCGGGCTGGGTTTCGGGGCGGTTCTGCTGACCTTGCTGGTCCCCGCGGCCCTGGCTGCGCGCTTCGAACTGGAATGACTGCGCATCGGTGCGAACGCCGGCATCGCCCAGCGCGCGGACCAGATCGCCGCTATCGCGCCGAAGCATTTCCAGCGCCACGCTGCTCTCTGCGCTCACATGCGCGCGCATGGTTCCCTTGTCATCGAACTGCAGGCGGATGTGGATTTCGCCCATTTCCGCCGGATCGAGTCGAATGGTCAGGCTGTCACGGCCATCGAGACTGCGCCGGGCGATTTCGACGCCAAGCTGGTGTCCGATCTCTCCCGGCCGGGCAGAGACGGTTCCGGGAGCCGGCGCGGCGTGTTTGACCGTCTCGAGAGCCGGCTTGGCAGGATCGAGGCGGGTCTGGGCCAGCGTGTCCGCCGTGCCCTCCCCACCTTCACCCGCAGGGGCGGCGGCATCTGCGCCATTCTCTTTAACGAGCTGGGCAAAGTCGCGAGTACTGCCGTTGTCCGTTGCCCTGGTTGTCGTGGGGCGAGGCGAAGCGGCGTCGGGTGCCTGGCGAGTATCACGCGCAAACACTGTAACGTCGCTGTCGTCCTGAGCGACATGATCACCTGTGGGCTCATCCGGAACCACCGAAGGCTGCCGCGCGGCGATCGCAGGAAGGGGCTCGACCACGCCGTCTGCGGCCATCGCCACAACAACGCCAGCCGTCCCCTGCGTATCATCCGCGCTTGGAGCGGCGTCGGGATCGCTCTCGGGCTGGTCCAACGGCACAGGCTCCGCATCCGTCTGAACGGGCGCTTGTTCGATCGCGATTTCGCCGGTTTCCACGACAGGCGAGGCTGGCTGTTCGAGAGCCTGCTCGGTTGCCTGCGCAACCGGTTGCGCGATCGGATCGGGCCGAGCGGGATTGGGCTGCGAGATGGGCTCTGCGTCGTGCACCTGTTCATCCGGCTCAGTCGCGGGGTCGCCCTCGGCCTGGACGCTCGGCGACGTCGGCAAGCCCTCGCCCTCTCCGGAAGGCTGGAGATCGGCAAGCTGCATGGCGCTTTGCGCAGGATCATCGGCAAGCGGCGCATCGACCGCCTGGGCAGACACGCCAGCCGCGACAGTGGTCGTCACGGGCGGCATCGCGGAATCGGGCATCAATGCCGGCCCCGTCATGACGGACGCAGCGGCCATCTGGCCCGGGACCAAACCCGGGCGAGCAAGCTGCTGGCTACTACTGTCGAGGATCACGGCTGGCGCATTGCGCTGGCCTGCAAATCCGGTCAGCTGCGTTGCCTGCTGCAACGAAGGCGCAGTCAGCAATGCCGCAAAGGACGGGCCTTGCGCGGTGAATGGGGCGGCGCCCCCAGACAATCCAGAAGGGGAGCTGTTGCCGGGAACAAGCGAGAGGAGTTGGGTCATGCGGTCCTTTCGCCCGGGGGGCGCCTAAGAGCATTATAGGATGATGAAAGCGATCAGGGCGCTTCGAGCACATTTTGTTGGCCGATGCTGCCAACCGAGCGAACGCGGGTGCGCGGATGGATCTCGTTTTGCGAGAGAACCACGGTTGCCGGACGCACCCGCTCGATGATCGAGCGCACGAACGGGCGGATCGACGGGCTGACGAGAAGACAGGGAATCTCGTTCCTCGCGGCCAGCGTGTCGTAGAGTTCACGCACTTGGGTGATGAAGCGCTGCAGGTTGGACGGAGCCATCGCGAGGTGGCGATCGTCCCCGTCGCCGATGATGCTCTCGGCAAATTGCTGGTCCCAGTCGGGCGACAGGGTCAGGATCGGGATGTAGCCATCGCGGGTTTGCTGGGCAGAGATCTGCCGGGCCAGCCGCGCGCGAACATGCTCGGTGATCTGGGTCAGGTTCTGCGTCAGCGGAGCGGTTTCGGCAATCGCTTCCAGAATGGTGGCCATGTCGCGCACGGAGACCCCTTCGGCGAGCAGGTTCTGCAGGATCCGCTGGATGCCCGAGATGCTGATCTTGGCAGGGACCAGGTCGGCGACCAGCTTCTCTGCGTCGGTATGCACTTCGTTCAGCAGTTTCTGCGTTTCGGTGTAGGACAGAAGCTCGGCGATATTGTCCTTCACCAGCTCCGCCAGATGGGTGGTCACGATGGTCCCGCAGTCGACCACGGTCAGATTGCGCAGGCCGGCCTCGTCGCGCAGTTCGCGATCGATCCACAGCGCGGGCAGGCCGAACACCGGCTCCTGCGCAGGATCGCCCGGCAGGCCGACATCGCCCCCGCCCGGATTGATGACCATCAGCTTGTCGAGCCGCAGCTCGCCCGCCGCCACCTCGGTCTCGCGGATGAAGACGCGGTAGTCGTGCGCGCCCAGCCCCATATTGTCGATGATCCGCACCGCAGGCAGCACGAAACCGTAATCGGTCGCCATCTGGCGGCGCAGCGCGCGCACCTGATCGTCGAGGCGCGGCTCGGCCGCCGAGCCCTTGATGATCGGCAGCAGACCATAGCCCAGTTCGACCCGCACCGCGTCGATGGCGATGGTATTGGCGATGGGCTCTTCGGTTTCCGCCGACGCGATCTCGGCCTGCGCCTTCTCGGCCTGTTCGCGCTCGAGCTGCTGCTTGTGATTGCGGCTGGCCCACCAGCCGTAATAGCCGCTGGCTGCCGAGACGAGGGCGAACGGCAGGAAGGGGAAGCCCGGTATCAGCGCGAAGGCGCCCATCAGAATGGACACCATGGCGAACGCCTTGGGATAGCGGCCCAGCTGCTCGCCCAGTGCGTTGCCGGTCTTGCCCGACATACCACCCTTGGAGACGAGCAGGCCCGCTGCGGTCGAGACGATCAGCGCCGGAATCTGGCTCACAAGCCCGTCGCCGACAGTGAGCAGTGTGTAGGTGGTGAAGGCTTCCCCGAATTCGACGCCGTGGATTGCCACGCCGACCACGAGGCCCACGATCACGTTGATCGCGGTGATCAGCAACCCGGCGATGGCATCGCCCTTCACGAACTTTGAGGCACCGTCCATTGCGCCAAAGAAGCCGCTCTCGGCCTCCAGCTCCTGCCGCCGCGCACGTGCCTGTTCCTCGTTGATCATCCCTGCGCCCAGGTCGGCGTCGATCGCCATCTGCTTGCCGGGCATCGCATCGAGACTGAAGCGCGCGGCGACCTCTGCGATACGCCCGGCACCCTTGGTGATGACGACGAAGTTGATGACCACGAGGATGATGAAGATGGTCAGCCCGATAACGGTCTCGCCGCCCATCAGGAACTGCCCGAAGGCCCCGATCACGCCGCCTGCCGCCTGCGGCCCCTCGTGCCCGTGACCCAGAATCAGCCGGGTCGAGGCGAGGTTGAGGCCCAGCCGCAGCATTGTCGCGATCAGCAGGATCGTCGGGAAGGCGGAAAGCTGCAGCGGCTTTTCGATGAACAGCGAGGTCATCAGGATCATCACCGACAGCGTGATGGAGATCGCGAGACCGAAGTCGAGCAGCCATGCCGGCATCGGCAGGATCAGCATCGCGATGATGCCGATCACCCCGATCGCGAGCGCGAGATCGCGGTTGGCGCCGATGCGTTCGAGGAAGCTGGTCAGATTCTGCGGCATGAAACGGGCGACCTGTTACGAAGACATTATTTGCACGGCGCGACGGGAATGCCCGCCTGCACGAAGCTGTTGATCTTGTTGCGCATGGTGCGCACCGAGATACCAAGGATCGAGGAGGCGGAGGTGCGATTGCCGCCGCACCGTTCCAGCGTGTGCAGGATCAGCTCGCGCTCGACCTCGGCGACCGTATGTCCGACCAGCTGTTCGACATGGAGGCCGTCTTCATCGTCCGGATAGGCCGGCTTGATCGGCGAACCGTCGGAGTGCACGAGCGCCTCGGGTCCGATAGTGCCTGACCGCGCAAGCAGGATGGCGCGATGGACCGTCGTTTCCAGCTCGCTCACATTACCGGGCCAGGGATAGCCTGCGAGCACCTGGCGCGCCTCGTCATCGAAATCGAGCTCTGGAGCATCGTAGAGATCCGCGAACTGCCGCGCGAAGTGGCGGGCCAGGGTCATGATGTCCTCGCCCCGCGCGCGCAGCGGCGGCATGCCGATCTCGGCCAGGCCCAGCCGGGCGTGGAGGTCGGCGCGAAACCGGCCGTGCTCGACCAGCGAAGCGAGATCGCAGGTCGAACTGGTAATCAGACGCGCGCCTTGGCGGGAGCTCGCCGGCACGGTGCTGCAGCCGGCCGGCCGCGCTTGCGCTACGTCCAGCAACCGCGCCTGCAAGGCCGGGCTAAGTGCTTCTACACCGCGCAGGAATATCGTACCGCCTTGCGCCTCGTCGACCCGCCCCACCCGGCGCGCGACCGCGCCCGGGAAGGCTCCGGGCTCGTGACCGAACAGCTCGGATTCGAGCATTTCGGGCGAGACGCCGTGGCACTCGACGGTCACGAAATGGCCTGCCCTGCCCGAGCTGGCATGCACCAGTCGGGCCATGACTTCCTTACCCGTTCCCGGCTCCCCGCGGATCAGGATCGGCGCGGCGGTGGCGGCCATCGACTTCGCAAACTCCATCGCCTGCCGCATCGCCTCGCACGCGCCGATCATCTGCCGAGAGGGGCGCGCGACGGACAGAATGGCCGCTGCGATCAGGTCGCGGTCGGGCGGCAGCGGCAAATAGTCTCGCGCGCCACCGCGCACGGCGGCCACGGCCCTTTGGGCGCTGGCATCAATACCGCAGGCGATCGTGGGAACCGCGATCCGTTCGGCGCGCAGCGCGGCGATGAACCCGGGCACGTCCAGCGCCACGTCGATCATCACCAGATCCCCGCCAGAGCGGCGCAGCAGGGCCATTGCCGAGCGCTCATCATCCGCCATGGTGACGAGGGCGCCCGTCTCGCGCGCCATCTGTGCGGCCTGGCGGAAGATCGAATGCTGCGCGCCGACCAGAGTCATGCGCACCGGAGTAGAGACATATCCGTTCATCAGTCGTCTTCGTGCACGATCTCGGTCAGGGTCACGCCCAGCGCTTTGTCGATCAGCACGACCTCGCCACGGGCGATCAGCCGATTGCTCACGAAAATGTCGACCGGCTCGCCAACCTTACGATCCAGTTCGACCACGCGGCCCGGAGCGATATGCATCAGCTCGGAGACCGTCATCCGGGCACGGCCCAGCACGGCCTGCATCTTGACCGGCACTTCGTGGACCGCGTCGAGCCCAATCTCTCTGCCGTCACCCTCGTACACGGCCAGGTCTTCCAGCGGTTCGGGCGCGGCGGTCTCTCCAAGAGACGGCAGGTCTACGAAGGCTTCTGCATTTTGCTCGATCTGAGCGGCGGCGATGTCATTGTCCATTTCGGTCATCAAAGTATCCTTCAGGCACTGAGCCATTGGCGAACGACGGCGGCGGATTCGGCAGGGCTGGCGGCAACGGCATCGCCGATTTTCTGAAGCGCCGAGGCCTTGAGCTTGCCTTCGACTTGGGCGAGCGCGATTTCGTCATCCAGTTCGGGCCCGCTCAGCGCCGGTGTCCCATTATTTTCGAGTTGCTCGCCGCCCCGCCCCTCGGGCGTCAGGTCGATCACCTCCTGGTCGGGAGACGGCAGTTGACCGGCGGCGGATGCAGGCACGTTCTTGGGACGGAGCATCCGCAGGACGAACAGGCCGACCACGGCGATCACCAGCAGCTTGCCCAGATCGAAAAGCTGACCAAGCGGAAGGCTGGACCACAAGTCTCCTTCGGCATCGGCAATTTCGTCGGGCTGAGCGAAAGGCATGCTTTCGACGATCACGCTGTCGCCGCGCTCTGCATCATAGCCGACGGCGTTCTCGACCAGCCGGGTCAGGCGCTGCACCTGCGGCGCGGGAAGGCCCTGTTCGCCGCCATCGACCATTACCGCCACGGTCAGCCGCGAAACCTTGCCCGGTGTGCGGGTGGTCAAGGTGCGACGGCTGCTGTTCTGGAAGGTGATATCTTCCGAAGTCTCGTTGCGGGCGCTCTCGCGGGTGTCACCACCCCCACCCATCACATCGCCGCCCTCGGGGAGCTGCGCGCCAACGGTTACACCCGGCGTAGCACCAGCGTTTTCACGGTTTTGATCACCGGATTCGACCGAGATCTGGCGGGCGATCACCTGCGTGTCCGGATCGAACACTTCCGACTCTTCGCGCGTCTGATCGCGGTCGATTTCGGCGGAGACTTCCGCGCGGACCTTGCCCACACCCACGATCGGTTCGATCAGCGCCTCGATCTGGCTGCGGATGCGCGCCTCGGTGGCAACCTGGCGTTCGTCGGCCTGGCTCGCGCCAGCCTCGCCTGCTTCTCCGGCACGCGCCAGCAAAGCACCCGTCTGATCGACGATTGAGATCGATTCCGGCGACAGTTCGGGCACGGCCGCGGCGACCAGATAGCGGATCGCCTCGACATTGCCCGACGACAGCTTGCCGCGGGTCTTGACCGTGACAGACGCGCTCGCCTTACGCGCTTCGGGCGCGAACAGCGCGCGTTCCGGCATGACGAGATGCACCCGGGCATTGACGATCGACTGCAAGGTGGCGATCGAGCGCCCAAGCTCGCCCTCGATTGCGCGAGTTTCGTTCATCTTCTCGCGAGAAGACGACACGCCGAAAGCCTGCTGGGTATCGAGCACCTCATAGCCGATCGCACCGCCCAGCTGTTCGCCCGCCATGCTCATCCGCAGTTCGGGAAGGCGGTTTTCCGGGGCCATCACCGCGGTGCCGTCGCCCGAAAGCGAGTACGGCACGTTCTGCGCGCGCAGCTTCTCGGTAATGGCCTGCGCCGCCGTGGGGTCGAGATCGGTATAGAGATAGCCCATCTTGTCGGACGAGCCGCCACTCATCGCGACCGCAGCCAATGCGGCGAACAGCGCGAACGCCACGCCGCCCATCAACAGCACCCGGCGTGGCCCGAGTTGTCCGGCAAAGTTGCGCAGTGCTTCCAAGGTGACCCCGTAGGATTGCGCCGACAAAATCGTCGGCTCTCGGGATTATTATAGAAGGGCTGCGGGGCGGCATTTTTTGCCGATGGGAAATTTTTGCCGGGTGTACAAAAGCCCGGCGCGCGGGGTCAGTCGGGTGCCTGCTTCATCAGCGGAGCAAGCTCGTCCAGCACCGCCTGGCGGCGGCTCTGCGCATCCACGATCACCCCGCCACGATCCCAGCGAAGCACGGCATCGCCGGGGGCGAGCAATGCGTCGCCGGACACGACCAGCGCCAGGCGACGGCGATCGCGGCTCTGCCGCTCGGCCATCCGTGCCTCGATATCCTCGACCAGGTCCGGGTGGACTTTTACATCGATCTCCTGCCCCCGGGCGACCTGTACGAGCGCGCGTCCGATGGCTTCGTCCACCGCGCCACCGGGCTGCTGCGCAACAGCCTGCCCGGCCAGCGCTTCGGCCGCCGCGAAGGCGACCTCGATCGCATCGGCTTCGGCCTGCGCCTGCAATTCTCCGGATTGCTCGGATAGCTCGTCCAGCGATGCCTGCACCGCATCCAGCGCCGACAGGATCGCCGCCTCGCGTTCTGCGCGCACATGGTTGCACCCGGCCTCGAACGCTTCGGTTCTGGTCCGCGCCAGTTCTTCCGCGTGACCCTCTTCGATCCTGGCGATCTGTCTTCGCAGGGTCTCTACATCTTGCGCCAGCTCGGCCGCGTCGGTCTTGCGCCGATATTGCCGCGCCGGTTCGCGAACCGGCATCGCAAAGGTGCGGTCGAAGCCGAAGGGCCTGACGTGCAGGTTATGATCTTGCACCGTCATAAGATCAGTAAATCATCGATTCGTCGGACTTGGGATCCACCAGAACGATCTCTCCCCGGTCGGCGAGTGATTTGGCCAGACGGACGAGCGCGGCTTGCGCCTCATCGCATTCGCGCGCGCGCACCGGGCCCATCGCACTCATGTCTTCGCGCAGCATCTTGGCCGCTCGCTCGGTCATCGCGCCCAGGAACAGCTGGCGTATTTCCTCAGGGGCGCCTTTCAGCGCCAGTGCCATTTCGCGCTTGTCGGCGTTCTTCACGATCGTTGCGATCGAGGCCGTCAGGAGATTGCCCAGATCCTCGAAGGTGAACATCAGTGCACGGATGCGCTCAGCCGATTCGGCGTTGCACTCTTCGAGCGCGCTGAGCATTCGCTCCTCCGCGGACCGGTCGAGCGCGTTGAAGACCTCGGCCATCATCTCGTGCGGGTCGCGCTTTTGCGAGCGGGCCAGATTGGTCATGAACTCGCTCTTGAGCGTCTGCTCGATCTCGGCGACGATTTCCTTCTGGACCGGCTCCATTCGCAGCATCCGCTGGATGACATCGGTGGCGAAGTCGCTGGGCAGTTCGGCCAGTACCCGTGCTGCGTGTTCGGCGCGCAGCTTGCTCAGGATCACCGACACGGTCTGCGGGTATTCGTTGCGAAGATAGGCTGCGAGAACTGCTTCGTTCACGTTCGACAGCTTGTCCCACATGGTGCGGCCGGAAGGACCGCGGATGTCCTCCATGATCTCCTTGACCTTGTCTTCTCCAAGAATTCCGGCAAGCAGGCGCTCGGTCGTCTCGTAGGATCCGTGCAGCGACGACATGCTGGAGACTTCGCTGCTGAACTGCACCAGCAGATGCTCCACCGCCACGGCCGGCAATCGGCCAAGCTGGGCGATCCCGGCAGATAGCTCCTTGATCTCGTCGTTGTTCAGCTGCTCCCAGATCGGCGCTCCGTGTTCCTGGCCAAGCGCGAGCATCAGCGCGGCAGCACGCTGCGGCCCCGAATATTTCTTGAGCTCGGCTGGCTCCACGAGATTGGCGGCCATGGTCATGTCAGTTCCCCAGAGAAAGAAATCCCAGCGTCCATCCCGCATGATGGCAGCGCTCGTTCTATTATAGAGGAACCAACAGCCGATCGGACGGACACAGCAAGAAGGTGACGACGAACCTCAACTCAAGCCTCGCAGGCCTCAGCCTGCTTAGCGGAACGAACAGTTTCACGATGTTCTCGCCCGGCGGCTCGGGCGGGTTCGAGACGCTGGCAGTGCGCCGGGCAAAAGCGGGCTTTACCACGCCGGAAACCACGCCGCCCTGGAAACTGCCGGAGTCCAGAGGTTCGCTATCGTCCCAGGTCTCCGCCATCCGCCGGATGTCTTCGATCATCGATGCAGGGCCTTCCGCGGGCCGCAAGCTCCCGGACGACGTGGCCACCGCCTTCACCACCTACCGCGCGCTCGACCGGCTGCGCATGCTCGCAGAAGCCGCCGCCGCCGGGCCCACGGACTCCGTGCGCGAGACGCTGCAAGGCGTGTTCGCCAAAGGGCTGCAGGATCTGGAGGCTTTCGTGGCATCAGCCCCGGGCGAGAAGCTGGCGCTGGCCTTCGACGAGCCCAGCACCAGCGCGCGATCCGTGGCGATCGCACCGGCAGCCCCGATCGGCACGATCGCGGGCAAGGGCGTGGCCGAAGCGCGCGATGCGCCACTGACGGCGCTTACAGGGACGGAAAGCTTCGCCATCACCATCCGACGCGGCGATGCGAGCGACACGATCAATGTCGACCTCGCCGGAGGGCCGCAACCGCCGACGCTGGATTCGATTTCGGGTTCGATCAACGATGCGATTTCCGCGGTACCTCTGCGTGCACCCGATGGCAGCGTCAATCTCGATGCGAGTGGCAATCCGGTGCCTCGCTGGCTGGTGCGCTTCGTGCCGGACAAGAGCACCGGAAGCTGGGGCTACAAGATCGAAAACCCAGGGCTGGAAGAGGTGTCCATCGACCAGATCGATGCACCCGACGCGCTGATGGTGGTCACCGGCCAGACCGATCCTGACGCCCCTGCATCGACGCAGGTGATGCGCATATCCGATCCCGCCGGGTCCGCCGAACGCTCGACGCTGTCCCAGATCGCCGGGCTCGACCGCCTTGCCAGTGAACGCGCGGCGCTGAATGCGCCGAAATATGCGCCGATCAAGGGCGTCGAACCGCCTTCGACGGAGCGATTTGCCGCCACGACTGCGCAATCGGTCGTCACTGCCGCCGACGGCTCCAGCTTCGTCGTCGGCACGACTTCGGGCGATCTCGATTCCAATCGGGTCGCCGGGTCGCAAGACCTGTTCCTCACCAAGCTCGACAGCGAAGGCGAAGTCGTCTGGCAACGCGCGCTCGGGGCCAGCGGCTCTGCCAGCGGCGCGGCTGTCGCCCTTGGCCCGGATGGGCAGATCGTAGTTGCCGGCACGGTGACGGGCGGCTTCGATGGAGCCAACACCGATGGTGACATGTTGGTCGCACGGTTCGACGCGAGCGGCGCGGAACTGTCCTCTACCGTCATCCGCGCGGTCGGCGGTGACAGCGCAAACGCGCTTGCGGTTGCCGCAGACGGTTCGATCTTCGTCGGCGGGCGCGGTGCGACGGGCGGCGGCGATGCCTTCATCGCGCGCCTTGATGCCGATGGTCAGCTGCGCGAACGCCGCCGGATCGACAGCGGCGGCAGCGACACCGTCAACGCGCTGGCGATCGGTAGCAACGGCGAGCTGCTCGCGCTCACCAGCGAAGGCGGTGTCGGCACGCTGCGACGGATCGATAGCACATCGCTGGTCAATGATCTCGGCTCGATGGGTCTGGGCCGGGTCGACGCCCGGGTGCTAGCCGTCGCTGCCGACGGCACCATCGGAATCGGTGGTTCGGCCTCCAGCGCGGTGACCGGCAACCAGCTCAACGCGATGCAGGGCGGTCGCGACGGGTTCGTCGCCCGAGTCGGCGCCGATCTGGCCAGCAGCGATGTCAGCTATATCGCCACCGGGGCAGACGACCGGGTGGACAGCATCACGTTCATGGGCGGCAATCTCTACGCTGGCGGACGGACCACAGGCGACCTTGGCGGAGCGCGAAGCGGAACGAGCGACGGGTTCGTTGCCCGGATCGATGCAGGGACCGGCACGATCACCGATATCCAGCAATTCGGCCTCGCCACCCGCAAGACCGAGCCGGTCCGCATCGCAGCAGCGACCAGCGGGTCCACCGTACTGGGTGCGCTGGGGCTTAAGCGCGGGCGTCTGGACAATACCGATTCCACTCTGCTGACGGCACAGACCAGTCTGCGCGCGGGCGACCAGTTCTCCATCAAGGTGAACGACGGGGTCGCGAGGCGGATCACCATCGACGCCGACGAAACGCTGGCGACCCTGTCAGAGAAAGTCAGTCGGATCACCGGTGCGAAAGCCAATGTGACCACGCCATCCGGCGATGACGGCCGCACCCTCAGCATCACGGCCAAGGCAGGCCATGCGATCGAACTGGTCAGCGGCAGCGAAGGGCGCGACGCGCTTGCCAAGCTGGGATTGCCCGAGGCCAAGCTCGTCGCGCCGCCGGCCTATAGCAAACGCGCACCAAAGGTGGTTCCGGGCGGCAGTTACGGCCTCGACCTGACCCATGCGCTCGATATTTCGACCCGCGAAGGCGCGGCGCTTGCCACGAAACGTATCAAGAGCGCGATCTCGATGACGCAGACCGCCTATCGCTCGCTCTACTGGGATGCCGGGAAGGCCGCGATCGTCAACGGCGGTGCAGGCTCCACCGGCGGCGCATCCCCGCGCCAGCTCGCCCAGATCGCAAACTATCAGGATGCGCTTGCCCGCATCAGCAGCCTGACCGTCGGCTATAATAGCGGCGGCTTCTTCTAAGAACTCCGACCAGGGAGCATGGTATGAGTGAAACGAGCCCCGCCCTGCTGCGCGGCATTGGTGTCGCGATGCGGCATCTTTCGGATCGCCAGCAGGTGATCGCGCAGAACATCGCCAATGGCGATACCCCAGGATACAAAGCGCGCGAGGTCGAAGCGCCCAGTTTCGCGGGCATGGTTGATGCGAGCGGTGCGGCGCGCGTTGCGCGGCCCACCGTCCAGATCAGTTCCGAAATGCGCGCGCTCGGTGCGCGCCAGCACAGCTCCAGCGCGATCGTGCTGGACGAGAATATCGTCGAGACGAAGCCGGACGGCAATAATGTCACGCTGGAAGAACAGGTGCTGAAGCTGGGCGCGGTGCAATCCGAATTCACCGCGCTGACCAACCTCTATCGCAAGCAGATGCAGCTGCTGAAGACCGCAACCGGTCGCGGCAGCGGCTAACTCGAAACAAAAACAAGGCGACCCCGGCTGGCGTCAGTGCCAGCCGGGGTCGCTCTGTGTATGTTGGAATGTCGTTCTGGACCCGACCCGTTAGCGGTCAGAGAAATCAGGCGATCCCGGCCAGCCGCCAGGCTGGCCGGGATCATTGTATCAAAGGCTGGTGTTGATCGAGATCGGGCTGGAGTCCTGGCGCCACGTCACCGAACCGGTGTCGCGGTAGCTGCAGCTGGAATTTCCGGTCAGCCGCTTCGCTTCTGCCGCGACCGCGTCGATCAGATCGTTGGAAAGGTCACGCTGCCGCCTGACCACGGTTGCGTTGGACATTGCCGCGACCTGCAGCGTGCCCATCGCCTCGGTCAGCGCGGCGTCCTGCTCTGCGTCCAGATCGCGCAGCCAGTTAGGCGTTTCGCGGTTGAGGCGGACGATCTCGGCTTCCATTTGCGCCACCAGGCGCCGCTTGGCACCGACGAGCTCAGCGTGGTCGGCAAGGCGTCCACGCTGGCCGAGTGCTTCGGTTTCCTCGTCCATCAACGAGGCAATCGACCGAGCGGTATCGAGAATTGTGTCGATCATTAAGAACCCTCCTGCATTTTGATCATCTGTTCCATCACCGAAGGAGCAAGGCCAACGCCGCCCCGTTTGGCTATTTCCGCGCCCAGCGTTTCGGCAAGGATTCCGCGAAACATCTGCTCGGCATGGCCGCCGGAGAATTCATCCCCCAGTTCGACGCTTTCGAGCATGAGCTTGGACATTTCGCCCAGGAAAACCGCTTCGAATTTCTCGGCCGTCTGGGCGATCTCGGCGCGCGATGCGCCGGGCGATCTGCCGCTGTCCACCGCCGTCGGCAGACCCTGAAAGGGCGTTGCTGAAGCTGTAATCGTCATTGGATGGTGATCTCCGCTTGCAAAGCGCCCGCGCCCTTGAGTGCATGAAGGATCGTGATCAGATCGCGCGGCGACACGCCCAGCCGGTTCAGGCCGTTGACCAGCGACTGGAGCGAGGTGCCCTGATTAAGCATGGCAAGGGAGGCGCCGCTGCCGTCATCCACCTCGAGCCGGGTGCGCGGTACCACCGTCGTCTCTCCGTCGGAGAACGGTGCGGGCTGCGATACGATCGGGCTTTCGGCGACGCTGATCGTCAGGCCGCCCTGCGCAATCGCGACCGGGCTGATCCTCACATCGGCGGTCATCACCACCGTCCCTGCGGCCTCGTTCACGACGATCCGCGCGGGCTGATCGACATCGACCGGAAGGTTCTCGATCTCGGGCAGGAGCTGGAGAAGCGATCCGCCATAGCCGCCCGCGCCACCCAACTCGACCGTGGCCGGATCGAGCATCCGCGCCGCGCCGGGGAAGCGCTGGTTGATTGCTTTCACGATACGATCGGCGGTGGTGAAATCGGGGTTCTTGAGCGCCAGTTTAAGGTTGTCGGCCGTGCCCAGCACATAGGGCACCTCGCGTTCCACGATCGCACCACTGGCGATCCGCGCAGAGGTGGAGACACCGCGGCTGATGCTGGCGCCTGCTCCCTGGGCCTTGAAGCCCGATACGGCTAGCGGCCCCTGCGCGACCGCAAAGATCTCTCCATTCAGGGCGCGCAGCGGCGAGATGAGCAATGTGCCGCCCTGCAGGCTGGTCGCATCGCCCATCGCCGAAACTTGCACGTCGATCCGCGAACCGGCGCGGGCGAAAGGCGGCAGTGTCGCGGTGACGGAAACGGCGGCAACATTCTTGGTCCGCAGCTGCATATCGCGCACGCTCACGCCCATGCGTTCGAGCATGGACTGCAGCGATTCCTCGGTAAACGGGACGTTGCGGGTGCGGTCTCCGGTTCCAGCCAGGCCGACGACGAGTCCGTAGCCGACAAGCTGGTTCGAGCGCACGTTCTCGACATCGACGATGTCCTTGATCCGCGAACCTGACTGGGCCTGCGCGGGCGCTGCGAGAAGCAGGGCCAAAGCTGTGACGACCATTGTCACGATGCGCATATTCTTGCTCCTGTTTACCAAAATGGCTTCCTTTTCTTATAGAATAGAGGAGGACAAGAATCGCACTTTGGTAGGAGTTTATCGTGCAGATCAGCGCGCTTTTGCCTGCCCCGGCCTTGCTTGCGGGGTTCGCCCGCAAACCTCCGACGTTCAGTGTCGGAGAAGAGCCCGACGTGCCCAATGCACAAGTGCCGCCGCAGCCCGCCGTTCAGCCTGGCCAGCCCCTGGGTTCGGTGCAGATGCTGGTTACTCTTGCCGCCTATGATCCGGACCGCGAACGCCGCCGGCAGATGGCCGAGCAGGGTTCGGACGGTCTCGATGTGCTCGAAGCGCTACAGGTGGAACTGGCCACCGGCGAGGTTACACCCGAACGGCTGGAACAACTGGCCGAGTGGGTGTCGCAGGTCGAGCAGCCCGCCGATCCGGTGCTTGCCGGGATCATTGCAGAAATCGAATTGCGCGTGCGCGTCGAACTGGCGAAGTTCGATATCGAGGTCTAGGCCCACGCCATCGGCGGCAGGGCAGAAAGACGCGGTTCCTACCGCCTCCCTTGCGCAAGCTTCATCACGTAGGAGATGATTTCGGCCACCGCGAGGTAATGCTCGGCCGGGATCGGCTGATCGAGCTTGGCGCTGGCGTGCAGTGCACGCGCGAGCGGCGGTTTCTCGATAATTGGAATGCCGTTGTCTTTCGCGATTTCGCGGATCTTCAGCGCGACTGCGTCGACGCCCTTGGCGACCACAACCGGCGCCGCCATCGCGCCGTGGTCGTACTGCAGCGCGACCGCATAGTGGGTCGGGTTGACGATGATCACGCTCGCCTCGGGCACCTTGGTCATCATCCGCCGCTTGGCGCGTTCCATGCCGATCGCACGGACCTTGGCCTTGATCAGCGGGTCGCCCTCGGCGTCCTTGTACTCGTCTTTGATCTCCTGAAGCGACATCCGCATCTTCTTCAGGAAGGCGCGCCGCTGGTAGACGAAATCGGCTGCCGCGAGCGCGGCGACCATGATCGCCGCGGCCTTGACCATCCGGAACACCAGATCCGCCGCGACCTTGCCGACCGCGTGTGACGGCGCACCGACCAGTGTCTCGATCCCGCGCGCGTGCGGCCACACCACGATCAGCGCGACCCCGGCAACGAGGCCGAACTTCGCCAGCGTCTTGGCAAACTCCACCAGGCCCTGCTTGCCGAACATGCGCTTCAGGCCCGAGCCGGGGTTAACCTTGCTCCACTTAATCTTGAGGCGCGAGAGGGCCAGCGTGGGCCGCCCTTGCAGGAACAGCGTAAGCAGGGCGAAGAACAGCAGCATCCCCAGCAGCGGACCAAGTGCAAGCCCGACCTGGCCCATCAGCATGGCGGCAAAGGTCTGACCGCTGCCGCGAACGTCCAGTTCGTCCGCCCCGCCCCACAGGCTCACGAAGACCGTCAGCATGCGCGAGACCGACCACGCTCCCATCCCGCCCATCACCACGATCGCGGCGACGAACATGCTCGCGTGGCGCATCTCCGGTGCGCTGGCGACCTCGCCCTTCTTGCGCGCATCGTCGAGCTTCTTGTCGGTTGGGTCGTGCGTCTTCTCGCCAGAATCGGATTGCGACATTGATCAGACCCAGCCCTGCTGAACCCATTCCGCCATCGCCATCGCAAAGCCCATCAGCACCGCGCCCAGCGTCGCGCCGAACAGTGCAAGGCCGAGCAGGATGTTGAGCGGCTGGGCGATGAAGAACACCTGGATGGTGGGCGCGAGTCGCGCGGCAAGGCCGAGCGCGACGTTGAACACGATGCCGTAGACCACCAGCGGCGCGGCGAGCGAAAAGCCCAGCTCCATCGATCGGGTGGTGGTCGCGATCGCCAGCTGCGCGAAATCGGCAGCAGGCGGCAGACCGCCGACCGGGAAGACGAGGTAGCTATTGACCATCGCGGCGATCCAAAGGTGATGCACGCCGAGCGAAAAGCACACGATAACCGCCGCCACGCTGACCAGCTTGGCGATCACCGGTAATTGCCCGCCCAGCGCCGCATCGGGCATCACCGCAGAGGTCAGGCCCGTTTGCAGGCTGATGATCGAGCCTGCGATGGTGATCGCGAGAAACATGATCCGGACGATCGCACCCAGCGCCAGCCCCGTCAGCAGCTCTGCGAACGCGGTCGCCGCCAGGCTAACGGCGTTGCCCGTGGCAGGCACCTGCGGCCCCAACATGCCGAACAAGCCGAGCGAAATGCCCAGCGCAACCAGCAGTCGGATGCGCCCGGGTACTGCATCATCGGAGAAAGCGGGCAAAACCATCAGCATCGCCCCCAAACGGGCGAATACCACCAGAAAGCCTTCCACCTGTACGGGCAAATCTCCCATTGCCTCAGCCGGCCACGATCCGGTCGGAGACTTGCGCCATGAAATTGCCCATCGCATCGCCGATCATCGGCAGGCACAACAGCAGGACGAAGCCCATCACGAACAGCTTGGGCACGAAAGTGAGCGTCATCTCCTGAATCTGCGTAAGCGCCTGCAACAGGCCGATCGCCACACCGATCACCAGCGAGGTGAACAGCATGGGGCCGCTGATCGTGAGGATCACGATCAGCGCCGCATGGGCGATCTGGATGGCGTCGGTAGAGCTCATGTTCGCTGCCCGATCGCGACTAGATCTGCATCCGCATGATCTCGCCATAGGCGCTGACCACGCGATCGCGCACGGCAACCACCGTATCGAGAGCGGTTTCGGCGGCACCGATGGCGGTGACCACGTCGATCAGATCGCCCTTGCCGGCGACCTGACGAATGCTCGCCTGCTCGGCCGCATGCAGCTTGCCCGAGGTGTCGGCGACGAGCCCCGAAACCAGATCGCCAAAGCTGCCATCCTCGCCGCCGGGGGCGGCCTTGCCGGCAAGTCCGCCGGGCTTGGAAACGGGAATTCCGCCAAGACCTCCGCCATAGGCGGTCGCTGCGTCATAAGCACTGATGGACATCTGGGCGTTCCTTACTTGAGGAGATCGATCGTGCGCATCGTCAGGCTGCGCGCCGCTTCGATGGCGTTGAGATTGGCTTCGTAGGATCGCTGGGCAGACTTCATGTCCGCGCTTTCGATCAGCGAGTTGACGTTGGGCATCTTCACATAGCCATCGGCATCCGCGGCCGGATTTCCGGGCTGGTGAACCCTCGTGAAGTCGGACTGATCGGCCTGAATGCCGGTGATTTCGACCGTGGTCGCACCGCTGTTCCGATCCATCGCGGCGCGGAAGGTCGGCACCTTGCGCCGGTAGGGATCGCCGCCGGGCGTATCGGCGACGGAATTGGCATTCGCCAGATTCTCGGCGATTACACGCATGCGGAGGCTCTGGGCGCGAAGCCCTGCTGCAGAAACGCCGATCGAACTATCAAGAGACATGGTGTGGCCCCGGTTGTGGTGCGCCGAGCGGCGCTGACACACTACTGATAGGAAAATATTGCCTAGCCCGGGGCGGGGGGCAGGACTTTTCTTCCTAGAATACGGGCAAGGAGTTTGTCGCCATGTCCGTACTCAATGATGTCCCGGTCGAATGCACCATCGCGCTCGGTTCCACGACCTTGCCGATCAAGCAGATCCTCAAGCTGTCGCGCGGGGCCACCATCCCGCTCGACTGCAACGAGGACGATCCCACGCTGATCTATATCAATGGTCAGTTGATCGCGAAGGGGCAGATCCTTGTCGAAGGCGACAAGATGCTGCTGGAGATCAGCACCCTCGTGAAGCGGGGGCGCTAGGATGGATACGCTGGTCCTGTTTCGCACCTTCGGTGCGCTTACTCTGCTGCTTGGGCTCCTGTCGGGCGCATTGTGGGCGGTGCGGCGGTTCGACATTCGCCTGCCCGGTGCGGTCACCCGCCAGCCGGATCGGCGGTTGGAACTGGTCGAGCGTCTGGGTCTAGACCAGCGCCGCTCGGCCGTGCTGATCCGGCGCGATGATCGCGAGCATCTGCTGATCATCTCCCCGGAAGGCCAGCTGCTGGTCGAAACGCTCGAAGCGCGACCAGGCAAGTCCGCACCGCATTCGCCGGAGCGCACCCCACGCGCGCTTCCGGAATCCTTCACCGCATTGCTCGACAGCAAGCTCGCGATGCCGGGAAGCATCTCGTCACGCCTTGCGAAGCCCGGCTCCAAGCGAAAGAACTGACATGATCTTGCGCCAATTGCTGCGTGCCGCGACCGGTGCGGCCCTGCTGCTGATCCCGGAACACGCGCTCGCCCAGTCCGCGACGTTCGATCTGGGCGGCGGGGGCTCGATGTCGGGCAGCGTGATCCAGCTAGTCCTGATGCTCACGGTGCTGAGCCTCGCGCCCGGCATCCTGATGACGGTCACCTCCTTCACCCGCATCGTGGTCGCCCTGTCGCTACTGCGCACGGGGATCGGCGCGCCCGGGGTGCCCCCGAACCCGGTCATCATCAGCCTAGCGCTGTTCCTGTCGTTCTTCGTCATGGCACCGACCTTCGAAAAGGCGTGGGAAGACGGCGTGACGCCCTACACGCAGGGAGAGATCGGCGAGGAAGAAGCGTTCGCCCGCACCTCTGCCCCCTTCCGCGAGTTCATGCTCAGCCAGGTCAACGAAAGCGATCTAGAGCTGTTCGTCGAGCTTTCGGGCAAGCCTGCCCCCAGCCGCAGCGAGCTCGCCATGTCGACGCTGGTGCCCGCCTTCATGATTTCAGAACTGCGGCGCGGGTTCGAGATCGGCTTTCTGCTGCTGCTGCCGTTCCTCATCATCGACCTTGCGGTTTCCGCCGTACTGATGGCGATGGGGATGATGATGCTGCCGCCACCCACGATCTCGCTGCCGATGAAGATCGTGTTCTTCGTGCTGGTCGATGGCTGGGCGCTGGTCGCGGGGTCGCTGGTCAAAAGCTTCGGGGGCGGCTGAACAGCGAGCCGTCGCCTGCCGGCGATGTGTCGTCGGAGCCATCCACCTTCGCAGGTTCAACGCCGGTGAAGCGATGCTCGGGCGTCTCCAGCCAGCGCGCGAAGGACGCGAATTCGGGCCTGACGTGGAAAATCAGCCCGGCGCGGTTGCCGGTCGCCCAGCGGCTGGTGCACGCCAGCGGCGGCAGGCCCGGTATGGTGAGGCAACCGTCTGCCCCTTGCGGAAAGCCTACGTCGCTTTCTACCCGGCAGCCACCAAGCGAAATGTCGACCAGCCGCAGCTGCATCGCCTGGTTGGCGGTTTGCAACCTTGCGGACGCGGTTGCGTGAAAGCGCGGACTGCGCGCAGCCAGCCTCTTGCCCGACAGCCCGACCGGCGGACTGAGCATCTCCTGATGATCGACGTCGTGGGTGAAGGCGATGCCCGCCGCCAGCTGGCTTGTCCATGCAACCTGGCCGTCGATGCACACGCCGCTGCGCGCTTCGATCGCGACCCGGTCGCCTTTTTCGAGCGGAGAACCGGTGTCGATGCGCATGCCGCCTGAGGACACATTGCGGATCCGGCAGATCGTATCGTTGCCATGGTGCCGCAACCGCCCGAGCATGAGCAAGGTAACGGTGCGCTCCAGCCGGGGGATCTCGTGTCGATGATCCACAGAATGTGCGGCGTGCGACGATCCGTTCCCGAAGAACCCGCCAAGGGCTTCGCGGCCCATGTCAAGCGGGCCTTGCGCTGGCGATGGCGACCGCGCTCACCGTGCCTTTTTCGAAGGCGACGTCGGCGGCTTCCTGAACGATCTGGCGGAAAATCTCGAGCGTCGGCAGGGTTCCGTCGGGCCCGCTCGCCATAGGCTTGCGATAGGTGCGCATGTTGATCTCGTGACGCAGCAGCGGAAGGCGTGCGGTCACATCCTCGGCCTTGTCTTCGGGCACCTGTAGCGCGATCTGGAACGACACATAGCCGGCCAGCCGCTGCCCGTCGGGCAGCACGAGCGGCGCCATCACATCATCCACCTCGACCAGCGTGGTGGGCTTTTCCTCGGCACTGCTCGCACTGGCGGGATCATCGGGGCCGAGCAGCATGCTCGTCGCATAGGCCGCGCCACTGCCGATCCCGGCACCGCCCGCGAGCAAAACGATCGGCATGATCATCTTCTTGATACTCGGCATCGTTGCTCACTCGCTAAAACTGGAAACTGGTGTCGGGCGGCAGGGCAGACCCTTCGGCCTTCAGGATTATGGTGATGCGGCGGTTCTCGGGCCGCATGGGCTGGTCGGGATAGACCGGGCGCGTGTTCGCCATGGCGGAGACCTGCTTGACGCGATCGAAAGACAGACCGGCGGACTGCATGATCCTGCGGGCCGCCTGCGCCCTCTCGCCCGACAACCTCCAGTTAGCTTCGCTGAGCCCGCCTTCGGCATCGGTATGCCCCTCCAGCGCGACGCTCACGCCGGTTTCGGCGACGTTGCGCGCGATCCGCGTCAGCAGGCTGGTAGCGTAGCTGTTGGGCTCACCCGAACCGTCTTTGAACATTGGTCGCTTGGCTGTTTCCATCAGGCTGATGGTCAGCGTGTCCGCGTCTTCCTCCATCTTCACATTGTCGGAATCGCGGTTGTCGGCGGTGCTGTCGAGCGCGAGGCGCAGTTCCTGTGCCAGTACGCGCAGCGATGCATCTGGCACATTCGCGGTCCCTCCCCTGGCCGCGCCTGCGGTCGCCGCTTCCATCGCCGGAGTACCCGACGGCTTCTGTTCGCTCGATTGCGCCGCCCGGCTGTTGCCGGCCCCCGCAGACGAACCACTGCTGCCGGGCCCGATCGCCCCAGGATCGGCAGGCGTGAAATACTCGGCCAGACCCTCCAGCATTTCCTTGTCGGGATTGGCGGTTAGCCAAAGCAGCATGAAGAACGCCATCATCGCCGTCACGAAATCGGCGTAGGCGACTTTCCACGCACCACCGTGATGGCCCCCACCGGTGACCTTCTTCACCCGGCGGATGACGATGGGACGATCGGAGACGTTGGTGGCCATGCTCAATTCACGCGGGTTGCCGCACGCAGGCGGTCCTGCAGTGCTTCAAGGCAAACCGCATCGATGGCCTGATGGGAATGCACGCCCGACGCCAGCCGGTCGAGCACATGGGCGCTCTCACCCACGCGCTGGATGACGAGATCGAATGCCTGCAGACGATGCAGATGCCTGAGTGCAATGTCCTCGTCGGCCACGAGGACTCGCGCGAGCTCCTCCACCAGAAGGCTTACCTGGCGGATTTCGTCAGCGATGGCCCGGCACAATTCGGCAGTTTGGTTTTCGAGAATATCCATGGCTCATCCCAGGCAAAGAAAAAGACGTCCTGACAAAGACGGTCAGAACAGCTCGACATCGTTGGTGGCGATCCGCTGCGGCTTCTGCTCGAGCGGGACGTCGCTCACCTTGATCGAACGCCCCTTGCCGTCGAACGGCAGGAATTCGACCTTGCGCGCGCTGGTTCCACCAAGGTCGCAATGGCGTACCTCCAAGCCTTCCGTCTGCATGAAACGGCGGGCGAATTCGGCATTACTGCTGCCGATCGAACCCAGTCCGGCGATGATATTTGCACCGCCGTACAGATGGCCGCAAAGTCGTTCGCGCTTGGCACCCGCCTGCATCATCGCATTGATGAGCAGTTCCATCGCGTGCACGCCGTAGCGCTGCATTTCCTCGGGCCTCAGATTGTGCCCGGCAGTCGGTTCGCCGAGCAGGAAGTGGTTCATCCCGCCGACGCGGGCCACGGAATCGTGCAGGCACACGGCGACGCACGACCCCAGAACCGTCGACAGCATGACGTCGGGCTCTGCAAGAACGCGATGTTCGCCCTGGATGATCGAGACGCGGCGCATGGCGTTCAGGACAGAGCCCCGAAGACGCGCTCGATCTTCTCTTTCAGGGCCGCAGGCGTGAAGGGCTTCACCACGTAGTTGTTGACGCCCATCTCGGCGGCTTTCTGGACGATCTCCTTTTCCGCCGACGCAGTCAGCATGATGAAAACCGTCTTGCCGATCACCGAATCCTTGCGCACTTCCTGCAGGAACTGCAGCCCGTCCATCTCGGGCATATTGTAATCGGAAATGATCAGGTGGACGCGATTGGACCGCACATCGTCGAGCGCTTCGGTCGCACTCGCCTTGTCGCGCACATCGCGAAAGCCCAGATCCTGAAGCGTGCGGCGGATCATCGCGCGCATGCTGGTCTGGTCGTCGACCACCATTACCTTGATTGCAGACGCTGCCGGCATAACCGATCCCCTTACTTGCTGCGGCAGGCGCCGATGATCGCCATCGGCATCGCAGACAGATTCAATTCTCTTTCGACCGCGCCCAACGCGGCGGCCGCACGCGGCATCCCGTAAACGACGCAGGATTGTGCATCCTGGCCGAAGGTGCGGGCGCCCGCCTGGCGCATGGCCAGCAGGCCGGCTGCGCCGTCCTCGCCCATCCCTGTCAGGATCGCTCCCACAGCCTTGCGACCGAGCGGCGCGACCGACTGGAACAGCATGTCGACGGACGGGCGATGGCCGGACATGCGATCTCCATCGATCAGGCGAACGGTCTTGCCGGAGAGGACCATGTGGCGATCACCCCCAGGAGCAATATAGACGGTTCCACGCTCCAGCGGGGCACGGTCGTACGCTTCCATCACTTTCACTGCGCAGACTCCGTCCAGACGGCGTGCAAGGCTGCCCGTGAACGCGGGCGGCATGTGCTGGACGACCAGCACCGGAGGCGCATCTTTGGGCAAGCTCGGCAGAATCGCGAACAGTGCATCGACGCCGCCGGTGGACGATCCGATGACGATAAGACGATCGTCGAGGAAAACGCCGCCGCCGGATTCGATGGGAGCGGGCGTTGCAGCATTCGGCGAGTGGCGCACCTGAGAGCGCGCCGCCGCCTTGACCTTGTCGCACAGTTCTGCGGTTGCGCGCGCCATGTCGCCACTCGCGCCGGAGGGCTTCGCGACGAAGTCCACCGCCCCGAGGCGCAACGCCTCGATGGTGACTTCGGCCGCGTGCGTCGTGAGCGATGAGCACATCACCACCGGCGTAGGCCGCAGGCGCATGATCTTCTCGAGGAAGGAGAGCCCGTCCATGCCGGGCATCTCGACATCGAGCGTGACCACATCGGGATCGAGCTCGCGCATCAACTGCCGTGCCGCGTGGGGCTCGGGTGCGGACCCCACCACCTTGATACCGGGATCGGCATCGAGTGCGGCGCACAGCATCGTGCGCATCGTCGCGCTGTCGTCGACCACCAGTGTTCGGACCGGGGACGTCATTGGCTGGCACCTTCCTTGCGATAGATCGTCTGACCGCAATTGGTCAGGACGTCGGCACCGGGGCCGATCAGGCGCTCCGAGTGGCCGATGTAAAGGTATCCGCCCGGCCGCAGCAGGCGAGAGAACCGGCCGATCAGCTCGGACGTCGCGTCATCGTCGAAATAGATCATGACGTTGCGACAGAAGATGACGTCGTATTGCTGACGCATCGGCCACTCGCCGAAGAGGTTCAGTTCTCTCGCGGTGACGAAGCGGCGCGCGTCGTCGACGACAGCGAAATCGCTACCCTCTTCGCGCAGCCACTGGCGCCGGTACGCTTCGGGAATCGGCTTGACGGTGGTTTCGGAATAGACCGCCTTGGCCGCGGTCGCGACGACGCGCGCGGACAGATCGGTTGCGAGCAACTTGACGTTGCCATCAGTCGCCCAGCGCGCTTCCGAACGCGATGTGCCGAGCATGCACATAACCAGCGAATAGACTTCCTCGCCGCTGGAGCATCCGGCCGACCACATCCTGACAGGGTGCCCTGCACGGGCCCGGTCCTGCAGTTCGCCAAGAACGGTTGCCTTGAAGTGGTCGAAGTGATGGTCTTCGCGGAAGAAATGTGTGTGGTTCGTGGTCAATGCCTCGACCATCGCTGCGCGTTCGACGGCATCGGATTCCACCAGCGAAAGGTACTGGCCGAAAGATTCCAAACCGTGTTCGCGCAGGCGGCGACTCAAACGCGAGAACACGAGCGTCGCCTTCGTGGGCTGAAGCGCAATGCGCGCCTCACGCCCCACGATGGCGGCAACACGCGCGAAATCGCGCTGGTCGAGCCGCGCTTCCGCCGGCGCAAAGCCGACGGACTGGCCAAGAGGGGAGACCGCCAGGGACATCAGGCGGCCAGGTCGAGATGGCGGGTCGGGCTCAACTTCTCGAGGTCGAGAAGCGAAACCATGATCTGGTCCTTGTGCTCCGAGCTTTCCTGGCTGCGTTGGCCGATTTCGACCAGCCCGCGGATCACGCTGATCTCGGCTACTTCGACTTCGGGTGCAGGCTGGATGGCGCTGTCCGCGACGGACACGATGTCCGCCACTTCATCGACCAGGAAACCGGCATGCTTGCCATCGATGTTGACCACCAGGATACACGAGCGCGCGTGGAGCACGCTGGGCTCCCAGCCGAGCCGCTCGGACAGGCCGACCACCGGCACCACGTGGCCGCGCAGGTTGGTGACGCCCTTGATATAGGCCGGCACGCTGGGCAGCGGAGTGGGCTCTTCCCACTCGCGGATCTCGATCAGCGACGCCATGTCGATGCCGAAGGTCTGCTTGCCGAGCAGAAAGGTCACGATCTTGCGCTCTGCATCGTCGACCCCATCGGTCGCTTGCACAGACGCAGCGGTCATGGTGTTGAGATCGGTGGTATCGGTCGCGTTCATGCTGCCATTCCTTTCAGGACGAATTTGTTGGGAGAATTTGCCGAGGCCACCAGCGCCTCGATATCGAGAATGAGTGCGATAGAGCCATCGCCAAGGATGGTCGCACCACCCAGTCCGCGGATCGGGTAAAGGTTCTGGTCGAGGCTCTTGATCACCACCTCGCGGCGGTCCTCGATGGTATCGACCATCAGGCCGACATTACCCGCGTCGGTTTCGACGATGATCACGACGCTGTCCTCGTCCTCCCGATCGGCGGGAGGCAGCTGAAACAGCTCGGACAGGCGCTTCACGGGCACGTAGGTGCCGCGCATGTCGATCACTTCCGAACTGTTGGCGACCGGTCGCATCTGACCCGGCTCGGGCTGGACGGTTTCGACCACGTTTGACAGTGGCAGCACGTAGCGCTGGCCACACAGACGCACGACCATCCCATCCAGGATCGCCAGCGTCAGCGGCAGGATCATGGTGAAGGTGGTGCCCTTGCCGGGAGCCGAGGTGATCTCGATCCGGCCTCCGAGCGCCTCGACATTGCTGCGCACCACATCCATGCCCACGCCGCGCCCGGAAATGGACGAGATCGTTTCGGCGGTGGAGAAGCCAGGGGCGCAGATCAGGTTGTCGATCTCTTCATCGCTCAAAGTGGCGTCGGAGGCCACGATGCCCTTCTCGACCGCCTTGGCAAGCACGCGTTCGCGATCGATACCGCGTCCGTCATCGGCCACGCGCAGGAAGATGCGTGCGCCCCGCTGCTCTGCGGAGAGTTGCAGGTTGCCCTGGGCAGACTTGCCCTTCGCGACGCGCTCTTCTGTGCTTTCGATCCCGTGATCGACGGCGTTGCGGATCATGTGGGTAAGCGGTTCGCCGATCTTCTCGATCACGCTCTTGTCGACTTCGGTCGCCTCGCCCGACACCTCGAGCACGACGTCCTTGTTGGTGGCCGAGCACAGTTCGCGCAGCATCCGTGGCACGCGGGAGAAGGCCTGGCGAATGGGCTGCGCGCGCAGCGCCATGACATTGTCCTGGATCTCGCGTGTCAACCGCGCCAGTTCAGGCAGTTCGACCCGCTGCTGGTCCGCCGACGAGAGTCGGTCCGCCAGGATCGAGTTACGAATGACGAGCTCGCCGACAAGGTTGAGCAGCATGTCGAGCTTCGACACATCGACGCGGATATTCTGCGGCGCCTCGAGCGCCTTGGCCTCCGCCGGCGGGGCGGCGGGCACGGCCTTCACCGGCGACGCAGTCGGCCCGTCTTCGGCTCCCGGTTCGCTCGGGGCGTGCGAGACAGGCTGATCATCGGCCTGGGGCTCCGCTTCGGGCTGCTCTGCGTGCTCACCATCCTGTGACGGCGTCGCCTCGCCTTCGACGATGTCGATCACCGAATCCGGCGCGACGAAATCGAACGCTTCCTCGATGTCGGACCGGGTCACGGTCGCCGGCATGACGATGGACCAGGCGAAATAAGCACCTTCGGGATCGAGCTCGCGCAATGGCGGGAGCGAAGCGGTTTCCACGGCGATGACCTCGCCGCCCATCCGCTCCAGCTCGCGCAGCACCAGAAGGGGTTCGCTGCCATTTGCCATCGCTTCGCGCGACGGTGCGAAGCGGATCGACCAGCCAGCGGCGGCCGCACCCTCTTCTGCGTCACCATCCCCCAGATCCATGAACGGGTCGGGCTCTTGGTCGAGATCTTCGATATCCACGACGACCGGCATGAAGCCGAACTCGTCAGCGTCGCCCTCAGCCGCAGCTGCGCTTGCTTCAGAGGCTGTGTTTTCGACCGGCGGCGCATCGCCTGCCCCTTCAACCAGCAGCGCTTCCAGCGTGGCCAGCATCGCGGCATCGTCCGGCACGTCGGCATGGCCCTGCGCCGCCTGTACGTGATCGGAGAGCACGTCGAAGGCGAGCAGCATGTTCTTGCAGATGTGGGCGGTCGGCTCGATGCGGCCGGCGCGCACTTCGTCGAGCAGGTTTTCAAAGATGTGCGAGAAGCTCTGCAGCGCCTCGTGCCCGAAGGCACCCGCGCCACCCTTGATCGAGTGGACCGCGCGGAACACGCCCGCGATCACATCGGCCGAGGTATCCCCGTCGGCCATCGTGCTCAGGCCTTCTTCGGCGACCGCAAGGCCTTCGTTGCACTCTTCGAAGAAGATCGCCTGGATATCGTCGAGATCGTCGCTCATGGGCACACCTTGCGGATCGCCGCCCCCAGTTTGTCCGGATCGAAAGGCTTGGTGATCCAGCCGGTTGCACCCGCGCTGCGCGCCCGCGCCTTCTTGTCGTCGGAGAATTCCGTCGACAGGACGAGGATCGGGGTACCGCGGAACTCGGGCATGCCGCGAACCGCCTCGATCAGTTCGAAGCCGTCCATCTTGGGCATGTTGATGTCGGTGATCAGCAGATCAGGGCTCAGCTCGCACATGCGGGCAAGGCCGTGTTCTCCATCATCGGCGGTTTCGATGGCAAAACCCTGCTTGGTCAGCGATGCCTTCAGAAGCATCCGCATGCTCGCCGAGTCGTCGACGGTCAGAATGCGCTTGGTCACGCGGCAACTCCTTCAGGATCCAGGCCGATCTGGTCGGTCAGTCGGCATCGTTCGACGCGGTCGCGAAAGGCCGCGCTGGGATTGGTAAAAGTCAGCGGGCGACCGGCGCCGCGCGCCTCGGCCTGAGCGGCGACCAGTAGCTGCAGAACCGCCTGTCCGGCGTTCTCCACCTGGCTGGCGTCGAGCTCCGCCGGCGCCTGGCCGTCGAGAGCGAGCACCAGCTGAATCCGCAGTTCCTCGGCAGTGGCGGTAGTGCCGTTGGCCGGAAGAATGACGGGTTCGTGCATCTTGCCCTTCTTTGGGCGAGCTGGTTTTTTCTGTTCAGGCGGGTTGGGCGTTGAGTTCACTGTTCGCCTCCTCAAGTGCGGTTTCAAGCTGTTGGAAGGAGGGCGCGTAACTCGAAGGTGTCATGCGCCGGGCGATTTCGATGGCCACCTGCGTTGGCAGCCCCTGGGCGTGGCCGATGATCGCGGTTTTCGCGATATTGAACGGCTTGGAATCCGACTCGATCGTCTCGAGCAGCTTGGCCGCCAGGGGGCCCACCAAGCAGTACGAGAGAAGCACGCCGAGGAAGGTCCCCACCAACGCGCCGCCGATCATGCCGCCCAGAATTTCGGTCGGCTGGTCGATCGAACCCATGGTCTTGATCACACCCAGCACGGCGGCGACGATGCCGATGGCGGGCAGGCCGTCGGCCATCACCTGAAGCGCGTGCTGCGGCTCCAGTTCTTCGTGGTGATGCCGTTCGATGTCGTTCTCCATCGCTTCGGTCATCTGGTTCGGGTCTTCGAAATTGACCGTCATCATCCGCAGATAGTCGCAGATGAACTCCACCAGGTGATGATCGGCGAGGATGCGCGGATAGCGGTTGAACAGCTGGCTCTCCTCCGGGTCGTCGAGATGCGGCTCGATCGCGGTCGCGCCGCCCTTGCGAAAGGTCGTCAGCAGGGTGAACAGCATGGTAAGAAGGTCGCGATAGTCGCTTTCCTTCCAGCGCGGCCCCTTGAAGGAGCGAACGATGCCCTTGCCCGCCTTCTTCACCACCGACATAGAGTTGGCGACGAGGAAGGCTCCGACAGCTGCGCCGCCGATAGCCATCATCTCATGCGGCAGCGCATGAGAAATGATGTCCATCTTGCCGCCGGCCAGAATAAAACTGCCGAACACGCAAGCCAGGATCAGAATAAGGCCGATGCCATTGATCATGGTTTCTGAGCTGCTTTCCTAAACGATGGGTCTGTGTTCAATTATAGGCTGATGGCGCCGCGTTCGGATCGCGGTGGTGCGGTTTATTCTTCCGCCTTGCCTAGTCCGCCGCGCGGTCGATCGATGATGTCCAGATAATCCAGCAGTTCCTGTTCGGTCATCGCGGCAACAGTTGCGCTGTCGTGGAACTTGGACAGGCGGTAGGCGAGTTCGGGTGCCCAGTCGGCATCAACATCGAACAGGGCGCAGAACCCGCCGATGGCGGGAAGGCAGGTGTGGGCGAGAGCGATCCCTTCATCCCAAAGCTCCTGGGTGAAGTCCTCGATCGCCGTGAGAACACCATTGCGCAATCCACCCTTGATGGTCGCGCGCTCGACTGACTCGCCGCGAACCAGGCAGGTCTCGGAGCAATGCCGCCAGGCCAGGGGAACGCTTGGAACGCCCACATAGTAGTCCCGGCGAGCGATTGCGTTTTCGAGCTGTGGACGCAGGACAAGAAACGGGGTTTTCTGACTCACGGACATCGCGCGGATGACATGCAGCAATCGATAGGCGTGGTAATAGTTTGCGACCCCCGGGATGATCCAAGCGCACGCGCCCGTGTTCATCGGGAAGGCAGAGGCTCCGCAGGCGCAGTCCAGTATCTCCAGCGAGCCGCCCGACCTTTCAAACTGCGCCAGCACGTCTGCGGTCAGCGGATCAGTGCGTCCGATGACGCACACCCTTCCAACCTCGGCGGTGTCGAGCGTCTCCTTGATCGCAAGGCGCATCCCGGCAAGAGGATGAGTTGGCAGATCCATGGAGAAGTCCTCGTTATCGCACGAACGGCACGCGCCTTTCGATTATAGGAAGATTGCAGAGCGCAACGGATGCAAAGGCGCGTAAAATGGTCATTCAGCCCACTGAAATCGCGACAAACCGTCTAAAATAGAAAAACACCGCCAAAGGAGTTTTTTGATGTCGCTTGCCGCTTACCAGAGTGTTCGCCGGCTCTCCGAAGCGCCCCGCGATACCGAGCATCGCTTGATGGGCCAGATCACCGGAGAGATGATCGTCGCTCGCGATGCGCAACGGCAGGGGGCCCAGTTGGCCGAGCCGCTGCACCGCAATCGCGAGATGTGGAACATCTTCTCTGCCGACTGCACTTCGCCCGGCAACGAACTTCCCCACGAGCTGCGCGCTTCGATCATCTCCCTCGCGCTGTGGGTCAATCGGTTTTCGAGCGAAGTCATCGCCGGGCGGGAGAGCATCGACGACCTGATCGAGGTCAACCGCAGCGTCATGGAAGGGCTCGCAGCGCAGCGGCTGGTCAAGGCCTGACAAGAACGCATCAAGAAAAGGGGAGCGACAGCCAGCCTGTCGCTCCCCTTTTTTGTGCCTGGCGTCCGCTGGGGCCTTGCCTGTAGAACCAAGGTAGCGCGCGCCCGGCTTGCACCGCTGGCAGCCACGATACGAAAAGGGCCGCCGCTTCGGGAGAAGCGGCGGCCCGAGTGAACCGGACGGAAGATCCGATCGTGCTAGAAACTGTTCCAGTCGTCCGCTCCCGAACGACCGGCGTCCTTAGCAGCGGATGATCCATGGCCCTTCGCAGGAATGTGGGCAGGCGTCTGGGGCGACCGGACGTTCGACACTGGTGCGGTGACCCTCACCCCGGACGGATCAGCACCGGTCCGGAACATCGCCGCACGTTCCGACAGCGAGCCGACCTCGCTCAGCAGGTTGCGCGCCGCAGCGGAGGTTTCTTCCACCATCGCCGCGTTCTGCTGCGTCGACTGGTCCATGCTGGAGATGGCCGAGCTGATCTCGGTTACCGAGGACGACTGCGTCTGGTTGTCGGCTGCCATGGTGCCGAGCAGACTGTGCACTTCGCTGACACCTTCGGTGATCTCCGCCAGCGCGCCATCGACCCGCTCGACCGCACCAACCGCAGTCCCAATGTCGGTCTGCGTCACGGTCAGCTGATCGCGCGCGAGCTTGGCTTCTTCCTCCGCACGCATGGCCAGCGCACTGACAAGGTCGGCGACGACCGCGAAGCCACGCCCCGCCTCGCCCGCACGGCCTGCCTCGACCGCGGCGTTCATCGCGAGAACGCGGGTCTGGAAGGCGATCTTGTCGAGCCCTTCGATGACTCCGTCGATGCCCTTGGCGCTTTCGCTGACTCGGCCCATCGCCTGGACCGCTTCATCGGCGATCGAGCGACCACCTTTGACCGCCTTGATAGCGGAATCGGCGCGCTCGACGGTCTTCTGGCCCGCATTCGCAGAGGCCTTGAGACGCTGGTCGATCTGGGTCAGCGAGGCGGAGGTTTCTTCCAGGCTCGCCGCATTGCTCTCCGTCCGGCGGGCAAGGTCTTCCGATGCCTGCGCGATTTCGCGCGAACCGGTGCCGATCGCCTCGGCACTGTCGGCGACCTCCGAAATAATCTCGCGCAGGTTCGCCACGGCCTCGTTGAAATTGGTCTTCACCGTTGCATATTCGGGTGCGAAATCTTCGTCGATATTGGCGGTGAGGTCGCCATGCGACAGGCGGCCGAGTTCGCGCTCGAGCGCCTCGACCACGGTGACCTGCGAAGCCTTGGTGCGCTCGAAATAGATCGAGACCGACAGCTCCATGTCCATCAGCGCTGCCTTGAGCACCGAGATGATCAGCTCGATGTCGTTGCCGGGGAGGAGACGTTTGACACCCGAGCCGCCAGCGAGCCCGCGGAACATTTCCTCGAGCAGCACCGCGTAGGCACCGATATACCAGCGTGGCTCAAGCCCGATGATGGCATGACGTTCGCCGATACGCCGGACGCTCTCGTAATAGGCCTCGTCGAAATTTGCAGTCGCAATGTTGTTCCAGTGGCGGGACTGGGCAGTCTTCGCACCGGTCATGTGCTTCTCGTCCTTGAAGAAGCGGGCCGTCTCCGGCGTCTTGCGGACAACTTCGTAGAAGCGGTCGAGCGCCTTCGGGAGGACCCGTTCAATGCGGGACTTGGAATTCGACAAAAGCGATTGCTGCTTTGCGTCGAACGCGGCAAATTCGAGCCGCGACTGCATTTCTTGCTTAGGCATTTGGGTCATCTCTCGTTGTAAAGGTGCGGGAAGCCATTCCGTCGGCCCGGCCGCCCGTGTCCTTTACTACGGAGCGGAACATCGCCGTACTCGGCATGGTGGTTATCGGGCCGACAGTCTCGAGGAGACGCCGGCCCGATTTCGTTCGACGGCTGGCCCTCCCTAAAAGTCGTTCCAGTCGCCCGCACCGCTGTGCGATGCGCCGTTCGCGGGAAGCGCCGCGACCGGAGATACGTA
>CAXAXQ010000020.1:0-72680 GCA_963972905.1 uncultured Erythrobacteraceae bacterium
CGACACGCGGATTATGATTCCGCTGCTCTAACCACCTGAGCTACTCCGCCCCAATCTCGCCATACCAGGTAAGGTATGAGGCCTGCCGGAGCGGTTAGCTCGACGGCAGGCGGCGCTCTTAGGGCGCGGTTGCGCGGCGGTCAAGGCGCTGTGTTGATACGTGATCAGGCCCGTGCCCTGCCCCGGAAATTGACGTCCTCGAGCAGGTCCCACGGGCCACCCAGATAGCGGTGAAGGCCGAGGGCACGAAAGCGGAAGTCGCGCGGCTCGACCCGGGGGGACAGTTCGGTCTGCAACGCCTTCGCTGCCTTTGCCGAAACCTTGTTCTGCACCGTCACATGAAGGCGCTTGCCGCCCCGATCCTGCTCCGTGAGCAGGCCATGGAAATGCTCGGCAAGCATCGCGCGAAGGCGCAACAGACCGTCGCTTTCCAGCCGAATCGCGGTACCGCCGCCAAGCGACATCACCCCGACGATGCGGCCCTCGACCGGCGCAAATTCGCTCGCCAGCTGGCGCATGTGCTGGATCGCTTCGCCTTCGCAGAAACCCGGCAGCGCATGGAACAGGGTGACATGCGCGGCGAGGTAATTGCGCTCGGGTGGGAAATGCTTGGCCCGCAGCGCGGTCGCCCAGCTGTGGAGATCGGCGGGCAATTGCGCGGTCAGGATCAGCGGGAAATCGCCCATCGAGTGCAGCTACATTTCGCCCCGTTCGCGGCGAAGCCTGTACCACTTGGCGACATTGTCGTTGTGCTCCTCCAGCGTGGCAGAGAACACGTGCCCACCCGAGCCATCGGCGACCATGAACAGCGCGTCCGTCTCCACCGGATTGAGCACCGCCGCGATCGCCTCGCGCCCCGGATTGGTGATCGGCCCGGTCGGCAGACCGACCCTGGTATAGGTGTTGTAGCCGTTGACCGCCGCGATCTCCGACTGGCGGATGCGGCGGCCCAGCGGCTTGCCCTTGGTGATCGGGTAGATGATCGTCGGGTCCGCCTGCAGCAGCATCCCGTCCTTCACCCGGTTGGAATAGAGCCCGGCAACCATGCGCCGTTCTTCGGGGACGCCGGTTTCCTTCTCGACAATCGAGGCGAGCGTCACCGCATCTTCGATATTATCGACCGCGATATCCTTCGCGCGCCTTGGCCATGCTTCGGCCAGATAATTGCGCATTGCCGCCTGCATGCGGGCGAGCACCGCCGCGCGATCTTCACCACGCTCGAAATCATATGTGTCGGGCAGCACGCTGCCCTCCTTAGGCACCGGAATCTCTCCGGTCAGCAGATCCTCTGCCATCAGCGTTTCGTAGACCAGGATCGAAGGCGTGCCTTCGGGAATGGTCACGAACCGGCGGATCACCTCGCCATGCTGCAGCGTATCAAGGATCGTCGCAGGACTGGCGGCGCCCGGCAGCAGGAACTCGCCCGCCTTGATCGGATCGTCTCCGCCCATGATCTTCGCCCGCAACAGGAAGGCTTCGTGATTGCGGATAAGTCCTTCGTCTTCGAGCCGCTGCGCAACACCCGTCAGGGTAGAGCCCGATCGGACGATGAACGACGTGTCCTGCTGCGCGGGGCCGGCACCGTACCAGCCCCACGCGAACCAGCCTGCGCCGAGCGCGAGCGCAATCAGCACCAGCGCTGCGAGCGCACGAAACATCAGTCGATCTTCCGCATGACGAGGCTGGCATTGGTGCCGCCAAAGCCGAAGCTGTTGTTGAGCACGGCATTTACCTCACGCTTTTTTGCGGTGTGCGGCACAAGATCGACGCCTTCGGTCCCATCGTCGGGGTCGTCGAGGTTGAGCGTGGGCGGCACGATCTGATCGCGCATGGCGAGGATGCAGAAGATGCTCTCGACCGCACCGGCGCCACCGAGCAGGTGCCCGATCGCCGATTTGGTGCTCGACATCGACGCACCGCCCAGATCGTCACCGAAGACGCGCTTGGCCGCAGCCAGCTCGATCGTATCCGCCATGGTCGAGGTGCCGTGGGCGTTGATGTAGTCGATATCGCCGGGCTCCAGACCTGCCTTGCGCAGCGCCATCCGCATCGACAGTTCGGCACCCTTGCCTTCCGGGTGCGGCGCGGTGACGTGATATGCATCGCCGGACATTCCGTAGCCGATCACTTCGGCATATATCTTCGCGCCGCGGGCCTTGGCGTGCTCGTATTCCTCCAGCACCACAACGCCCGCACCTTCGCCCAGCACGAAGCCTTCGCGATTGCGATCATAGGGGCGGCTGGCCTGTTCGGGCCGGTCGTTGTAACCGGTGTTAAGCGCGCGTGCCTGCGCAAAGCCTGCAACGCCCAGCGGGTTAATGGTCGATTCCGAGCCCCCGGCCAGCATGATGTCGGCATCATCGTCGCGGATCATCCGTGCCGCATCGCCGATCGAGTGCGCGCCGGTCGAGCAGGCCGTGACCACGGCATGGTTGGGGCCCATCAGGCCATAACGGATCGAAACCTGACCGCTGATGAGGTTGATGATCCGCCCGTGAACGAAGTGCGGACTGACCCGGCCCGGGCCGCGCTCGTGCAGGTTGATCGATTCCTTTTCGATCCCCGGCAGACCGCCGATACCCGCACCGATCGAGACACCGGCACGCTCTTTCGTGGCTTGGTCCATCTCGGTCAGCCCGGCGTCTTCGATCGCCTGCCCCGCTGCATCCATGCCGTAGACGATGAACGGATCGACTTGGCGCTGGATCTTCGGATCGACCCGCTTATCGGGATCGAAACCCCATTCGTGATCCTTGTCTTTCACCTCGCAGGCGATGGTCGCCTTCTGGTTGGAAGCATCGAAGCGGGTGATCGGCCCCGCCCCACTCTTGCCTGCAATAAGGTTCTTCCATGCGGTTTCGACATCGGCGCCCAGCGGGGTGACAAGGCCAAGACCGGTTACAACGACGCGGCGCATACTTATCTCCAAAAACAGCACAGGCCCGGCCCGCTAACCGGGTCGGGCCTGCAAATGGCGGCGGCAGCACGCCACCGCAAGAGCATCAAGGATTTAGCCCTTGTGCTCTTCGATGTACTTGGTGGCATCGCCGACGGTGCTGATCTTCTCAGCCGCGTCGTCGGGGATTTCGACACCAAATTCTTCTTCGAACGCCATCACCAGCTCGACGATGTCGAGGCTGTCCGCGCCCAGATCATCGATGAAGCTTGCATCCTGCGTCACCTTGTCGGCTTCCACGCCCAGATGCTCGACAACGATTTTCTGTACGCGCTCGGCGGTATCGCTCATTACCTATGTCCTCTCGACATCTTGCTGTTGCTAATCGCAAACCGCCCTATCCAAGGGCTCGACCCCGCGCAAGGGGGGCAATCCCCTCTACGCGCCCCGCCATGTGAAAAACTCTGTTAGGCCCAAATCCTTGCGTGGTACAAAGTGGGGCGCGGTGCTATAGGCTGCCCATAAGGGTCGCACATTGAAGAAACGGGGGGCTGCGCTGGATCGCGCAGGGGCTCCCGTATGATTTTTTGGATGGGAGCCTTTGAATTATGCGAAAGATTGTCATGGCCCTTGCTGCGGCCGCGATGCTGAGCGTACCGGTGGCGGAAGCAAGCGCGCAGAGCAGGTCTTCGGGCGCGCAGAATCGCGACGGCACGACGCGCGGTGCCTCCTCCGGCCGCAAAGAGCAGGAGCGCGGCCAACAGCAGATCCCACGGTGCAGCCGCAATCTCGGAACGCTCGCAATCGTCGAGCCCGACGATCAGTGGTGGCGCGAATACAACCTCGGCAGCCCCGAAGCCGTCCTGCGCCTGTTCGTCCAGCGTTCGGGCTGCTTCACGATGGTCAACCGCGGCCGCTCTATGCAGAGCCGCGCAATGGAGCGCGCTCTGGCGGACCAGGGCGAGTTGCAGGAAGGATCAAACCTCGGACGGGGCCAGGTTCAGGTCGCCGACTATTTCCTCCAGCCGGACATCGTTTCGGGTAACTCCAACTCGGGCGGAAGTGCTGTGACCGGCATTCTGGGCGGCCTGCTGGGCGGCGCGATCGGTGGCATCGTCGGCGGGATCAACATCAAGAAGAAAGAAGCCAACGTCACGCTGGTGGTCGTCAATTCGCGCACCACGGTCGAGGAAGCGCTCGTCGAAGGTTATGCCCGCAAGACCGATCTCGGCTGGGCTGCCGGTGGCGGCGCCGGCTGGTGGGGCGGCCTCGCCGGTGCGGGTGGCGGCAGTTACCAGAACACCCAGATCGGCCAGGTCATCGTACTCGCCTATCTCGACGCCTACACCAAGCTGGTCGATGAGATGGGCGGCTTGCCCTACGACGCGGCAGAAGATGCTCCGCTCGCGCAGTAAACCGGGCCTATACCGACACAAGCAGAGGCGGCTCACACCGATGCGGGCCGCCTCTTTCTGTTTGTGTCAGCGGCGAGCCCATCTTCGGCCACCGCTCAGTCGCCGTAGTGGACCGCCAATTGCCGCTCGGCCTCCTGCCGCGCGCCAATCCGCTCGAGCCCCTCGCCCGCATTCGACTTGGAGGGGTCCGCCCTGATCGCGCGGCGGTAATATTCCTGCGCGCTGTCGAAATCGCCCCCAGCTTCAGCGCACAGGCCGATATTGAACAGCAGCGAGACGTGCTCACCGATGGTCGGCTCGAGCGCGGCGAAGGCATCGCATGCCATTTCTTCGTCGCTCTTGGTCATCGCAATTGCGTCGCGGAACGCTCGTCCGGGCTCCTTTCCCATGCCTTTTCGCGTTTCGAGCACCCGGATATCCTCCGCGCGCTGCTGGGGCGCAAGCGCATAGCGAAGCCTGAAGGCAATCTCGTCCAGCATGTCGTCGACCATCGGGTCGATCGCCGGTTCGCTCTCGTCGGCGCAATAGCGCACCTGACGTTGAGACTCCGCATCATCGGCGTGGATCAGCGTGCCGTCGTACGAGTACAGGCGCGAGGTTGGCCTGATCGTCAGCGTCAGTTGCTCGCAAGGAACCTTCTCCTTGCGCTTTTCAAGGCATTTGTTCTTGTCGTCGCGCTTGACGCAGGTCTCCACCTCCTTGGGCGAGGCGCGATAGACATCGACATCGGTCGCCACGCTTCCGCTCAGCACGGCATCGCCATCACGTATCACGCTCGCCGGGGCGACGCGAAAATAGGGCTCGCCTTCGATCGATGCGCTGCGCAGCGCATCAGCGGCCTTGATGGAAAGCGCGGGCCCGTCGATCCCGCCGAACTGCTCGATCCCGATCGACTGCACCTCGGCAGCGTCGCCATTATACGCCGGGTATACCCCGACAACCCGCAAGGTCTCCGCCGAAGCCGGAATGCCAAGCGCGCCCAGGCCAAGCCCGACCGCGAACATAGTCGTATTACGCATGAGTTCCCCCCCTTGCCGCGCCGAACCTTACAGGCATCGGGCAAACCGGCAAGATGGGAGAACAACCCTACCGCGCGTCAGGCGTCTCCGGCGCGGTCGACTCGGGTCGCTTCGGGCGCGTCAGGCTTGGGCTGCTCGACCGTGCGGATCGAGAGTTCACGCAACTGCTTGGGGCTCACGATGCTGGGCGCGCCCATCATGAGGTCCTGCGCGCGTTGGTTCATCGGGAAGGCGATGACTTCGCGGATATTGGGCTCGTCCGCCAGCAGCATCACGATCCGGTCGATCCCCGGCGCGGAGCCACCATGCGGCGGTGCGCCAAGCTTGAAAGCCTCGATCATGCCGCTGAAATTCTCGTCGACATCGGCCTTGGTGTAGCCCGCGACTTCGAATGCCTTGTACATGATGTCCGGGCGGTGGTTCCGGATCGCGCCCGAGCTCAGCTCGTAGCCGTTGCACACGATGTCGTACTGCCAAGCCTTGATGTCGAGTGGGTCCTGGGTTTCCAGAGCTTCCATCTCGCCCTGCGGCATGGAGAACGGGTTATGGCTGAAATCGACGCGCTTCAATTCCTCGTCGTATTCGAACATCGGAAAATCGACGATCCAGCAGAACTTGAAACAGCCCTGCTCGATCAGTTCGAGCACCTCGGCGCAGCGGGTGCGCGCGGCCCCCGCCAGCTTGGCCGCTTCCTTGGGATTGCCAGCCGCGAAGAACAGGCCGTCGTTCTCGCCGAGACCGAGCTCGTCGTAGATCTTCTGCATGTTCTCGGGGCCGTGGTTCTTTGCGATCGGGCCGCCGAACTCGCCCTGCTTGCGGGTCACGTAACCAAGCCCGGCGAAGCCTTCGCGCTTCGACCAGTCATTCATGTCGTCGAAGAACTTGCGGCTTTTCTCGTTGGTGCCAGGCGCAGGAATGGCGCGCACGATGCCGCCACCGCCGACGATTTTCTCGAAGATGCCGAAGCCGCTCTTCTCGAAGTGGTGCGTCACATCCGAAATGAGGATCGGATTGCGCAGATCGGGCTTGTCGCTGCCGTATTTCAGCATTGCTTCGGCATAGGGGATACGCGGGAATTCGCCCGCAGGCGTCACGCTTTTGCCGCCCGAGAATTCCTCGAACACACCAGCGAGAACCGGCTCGATCGTGTTGAACACGTCTTCCTGCGTGACGAAGCTCATTTCGAAATCGAGCTGATAGAATTCCGGCGAACGATCGGCGCGCAGGTCTTCGTCGCGGAAACACGGGGCGATCTGGAAATAGCGATCGAACCCCGCGACCATCAGCAACTGCTTGAACATCTGCGGCGCCTGCGGGAGCGCGTAGAAGCGGCCAGGGTGGAGGCGGCTGGGCACGAGGTAGTCGCGCGCGCCCTCAGGGCTGGATGCACCGAGGATCGGCGTCTGGAATTCGGAGAAACCCTGGTCGATCATGCGCTTGCGCAGCGAAGTTATCACCCGGTTGCGCAGCATGATGTTGTTGTGGACCCGCTCGCGCCGCAGATCGACGAAGCGGTACTTCAAGCGGATATCCTCGGGATATTCCTGTTCGCCCGCGACCGGCAGCGGGAGCTCTTCCGCCATCGACTGGACCGTCGCGGACTTGGCGAAGACCTCGATATCGCCGGTCGGCAGGTTGGCGTTGCGCGTTTCCTGCGAACGCGCCTTGACCACGCCATCGATGGTGATGACGCTTTCCGACTTCAGCGAATCCAGCAGCGCCAGCGCCTCGCTATCTTCGTCGGCAACGATCTGGGTGATGCCGTAGTGGTCGCGCAGGTCGATGAACAGCACGCCGCCATGGTCGCGCTTGCGGTGGACCCAGCCGGACAGGCGAGCGGTCTCGCCAACGTTGCTTTCGCGAAGTTGTGCGCAAGTATGGGTGCGGTAGGCGTGCATTGTGGAACTTTCCGGTTCGGGGATTAGGCGCTAGGGGCGTGCCGAAGCTGGACGGCGAAAGCCCTGAAAGCTTGCCCGCGCTAACACGCGAATGGCCCGGTTTTGTCAAGCCGGGCGCGCTCGATTGGAGGGGCCACGAAGGCCCGAGGGCGGCACTCCGCCCGGCAAAGAAAGATCGAATATGAAAATCCACGACCTTATCACGACCACCGACGCACTGGCCGAGCTGTGCGAACGGCTCGGCAAAGGCGACTTCGTCTGCGTCGATACCGAGTTCATGCGTGAAAATACCTATTGGCCGGAGCTGTGCCTCATCCAGATCGGCGATGAGCACGAAGCCGCAGCGATCGACCCGCTGGCCAAGGGAATCGACCTCAAACCCCTGCTCGACCTGCTGACCGAGAACGAGGATGTGCTTAAGATCTTTCACGCGGGCAGTCAGGACGTGGAGATCTTCTACAACCTCACCGGCAAGACCCCGCACCCGATCTTCGATACGCAGATCGCGATGATGGCGATCAGCCAGTCCGAACAGATCGGCTATGCCAACTTGGTGGAGCACTGGCTCGACAAGACGATCGACAAGGGCGCGCGCTTTACCGACTGGAGCCGCCGCCCGCTGACCGACCGCCAGCTGGAATACGCGATCGGCGATGTGACCTATCTCGCGACGATCTTTCCCAGAATCCTCAAGAAGCTGATGAAGACCGATCGCGGCATGTGGCTCAACGCCGAGATGGAAAAGCTCGCCGACCCGGAAAACTACGCGGTCGAACCCGACAAGGCGTGGAAGCGTATCCGTGCGCAGGGACGCAATCCGCAGGTGCTCGGGCGGCTGAAAGCGCTCGCCGCGTGGCGGGAGGACGAAGCGCAGCACAAGAACATCCCACGAGGCCGCATCATGCGCGACGAGACGCTGGCCGATGTCGCCTCCCATCCGCCCAAGAAACAGGCCGACCTCGCCAAGGTGCGCGGGCTTTCCAACGCGTGGAAGGACAACGAAATCGGCAACCGGCTGATGGAGGTGCTGGAGAACGCCGGACCGCTGTCCGATAGCGAGATGCCCGCCCGCGCTCATCGCGGCGCACCGCTGGGCAAGGAAGGAGCGCTGGTCGCAGACCTGCTCAAGCTGCTGCTCAAGATTCGTGCGCGCGAGATCGACGTCGCCCCGCGCCTGCTGACCCGCTCGGGCGAGCTGGAACAGCTGGCTGCAGGCGTGCGCGACCTGCCAATATTGGAAGGCTGGCGGCGTGAGGTGTTCGGCCGCGACGCGCTCGACCTGGTCGAAGGCAAGCTCGCCTTCGCTGTCGAGAAGGGCAAGCTGAAGATGACCCATATCGACGATGTCGAGGACTAGTCTGGGATGAGCACCTACCTGCCGACGATCCGCCAGCTGCAATATCTGGTCGCGCTGCACGAACATGGCCATTTCGGCCGCGCGGCGGACGCGAGCTTCGTCTCGCAATCCACCCTCTCGGCAGGCATTCGCGAGCTGGAAACGCTGCTCGGCGTGACGCTGGTTGAGCGCAGCCGCCGGGTGGTGCGCTTCACTCCGCTGGGGCAGCAGGTGGTTGAGAAAGCCCACGCACTGCTGCGGCAGGCGGAAGATCTGTCGGACCTCGTGCGCGCGGCGGGTCAGCCGCTTACCGGCACGCTGCGGATGAGCGTGATCCCCACCATCGCGCCCTTCATGCTGCCGCGCATCCTTCCGCGCCTGCGCCGCGAGCGGCCCGAGCTGGAGCTGTTCTTGCGCGAGGAGACCAGCAGCGACGCGGTGGAATCGCTCCATCATGGGCGGGTCGATTGCGTGCTGCTCGCCCTGCCCTTCCCCACCGGCGAGGTGGAGCAGGAGATTATCGGGGAGGATCGCTTCTACGTCGCCTATCCCGGAGACGAGCCGCGCGACCTGCCGCAGGAAATTCGCCCAGAGTCGATCGAAGACGGGCGGCTGCTGCTGCTGGAAGACGGGCACTGTCTTAAAGAGCACGCGCTCGCGGCCTGCAACCGGCCCGAACTGCGCGCCGCGACCAGCATGATCGGCACCAGCCTGCACACGCTGGTGCAGATGGTCGACAATGGTCTGGGCGTCACCATGCTGCCCGAAATGGCTTTGGAAGCCGGAATTCTGAAGGGCACGAACGTGATCGCACGCCCGCTCGATGCGCCCGCTGCGGCCCGCGACATTGCCCTGATCTGGCGCAAGAACAGCCCTAGAGAGAATGACTTCCATTTGCTGGCGGATGAATTGCGCGCCGGCTGATCGACCCGTCGACGCCCCCCTGCACGCCCAAAAGCCCAGAAAAACCGTGACTGACCCGGGGCCTTTATGGCAGATGTTCGATCCGTCGGTGATCGACAGGCGCAATAATTAACGATTTCGGGCGGGTCGCAGCGCACCAGGGATCACTGCACATCCGGACCACAGCAATCGGGGCGGGCGTACAGGATGACGGCAATGTGGCAAGGTTCAGGGGCGAAGCCGCACCTGGCAGCGCGGATCGACCCGCGCTGGACCGACGAGGAAATTCCACGCAACGTCGTCGCCGATCTGGCCATGCGGCCCAGACTGCATCCCCACGTCATCACCTTTGCGAACGAAAAAGGCGGTGTCGGCAAGTCGACCCTCGCCTTCCATGTCGCGATCGCGCTGGCCCACCTTGGCCAGCGGGTGGTCGCGGTCGATCTCGACCGGCGCCAGCGCACGCTGGAACGCGGGCTGGCCTATCGCGAGGGTACCGCCAACAACCTTGGCGTCAGGCTGCCGACACCGCAATTCGCGGTGCTCGAACAGCCGAGCACGGCATCGCTTTATCATACCATCAACCGGTTGGGTGGCGACGCGGATTTCGTGATCCTCGACGCAGCCGGGTCGGACTCGGCGATTTTTCGCCGGGCCGTCGCGCTTGCCGATACGTTGGTGACGCCGGTCAACGCGTCGTTCCTCGATCTCGAACTGCTCGGTCATCTCAACCCGGTCAGCGGGGTGCCCGAAAGAGTCGGCTGTTTTGGCCAAACGGTCGCCTCGCTACGCGATGAGCGGCTGGCGCAGGAAATGGGCCCGATCGAGTGGGTCGTGGTCAAGAACCGCGTTCGCAGCTCGGAAAAGCGCCACATAAGCCGGGTCGACGATGCGCTGGAAAGGCTGTCTATCGCGCATGATTTCCGGATCGGTCAGGGTCTCACGGAGAGAGTAGCGTTTCGTGAACTGTTTCAGTTCGGCCTGACCCATCTCGACCTCGGGCTGATCCCCGACATGATCCGGTCGCAGGAATCGAGCCGTGCCGAGATTGCCAGCCTTCTCGAAGATCTCCACCTGTCGTTCAATCAGGGGGAGCGTGCACCTGCCAGCCCGAGGCCAGCCCCACGTGTGCTGCGTCGGACACGGCAGGATTTCCGCGCCGCAATCAGCGACGCGCTATAGCCTAGTCGGCGAGCGGTTGCTCGCCTGCCAAGCGGATACGGTTACGTCCGCTTCGCTTCGCACAATAAAGCGCCTTGTCTGCAGCGGCGAGAGCCTCGCGCGGATCGTCGCACTGCAGAACATCGGCTATGCCGCCCGAAAAGGTGACCATGCCGAACGGCTTTTCGGTACGCCGATTGACCATTCGCCGCGATGCGAGCGCTTCGCGCGCCTCATCAAGCTGCGCGAGTGCCTCTTGCGGCTCCACCCCCCTGAACAGCAGCACGAATTCCTCGCCCCCGTGCCGTGCGATGTAACAATCTTTCATGCAGAGGCTGGAAAGCGTCTCGGCAATCTCGCGAATGATGCGGTCACCCGCTTCGTGCCCGTGCGTGTCGTTGATCGCCTTGAACCGGTCGATGTCGCAAAAGGCGACACTAAGAGGCTCGCCCCTGCGCTGCGCCTCGCGGTGGGATGTTTCCAGAACTTCTTCGAACGCCCGTCGATTGGGCAGTCCTGTGAGGTAGTCAATCTGCGCATCGTGCCGCGCGCGGTCCAGGTTCTTGCGCAGCTTGGCGGTTTCGCGCTCGCTTGCTTTCAGCTCTTCCTCGGTCTGGCGCGAGCGCGCGATCATCGCCTCCGCAAAATTCGAGAGCGTAGAGATCAGTTCTTCAGTGTCGCACGGCCCCTGCAGGTCATCGACCCGGCGCTCAAGCTCGTCGCCATAGTCCGAGGTCGCCCGCCGCATCGAGGTGGAGGCGCGGGACAGCTCGTCGATCCCACGCTCCATGTCTTTCGCCAGGTCCTCGATCGATTTCTTGCCCGCACAAGGGTCGACCGCAGTCGCCTCTTCGAGCCATGTCTGCGTGATCGGTTCGCCCTGTTCGCGACGCCACTCGATCCTGCGTGCTAGCCGCGGATTGCTGCCCGAACAGGCTTCGTGCGCCGCAAGCAGGTTTGACGCAGTGACATCCAGATCGCTCTCGATCAGGAACCTGCCGATTTCATCTAGCAACCGGCGACGGGCGCGCGGATCTATCTTGGCCGATGCAGTGGGCGTTCCATAACGTTCTACCGCGAGACGCGGCCACCGGAGGCGCGGCACACCGATTCGCTGCAACAGGGTTGCTACGGGTTGGTTCACCTCGATTGTAGGGTTCGTCGCCATGCCCCTTTATGGCGCGAAGAAACTTTAATCGATGCTAACCGAGCGAAGAATTTTTACCCCTTCCGGAACCGATACTTAGACGGATCCAGAAAGGATGATGCTATTAATCGCGCGAATTCTTGCTCGCGAATCAGGTATCCATGTGGCGCAGGCCGACACGCAGGTAATCGTAGCCGGTTACGCAGGTCAGGACAGCCGCCACCCACAAGGCGCCCAGCCCGGCCCACCGGATCGGCTCGATCTCGTGGAATACGCCGGCCAGGATCAGCGTGCCCAGAGCGATGAGCTGCAGCGTGGTTTTCCATTTTGCGAGTCGGCTGACCGGGATCGAGACCTGAATCCCACCGAGAAATTCGCGCAAACCCGAAACGATAATCTCACGCATCAGGATGATCAGCCCCGCGATAACGTGGGCGTCGCCGACGATCGGCCCCGTGAGCCCGCCCTTCGCGGTCAGGATAAGGATCACCGCCGCGACCATGATCTTGTCAGCGATGGGGTCCAGAAATTGGCCCAGCTTCGACACGGTCCCCTGTGAACGGGCGAGCATGCCATCGAAATAATCGGTGAGCGCCGCTGCGCAGTAGAGCACGAAGCCCAGCGCGTAGCCCAGTTGCCAGCTCGGCCACCACAGGAACAGAACGAGCAAGGGCACGGCGAGAATCCGCGACAGGGTGAGAAGGTTTGGAAGGGTCAGCATCACTTGGTGAATGCCCCTAGTCGATGCTGGCTCCCAGAAAAAGCGTCATCACCCTTTGCGCATGCGGCTGGGCTGTTCTAACGCGGCCCAGGTAGTTGGTGCGACCAAGCGCACCGGAGTGGATTTATGACGACGTTGAGATTGCTGCAACGGCGGCGCTTTCTGCCGCTGTTCTGCACACAGCTGCTCAACGCCTTCAACGACAATCTCTACAAGACCGCGATGGTCCTGTTCGTGGTTTACGCCGTGTACAACGACCCCGAGGCGGAAACCGTCTTCAGCGCGATCGCCACCGGCCTGTTTATCGGGCCGTTCATCGTGGTGTCCGCGATTGCCGGCCAACTGGCGGACATGCGCGACAAGGCGAAGATCATTCGCACGGTCAAGCTGTGCGAGATCGGCATCATGAGCATCGGTGCAGTTGGGCTTTTCCTGGCCTGGCAAGACATGCTGGTGCACAGCCTGGCGGTCCCGCTGATGCTGTTCGCGCTGTTCCTTGCAGGGCTGCAATCGACTTTTCTCGGGCCGATCAAATACGCGATCCTTCCGCAGCATCTGCGAAAGACCGAAGTATTGGCGGGCACCGGACTTGTGGAAGCGGGAACCTATGTCGCTATTCTCTTTGGCACGATCATCGCAGGCTGGATCCCGGTGGAGGCGGCGATGGTGGCCATCATCGTGACCGCGCTGGCCGGTTACACGATGAGCCACCAGATTCCCGATGCACCGGCACTTGGCGCGATCGAACCGATCGATTGGAACATCCCGCGTTCCTCCATCGCGCTCATCCGCTCGGTCAGGAAAGACCGGGTCGTGTGGTTGGCCACGCTGTCGATCAGCGTGTTCTGGATGGTCGGCGCGATCCTGTTCATCCAGTTCCCCCCGCTGGTGAAGAACGTGATTCACGCCAACAAGGAAGTCGCGACACTGTTCATCGTAATGTTCTCGATCGGGATCGCGATCGGATCGGTGGTGATCAATCACCTGCTCAAGGGCCAGGTTTCGGCGCGCTACGCGCCCGCGGGCGTCATCGCGATGGGCTTCTTCATCGTCGCGTTCTACATTTTCGTGCGCCAGTGGCCGACGGGTTTCGAAGGTCCCTTCCTGACCGTGCCCGAGTTTCTGACCTACCCGCTTGCGTGGGTTTTGCTGATCAATCTGCTCATGATTTCGGTCGCCGGCGGCATTTTCGTGGTCCCGCTGTACGCCTTCCTGACCACGCGGGTGGCCGGAAACATGGCCTCGCGCACAATAGCAGCGACCAATGTGATCAGCTCGAGCTATATGGTGTTCGGATCGATTCTGGCTCTGGTGATGACCTATCTGGGCATATCTATTGCTGAACAGCTGCTCGCCGGCGTGGCGCTATGCCTGATCACCTGCTGGATGGCCCGCAAGCTCCACGCAGAGGAGCACCTGCCGAGCATCCACAACGATTAGAAAATGAATACGAGCGCGCCGGCCAGACACACGACATAGGCGCCCAGAAAACCGGCCCAGTCGCCCCGCCCGAATGACCAGCGCGTGCGCCGGACCATGAGGTCGCGGCGCAGATCGGGCCGGACGGGCAGAGATGCACGGAAGGGATGCCGCGCGGATTCGTTGGTTAGGACAAGCGAGCGTCTCATGGAAATCGAGGCTTAACTTTTTAGTAAGGATTGGCGAGTGGAGCCTCCCTTGCGTCCGCGGGTGGGACAGTGGGGGCGGACAAGGGTTAACGCGCGGATGATTGCTCGTCGCCGCAGCGCGCGATAGACGCGGCGGCATGGCTGACCAAAACACTCCGCAGGCCGCGCGCCTGCTCGTCGATTGCCTTGCCGCGCAAGGCTGCGATCGCATCTTCACGGTGCCGGGCGAGAGCTTTCTCCCGGTGCTCGACGCGCTGGTCGATGTCCCGCAGATCAATGTGACGACCTGTCGGCAGGAAGGCGGCGCGGCGTTCATGGCCTGTGCCGACGGCGCAATGAACGCTGCCGGATCGGGTCGGCCCGGGGTCGCGTTCGTCACCCGCGGGCCGGGCGCCACCAATGCCAGCATCGGGGTGCATGTCGCCATGCAGGACAGCCAGCCGATGATCCTGTTCATCGGCGACGTGGGGCGCGACATGCGCGACCGCGAGGGCTTTCAGGAGATCGACTTTCCCGCCTTCTTCGCACCGATCGCCAAGTGGAGCGCGCGGATCGACCGGGCGGACCGGATCCCCGAATATGTCGCACGCGCCTACGCCACCGCGATCTCCGGGCGGCCCGGCCCGGTGGTGCTCGCCCTGCCAGAGGACATGCTGTACGACACGACCGAGGCGCTCCCCCGAGCAGCGGTGACGCGGCCAGCACAGGCGCCCTGCCCCGATGCGATGCAGGCGATGATGGCGCTGATCGGTGATGCCGCCGCACCGCTCGCGATCATCGGCGGGGCGGGCTGGAACGCCAAGTCCCGCGAATATTTTCAGCTGTTTGCCGAACGGCTGGGCCTTCCGGTGGCAACCGCGTTCCGGCGACAGGATGCGATCTCACCGTCTTCCCCCGTCTACGCGGGCAACTTGGGCTATGGCCCGAACCCCAAACTGGTAGAGCGGGTCAAGGCGGCGGATCTGCTCCTCGTGGTCGGCGCGCGGCTGGGCGAGGCGACCACCGATGGCTATCGCGTGCCGCCGCTGGAGGACAAGGGGCGCACCCTGATCCACGTCCATCCTGACCCTTCGGAAATCTCCAGCGTCTATCCCGCAGACCTCTCGATCTGCGCCAGCGTGGATGAATTTGCGGAGAGCGCGGCGCTATGGGCGGGCGAGGATCCGCTGTCGTTCGACGCGGGTGCACAAGCGCACACGGAATGGACCGAGTGGGCCACAGCGACGCCGAGCGAAACCTACCCGCTCGATCTCGCTGCCTGCGTGCAGTTCATGCGCGACACGTTGCCCGCCGACACGATCATCTGCAACGGCGCGGGCAATTTTGCCGGGTGGTGGCACCGCTATTGGCGCTATGATGGATACCCGACCCAGCTCGCACCGACCTGCGGCGCGATGGGTTATGGCGTGCCCGCTGCGGTCGCGGCCGCACAGCGCTTTCCGGAGCGGACCGTGGTCGCCGTGGCGGGCGATGGCGATTTCCTGATGAACGGGCAGGAACTGGCAAGCGCGGCGCAGGCCGGCTGCGATCTGCTGGCGATCGTGGTCGACAACAGCGGCTACGGCACCATCCGCATGCACCAGGAGCGCGAATTTCCCGAGCGGGTCTCGGCGACCAGGCTGGTCAATCCCGACTTCGCCGCCTTCGCCGCCAGTTTTGGAGCGTGGAGCGCGCGTGCGACCACCACGGACGAATTCAAGGACGCGCTGGTCTATGCGAAGGGCCGCACGGGCCTGCGGCTGATCCATGCCATGATCGACATCGAACAGCTCGCTGCGAGCGGGGCGACGATCAGCGGCCTGCGCGCCAAGGCCTGAGCCACAACGGCCTGAGCCACAACAAAAAAGGGCGGCGCCCTTATGGCACCGCCCTTTTTTTCGTTGTCAGTGCGTGACGATCAGATGTCGTCGCCCATCGCGCCCTGCACTTCGCCCTTGGTCTGCTGGGCCTTGCCCTTCACTTCCTGACCACGGCCTTCGGCGCGGGTCTCCGGGTCGTTGGACTGCTTCTTGGCCTTGCCAATCGCTTCGTTGACGTTGCCTTCGACCTTGCTCTTGAGTTCACCCATGTCTGCTCTCCATTCTATGTGCGTCGGCATCAGCGCCGATGTAATAAAGAAACGGAGAAACAGGCATTTACGTTCCTTCATAAGGCCTAGGTTGCGCCCAAGCGAGTGCCGCTTGCGACCAGCGCGTTATGGTGCTCCACCAATCATTGGTTCGGAACTATCGCGATGCATCGGAGTGTAGTCGGGGTCGCTGATGATATCGGTCACACACCCGCCATTTCGAGGATGATCGACCACTCGTCGGGCATCACCTCGGCCACCGAAAGGCGCGAGAGCTTGACCAGCTGCATCTCTGCCAGCTGTGGCTCCGCCTTTACCTGTTTGAGCGTTACCACGCTGGGCAACTTGGTCTTGGGCTTGACCCGCACCGCGGCCCACTTTCCGGTCTCGTCGGTCGGGTCGGTCATGTGAGCCTCCACGATCTCGACAATGCCGACTATCTCGCGCCCGATATTGGAGTGATAGAAAAAGGCCTGGTCGCCCACCTCCATCGCGGCGAGGTTGTTTTTCGCCTGGTGGCTGCGGACACCGTCCCACACCCCCGTGCCTTCCTTCTCCAGATCGTCCCACCCGTAAACGTCGGGCTCCGATTTCATCAGCCAGTAGCGCAATGTCTGCTCCCTTGAATCTGCGGCAACCTCCGCAACAACGCATGATCGTGGGGATTGTCCATGGCACGCCGCCAACCATTGGCGCGACTTTCGCACGGCGCATTTACCCGATTTTCAAGACCTGCTGTCAGAAGGTGAGCCCAACCGGACGGGAAACCGCATTTTCAGGATGAAGATTGCCACGCCTTATGGGTGAAAAGGTCGACGATCTGCCCCGCCTAGACAAGGCGCAGCGCGATGTGGTGATGCTCGGCATCGCCACTGCGGCCATTATCCTGTTCGTCGGTATCGGAGGCACGGTGATGCCGCAGGTCGCGCGGCACTGGCTCGACAACAGCGTCGCCCCGCCCGATACGGCGCTGGTCAACGCCCTGCTGCTCAACATCGCGCTGATCATCTTCGGATGGCGTCGTTATGTCGACTTACGCAAGGAGATCGAGCAGCGGCGTGAAGCGGAAGAAGAGGCCCGGCATCTTTCACAGATCGATCCGCTGACCGGCTGCCTCAACCGCCGTTGCGCAACCGAGAAGCTGATGGACGCGCTCGCCGCGATGCCCGACACCCACTACGCCGTGGCCTTCGTGATGATCGACCTCGACGGGTTCAAGGAGATCAACGACAACAACGGCCACCAGGCCGGCGATGAAGTGCTGCTGGAAGTCTCCCGGAGGCTCAAGGCGATCGCCCCGTCGAAAGCGCACTGCGCCCGCCTGGGGGGTGACGAATTCGCCTTCATTATCCCGCTAGACAACGAGGACCCGCATGGCCTCGAACTGTGGGCATGCGAGATGACCGGGACTATCGCCCGGCCCATCGAAACTGAAATGGGTGCGCTGGAAGCGACCATTTCGGCTGGCATCGCGGTGCACTGGCCCGCCCAGCAGATCGAAAATCTGGAAGGCGCGGCGCGCAAGCTCATGCATCGCGCCGATCTGGCCATGTATCACGCCAAGAAAGAAGGCCGGAACCGCTTCTGCTGGTTCGACCTTTCGATGGAAGCGGAGGCGCGCCTTCGCCGCGAGATGGAAGCCGCGATTCGTGTCGGGCTGGAACGCGGCGAGTTCACGCCCCATTACGAACAGCAGATCGACCTTGAGACTGGCCGGCTGGTCGGTTTCGAAATGCTCGCCCGCTGGCACTCGGCGGAACTGGGCGAAGTCAGCCCGGATATTTTCATCCCGATCGCGGAAAGCTGTGGTCTCATCGGTCCGCTGTCCGAAATGCTGATCAGCCGCGCTCTGCTGGATGCGCAAAGCTGGAGCCCGAGTTTGACGCTGTCGGTCAATATCTCGCCGATGCAGTTGCGCGATCCGTGGCTCCCGCAAAAACTGCTAAAGCTGCTGCTGAGCAGCGATTTCCCACCCAACCGACTGGATGTGGAGATTTCCGAAGGCTGCCTGCATGAAAACCTCGCCGCAGTGCAGACGATGATCGTCAGCCTGAAGAACCTGGGCGTGCGCGTCAGCCTGGACGATTTCGGGACCGGCTTCGCCACCCTCGCCCAGCTACGCACCCTGCCCTTCGACCGGGTCAAGATCGACCGAAGTTTCGTCGGCGAGCTGCGCCGCGTCGCGCAGGCCTCGCCCGACCTCCTCAGGGACCGCGAGCAGCAGGACCATATCGTCAACACGCTGGTCTCGCTCGGTCAGGGCCTGCAGATCCCGATCACCGCAGAGGGGATCGAAGATGCTTCGATCCTCGAAACCCTGCGCGGCATGGGCGAGATGAAGGGCCAGGGCTATCTCTATGGCAAGCCGGAAGATGCGGCTGCCGTGGTCAAGCGCCTGAGCGAACTCGACATGCTGTCCGAGCACGCGAAAACCGCAGCCGCGCAACCCGCCCCCGGTACCGACCAGCGCAAGAGCGCCTGAGCCTTCCGCGCCCCACGGCCAGCGCCATATGCGCGCGGCCTTTACGCGGGGGCCAGCCCGCCATAAGTGCGCAGAACTATGCGCCTTCCCTTCATCAAAATGCACGGCCTGGGCAATGACTTCGTGATCCTCGACGGGCGCGAGATCGATCTTCCCACACTCGACACCGCGCAGATCCGCGCGCTGGCGGACCGGCATCACGGGATTGGCTTCGACCAGCTAGTCGTGCTCGGCCCGTCCGACGAGGCGGACCTCGCAATGCGGATCCACAATGCCGACGGCGGCGAAGTGGAGGCATGCGGCAACGCGACCCGCGCGGTCGCGGTCCTGCATGGCCAGCCTGCCAGCATCGCGACCATCGGCGGCATTCTGCGTGCGCGTCCGGGTAAGAACATGGCCGAAGCCGCGATGGGCCGCGCGCGGTTCGACTGGCAGGACATCCCGCTCGCCTACGCGATGGACACGCGTGAGATGCCGCTGGGCTGGGACATGCTCGAACGGCCGAGCGCGGTGAATGTCGGCAACCCTCACATCGTCTTCTTCGTCGACGATACGCGTGCCGTTCCGCTGGAGACGCTAGGCCCGGAGATCGAGTCCGACCCGCTGTTCCCAGAGAGGATCAACGTCAACGTGGCGCAGATCCTATCGCGCAAGGCGATCAGGCTGCGTGTGTGGGAGCGTGGTGCCGGGCTCACGCTCGCCTGCGGCACCGGGGCCTGCGCCACCGCAACCGTCGCCTATCGCCAGGGCCTGGTCGATGGCGAGGTGGAGGTGACGCTGCCCGGCGGGACGCTGACCATCCGACACGACGAGGAAGGCGGCATCCACATGGCCGGCCCCGCGAACGAGGCGTTTCGCGGCACCTTCGAGCTGGACGATTTTTCTTGAGCGAAACCCGTGTCATATCGCTCGGCTGCCGCCTCAACCACGCAGAGAGCGAGCGGATCGCCGCGCTGGTGGAGGCGCAGACCGATCTGGTGGTGGTCAATTCCTGCTCCGTCACGCGGGAGGCGGTGCGCCATACGCGGCAGGCGATCCGGCGCGCGCGCAAGGCGCATCCGGCAGCACGCCTGCTGGTGACCGGCTGCGCAGCGGAGACCGAGCGTGAGGCACTGGGCGCGATGGAGGAGGTCGACGGGTTCGTCGCCAATGCGGCCAAGCTCGACGCACGCAGCTGGAACGTCCCCGAGCCGCGCGTGGCGCTGCGCCAGCAGGGCACCCGCGCCTTCATCGGCGTGCAGAACGGGTGCGACCACGCTTGCACCTTCTGCAGCATCCCGGCGGGGCGCGGCTCCAGCCGGTCGGACGACATCGCCACCGTGCTGCGCGCGGTCGAGGCGCGACTGGCCGACGGCGTGCGGGAAGTGGTGCTCACCGGGGTCGACCTGACATCATGGGGCCAGGACCTTCCCGGTGAGCCGCGACTCGGCGCGCTGGTTGCTGCAATTCTGGAGGAATTCCCTCAATTGCCGCGCCTGCGCCTGTCCTCGGTCGATGGAATCGAAATCGACAATGCCCTGTTCGATCTGATCGCAGGCGAACCGCGGGTGATGCCGCACCTGCACCTCTCGCTCCAGCATGGCAGCGACCTGATCCTCAAGCGGATGAAGCGCAGGCACAGCCGCGCGCAGGCAATCGATCTGGTCACGCGGCTGAAGGCGCGGCGGCCCGAGATCGCCATCGGCGCGGACCTGATCGCCGGTTTTCCGACCGAGACGGACGCCCACCATGCGGATAATCTCTCGATCGTAGAGCAATGCGGGATCGTGCACGGGCATATATTCCCTTACTCACCCCGCGCGCGCACGCCTGCCGCGCGGATGCCGCAGGTTGATGTCGCCAGGATCAAGGCACGCGCCGCCGAATTGCGCGCCGCCGTGCGCCACAGCCGCGATGGCTGGCTTGCCGGGCTAATCGGCCAGCCGCACACAGTACTCGCGGAAAAGGATGGCAGCGGTTACACCCCGCACTTCGCGCGGGTCGCCTTGCCCGATGGTACCGCGCCGGGCACCATCGGCTCCATTACCCCCACCCGGATCATCGAAGGGATGCTCGCATGAGCGAACAGAGCTCCTCCAGCTGGAGCGACCGCCTGCTCGGCGGCTTTCGCAAGACCTCCGACCGCCTGAGCGAGAACATCGCGCCTGTCAGCCAGACGCGCGGCAACACCCGGCTGGACGATGCCACGCTCGACGAGATCGAGGATGCGCTGATCATGTCGGACCTCGGCCCCGATGCCGCGGGCCGCGTGCGCGAAGCGCTGCGCGAACAACGCTTCGGCAGCGAGATTACCGAACGTGAACTGCGCGAGGCGGTGGCAGAGGAAATTGCCGCGATCCTGCGCCCGGTCGCCAAACCACTGGAGGTCACAGCCTTCCCGCGCCCGCAGGTAATCCTGGTCATCGGGGTCAACGGCAGCGGTAAGACCACCACCATCGCCAAGCTCGCCCACCTGTTCATGGAAGACGATTACGAGGTCATGCTGGCGGCAGGCGACACCTTCCGCGCTGCCGCCATCGGCCAGTTGCAGACCTGGGCGGACCGTGTCGGTGTGCCGCTAGTGCGCGGACCGGAGGGCGGCGACCCGGCTTCAATCGTGTTCGATGCGGTCAAGCGCGGCACCGACGAGGGCACCGACGCGCTGATCGTCGACACCGCAGGCCGCCTGCAGAACAAGCGCGAGCTGATGGACGAACTGGCCAAGATCCGCAAAGTTCTGGGCCGCCTCAACCCCGAGGCTCCGCACGACGTCGTGCTGGTGCTCGATGCGACCAATGGGCAGAACGCGCTCAGCCAGATAGATGTGTTTCAGGAGGTGGCGGGCGTCACCGGGCTGATCATGACCAAGCTGGACGGGACCGCACGCGGCGGCATCCTCGTGGCGGCTGCACAGAAATACGGCCTGCCGATCCACGCCATCGGAGTTGGCGAACAGCTCGACGACCTGCGCCCGTTCGACCCCGATCTGGTCGCGCGCGTGATCGCAGGGGTGGCCTGACATGGCGTCATCGCGATTCGCTTTTGCGATCGACCTGGAGCATGGAATGCCGCGCGGCTGCGCCGCTCGTAACGACACGGAAAAACATTGATGACCGACACCCAAACGCCGCCCAAGAAGACCAAGTCCGGCTGGCTAAACGTCGCGATCGACTACGGCCCGTTGATCGTCTTCCTGCTGTCGTTCTACCTCTTCCAACCCGGTGGCGATGATTCTGTCGGCACGCTCGTTGCCATCATCAAGTCGACCGGCGCATTCATCGTTGCCGCCATCGCCGCACTGATCGCGAGCAAGCTGCTGACCGGGCAGATCTCCAAGATGCTGATGCTGTCGACCGTGCTGATCGTCGGCTTCGGCGGGATGACGATCCTGCTGCGCGATCCGTTCTACGTGCAGGTGAAGCCGACCGTGCTCTACGCCTTCTTCGGAGCGGTGCTGCTGATTGGCTGGCTGCGCGGCAAGGCGTTCCTACAATGGCTGCTGGAGGCCGCATTCGAAGGACTCAACCAAGAGGGCTGGCTCAAGCTGTCGCGCAACTGGGGCTTCTTTTTCCTGTTCCTTGCCGTGTTGAACGAGGTGCTTCGCCAGAGCCTGAGCTTCGAGGACTGGCTGTGGTCCAAACTGTGGGTGTTCATGGGACTCAGCTTCGCCTTCACCTTCAGCCAGATCCCCATGCTGCTCAGGCACGGGCTGGACCCCGAGCGCAAGGAGGGCTTGGTCGAAGAAGAACCGCCGACGGGCGCCTAGAACACACCGGAACCTAGAGCTCCGCGTCATCCGCAGGCACTGGTCCGGCCCCATCCTGCTCGGCACGCAAGCCCAAGCGGTTGGCCAGCCAGTTGATCGTCGGCCCCTGGATGACGCTCGACAGCAGAACCACGAAGAACACGATGTTGAAGATCGTGAACGCGCTCGGCACGCCCGCGACTATGGGGAAGGTGGCGAGCACGATCGGCACCGCGCCGCGCAGCCCCGCCCATGACACGAACAGCTTGGCCCGCCAGCCGAACTGACGGAACGGCGCGAGGCACACGAACACGCTCACCGGGCGGGCGATGAACATCAGGATGAAGGTGATGGAGAGGCCCGGCACGATCACGCCGGTCAGGTTGGACGGCGTAATCAGCAGGCCGAGCGTAAGGAACATGCCCACCTGCGCCAGCCATGCCAGCCCGTCCTGAAAGGTGGAGACGATTGCCCGCGCTCGGTAGGTCCGGTTTCCTGCGGTCAGACCTGCAATGTAGGCAGCGAGGAACCCGTTGCCCCCGATCACCGATGCGAGACCATAGGCAATCAGCGCGGCGGCGATTGAAATCACGAACGCTAGCCCGCCATGGCGGTATTGCGAGCGCTTTAGGATCTCGGGCAGCAGATATCCCGCCCCGAAGCCCACCGCCGCGCCCAGCACCATTTGGAGCAGGAATTGCGGGATCAGCGCGATTGGCGAGAAGTCGGGCACAGTGATGAACATCAGCGCCGCCCCGACGAGGAAGATCGCCATCGGATCATTGGAACCCGATTCCACCTCGATCAGCGCGGGCACATCGCCATGCAGGTCGAGCCCGGTCGATCGCAGGATAGCGAATACCGCGGCCGCATCCGTCGAAGCGATGATCGCGCCCAGCAGGAAGCCCTGATACGGGCTGAACCCCAGCAGCAGGTTTGCCGCAAGCGCCATGATCCCCGCACTGATCAGAACGCCCCCAGTGGCAAGCACCAGTGCTGGCGTTGCAACGCGGCGGACGTCGCGCCAGTCGGTGTCGATGCCGCCGGAGAACAGGATGAAGATGAGGCACGCGATCCCTACGCCCTGGGTCAGCAGGTAATCGTCGAACGCGATGCCGCCGGGCCCATCCACCCCGGCCAGCATGCCCAGACACAGGAACCCGATCAGCGCTGGCAATCCGAAACGACTCGAAAGCGAGCCCGCGAACACCGTGGCAAGAAGCAGGATGCCCAGGACGAGGAGCGCGACTTCCGGGCTAAGGCTCAGCATCGAGCCTTGAGATACGATCTGCGGTGAGGTGACAAGGAGAAACCGGCGGCGACCAGCTGATTGCAGCTGCGCCGGTGCATCTTGCCGTCTCGTCCAGCCCGTCGGTAGTCGTGGCGCTGGCGAATGGGCTCGCTGGCGGGACGCCTTGCATATCATCCGAGCGAAAGCCCGGATGACAAACAACCTTCAACGAAACGCCAGCATTGCCTGCGGTCAGTCGCCACTCTCGTCTGGCGCTTCGCGGAGGCGCCGTCGGCGACTCCGCTTCACTACTCGATCTGAGCGTTCAGTCGAAAAGCTCCCCAACCCAGTGAGTTGCCGCTTCAGCACCCAAAAATAGATTGTTCCAGACAAAGCGAAGCCTACCACGAGAACTACCACGCCCCATTCGTAAGAGCTTCGCTCAACGAGCCACGCAGGTATCACGGCGAGAACCAACGGAAAGCAAGCAATGGCGCGGTGGCCTAGGGTTGGCCGTCCCACCCAATTCACCTTCATCCACTCGCGATCGATGATCCTTCGAAGACGAGCGATCAAAGGCACGTCCGCTTCTAGATCCGGACCTGAGAGCCCAGCTCCACCACGCGGTTGGTCGGCAGGCTGAAGAACTCCATCGCGCTCGCCGCGTTGCGCAGCATCCAGCTGAATATCTTCTCGCGCCACACGGGCATCCCCGGCTTGTCGCCCGGCAGCAGCGTCTGGCGGCTGAGGAAGAAGCTGGTGTCCATCATGTCGAACTTGCCGCCGCAACGGCTCATGTGTTTCAGCCCTTCGGGCACGTTGGTTTCGTCCATGAAACCATAGCGCAGCACGGCACGGTAGAATCCGTCGCCGATCTCGGTGAACTCGCAGCGCTGCTCCGGATCGACATAGGGCACGTCCTGAATCTCGACCGTGAGGATTACCACGCGCTCGTGCAGCACCTTGTTATGCTTGATGTTGTGCAGCAGGGCCGACGGCACACCGGCAGTGCTAGAAGCCATGAAGATCGCGGTGCCAGGCACCCGGGTGGCGCTGTTCTGCGCCGACTTGGCGAAGATCTCGATCGGCAGGGCAACCTCGCCCATCCGCTCGCGCATCAGCTTGCGCCCGCGCGACCAGGTGGTCAGCAGCAAAAAGGCGAAGGCACCGACGACCAGCGGGAACCAGCCGCCCGAAGGCACCTTGGGCAGGTTGGCGGCGAAGTAGGCCCCGTCGACGAAGACGAACAGCAGGAACACCGGCACCATCAGCCACCATTTCCACTTCCACACCGCGATCAGCAACACGCCCATCAGCAGCGTGTCGATGAACATCGCGCCGGTCACGGCGATGCCATAGGCGCTGGCGAGGTTGGTCGAGGACTGGAACATCAGCACCAGCAGGATGACCGACACCATCAGCACGTTGTTGACGAAGGGAATGTAGATCTGTCCGCGTTCGGTGGCGCTGGTGTGCTCGGTCGACAGGCGCGGGATGAAGCCCAGCTGGATCGCCTGATGGGTGATCGAGAACGCGCCGGAGATCACTGCCTGGCTGGCGATGAAGGTGGCGGCGGTGGCCAGGATGACCAGCGGCAGACGCAGCACATCGGGCGCCATGACGAAGAATGGGCTCTTCATCGCCTCCAGCGTTTCGGCAGGCTCCATCGCGGCGATCATCGCCCCTTGCCCGAAATAGTTGAGCAGCAGGCAGGGCATCACGAACCCGAACCAGCTGAGCCGCATCGGGCCGCGGCCGAAATGGCCCATGTCCGAATAGAGCGCTTCCGACCCCGTCACCGCCAGCACCACCGAGCCGAGCGCAAGGAACGCGATATAGCCATCAATGAGGAAGAACTGGACCGCATACCAAGGGTTCAGCGCCTGAAGGATATACGGATTCTGCACGATATGGATCGTGCCCAGCACAGCAATTACGCTGAAATAGACGATCATGATCGGCGCGAACAGCTTGCCCACGGCGGCGGTGCCGCGTCGCTGGATCAGAAACAGCCCGACCAGCAGCACCAGCGCGATGGGAATCACCAGCGGCTCCAGCCCGGTATTGACTACCGTCAGACCCTCGACCGCCGAAAGCACGGAGATCGCAGGCGTAATCATGCTGTCGCCGTAGAACAGCGCGGTCGCGAATACGCCCAGCACGACGGTGAGGAAGCCCCAGCGCGACTTGCCGATATAGCGCGACAGCAGCGCAACCAGCGCCAGCGTGCCGCCCTGCCCCTTGTTGTCCGCGCGCATCAGGATGGTGACGTACTGGATGGAGACGATCAGCGTCATCGACCAGAAGATCAGGCTGACCACACCATAGATGTGCAGCTTGTCGATCGTCAGGCTGTGTTCGCCCAGAAAGGTCTCGCGGAAGGCGTAGAGCGGGCTCGTGCCGATGTCGCCAAAGACGACGCCGACCGCACCCACTGCGAGCGCCGCCTTCGAGCCGCTGGAGTGCGACTCGGTGAATTTTTCCGGTGCCAGGCCCGGCTGGACGGATGCTCCGCTCATAAAATCTTCGCGATGCTCAACCTGTTGCGGACCCGGCGTCGACGAACCAATGCGTTTGTCGGGTGCGACGGGCGCGGTTAGCAGTGCCCGTGTGCAAGTGCAACATCGCGCGCAGCTCCGATCAGCGTGTCGGCGCCGGCCCCGGCTGCGCGGGGCCCGTTTGCGGCTGCGCCCCAGGGGCCTGCATGTCGGGCGCGCCCCGCATGGCGGGGCGCTCCTCCATCTCCCGTTCTCCCAGCACGCGGATCACGCCGTCCAGCCGCTCCAGCTGCGCCGCCACGTATTCGCGACCGCGCGCACCCTCGGGCGCATCCTCGACCGCCTGCGCCCAGAAGTCACGCGCGTCGCCAAGTGCGCCGCCGCGCATCGAGACGATACCACGGAAATAGGACGGCGCGGGATTGCCCGGCGATGCCTCGCGCGCGCGCTCGAACGCGTACTCCACCGGCGGCGTCGCCCGCCCCTTGGTCTGCTCGGCAAGCGCCAGCGCCAGCGCCAGCCATGCTTCGCCATCATTGGTATTTTCGTCCACGCCGTTGCGCAGCATGCCCGCTGCATCGCGGTGCTGGCCACGGCGGGAGAACCCGTCAGCAGTGACCACGAAGCGCGCCGGCATGATGCCTTCGATATTGTAGAAGCTGCGCCGCAGCTCGATCAGTGAATCCGACATGGGCGAGACCTCGGCAGTGGCGAAGCGCGGGCTCGCGGGCAGGTCGGGCGAGCCCTGCCATGCATAGCCCGCCAGTGCGAACACCAGCGCGGAGGCGATCAGGGTCCAGACGCGGCGCCCCTCACCCGCCACCAGCCAGGCAACCCCGAAAGCGGCGAGCGCAAGCACGCCTATTGCGATCCAGGTGCCGATCATTCGCCGCGCCTCCCCAGCCGCCGGAACAGGATCACGCCCGCAACCAGCAGAAACAGCACCGGCAACGCGAACAGCGGCCATGTCGCCGAATCGAGCCCCGGACGGTAGCTCACATAATCGCCATAGCGCTCGACCAGCCAGGCGCGGACCTGTTCGGGGCTTTCGCCCGCCGCGATCCGGCTACGCACCTGGTGCCGCATGTCACCCGCCATCGGCGCATTGCTATCGGCGATCGACTGCGACTGGCAGGTGAGGCAGCGCAGCTCTTCCATCAGCGCCTGCGCACTCGCTTCCTGCCGAGGATCGGCCAGCTGGGTGTTCGCCAGCGGCGCGGCAGAGGTCATCTGCCCGGTCGGCGGACCTGCAATCGGTGCACTGAGCGAAAGGAGCGCTGCGGCCAGAAGCGAAAACGGCGTCATCGGGCCGCCTCCCACTTGGCGTAGATCTCGTCGACATCGCTCTCGCGGATATCGCCGATATGCTGGTGGCGGATGATGCCCTTGCCATCGATCACGAAGGTTTCGGGCACCCCGCTGGAGCCGAGTGCGAGCTGCACCTCGGCGATATCATCGCGCGCGATCGCCGCGTAGGGATTGCCGTATTTCTCAAGGAACTGCGCAATCGCCTCAGGCTCGTCGCGGACCGCGATACCGATGATCGGCACGCCCCGTTTCGCCAGTTCCTCAAGCTGCGGAGCCTCCGCGATGCAGGGCAAGCACCAGGTTGCCCACACGTTGAGCAGGCGCGGCTGGCCATCGGTGAATGTACCCGAGGCTACGCGCGGCGCATCGTCGGTCGCGCCGGGCAGATCGAACGCGGGCAATGGCTTGCCGATCATCGCGCTGCGCACCAGCGTGTCACGCGGCTGGGTCAGCTGATAAGCCGCAACGCCCAGGAACAGAGCGAACAGCGCGAGCGGAAGGATTAGCCACAGCTTTTTCACAATGCCGCCTTCTCCGCCCTGCGACGGGCCACTTCCTCGCGGATACGGCGCGACCGCGCACTGGCGCGCAGATGGCCGAAGATCGACAGCAACCCGCCCAGTGCGATCAGCAGCGCGCCGTACCAGATCAGCGTCACGAAGGGTTTCCACCACAGTCGCAGCTGCCAGCGCCCCTCACCCGCGGCATCGCCGAGGATGGCGTAGAACTGTCCATCCCACCGGGTCATCAGCGCGCTTTCGCTGGTGCTTTGCGGCGGATCGGTGAAAAAGCGCGCTTGCGGGCGCAGCATTGTGTCTACCCCGCCCCCGGTTATCGAAAGCCGCCCTTCGAGCGCGGTCCAGTTCGGGCCTGCCACCGGGTCCACTTCCTGCAAAGTGACCTCGTACGGCCCGACCGCAACGCTCTCCCCAGCCCGGACCGCAACCAGTCGCTCGATCGAGAAAGCGGTTTCGCTTGCCATGCCCGCGAGGCTCACCGCGACCCCGAAATGGGCGAGCATCGATCCCCACAGCGCCAGCGGGACGAGCTTGAGCCTGCGTCCGCGCAGCGGCAGCCAGCTGGCTAGCGCCAGCGCAACGGCGATCGTGAGGCCGAGGAGCGGCAGCACGCCTGCATCGGTGAACAGCACCAGCACGGTAATCGAAGCGGCCAGCAGCGCGCCGACAATAGCCAGCGGCACCGCAATGCGCGCCAGGCTGTCGCGCCTCCAGCGCAGCAGCGGCCCGACCAGCAGGACCAGCAGCATCGGCACGGCAAAGATCGCGCTGACCGGATTGTAATACGGCGGGCCGATCGACACGCGCGTGCCCAGCGCCTCGGCGGCCAGCGGATAGAGCGTACCCAAGAGGACCACCGCCAGAATGCCGCTCAGCATGACATTGTTGAACACCAGCGCCCCTTCGCGGCTGACCACGGCAAAGCGCTTGCCCTCCGCCAGCGCACCGGCGCGCAGCGCGAACAGTCCGAAGCCGCCGCCGACATAGATCGCCAGCAGCCCGAGGATGAAGGCTCCGCGCTCCGGATCTACGGCGAAGGCGTGCACGCTGGTAAGGATGCCGGAGCGAACCAGGAAGGTGCCGACCATGCTCATCGAAAAGGCGACCACCCCCAGCATGATCGTCCAGGTGCGCAGCGCGTCGCGCGCAGCCAGCACGCTGACCGAATGAAGCAATGCGGTCGCGGCGAGCCACGGCATCAGCGATGCATTCTCGACCGGGTCCCAGAACCACCAGCCGCCCCAGCCCAGTTCGTAATAGGCCCAATAGCTGCCCGCCGCGATACCGAGAGTAAGCGCGACCCACGCCGCGAGCACCCAGGGGCGCATGACGCGCGCCAGTTCGGGACCCGCCTGGCGCGTCACCAGCCCGGCAACGACGAAGCTGAACGCCACCGACAGGCCGACATAGCCGAGATAGAGCGTGGGCGGGTGGAACGCGAGGCCGATATCCTGAAGCAGCGGATTGAGCCCGGCGCCGAAGTCGGCAGGCGGGTTCAGCCGCGCGAAGGGGTTGGAACTGAACAGCAGGAAGGCAAGAAAGCCGAGCGCGATGAACGCCTGCGCGGCGAGCACTGCCTTCATGAAACGATCGTCCATCCGCCGCTCGAACAGCGCGACCAGCCCGCCCGAGAGGCCGAGAATGGTGACCCACAGCAGCATTGAGCCCTCGTGGTTCCCCCAGGCCGCCGCCAGCCGGTAGATGAACGGCTTGTCGACATGGCTGTTCGCCGCGACCAGCGCGACCGACAGATCGGTCACCGCGAACACGCGCAGCAGGCAGGCGAAGGAAACCAGCAGCAGCAAGCCCTGCACGACCGCTGCGGGCCGCGCGAGGGCGCTGACCGGATGGGCCGCACCATCTGCGCCCGCCTCGCGCACGCCGAGAACCCCGGCGATAAATTGCAGCGCGCAGAGCCCTGCGGCGAGCCACAGGGCGGCAAGACCGATCTCTGCGATCACGGCGTGCCTGCTGCGCTTTCTTCGAGCACTTCGTGCATAGCCTGATCGCTCAGCCCTTCGAGTTCGCGCGGTGTATAATTCTCGTCATGCTTGGCGAGCAGGGTTTCAGCCTCGAACGTGCCGTTCGTGTCCAGCCGCCCGTTGGCGATCACGCCCGATCCTTCCACGAACAGGTCCGGCACGATCCCGCGATAGGTCACGGGAATCGCATTGCCTTCGCGCCCGGTCACCCGGAAGGCGATGGTCACACCGTCGGAGAGCGTGCGGATCGAACCTTGCTGAACCATCCCGCCAAGGCGGATTGCCCTGCCCGGCTCAGGCGGGTTTTCGGCAATATCCTCCGGCAGATAGAAATAGTCGGCCTGGCTGCGCAGGCCCCACGCGGCGAGCATCCCCGCGGCGATCAGCACGAGCAGCGCGACGACCACCAGGATCAGCCGCTGGTGCTTGGGGGCGAGGCCGGTCTTTTGCGTATTCATCCCTTGCGACCCTTCTGCCGCGCTTCGTCGCGCGCACGCTCTGCCCGGCGCATCCGCAGCCAGCTGAGGATCAGCAGCGCGGCGATCGCCGGAATCGCGATCGCATAGGCGGCGATCACATAATCCCATTGGGAAAGGGCTTCGCGAACCATCAGGCGGGCTCCGCTTCCATTGCGCGGCGGCGCAGCCGCGCCTCCGCCTGGGCCTGCGCCAGCAGCGCGCGCATGTTCATCAGCACGGTCGCGGCAAACAGGCAGGTGAAGCCGAGCATCGCGATCAGCATCGGCCACAGGAACACCCCGTCGATGCTGCTGCCGCCGGTGGTGATGCTGGGCGGCTGGTGGAGCGAGTTCCACCATACGACCGAGCGGTTGATGATCGGAATGTTGACCGCCCCGACCAAGCCGAAGATCGCAGGCAGGCGCGAAGAGGCACCCTCGCGGTCCACCGCCTGGCTGAGCGCGATATAGGCGAGGTAGAGAAACAACAGGATCAGCATGCTGGTCAGGCGCCCGTCCCACACCCACCAGGTGCCCCAGGTCGGTCTGCCCCAGATCGATCCGGTGACAAGGCAGATCGCGGTGAACATCGCACCAGGAACTGCGGCGGCACGCGCGGCCAGTGCCGCGAGCGGGTGACGCCAGACAAGCAGCGCGAGGCTTGATCCCGCGATCGTCATCCAGCCCGCCATGCCAAGCCACGCGGTCGGCACATGGATGAAGATGATCCGCACGGTTTCGCCCATCAGGCGGTCGGGCGGCACCATGACGAGGCCCCACGCGATCGCGCCCGTCGAGGCCAGCAGGCCCACAACGAGGAGGATCGGTGTCAGCCTTTTCGCAAGACCGAGAAACCGGCGGGGATTAGCGAAACCATGCATGATTTTATCGCCTGCCCCTATGCCGCCCGTGCGGGGTACGTGCAAGGATTCGTCGCGCTTTCCGCCCGCAGGCTGGCGATCATCCCCGGCCAATCGGCACGAGCCGGATCGGATCAGCCGCGGCCGATCAGTTTTTGCGCCATTGCATCGGCGACTTGGTCGGGCGAGGAACCGCTTGCCTCGCTGTCCTGCCAGATCTTGGTCAGACGCTCCGGGATCTGCGCGATGCGCTTGCGCACCTCGTTGATGTCGCAAGGCGCGCTGTCGCGGCGACACAGGTATTCCATCGTCACGCTGATGATGCCGCCTGCATTGATCACGTAATCGGGCGCGTAGAGGATGCCGCGCTCGGCCAGTGCGGCACCGTTGCCTGGGCCGGCGAGCTGGTTGTTCGCCCCGCCTGCAACGATCGCACAGTCGAGCCGGGCAATCCCCTCTTCGTTCAGGATCGCACCCAGCGCATTGGGGCTGAACACGTCGCAGGCGAGCGACATGATCGCATCGGGAGCGACAACGTCGGCACCCAGCTCCTGCCCCAGCGCCTTCGCGCCGTCGGTATCGATGTCGGCCAGCGTAAGCTTTGCGCCATCCTTGGCGAGCAGACGAGCCACGCCGCCACCGACGCTGCCGACGCCCTGCATCGCGACATGCACGCCCTCGACGCTGTCACGCCCGAGCTTGTGCTGCACTGCGGCCTTGATGCCCAGATAGATGCCCAGCGCGGTGAACGGGCCGGGATTGCCGCCCGCCTCGCCCTCGGCGACCGGCAGACCGGAGACGTAATCGGTCCGCTGGTTGACCGCGACCATGTCCGCCACCGTGATGCCGACATCTTCTGCGGTAACGTATTTGCCGCCCAGCCCGTTCACTGCATCGCCGAATGCGGCGAGCATCTCGGGAGTCTTCTTGCGTTCCGGATCGGCGAGAATCACAGCCTTGCCCCCGCCCATCGGCAGGCCGGCCATGGCGTTCTTGTAGCTCATCCCCCGGCTCAGGCGCAGCGCGTCGCGCATCGCGGCGGCAGGCTCGGCGTAATGCCAGAAGCGCGTGCCGCCCGCTGCCGGGCCGAGATGGGTCGAGTGAAGTGCGATGATCGCGGTCAGCCCCCGCTTTTCGTCATGAACGAAGTGGACGACCTCGTGGTCGTCGAAATCGGGGTCGGTCCAGAAAGCGCTCATCGGCTTGTGCATCATCCCTGCAAGAGTGATCCGGGTTCGTGCGAACCCGGCAGCGCCGGTTCTCTCGAACCCTAGACCTGCAGGGGAAAATGGGGCGATCGAGGGGTCTCGAACCCCCGACCTCCGGTACCACAAACCGGCGCTCTAACCAACTGAGCTACGATCGCCATATGCCCCGACGCGGCCACGCCAGGCGCAGGGCAGTTGCGTACACGAATCGCTGCGTCAAGAGCAGATCGTGCGCGCGTAGGCTCGCTTGCATGACGAGCACGATTTGGGAAGTGAAAAACGCAAAACCTTGGAATTTACGCATCATTATTGCGCGGCTTGCAAAACACTCCACCGCTGTCGCATGAGGCGACCATGCGCGATCCGGGCGAATCCGATTCAGGCGACCTCGCGACCCGGGGAATGCAGCGCCTGCCCTTCCCCAAGGTGGAGCTGCTGCAGATGCGGCGGTTCCTCGATGCCGATTTCTGTACCGAATTGATCGCATTGATCGATGCGGACCGGCGCCCCTCGACCCTCGCCGATCACGACGGAGACATGTATTTCCGGACCAGCGAGACCTGCGATCTGCCAATGGACGACCCGCGCACGCAGCGGCTGGAAGAAATGCTGGCGCAGCTTTCGGGCATCAACCCCGCGCATGGCGAGCCGCTGCAGGGTCAGCGCTACGCGGTCGGGCAGGAATTCAAGGCGCATTGCGACTATTTCAATCCCGACGGGCAGGATTGGGAGAAGTACTGCTCTGTCGCAGGACAGCGCACCTGGACCTTCATGATCTACCTCAACGAGCCCGAGGCGGGCGGTGCGACGCGGTTCAAGGTGCTCAAGAAGAGCTTCCAGCCCGAAACCGGCAAGCTGGTATGCTGGAACAACCGCCGACCCGACCAGACCACCAACCCCAACACGATGCATCACGGGATGAAGGTGCGCAAAGGCACCAAATACGTGATCACCAAGTGGTATCGCGAGAAGCCCTGGGGGTGGTGAGGATCCTCTCGAATTTACCAAGAAGCACCGCCCGATCCCGAATCGTCGTCCCGGACTTGATCCGGGACAGGGCTTTTTTCCTTTCCAGCGTCGGACCGAAGAAGCACCACCCCGGATCAAGTCCGGGACGACGTTGAGCGGTGGTCTCCAGGCGTATCTGCAGCCGCCGAATCTCGCGAGGCCACGAGCACGCAATATCCAGCCGATAGCTAGCGCACGAAAAAGGGCGGCCCCGTCGGACCGCCCTTCCCTCGCGGCACGAGGCCGCAAAGCGCGTGAACGCATTATTTCTTGAGGCTGAGCCCGCCGAAGCGCTTGTTGAACGCGGCCACGCGGCCACCTTCCTGAAGCTGCTGCTTGCCGCCGGTCCATGCCGGATGGCTGGTCGGGTCGATTTCCAGCGTCAGCGTGTCGCCTTCCTTGCCCCAGGTGGAGCGAGTCTGGAATTCGGTACCATCGGTCATCTTGACGTTGATGGTGTGGTAGTCGGGGTGACCTTCGGCCTTCATGTCATGTCTCCATAGCCACGGAACGGTTCCGACCGGTCCAGCTGTTGGGTGGGAAAGGCGCGCGGATAGTCGCAACGCGCCTGGATGGCAAGCCTGCTTCGATCCCGCCCCTATTCGGGCGGATCGGCGATCATCGCGGTGAACTCGCACTCGCAGGTCGTCTTGCCATTCACGCTGGCCTTGCCGGCGAACTTGTATACCCGGCTGCGCTTCTGCAGGAACGAGACCTTGAGGTCGAGCAGGCAGCCCGGCGTCACGGGCGCGCGGAACTTGGCTCCGTCGATACCCATGAAATAGACCAGCTTGCCCGTGCCGGCCAGGTCCAGCGTCTCGATCCCGAGGATCGCGGCAGCCTGCGCCAGCGCCTCGATCTGCAACACGCCGGGCATGATCGGCGCGCCGGGGAAATGGCCCTGGAAGAAATCCTCATTGAAGGTCACCGCCTTCACCGCATGGATTTCCTCACCCAGGGTCAGGCTTTCGACCCGGTCGACCAGCAGCATGGGGTAGCGGTGCGGCAGGGCCTTGAGGACCTGCCGCACATCCATTTTCCGCGTTTCGGCGGTTTCCGTATTATCCATGTCGGCGATGGGATCAGCGCCCGCTCGGCTGCGCGGGGGCCTGCTGCTGCTGGCCCTGCTGCTGCGCGGCCTGCATCGCCTGCTGCTGCGCCAAGCCAAGCAGGATTTGCTGAATGCGCTGCTGCAATGCGACCGCCTGACGACTAGGCTGCCAGTTCGCCGGCGGAGCCGTCTGCACGGTCGGCATACGCTGGTCGAGCACGGTCAGGATGTCCTGCGTCACATTGGCGTTTTCCGGCGCATACTGGACCACGTCGGGGCTCAGCAGCATCTGGATATTCTTCTGCTGGATGACCTGATTCTGCGCGTTTTCGTAATCGGTCACCAGCTGCTCGATTGCATAGGCCTGCGCCAGCTGGATCGGCTGATAGATCTGCGCGATCTGCTGCTCTTTCTGCTGGATCTGCGCAACCACATTCGGGTTCGCCTGAACTTCCGCGTCGCTGACCTGGTTGTCCGAATTGGTGTCGAGGCTACGCTCAAGCTGCGAGGCTTCCTGGCGGACCGTGTTGAGCTGCTGAAGCTGCGCCTGATACTGCTGGCTGATCTGCTGATAGGCGGCCTGGCGCGCGGCGCTCTGCAGGATCACCGCTTCGGGGTTGCTGATTGCGATGCCGTTGACCTGAGCGGCGGCGGGCACGGCGGCCAGCGTGGCGCCCAGGATGGTCGCACCGGCGAGCATTGCTTTGGCGAGTTTCATCAGAATTGCGTCCCTACGTTGAATGAGAGTGTCTTGGTGTCGTCGCCCGGCTCCTTGCGCAGGGCGTAGGCGAAATCGATACGGAACGGACCGAAGGGCGAGTTCCAGTCCACGCCTGCGCCGATCGACACGCGCGGGCTGGCGCTGTCGCCAAGGAAGACTTCGCGAACACGCGAGTTGGGCAGGATGTAAGGGGTGTTGGCATTGCCCTCGTCATCCAGTGGATCGGTCACGATCAGGCCGCCCTCCACATATTGCAGGTTGCCATCGGCATCGGTGCCCTGGAGGCCATTGGGGTAGTCGATCAGCGCGGGCGCCGTCACGTCGAACAGGGCACCGACATCGACGAAGATAGACGGTCTGAGGCCGAGCTCACGCGCCCCGGAGCCGAGCGGGATTTCCAGTTCCGCACGCCCCAGATAATAGGCACTGCCACCCAGCGCATCGTCCCTGACCCGGTCGCGATCGGTGATCAGTTCCGGCCCGTTTTCCCCGTCGACATAGGGCTGGCGCAGAATGCGCGGACCGACACCCCGGATATCGAAGCCACGGAACTGCGGCTCACCGAGGAAGAAACGGTCGGTCAGGCGGACATCGTCCACCCCCGGCCCGCGATCCTCGAGACCTTTGATGTACCCACCTTCGGCCGACAACGAGAAGATGAAGCCACCGAATACCGACCAGTACTTGGAAGCATTGGCGGTGAACTTGGCATATTTCACGTCGCCACCAAGGCCCGCATAGCTCGCGCCGAGCGTAATCCGCTCGCCCCGGCTCGGGCGATAAAAGCTGTTGAGCGAGCTGTAGACGTAGTTCAGCCCGAGGATCGAACTGACCCGGTCCCCGATCACGTCGCACAGGAAGCGGCTTGCCTGCAGGGGATCGCACTCGGTCGTGCCGTCCCCGTCGAGATCGCGGAAATAGAGCCGTTCGTCGACGCTGACCTGATCGTAGTTGAGCGTATAGCTGCCGACGATGGTCGAATATTCGGTCAACGGCACGCCCAACCGCAGCGAACCACCGGTGGTCGCCTGCTTGAAGCTCGGTTCGCGATCATTGCCAAGGAAGTTGAAGCTGCTGACGTCGCGACGGTAGAGATCGACCCCGGCCGAGATGTTCCGATCGAACACGTACGGCTCGGAGAAGCTCAGATTGAACGAGCGTGAATAGCGCGAGAACTGCGCAGACGCCCCAACGGTCTGACCGCGACCGCGGAAGTTGCGCTGCCGGATCGAGCCCGAAAAGAGGAAGCTTTCAAGCGAGGAGAAGCCCGCAGAAAGCTGCAATTCGCCGGTCGGCTGCTCGACAACGTTGGCTTCAAGGATGATGCGGTCGTCTTCGCCGGTTTCCTTCTGCTCGACCTCGAAGCCTTCCTGGAAGAAGCCGAGCGAGTTGATACGGGCGGTGGTGCGTTCGACCTGCAGCGAGTTGAACGGATCGCCCTCGGCCGACCGGAATTCGCGGCGGATCACCTTGTCCTGCGTCAGCGTGTTGCCGTTAATGTCGACCCGCTCGACATAGACGCGCGGCGCCTCGCTGATGGCCAGGGTGACATCCATGGTCAGATCATCGGGATTGCGGCGGAACTGCGGGCGTACGTCGGCAAAGGCATAGCCGAAGCGACCGGCCAGCTCGCTCAGCTGCTCGACCGTGTCCTCGATCCGCTGCGCATCGTACCAGTCGCCGCTCGTGATCCCCAGACCCTGAGTCAGCGTCTCGCCGTTGAAATCGCGGATTTCGCTGGTCACGTCAACATCGCCGAACTTGTAGCGCTCGCCTTCCTCGACGACGTAGGTGATGATGAAGTCGCGCTTGTCCGGCGTCAGCTCGGCGACCGCCGAAACGACGCGGAAATCGACATAGCCCTGCTTGAGGTAGTATTCGCGCAGCTTCTGCTGATCGAATGCCAGACGGTCAGGATCGTAGCCGGTGTTCCCACTGAGGAAGCTGAACAGGCCGGTTTCCTTGGTGACCATTTCGCCCTTCAGATCACCGTCGGAAAATTCCTCGTTCCCGATGATGTTGATCTGGCGAACCTTGGACTTGGGCCCCTCGGTGATCTCGAACACCAGGTCGACGCGGTTCTGGCTCAGCTGCACGGTCTTGGGCTCGACCGTCGCGGCGAACCGGCCCTGCCGCTTGTACAGCTCGACGATCCGGGCAACGTCCGCACGGACCTTCGAACGGGTGAAGATCTGGCGCGGAGCGAGCTTGATCTCCGGCACGATCTTATCGTCCTTCAACCGCTCGTTCCCTTCCAGGATGATGCGGTTGATGACGGGATTTTCCTCGACCTCGATCACGACATCGCCGTTGTCGTTGCGAATCGAGAAACTCTCGAACAGCTCGGTCGCGGCGAGATCCTTCAGCGCCTGATCGGCGGCTGCAGTGGTGTAGGTGTCGCCCGGGCGCAGCCGCACGTAGCTAAGAATGGTGTTCGGTTCGAGCCGCTGGACCCCCTGAACGGAGATCGACCGGATCACTTCCCCCTGCTGAAGCGCGGCGACCGGGGCGGTCTGACCCGCAGCCGGGTCGGCCTGTTCAGCAGTCTGATCGGTCTGCTGCGCGTCATCCTCTGCCTGGGCCCAGGCAGCCTGGGGAAGCCCGGCCAGCGTGGTGCCGGCAAGAAGTGCGAGCGCATAATTGCGAATATTGCAGGTGCGGCGCGATGCGCCCGTCTGAATGGCCGTCATTGGCGAAGTTGTCCCGTCAAAATTTCTGACCCCGGATCGGACCTTGCTTTGTCGTATCGACAACCGGACCAAACGATCCGGCGCCCTGTGCCCGATACGCGCGCCCCTTTCAAGCAGGTCGAAATCGCTGCTGGGTCCGCCTCTCTCATGCTTCCCGGCTCGCTATCACCCGAAGGGCAACAGCTTTACTAGGTCGTTTACAGTCACGAATAGCATCAATGCCAGCACTAGGGCCACACCGGTGCGATACGCCATTTCCGTCGTCCGGGGCCCGACCGGTTTGCGGCGGATTGCTTCCGCTGCGTAAAAAGCCAGGTGACCGCCGTCGAGTGCCGGGATTGGCAGCAGGTTAATGAATGCCAAGTTAAGCGAGATCAGCGCGACGAAGCTTATAAACGCGAGCGGCCCGAGGCTGAGATGTTCGCCCGAGAACTTGGCGATCGAGATCGGCCCACCAAGCTCGCTGACCGAGCGCTTGCCGGTGAATATCTGCCCGATGCCGGTGATCATCATATTGACCGTCTTGACCGACTGGTCGATGCCCGCCCCCATGGCCGCGACCGGGCCGAGCGCGCGGTATTCGTACTCGACCTCCTGCGGGGCAACACCGATCATCCCGATCCGCATTTCGTTGCCGAAACGGTCTTCCACATCGGTGCTGCGGGTGGTGACCTCGACCGTGCGCAACGCCCCCTCGCGCTCTATCTCGAACGCCATCGTCTCTTCGGGGCGCAGCATGATCGTGTTCTGCAATTCGCTGAAAGAATCGAGAGGCTCGCCGTTCACCGAAACCAGCCGGTCGCCGACCTGCAGCCCCGCTTCGCGCGCCGCAGAATCCTCGGTAAAGCTGGCAATGGTCAGCTGGGCATTGGGATCGACCGGCACCGGGCGCCCGATCAACATGAAGAAGGCGGCGAAGATTCCGACCGCGATCAGGATGTTGGTCGCCGGCCCTGCAAACACGATCAGCGCGCGCCGCCACAGCGACGCGTGCTGGAATGCCCCATCTTCTACGGGAGCATCGCGATCGGGCATGCTCGCCGGGTTCATGTCGCCCTTGAACTGGACGTAGCCGCCCAGCGGAAGCGCGGAGATGCGCCAGCGGGTGCCATGCTTGTCGTTGAAACCGGCCAGTTCCTTGCCGAAACCGACCGAGAAAGCCTCCGCCTTCACGCCCAGCCAGCGGCCGATCAGCAGGTGGCCCAGCTCGTGCAATGTCACCAGCGGCCCCAGCACCAGCAGGAAGCCGACTATCCACATCCAGAAGGGAGGCTGTTCGATCATGCGTTCTCCAGAATCGTCTGGGCCTGCCTGCGGGCAGCTTCGTCGATCGCCAGCACGTCATCGAGCGTGGCGGGCCTTGGTGGCCGGTTCGACTGTTCCAGAACGTCTTCCACCAGTGCGGCGATCCGGGTGAACGGAATGTGACCGGCAAGGAAAGACGCAACGGCTATCTCGTTGGCAGCATTGAGAACCGCCGGGGCCGCCCCGCCCTCCTCACACGCCTCGCGCGCAAGGCGCGTCGCCGGAAACCGCTCTTCGTCCGGGGCAAAGAAGCTCAACTCGCCGATCTTTGCGAGGTCGAGCGGTTCACATGGGCTTTCCATCCGTTCGGGCCAGGCGAGGCACGAGGCGATCGGGACCATCATATCCGACGGGCCGAGCTGGGCGAGCGTGGAGTGGTCGCGATATTCGACCATCGAATGGATCACGCTTTGCGGGTGCACGAGGATGCGAATTTTATCGAGCCCGACGGGGAACAGGTGATGCGCCTCGATCAGTTCGAGCCCCTTGTTCATCATCGTCGCCGAATCGACGCTGATCTTCGCGCCCATGTCCCAATTGGGGTGCGCGACCGCCTGATCCGGGGTAACCCGGTGCAATTCCTCGGCGCTGAGCAGCCGCAGCGGACCGCCGCTGGCGGTGAGCGTAATCATCCGCACCTCGGACAGGCGATTGCCCGCGAGGCACTGGAAGATCGCGTTGTGCTCCGAATCGACAGGCAGCAGCGTCGCGCCATGCCTGGCGACGGCTTCGGTCATCACAGGTCCTGCGGAAACCAGCGCCTCCTTGTTGGCGAGCGCGATCGTGCCGCCCTGCTCGATCGCGGCCATCACCGGCGCGAGGCCAGCACAGCCGACGATCGCGGCCATGGTGATATCGACCGGACGCCTCGCCGCCTCGATCAGCGCAGCGCGGCCGCCCGCGGCCTCGATCCCGCTACCGCCGAGCGCCTCGCGCAGTTCGGGCAGGCATGCCTCGTCGCTGACGACGGCGATCTTCGCGTCGAATTCGCGCGCGAGTTCGGCCAGCTTGGTTGCGCTGCAATGGGCGGTAAGCGCCTCGACCCGCCAGTCGCCGCGATGCTGGCGCAGCAGCTTGAGCGTCGAATCGCCGACCGAGCCGGTGCTGCCGAGGATGGAGATGGAGCGCATCGTGGTCAGATCGCCAGCGTCGTCAGAACACCGACCACGATCGCGACCGGGATCAGCCCGTCGAACCGATCGAGAAAGCCGCCATGCCCCGGAATCAGGCGGCTGGAATCCTTCACCGCCGCCTTACGTTTCAACCAGCTTTCGAACAGATCTCCCGCCAGCGCGATGATCGCCAGCACCGGGCCCGCGACCGCAGCGACAAGCAGGGCCTGCGTATCGAGGACGCCCATGATGCGCGAAGAGAGATAGACCAGCGGAGTCAGCGCCAGAAAGCCGCCGAACATTCCCCCGAACAACCCCGCCCAAGTCTTGTTCGGGCTGACCTTTGGCATGATCCGCGGGCCGCCGATCAGCGTCCCGAATACATAGGCGAAGGTATCCGCCAGGATCACCACTGCGACCGAGATATAGAAGGACTGGATGTCGAAATCGATGAGGATCACCGCAGCCAGCCCGATATAGGCCACACCTGCCAAAATCCCGGCAAGACGGAAGGCAATATTGCCGGTCGCCTTCACGATCAGGAACAGCAACTCAAAAAAGCAGATCGCGGCGACCACGCCAACGACGATATCCAGCCCCCGGTCGCCCAGCACCCAGTAGGCAGCGACGACGATCGCGACCATGACCGCAGCGGAGGCGGCCCGGATGCCCAACGTCTTGCGCCGCGAATGCTCGCGCACCTCTTCCAGCGTCGGCTCGTGGCTGCCTTCGCTCTCAGCGGCCTCCATAGCGCCTCTCCCTTTTCGCAAAGACGTCCAGCGCCTTGCGCAAATCCTCAGGCCCGAAATCCGGCCACAGCGTATCGACGAAAATCATCTCTGCGTAAGCCATTTGCCATAGCAGAAAATTCGACAGGCGCACCTCGCCGCTGGTGCGGATCAGCAGATCGACCGGCGGCAGATCGGATGTGAACAGATGACGCTCGATCGCCTCGGGGGTGATCTCGCCCTCTTCCGCCGCCGCGCGGGCCGCGCCTGCGATTTCCTGCTGCGACCCGTAATTGAGCGCGACCGCCACGGTGTGCGTGCCACCCGCAGTGCGCTCCAGCGCATCCTCCAGCATTGCGACAATGTCTGGATCGAGCGCGCGCCAGTCGCCGACGATCTTCAGTCGCACGCCGTTGGCGACGAATTCCTCAAGGTCGGAGCGGATGAAGCTGCGCATGAGGTTCATGAGGTCGGAAACCTCCTCCTCCGGGCGCTTCCAGTTCTCACTGCTGAAGGCGTAGAGCGTCAGGCACTCGATTCCGGTGCCTTCCACGCTGCGAACCAGTTTGCGGACCGCCTCCACCCCGCGCTTGTGGCCCATCGCACGCGGCAGGCTGCGGCGCTTTGCCCAGCGTCCATTGCCATCCATGATGATGGCGACATGTCTGGCCTGGTTTTCTTCCGGCATCGTCAGGATCTGTCCGTGATGAACCCGTCGGACGGCGAAGGACAAACGCGCGCTCGCCCCTTGTGGTCGCGGACGACGCACAGCGCCACCAGCACCGCACGACCGGTGGCTGAGCCGCCCATCACTGCGACAGGATTTCCTTCTTCTTCTGTTCGACGGCCGTATCCGTGTCACTGACATACTTGTCGGTCAGCTTCTGGACCTCGTCCTCGGACCGCTTGCGATCGTCTTCGGAGATGTCCTTTTTCTTCTCGTCTTCCTTGAGCGCTTCCATCCCGTCACGACGCACATTGCGGATCGCGATCTTCGCGTTCTCGCCATACTTGTCGGCAACCTTGGCCAGCTCCTTGCGGCGCTCTTCGGTGAGGTCGGGCATCGGAATGCGCAGCGTCTGACCGTCCTGCATCGGGTTGAGGCCCAGGTTCGCATGCGCAATGCCCTTTTCGACCGCGCTGACATTGCCCTTGTCCCACACCTGCACGCTCAGCATGCGCGGCTCGGGAGCGGAGACGGTCGCCACCTGGTTGAGCGGCATCATCGATCCGTAGACCTCAACCACCACGGGATCGAGCAGGCTGGTGTTCGCCCGACCCGTACGCAGACTCGCCAGATCGCCCTTCAGGCTTTCCACCGCACCCTGCATCCGGCGCTCGATATCGCTCTTTTCGTATTTCGCCATGATCGGCCTTCCTCGTACCCTAGTGAACTCTAGTTTTCCTGAACGATCGTTTGCACGCCTTCACCTGCAAGAACACGGGCAAGATTACCCTTTTCGCGGATCGAGAAGACGACGATCGGGATATTGTTGTCTCGGCACAGGGCCACTGCGCTCGCGTCCATCACCTTCAGGTTATCTGCCAGCACCCGATCGTAAGTGACGCTGTCGTAACGCTTTGCCTGCGGGTTTTTCTTCGGATCGGAGTCATAGACCCCGTCCACGCTGGTGCCCTTGAACAGCGCATCGCAGCGCATTTCCGCTGCACGCAGCGCTGCCCCGCTGTCGGTGGTGAAATAGGGTGCGCCCACGCCTGCGGCAAAGATCACGATGCGGCCCTTTTCCAGGTGCCGTTCGGCCCGGCGACGGATCACCGGTTCGCACACCTGATCCATCTGCACGGCGGACTGGACACGCGTGGGCACGCCCAGCTGTTCGAGCGCGCTCTGCATCGCCAGCGCGTTCATCACCGTGGCCAGCATGCCCATGTAATCGGCCTGCGCACGGTCCATTCCCTGCGCTGCGCCGGCCATGCCGCGAAAGATATTGCCCCCGCCGATGACGAGGCAGATTTCCCACCCTTCGTCCTTCGCCTGTTTCACTTCCTGCGCCAGCTCGCTGACGAATGCCGGATCAATGCCGAATTCCTGTTCGCCCATCAGCACTTCGCCCGAAAGTTTCAGGAGGATGCGCTTGGCGTTCTTGATCGGCATGGGGACAGGTTCTCGACTTTACGGGCAGGGGTTTGCCCCTAACCCGCGAGCAGGCAGGTGGCAACGGCGGTGCGCGCGGTTTTGATCGCGCGGGCATCGGCTTGTAGTTCAGCCAGCTTTAGGACAGATCGCATCAATGCCCGCTTCAGCCGGTCCGTCAGAGCCGATCTCTCGCCCACGCCTCCCGCGTCTCCGCTGGCTGCTATTGCCGGTGGCCGTACTCGCGGCGGTGGCCGGCATCAACGCATGGCAAAACACGCTCGCCGCCCCGGTCGTCCTTGTCACCACCGTGACCCTGCCTAAGATGCCCGCGGACAGCGCACCGGTAACCGTTGCGCTGATCTCCGATATCCATGTCGCCGGGCCCGACATGCCGCCCGAACGGCTGGAGCGGATCGTGGCGCAGATCAACACGCTACGGCCCGATGCGGTGCTGATCGCGGGCGATCTGGTGAGCGAGAAGCGCAGCGCATCGCATGTCTATCGCCCGGACGAGATCGTCGCTCCGCTGGCAGAACTGGAGGCGCCGCTCGGTACCTTCCTCGTCCCCGGAAACCATGACCACTGGTACGGCTGGCCGGCACTCAAACGCGAACTCGCAAAAACGCGGATCACCGTGCTGGAGAACGAGGCAGCGCAAGCCGGACCGCTCCTGATCGGCGGGCTCGACGACGATTACACTGGACGCGATGATATCCCAAAAACGCTGGCCGCGATGGATCGCCTGAAGGGTGGCCGCATCATCCTCAGCCACAGTCCCGATCCTTTGCCGGACCTGCCGGCAGGTTCGGTGATCCTGGCAGGCCATACGCATTGTGGCCAGATCAGGCTGCCGCTGGTCGGCGCGATCGCAACCCAGTCACGCTATGGAGATCGCTTTGCGTGTGGCAGGACCGAAGATCCCGCCGGTACCGCGATCGTCGGTGCCGGGCTCGGCACCAGCCTGCTACCGATCCGCTTCGGCACCCGGCCCGAGATATGGCTCATAAAAATGCGGCCGCCGGGCAGGAACCCGACGGCCGCGAATTGAAGGGTCGATGACGAAGGAGCGTTAGCCCTTCACCGCCGCGGCGACTTCGGCTGCGAAGTCGCTCTCTTCCTTCTCGATGCCTTCGCCCAGCTGGAAGCGGACGTAGTCCTTCAGGACGATCGGCTTGCCAGCTTCCTTGCCGGCCTGCGCGACGACCTGATCGATCGGGGTCTTGTTGTCGTGCACCAGGATCTGGCTCAACAGAGCGTTTTCCTTGGCGAACTTCGCAACCGCGCCCTCGACCATCTTTTCCTGCACGTTTTCAGGCTTGCCGCTCTCGGCGGCTTTTTCCTTGGCGATCGAACGCTCGCGCTCGATCAGCTCGGCGTCGAGCCCTTCGGCGTTGAGTGCCTGCGGGAAGGCCGCAGCGATGTGCTGTGCCAGCTTGGTGCCGAGCGTTTCGAGCGTTGCGGCATCCGCCTCGCTCTCGAGCGCAACGAGCACGCCGATCTTGCCGAGGTTCGGCGAGACCGCGTTGTGCATGTACGGCACAACGAGGCCCTGCTCGACCGAGACGGACTTCATGCGGCGAACCTGCTGGTTCTCACCGATGGTCGCGACATTATTGGTCAACTTGTCGCCGATCGTGCCGCCATCGGGATGGTCCATGCCCTTCAGCGTTTCGACGTCGTCGCTGCTCGCGCCCAGCGCGACCTGCGTGGTCTTGCGCACGAAATCCTGGAACTGGTCGTTCTTGGCGACGAAGTCGGTTTCCGAGTTGACCTCGACCGCGACACCCTTGGTGCCGTCAACAGCCACGCCGACCAGGCCTTCGGCTGCGGTGCGGCTGGACTTCTTCTGAGCGGTGGCGAGGCCTTTGGCGCGCAGTGCATCGACCGCGGCTTCAACGTCACCATCGGCGGCTTCGAGTGCCTTCTTCGCGTCCATCATGCCCGCGCCGGTCTTCTCGCGGAGTTTCTTTACGTCAGCGGCGGTAAAAGCGCCCATCGATCGTATCCTTGATTTTGAATGTGGTCAGCGTCCCCGGAGCGGGTCGATCCGCTCCGGGTCGCTAGTCAGCGATTGTGAAGCCGCGATTACGCGCTTGCTTCGGCTGCCTCGGCAGGCGGATTTTCCATCTCGCCGACGCCCGGATCTTTCGAGCCATCCTTGCGCGACGCTTCGCCGAAGGCATCGCAATACAGGCGCACCGCACGCGCCGCATCGTCGTTACCCGGAACGGGGAAAGCGATGCCGGTCGGATCGGTGTTGGAATCGAGCACCGCGACCACGGGGATGCCAAGCACGTTGGCTTCCTTGATAGCGAGATCTTCCTTGTTGGCGTCGATCACGATCATCACGTCGGGGATGCCGCCCATGTCACGGATGCCGCCGAGCGAAAGCTCCAGCTTGTCGCGCTCACGCGTAAGGTTGAGCACTTCCTTCTTGGTCAGGCCGCCGGTGTCGCCCGAAAGCTGTTCCTCGAGCGTCTTGAGGCGCTTGATCGAACCGGAAATGGTCTTCCAGTTGGTCAGCATGCCGCCCAGCCACCGGTGATTGACGAAGTGCTGGCCGCTCATGCGGGCCGCTTCCGCCACCGGCTCCTGCGCCTGGCGCTTGGTGCCGACGAACAGGACCTTGCCGTTCGCCTGCGCGGTCGAAGCCACGAAATCCAGCGCACGCGCCATCAGCGGCACGGTCTGCGACAGATCGATGATGTGGACACCATTGCGCGCGCCGAAGATGTACGGCTTCATGCGCGGATTCCAGCGGTGGGTCTGGTGGCCGAAGTGTGCGCCGGCCTCGATCAATTGCTGCATCGTGACGGTAGGAGCCGCCATAGATAAATTCCTTTCCGGTTGAACCTCTGGAAGGCGGTAACCTGCAGCGGAGAGCCCGCCCTGGGCACCGGTTTATGATGCCTTCCATGTGGATTTTCCCGCGAATCTGTCGCGGAAGGCGCGCGTCTAGCCGCTGCTGGATGGAAAATCCACCATCAATTCGGCGCACCTGTGATGGCAATCGACCCGATTTGCCTTGACAGGCAAGAACAAAAAGAGAACATTGGCGTCGTCAGCGGAACATCGTGAGTCGCTGACGAATTATCACCACGTTTTCCACAGCCGGTCCAGCTCTTTTGTACCGGCTCTCTGGAGGATGAAGGCCGGAGTCCAGACCATGATCGCGTTCGCCATTACCTGCCTGCTTGTCGCTACCATCATTGTTGCGCTGCTGTCGGCGAGCGACAGCCTGCTGCGCGGCGCACGCCATTATCGTGCGCTCGCAGGGCAATTGCGCACACTCCGGATGGCGGACGGGGCTGATGCTAAGATCGTCGCAAGCGGCAAGCGCGCCGCCCCGACGGCTCGTATTTGCAGGACGGACGCGGTGCGCCGCCCCGCACCTGCAGGATTGCGCACCGCCGCCTGATCTATCGTCGGCTTATTGTTGCAGGCCTTCGAGTTCGGCGGAAACGCCCAGCCGACCCAGCACGGTTTCGCCTGCGATGACACGCTGCCCCATCAGCACGTGGGGAGAGGTTCCCGCAGGCAGATAGAGATCGACCCGGCTGCCGAAACGAATCAAACCGATCCTCTGACCGGCCGCGACGATATCGCCCGGCTTCACAAAGGGCACGATCCGTCGCGCGACCAGTCCGGCGATCTGGGTCATTCCGATCGCTACGCCATCACTCCGCATAACGATAAGATGCTGCCGCTCGTTTTCCTCACTCGCCTTGTCGAGCTCGGCGTTCACGAACTTGCCGGGGATGTAAACCATTCGCCCGATCGTGCCCGCACACGGACTGCGATTGATATGCACGTCAAATATGCTGAGGTAGATCGAGACTCGGGTCAGCGGGCGATCACCCAGCCCGCCGTCTTCGCCGCGCATTTCCACAGGCGGCTCGACCTCCACGATCTGGGTCACTATCCCGTCCGCTGGCGCCACCAGCAGGTCGTCGCCACGCGGGACCACCCGCTCCGGATCGCGGAAGAACGCCAGAATACATAGCGACACAAACGCCAGCGGCCAGGCGATCGTCTCCCACGCGAGCAACGCCGCAATCAGCGAAACTCCAGCGCAGATCAGGGCGTACTTGCGCCCCTCCGGGTGGACCGACGGCAGCCCGCCACGCGCCTCTCCGCGACCGCGATTATCCATGACATCACCCGCCAAGGCGTGTCACCCCCGGGTTGCGTAGAGACACTCGCCAAACGGCCATCACGCGACCTTGCGCACGAACACCGTGCCTGCCGAATAGCCTGCGCCGAAACTGCAGATAAGCCCCGTGTCGCCTCCAGCGAGGTCGGCATTATTGAGGTGGAAGGCGATGATCGAGCCTGCGCTGGAGGTGTTACCATAGGTGTCGAGGACGGTTGGGCTCTCGTCCTCGTTCGCCTCGTGACCCAGCACGCGCTGGGCGATCAAACGGTTCATGCCGGCATTGGCCTGGTGCAGCCACAGCCGGCGCAGCGCTGCGGGATCGAGCGACAGACGATCCGCCTCTTCGACGATCATCTGCGCGACCATCGGCACGACTTCCTTGAAGACCTTGCGCCCCTCTTGGACGAATAGCTTGTCCGGCGTGCCGATCGTCTCCGGCTCGGCGCGATTGAGAAAGCCGAAATTGTTGCGAATATTGTTGGAAAACACCGTCTTCAGCCGGGTACCAAGAATGTCCCAGTGCTCGGCAGGTGCCATGGAGGCATCTTCCACCAACACCGCAGTGGCGACATCGCCGAAGATGAAGTGGCTGTCGCGGTCGCGCCAGTTGAGGTGCCCGCTGGTGATTTCCGGGCTGACTACCAGCACGCTCCTGGCATTTCCCGAGCGAATATAATCCGCAGCGGTCTGAATACCGAAAGTGGCGGACGAGCACGCGACGTTCATGTCGAAGGCAAACCCGTCGATCCCGAGCGCCTGCTGGATCTCGATTGCCATCGCCGGATAGGGACGCTGCATATTGGACGCAGCACACAGCACCGCATCGACATCCTTCGCTTCGCGCCCGGCCCGCGCCAGCGCATCGCGCGCGGCGGCAACCCCGATCTCGGCCATCATCGACAGATCGTCGTTCCCGCGCAGCTCGTGGCGCGGCTCCATGATCGCGGGATCGATCAGCGGCGCCTTGTTGATGACGTGGCGCGACTTGATTCCGCTCGCCTTCTCGATGAATTCGACCGAACTGTGGACCAGCGGCTCGGCCTCGCCGGACGCGATCTCGTCGGCGTGCTCCGCATTGTGCCGATCCACGAAGGCGTTGAAGCTCTCAACAAGTTCGGCGTTGCTGATGCTGTCCTCGGGCGTGAAGAGCCCCGTGGCGGAGATGACCGGCCGTGCGGTCCGGGTATTGTCATGCGCGTTCATTGGGTGCCGAGGACTAGCGACGTGTGCGAAATGCGGCAAGCCGCAACCACCGCTCCGATGGATATCGCGGGCATTCGCAGCCTCCGTTCCCCACTGCGCGCTGCCTCGCGCCTAGGAGATCGTGAGGGACGGCATGCGGTGGGCACCCGCCTCCCGCACCGCGTCCAGATCGGGATAACCGTTTACCGCCATGAGCAGATCGGCTTCCGCAAGGATCGAGCGCAGCACGTGCGCCGCGCCAGCCGTGCCGCCGATCGCCAGCCCATAAGTATATGGCCGCCCGATCCCCACCGCCGTCGCGCCCAGCGCGATCGCCTTGATCACATCGCTGCCGGAGCGGATGCCACTATCGAACAGCACCGGCGTCTGCCCGGCCCCCTCGACCACCGCCGGAAGCATGTCGACCGCCGCAATCCCGCCATTGGCCTGTCTGCCGCCATGGTTGGAGCAGTAGATCGCATCGACCCCGTGATCCGACGCCTTGCGCGCATCCTCGCCATGGCAGATGCCCTTGAGGACGATCGGCATGTCGGTCATTTCCCTGAAGCGGGCGATATCGTCCCACGTCAGCACCTTGCCGAAGGTCGCAGCCCACTTGGCCACGGCGGCGGGCAGATCCTCTTCCGGCGGTCGCTCCAGCAGCCCCCTGAACACCGGATCGCTGAAGTAGTTTTCCAGCACCTTGCCACGCAATTGAGGGAAGTTGGCGGTGTTGAGATCACGCGGGCGCCACCCGGTCACCCAGGTATCCAGCGTGACGACCAGCGCGCGGTAGCCCGCCTTCTGCGCTCGGGATATCAGGCTTTGGGTCAGATCCTCGTTCTTGGGCGTGTAAAGCTGGAAGAAGCCCGGCGTATCCCCCGCCGCGCGCGCCACCTCTTCCAGCGGCGTGTTGGAAAGCGTGGAGGCGCAGAAGGGAACGCCGGTTTCCGCTGAAGCGCACGCCGCCGCCAGATCGCCCTTGTGATCCTGCGTCGCCTCCCCGTTGACGCCGATCGGCGCCATGAACACCGGTGAAGGAAGCCGCATCCCGAACAGATCGATCGACAGATCGCGCTGCGTGCAGTCCACCAGCATGCGCGGGACCATGCCCCAGTGGTGGAACGCTTCGGCATTGCGATCCTGCGTGTGCTCGTCCCCGCAGCCGCCCTGGATATAATTGCGCATCGAGGGCGACAGCGCCTTCTCGGCGCGCGATTCGAGAGTGGCGAAATCGACCGGGTAGTCGGGCTGAATCCCGCTCAGCCCGGCATTGTAGATCGCGTTCTGCATATCTCCGTAATGGGGCATTCCAGGTTCTCCGCTCCGCATGTTTTCCAGGCCTTTTGGCCGCGCAGCCTAGAGCAGCAGCAGCCTGTTACCAAGACTCAGAAAAAACTACTGGCCAGTATGACGGTTATTTGGCATCACGTGCTCCAAGGTGGAGATACATCCACCAACGGAGAGACCGAATTGCCTGAACGCCCTGGATCGGCGATGGAGCGGCTATGTCATCAATAGCCACGAACGCTCGCGAAGCGTCTTTCGGGGCGAACGACTCGCTGAAAAGCGAATTCGTCGCCTTCAAGACCAATCGCATCATCGAAGTCGCCAGCAACCTGTTCTACCAGCGCGGCTACAGCAGCTGCACGCTCGATCTCGTGGCGGACAAGCTGGGGGTGACCAAGCCGTTCCTCTATTCCTACTTCAAGAACAAGGAAGCCATCCTCGCCGCGATCTGCGAGGTCGGGATCAGCGAGTCCTTGGCCGTGCTGGAGGCCACACTGGCAGACGAGCACAAGACCCATCGCGCCCTGCTGACCGAAGTCGTCCGGCAGGTGGGCAGGATCGTGATCGAGCGACAGGAATATGTCGTCGTCTACCAGCGCGAAATGAAACACCTGAGCGCAGCCGATCACAACCGCATCCTGAGGCTGAGGGCGTCCTTCGACCACCAGATCGCCGAATTGATCCGCGAAGGCGTGGAAGCAGGCGAATTCCGGGAAGATACCGATTCATTCGTCGCAGTTTGGATCGGCGGTCTGATCAGCTGGATTCCCACCTGGTATTCCCCGGCGGGGCAGCGTTCTTCCGAAGAAGTAATCGATCAGCTGGTGATGGCGGCCCAGCGGCTGGCGGGCGCCGAGTAAACCCGATGGCGGAAAATCGCGGAGACGCATCCGCCGAATTTTAACTGAGAATACCAGCCAGTAGAAAATTATAAGGCTGGTAGAGTGGGAGAGAGAAGCGATGAAAAAGAGCATCAGATGCGCGCTCATGTCGGCCACTGCGGTGGCAACGATCGCGGGTGCCACCCAGGCCTCTGCGCAGACCGCCGGTACGCCGGAAGACAGCCAGGCAGACCGCGAAGCCGAGGCCCAGGCGACCATCGTTGTCACCGCCACCAAGTCGGGCCAGTCGCTTGAAGACACGGCCGCCGCCATCTCCGTCGTGAGCGCGGACCAGATCGGCCCGGGCGGGATCGAAAACGCAAGCGATCTGTCCATCGCTGTCCCCAACCTGTCGGTCGGCGACCAGTTCGGGGTCAACCGCACCTTCATCCGCGGGATCGGCCTGACCAGCATCGATCTGGGTGCGGATGGCGCGGTCGCCTTCCTCCAGAACGGAGCCCTCATCAGCCGCCCCGCCGCACAGCTGAGCGGCTTCTACGACCTCGAACAGATCGAAGTTCTGCGCGGCCCCCAGGGCACGACCTATGGTCGTGGCGCGACCGGCGGTGTCATCAACCTGGTCACCGCGCGGCCCACTTCCACCTTCGAAGGCTATGCACGCGCGACCTACGGCAACTACGATGCGATCACTCTGGAAGGTGCGGTCGGCGGGCCTATAGCGGGCGATACACTCGCCTTCCGGGTTGCAGGCAAGTACGAGAACCGCGACGGCTACGGCACCAACCTGTTCACCGGCAATCCGGTCGACAATCGTGACGCCTACTCCATCCGTGGATCGCTGCTCGCAAATCTGACACCCGATCTCGAAGTGCTCGTCGTTGCGGACCATTTCCGGGAAGACGACTTCAACTATGCGTTCCACTATTTCGGGCCGACCGTGGTGCCGGAAGACCAGATCGCCTCGTCCCTGCTCGGCGGGCAGACAATCAACGATTATTATGCCGCACGCGGCGAGCCGACCGATGTCCGGAACATCTATTCGGACGAGGACGCGATCAATGATCGCAACGGAACCAGCGTGCAGGGCATCGTCACCCTCGACAAGGGCGACTTCACCCTCACCTCCACCACCGCCTATCGCAAGTTCGAGCGTTTCAACCGGGACGACCTCGACGTCAGCGACGTCAATGCTTTCGGCCGCAACGACTATACCGAAGACAGCGAATCCTTCAGCCAGGAGCTGACCTTCACCGCAGATCTGGGCCGCCTTTCGCTGCTCGGCGGCGCGATGTATTTCGAGGAGACGCTGTTCGGCGAAGTCCGTGTGCCGACGGTCAACCTCGCGCAGTATTTCAACATCGCGCTGGGTACCAACCTGCCGCCCGATGCCTTCGACAACGGCAACTACCTCCAGCGCGGAACCGTGGATACCACTGCGGTGGGCGCCTATCTCGAAGGGTCGCTGGAGATCACGCCCAGCCTCACCTTCACCGCAGGCGCACGCTATAACTGGGAGGAACGTTCGGGCGTTGGTCGCTTCACCTTCGAGGCGCAGGGGATAGACATCCCGACGGACAAGACCGGCGACTGGGACGCGATCACGCCCAAGTTCGTGCTCGAATACGAAACGCCCGGTGGCACCCTGCTCTACGGCAAGATCACCAAGGGCTTCAAATCGGGCGTGGTGAACATCGGGTCGGTCAATGCCGTGATCGATCCGGAGGACGTGTGGAGCTACGAAATCGGGGTGCGGGGCGAGACCATCGATCGCACCTTCGGCTACAGCGTGGCAGGCTTCTACTACGATTATTCCAACCTGCAGGTCGGCTTCGTCAACGCCAACAGCATTGTAGAAACGATCAACGCTGCTTCGGCCCGCAATTACGGGATCGAGGTTGAGACGACGCTGCGCCCCGGACCCAACACCACGTTCCGTATCTTCGGCACCTATCTGAATGCCAAATACACGGACTTCTGCAACGGGTACTACGCAGCTGGCGACCCCGCCCGTCGCCAGTTCCCCACCTGCCCGACCGATCCGGCCCTCGTCGACCTCTCAGGCAACAAACTGGCCAATGCGCCGGCGGTCTCCGTTGCCGTCTTTGCCGATCACACGATCGAGCTGGGCAATGGCGGAACGATCGATCTCTCGGCGGACGCCAACTTCCAGGACGAGGTCTTCTTCACCGAGTTCAACAACCAGGATGCCCGGCAGGAAGCCTTCGCGATCGCGAATGCCAGCATCACCTACCGCGCCCCGGGCAACCGGTGGTCGGCATCGGTCTGGGGTAAGAACCTGTTGGATGAGGAGGTGCTGGCCAACACGATCATCGCGTCGCCTCTCTACAGCTTCGTGTCGGTCGGCTCGCTGCGTCCGCCGCGGACCTACGGGATCACGCTTGGCTACGAATTCTAGAACCGAGGTGCACGCCATGGCCGGGGACTTTCGTATCGGATCGCACAAGGTCCATCGGATCGAGGAATGGCAGGGCGGGTTCGCCCCGCCGGGTGCCCTCTTCGCCGAATACGAAGCCTTGGCCTTCGGCGGCCATGCGAGCGATTTCGAGCCGGACTTTCTGCGCGACGGCCTGATCTACGGCTATCTCCAGAGCTGGGTGATCGACACCGGTGAAGAGACGGTGCTGGTCGACACCGGGGCAGGCAATGGCAAGTCTCGCCCCGGCATTCCCATCTTCGGCGACCTGGAAAGCGACTTTCTGACCCGCATGCGCAACGCGGGATTTGCGCCTGAAGACATCGACAAGGTCTTCTGCACGCATCTCCACATCGATCACGTGGGCTGGAATACCCAGCTGGTCGACGGGGAATGGAAGCCGACTTTTCCCAACGCCCTCTATTTTTTCCCCAATCTCGACGAGCAAGCGTGGAATCCGGCCAAGGACGTCTACGCATCGCTCGGCGGAGCAGCGGTCAACGCCAACGTGTTCGAAGACAGCGTGGCACCCGTCATTGCAAGCGGACAGGCCCGGCTTATCGAAAGCGGGCACTCGATCGCCGACGGTATGACCGCGCTCAATTCACCGGGCCACACACCGGGCCACATGGTCCTGCAGGTAGAAGCCGACGGGGATGTAGCGCTGTTCACCGGAGACATTCTCCACCACCCGATGCAGGTCCTCCGGCCCGACTGGAACAGCGTGTATTGCGAAGACCGCGCCACGGCGGCAACCACCAGACGCAAGGTGCTGGAGCAGGCGGCAGACCAGCATGCCCGCATCGTGCCCGCACATTTCGGCGCACCTCACTCGATCTTCGTCGAGCGCGATGGCAAGGGATTCCTACCAATATACCCCTGAAACGCGCGGGAGAGCGATCGGCAGGGGCGCGAAGACTTCCTGTTTCGCGGACTGAGCAGTCTGCCGGTTAGCTGGAAAGCAATCGTGCGCTCAGGGTACCACGACGACCTTGCCCAGGCGATCCCCGGCTGAGACGAAAGCAACCGCCTCCCGCGAATTCTCCAGCGCGAAGATCCGCGCGATCGGTGGATCGATCCGCCCCGCCTGCGCCATTACCAGCACGATCGAGAGGATTTCCCGAACCCGCGGCGCGTCGATATCCCAAAGGTAGCGTGAGTCGACGCCGATCAGCTCGCCCGATTTGAGCAGTGCCAGATTGGCCGGCAGGCTTGGAATGCCATCGCCCGCAGCGAAGCCGACGACCAGGTGCCGCCCCTTCTTGGCGAGCGACCGGAAGCATTGCTGGAAAAGGTCGTCGCCGACGGTGTCGAACACCATGTCCACGCCGTTCGGATGGGCCTGTCTCAACCGGTCGCGCCACTCATTCTCGCGATAGTCGATCACCAGCGATGCGCCAAGCGCCGCGACGAGCGCGCGCTTTTCCGCGCTGGAGGCCAACCCGATCACCGTGGATGCGCTCGCACTCGCCAGTTGCACCGCGGCCGAGCCCACTCCACCCGAGGCACCGGTGACCAGCAGCGTCTGCCCTGGCTTCAGCCCTCCCCGGTCGAACAGGCCATAATACGCGGTCAGGCAATCGAGCAGGAGAGCCGCCGCCTTTTGTGCTGGAACGCCTTCGGGCACCGCGACCGTATGCTCGGCTGAGATGATCGCCTTGTCTGCAAGCCCCCCGCCGAACTGCCATGACGCGACCCTTTGCCCACTTACGAAACGGGAAACGCCCTCGCCGACCTGTTCCACTATGCCCACGATCTCGCCGCCCGGGACGAACGGAACCGGAGGGCGGGTCTGATAGAGACCACGCATCACCAGCGGGTCGACGAAGCCGAGGCCCACCGCTTCGACGCGAACCAGCAGTTTACCCCGGCCGGGCCGGGGCGACACCATCTCGACCAGCGCGAAATCCGCCAGGCTGCCGAGCTGCTCTCCCCTATATGCGCGCATCGTAGGGCGTTCAGCGGATTGCGGAGCGTTGTGCCGTCTGCGTTGCGCCGTCGAAGGCGAGGTCGCTTTCGTCCGGTGAGCGGGTCATCCGCCAGAAGGCATCGTTGCGCCATGGGGTGATGGCAACAACCCGGCCCTTGGAATTGCGATACCAGTTCTCCGTTCCCGGGTGGGTCCAGACCAGCCTGTCATGCGCTTCGTCGATCCGGCGCAGGTAGTCTTCGTAGACCTCGTCGCGCACTTCGACCGTCCGCGCGCCATGCTGGCCCGCCGAGAGGACGACTTCGCCCGCGAAGTGCATCTGGTTTTCGATATTGCGGATCATGCTACCGCCGTGGCCCGAGCCGACATTGGGGCCCAGCAGGATGAAGAAATTGGGAAACCCGGGCACAAGCGTGCCAAGATAGGCCGCAGCATCATCCTCGCCCCACTTGTCCCGCAGGTTTTCGCCGTCGCGGCCGATGATGTCGTAGGAGCCGAGCACGTTGGTCGTCTGGAAACCGGTCGCGAGGATGATGACATCCGCCTCGACCGTCTTTCCCGAAGAGGAATGCAGTGTGTGCCCTTCCACCTTCGCGAGATGTTCGGGGATCAGGGTGACATTGTCGCGCTTGATCGTGCGATACCAGCCATTGTCCAGCAGCATGCGCTTCGCGAAAGGCGGATAGTCCGGCAGGACGTGCTCGATCAGTTCGGGCCGGTCCTCCAGCTGTTCCTTGACATAGCGGGTGAAGGCGCGGCGATGGCCATCATTGATTGCGTTGACCGCGCGTTCCGGGTGCTCGAAGTCGGGATCGCGGAACAGCGTGCCGTGAACCCGGTCGTTGAAGGTCCATGACAGGCGCTGTTCCAGCCATGCGCGATAGAGCGGCACGACCTGCATCAGATAGCGCACGCCTGCCGGAATGGTCTTGCGGAACTGCGGGAACGGCGCAGCCCACTGCTTGGACCGGGCGAAGATAGTCAGGCTTTGCACCTCGTCGGCGATCGCCGGGGCGACCTGCATGCCCGATGCGCCATTGCCGACTACGGCCACCCGCTTGCCCGCGACCTGTGCATCATCGGGCCAGCGGCTGGTGTGGTAGACGTCGCCTGCGAATTCGCCGAGCCCGGGAATGTTCGGGTATTTGGGGATGTTTAGGATCCCCACGGCGCTGAAGAGATAATCCGCGCTGTGTGTCTCGCGCTTGCCTTCGGCGGTGGTGATGGTGACATCCCACTTACCCGTGCCCTCGTTCCAGCGCGCTTCTTCGACATAAGTGTTGAACTGCGTGTGCTCGTAAAGCCCAAACTCCTTGGCCGTATCGAGGAGATAGTCCTCGATCTCGTCGCGCAGCGGAAAATACATCGACCAGTCGTTGGGTCGGCACGAGAATGTGTAGGTGAGCGAAGGCGTATCGACACCGCAGCCGGGATACTTGTTCTCGAACCAGGTGCCGCCGAAATCCTCGTTCTTCTCGAACAGGGTGTAGGGAATGCCGAGCCTGCCAAGTTCGATCCCGGCGCAGATTCCCGACACGCCGCCGCCGATCACGATCGCGGTCTTGCCCGCAGGCACGATATCCTTGGCGGGTTCCTCCGCCCCGTAATCCATGCCCGAAGCAATGATGTCGCCATATTCCTGCGGCACCTGCTCGGTCATCGCGACGGTCAGCATTTCGGCGAGTCGCGCATTGCTGGGCCGGGGAATCGCAAGCGCCTCGCCGTTGAGCCATGCCGCAATCGCGGTACCCGCCGCTTCGCGGATTTCGTGCTGGCGGGCTGTGGGCAGCTGACCGCTGTCATTATCGTCGAGGCCGGGCGAGCGACCCGGCGCATAGGGCTCTGCCAGCCAGCGATCGTCGCCGGTCATCTGATAGAGGACCATCAGCAAGGCTGGGATGTTCCCCCTCGCGATACCGTCTTCCAGCAGGTCGCGATCGACCTCGTCGGCGGAAATCGGGCGGGTTTCGAACGGATTGGTCATCGAATGAATCGTCCTGCGTGGTCCGGGCAGGTTCGGCCTGCCGCATTGTGGGGCTCGGGGGACATCAGGCGCTGAAATTCTCGCGCCTGACGCGCAGACCGGCGGCCTCGCGGTCCCAGGTGTCGTCGGTGATGCCCTGAGCCCTGAGGTCGGCCTTCATCACCTTGGCGGATGGCGTCTTGGGCAGCTCGTCGAGGATCCGGATGTAGCGCGGCACCATGAAATACGGCATCGCATCGATCAGGAACTCCGCGAGTTCGCGCCGGTCGATTTCCTTCCCCGGCACGGGCGCGACGATCACCATCACCTCGTCTTCCGAATATTCGCTCGGCACGGCGATGGCGGCGGCTTCGCGCACGCACGGGTGACGGCAGACGTCGGCCTCTACCTCGAAGGAGGAAATGTTCTCGCCCCGCCGCCGGATCGCATCCTTCACCCGGTCGACGAAGTAGAAATAGCCGTCCTCGTCCTGTCGGAAGGCGTCGCCGGTGTGGAACCAGCCATTGCGCCACGCTTCGGCCGTGGCTTCGGGATTGGCGTTGTAGCCGCTGTTCATCGCCCAGGGGCGATCGGTGCGGACCAGCATTTCGCCGATCTCGCCGGTCGCAACCTCGCAATCATTCGCATCGACCAGCCGGACCTCGACCCCGTTGCGGACCTTGCCGCAGGTCCCGATCTTGTCGGGGTTCGCTTCCGAGACGATCGGCGAGGAAATCTCCGTCATGTTGAAGATCGTGTAGATGTCCACGCCGAACCGCTCGGTAAAGGCGGGCGCATCGCCGGTCAGCGGTACCATGAAGGCCTTCTTGACGGTGTGGTCCTTGTCGCTCGGCTTGGGTTCGGCCTTCAGCAGGAAGGTCGCCATCACGCCGAGCAGGAAGACCATCGTCGACTTGGTGGCCTTTGCGACCGCCCAGAACTCGTCGGTCGAGAAATTGTCGATCATCGCAACCGAGGCACCGCGCGCCAGCATCACGAAAGGCGGGCCCATGCCGCCGATATGGAAGATCGGCGCGACACACAGGTAGCGATCGTCCTCCCCCACCATCGGCCAGGATTCCGGCCCGGCGTTGGAAAACATGTGGAGGTAGGACGACAGCACGCCCTTCGACGGGCCCGTGGTGCCAGACGTGTAGATGATCGACTGGATATCCCACGGCTGGATCGGTCGTTCGAGCGGCAACTCGTCCGCAGGATCGCCCAGGAGATCGTCATAGGCCGTAACCGGCAGCGGCGCACCATCCGGGCTGCGATCGGTCGTCACCACCAGCCGTTCCAGCCCTGCCAGATCCACTTCCGTCAGGCGCGGGACGAGGTCGGGATGAACGACCATGAAGCGCGCGCCCGAATTGGCGATCACATGCTCCAGCAGCTGGCCGCGATAGGCGGTGTTGAAGGGCACGAAGACCGCGCCGATGTAGTTGATGGCGTAGAAGGTGATGATCGCGTCACGCCCGTTGGGCAGCCAAACGGCGACATGCTCGCCCTGCTGCACGCCCAGTTCGCGCAAGCCGGCCGCCTTGGCGCGAACCTTCTTCTGCAGGTCTCCGAAGGTCCATTCCTCGCCATCGGCGAAGACGATGTGCGCCTTGTCGCTCCGTTCGATCGCCCAGCGATCGAGCAGGTAGCGAAGGACGCACTCGTCACGATTGGGGATGCGCGGGTCTGCGAAATCGCGTTCTCGTGCCATGCTCGCCTCTCAAGCTGCCAGTCGGAGGATCTGCATGATGTCGTCCGCGCTCTTCACCGGTCGCGGGTTCGTCCGTCCCCAGATGTCGAGCAGGGTGTACTCGGCCACCTGCTGGAAGCGCGACTCGTCCACGCCGACCTCGCTCAGCGTACGCGGCATGCCGAGATTGCGGATGAACGCATCGAGCGCCTCTGCCGCCGTGGGGTGCGTGTTGCCGAGCACTGCCAGCGTGCGATGCTGGCGGCTGTCGTCATATTCCGCATTCCATTTAAGGACGTAGGGCGCCATCACGCACGAACAATGGCCGTGGGGCACGTCGCAGGTGCCGCCCAGAATGTGGCCGATCGCATGGCTCGCCCCCATGGGCACCCCTCCGATGATGCTGATCATCGATTGCCACGCACCGATCTGGCACTTGAGCCGACCTTCAAGGTCGGTCGGATCAGCCTTCACCCGCGGTAGGCCCTCGACCAGCAGTTTGAGCGCACTTTCGGCGAGCCCGTCCGCGAAGTCGTTGGACTTGTCCGAAGACAGCGTCTCCACCGCGTGATCGACCGAGCGCACGCCGGTGGACAGCCACAGCCATTCGGGCGTGTGAACGGTGATGGCGGGGTCGAGCACGACCATGACCGGGGCCATGTTGCGATGCTCGTAGCCCTGTTTGTGCTGCGTCACTTCGTCGGTCGAACCCGACAGGGCGTTGAACTCCCCACCCGAAAGCGTGGTCGGCACGCAGATGACGCGAATGTCGGGACCGACAGTGATCGGGTTGATGACCTGACCATCGTCGGTAACGTAGGTGCGCAGCGGCTCGAAACCTTCCACAGTGCGGACATCGTGCTTGATCATCAGGCTGACGATCTTCGCGGCGTCCGTCGCGGAGCCGCCGCCGATCGAAACGATCAGGTCCGCCCCGGCGTCGCGCGCGGCATTGGTCGCTGCAAGCACATCTGTCCGGGGCGCATGCGGCGCGATGCCGCTGAACGTCCCGCCGTGGCGCGAGCCCAGTGCACGCTCGATCTTGGCAATCTCGTCGGTATCGTTGCGCAGCGTCGACGATGCGATGAGGAAAACCTTGCGGCAGTCCATCGCCTGCGCCTGATCGACCAGAGCGTCGGCCGCAGGCATGCCCATCGTGACCCTCTCGGTCCGGGTGAAGCGCAGCTCGCTGGGTGTTACGTGTCCCATCTCAGTTCCTCTTTTCCCATGGTGCCCGCATTTTTGCGGATCGTGCTGTTGGATAGTGACAGGCAATCGCCTTACTGGCTAGTAGCTTTTTCAACTCACGAGAATATCAAGGAGATGCGCCATGGGAGACGATCAGTCGAGCGCTGAGACGACCGGGCACGCGCAGGTGATGCCGTTGGCCGGAATCAGGATACTCGAAATCTCCGGCCTCGGCCCCACCCCCTTCGGCGCCATGCTGCTCGCCGACTTGGGCGCGGACATGATCCGGATCGAGCGGAAAGGCGCCGAAAGCCCGCTGGGCGGATCGCCGGAGTTCGACTTCATCTACCGGGGACGCCCCGCCCTTCCGCTCGATCTGAAATCTCCCGACGGGAAGCAGCGTGTAATCGAGCTGGCGAACAAGGCCGATGTGCTGATCGAGGGCTTCCGCCCTGGCACGATGGAACGGCTGGGCATCGGACCGGAGGATATCTGTCCCCGGAACGAGCGGCTGATCTACGCGCGGATGAGCGGCTGGGGGCAGGAAGGGCCGCTGGCCAACAAGGCCGGGCACGACATCAACTACCTCGCGATGAGTGGCGGGCTCTACCCTATCGGTCCCTTTGACGGCCCGCCCGTTCCGCCGCTGAATTTCGTCGGCAACTTCGGCGGAGGCGGTACGTTCCTGGCAATCGGCGTGCTCGCCGCGCTGCAGGAGCGCAACCGATCGGGCAAGGGCCAGGTGGTCGATGTCGCCATGGTCGACGGAATCAGCGTGCTGATGACGCAGCTGGCGGGCTGGATGCAGATGGGCCGCTGGAACCGCAGCCGCGGCGGAAATCTGCTCGATGGGAGCGCCTATTTCTATCGCTGCTACGAAACCGCAGATCGCCGCCATATCGCGGTCGGCGCGCTGGAAAAGCCGTTTCACGACGCCTTCATTGCCGGCCTCGGCCTCGCCCCGGAGGACTACGCCGATCATCTCGATCCGCGCCACTGGGCCACCCGTGCGGAGACGATCGCGCCCATCGTGGCGAAGCGCAGCTTGCAGGAATGGGATGCCGAGTTTGCGCAGAGGGATGCGTGTGTGACGCCGGTCCTCTCGCTCGAAGAGGCGGCTGCGGCAAAGGCCACGGGTGGCCGCAGGTCGTTCCATGCGACCGCGGCATCCTTCCAGCCTCTCCCCGCCCCACGATTTGGCCGGTCGCACACGCGCCAGCCTGCCGACATTGTTGGGCAGGAGAGCCTGCACGAAATGCTCAGGCGGTGGGGCGCATCTGGAGTGGGCTGACCGCCCGGGACGAGCGGCTTAGACGCTCGCCCCAGAAGGGCGGAAGGAAAATGGTGGACAGGGCTGGATTCGAACCAGCGTACGCTTGCGCGGGCAGATTTACAGTCTGCTGCCTTTAACCACTCGGCCACCTGTCCACAGGGCTGGTTTGCGTGAGGCAATGCAAGAAACGATGTACCGGAGGCGGCCATCGTCTGCCGAGGAGCGCCCCTTTGGAGAAGCCGCGCTTGCCTGTCAATGGTCGGACTGGCAGGGCGTGCAGCAATGGCAAAACCGGAACGTAAAAGAGCACTGCGCGGACGCGCTGGACGAATGAAGGGCGGTCGCGGAAGCGGGCGCGCCAGCACGGGGCAGGTGCGGCTGTGGGGCCGCCACGCGGTCGAAGCGGCGCTGCTCAACCCCGAACGCTCGCACCGCAAGCTGTGGGCCACGCGCGAGGGTATCGAATCACTCGACGGCGAGCTGCCGCCCAATTTCCCGATCGAATATGCCGAGACGCCCGATCTCGACCGGCTGGTCGCACGCGATGCCCCGCATCAGGGACTGGTGCTCGAATGCGCGGCGCTGGAAGAACGTGATCTGGCCGAGGCGATCCAGAGCGGCGAGCCGGGCCGCCCTATTGTGCTGCTGGATCAGGTGACCGATCCGCATAATGTCGGCGCAATCCTGCGCTCTGCGGCGGCATTCGGTGCCGCCGCGATCGTGACACAGGATCGGCACGCTCCGCCCGAAAGCGGGGTGGTCGCCAAGTCCGCATCTGGCGCGCTGGAAACCGTGCCGTGGGTGCGTGTGGTCAATCTGGCGCGCGCACTGGACGAACTCGCCGAACGCGGTTTCTGGCGAATCGGTCTGGCAGGCGAGGCAGAGATGACCTTGGCGGATGCAATCCCGACCGGGCCGGTCGCGCTGGTGCTGGGTGCCGAAGGCGCCGGGCTGCGCCATAATATCGCAGGCCATTGCGATGCGCTGGCGAAGCTGCCGATCTCCGACGCGATCGAGAGCCTCAACGTCTCGAACGCAGCGGCAATTGCGCTCTATGCATTGGCCACCAGCCGCGACTGACCGGGCGGCGGGCGGGCGAAGCGCGCTTCAGCCGACAGAATTCAGGCAAACAAAAAACCCCGCCGGTCCACCACCCGACGGGGTTTTTTATGTCATGCGCCGATAACTCGGCGCGCAAAGCCATGAATGGCTTAGTTTACAGCGTCCTTAAGGCCCTTGCCGGCCTTGAACTTCGGCTGGTTGGACGCCTTGATTTCCATCGGTTCGCCGGTGCGCGGGTTCCGGCCGGTCGAGGCCTTGCGCTTGGCGACCGAAAACGTACCAAACCCAACAAGCCGAACCTCATCGCTATTGGCGAGAGCCTTCTGGATCGCGTCGAAAACGCCTTCGACAGCGTTCGAGGCATCGCTCTTGGAAAGGCCGCAGGATTCGGCAACGGTGCCGATCAGTTCATTCTTGTTCATTCGGAGAAACCCCTCAGTCCCAGACATTCAAAGTGGTGATCCGCGAAAGTGCGAATGCGCCCACCTGATACCTTCGTCACGAGTCTGTCAAAGGCAAATTGCCCGAAAAGCGCCGATTTGTGCGATATTCTGGTTCACATACGTTAACCTTGGGGAAAAACTCCGCCCAATACCGGGACTAGTGACGATCTCACACCTCGGATTAATGCGTCGTCTGCCCGCTTTCCGCAAACGGCGCTTCGTTGACCGGCTGGCTCGCAAGATCATCCGCCTCGGTCCACTCGATCGCTTCGGGCTTGCGCACCAGCGCATGCGCCAGAACCTCGTCGACATGGGCCACCGGGATGATCTCCACCCCGTCGGTGACGCGCGCGGGAATTTCCGCGAGGTCCTTCACGTTTTCCTGCGGGATCAGCACCGTCGGAATGCCGCCACGCCGCGCAGCGAGCAGCTTTTCCTTCAGCCCGCCGATCGCGAGCACGCGCCCGCGCAATGTGACCTCGCCGGTCATCGCAATATCGGGGCGGACCGGAATCCCGGCCAGGGTCGAGACGATCGAGGTGACCATGCCGACCCCCGCGCTCGGGCCATCCTTGGGCACCGCGCCTTCCGGAAGGTGGATGTGAATGTTCTTGCGACGGAAGATCGAAGGCTTGATGCCATAGGCAGGCGCCCGCGCCTTCACGAAACTGAACGCCGCGGCGACGCTTTCGTTCATTACCTCGCCCAGCTTACCGGTGGTCTTGATCTCGCCCTTGCCCGGCGTGGTGACGCTTTCGATGGTCAGCAGCTCGCCGCCCACCTCGGTCCACGCGAGGCCGGTAACTGCACCAATCTGTGCCTCTTCCTCGCCCAGCCCGTGCTTGTACTTGCGCACACCTGCGAACTCGCCGAGATTATCGGGCCCGATCGCGACCGTTTCGGCCTTCTTTTCGAGGATCTTTCGCAGGCTCTTTCGCGCCAGCCTCGCAATCTCGCGCTCCAGCGTACGCACCCCGGCTTCGCGGGTGTAATAGCGGACCAGGTCACGCAGGCCGTCTTCGGAGAGCGAGAATTCAGCCTCCTCCAGCCCGTGATCGGCGATCTGCTTGGGCAGCAGGTGGCGCTGTGCGATCTCGACCTTCTCGTCTTCGGTATAGCCTTCGAGCCGGATGATCTCCATCCGGTCGAGCAGCGGCTGCGGCAGGTCGAGCGTGTTGGCGGTGCACACGAACATCACGTCCGACAGGTCGTAATCGACCTCCAGATAATGGTCCTGGAAGCGCGCGTTCTGCTCCGGGTCCAGCACTTCGAGAAGCGCCGAGGCCGGATCGCCCCGGAAATCCTGGCCCAGTTTGTCGATTTCGTCGAGCAGGAACAGCGGATTGCTGGTCCCGGCCTTGGTCAGGTTCTTGACGATCTTGCCCGGCATCGAGCCGATATAGGTCCGCCGGTGCCCGCGAATCTCGGATTCGTCGCGCACCCCGCCCAGCGACTGGCGCACGAACTCGCGGCCCGTGGCACGCGCGATCGATTTGCCCAGGCTCGTCTTGCCGACGCCGGGAGGGCCCACGAGGCACAAAATCGGGCCCTTGAGCTTGTTGGTCCTCGCCTGCACCGCGAGGTATTCGATGATCCGCTCTTTCACCTTCTCAAGCGCGTAGTGATCGTCGTCGAGCACCTGCTCAGCATCTTCGATGTCGTGATTGAGCTCGCTCTTCTCGCCCCATGGCATGTCGAGCAGCACGTCGAGATAGTTGCGGATGACGGTGGCTTCGGCGCTCATGGGCTGCATTGCCTTGAGCTTCTTCAGCTCGCTATCGGCCTTGGCGCGCGCCTCGTCCGACATCTCCAGCTTTTCGATCTTCTCCTGCAGCTCGGCGATCTCGTCGCCTTCGCCGCCCTCGCCCGAACCGCCCAGCTCGTTCTGGATCGCCTTTAGCTGTTCGTTGAGGTAATATTCGCGCTGGGTCTTCTCCATCTGCCGCTTCACGCGGCCCCGGATGCGCCGTTCCACCTGCAGTACCGAAAGCTCGCCTTCCATGAAGTTGAGCAGCATTTCGAGCCGCTTGCGCGGATCCGGCTCGGTTAGCAAAGCCTGCTTGTCGGCAACCTTGATAGAGAGCGAGGCAGCCACCGCATCGGCCAGTGCGCCAGCATCGTCGACATCGCCCAGTTCTTCCGCTGCGCCTTCATTCTTTTTGGAAAGCTTGGTGTACTCGGCGAACTGCTCGACCACCGAACGCATCAGCGCCGTCACCTCGCTGCCCGACACCGTCGTCTGCTCGATCGGGCGGACTTCGGCGATGGTCAGCTCGCCCTGATCGTGCAACCCGCTCAAGTGCGCGCGCTCGCGCCCTTCGACCAGCACGCGAACCGTGCCGTCGGGCATTTTGAGCATCTGCAGCACCTGCGCGACCACGCCGATGTCGTAAAGGTCGGACCCGTCCGGATCCTCGCACGAGGGGTCTATCTGGGCGAGCAGGAAGATGTCCTTCTCACCCTCCATCGCGGCCTCGAGCGCGGCGACAGAGCGGTCGCGCCCGACGAAGATCGGCACCACCATGCCGGGAAAGACGACGATGTCGCGAAGGGGAAGCAAGGGAAAGCGCTGAGTCATAAATGTTTCTTGGCGCGCGGATTGGGCGCGCACCCGTCCTTGTCAGTCAATATGGGTCGCACCCCGCAGGGCTGCAATGGGGCGGGCCCGGTGGCCACGGATGCGACGTGAAGGGCAGCGACCCCGCGCAGGGCCGCCAAGAAAAACACTACCCCATCCCGGGAAGGTTGAAGCCCGGCGGCAGCCCCATGCCCGACTGGATGCGCTGCATTTCTTCGGACGAAACACGATCGGCCTTGCCGCGCGCATCGTTGAACGCGGCGGCGACCAGATCCTCGACCATCTGCTTTTCTTCCGGCTTCATCAGGCTCTCGTCGATCGAGACGCCCATGATCCGCCCGCGCGCGGTGCATCTGACCTTCACCAGGCCACCGCCGGCGGTGCCTTCGACCTCGATCGAATCGAGCTTGGCCTGCGCATCGCCCATCTGGCTCTGGATCGTCTCCGCTGCCTTCTGTGCGGCGGCCATCATTTCTTCCATCGACTTCATGCTTGCTTGCTCCATTGGGGGGCGTTGGTGGCGGTGCCCTGCTCTTTCTCGTCGAGCAGTTCCGCCTGGGGGAAGGCGGCGCGCGCCGCCTGCATCAGGGGGTGCGCTTCCATCGCGTCACGCAGCGCGGCAGCCTCCGCCTGCGCGGCTTCGGCGATGCTCGGCGGCGCCGCAGGATCCTCAACCTCGGTCAGCACCCACGAACGCCCCGTCGCCTTGGCGAGCGCGCTGCGCAGCTCCGCTTCGATCTTGTCTTTGAACTCCGGCGCGCGCGCGAAGGTCAGTGCTCCGGCTTCCAGCGAGACCACCCGCAGTTGCAGGCGCATGATGCTCGCCGCGATATATTCGCCCGCGTCTTCCACCTGTGCGACCAGGCTAGCGAAATCTGGACGCGCGAGCGAGGCAGGCCGGGTGTGGGCCTCGGGGCTGCTGCCAGAGGCAGGCGCGGCCGTATCGGCGGATGCTGCGGGCATGCCCTTGGCGAATTCCTCCATCCGCTTGACCAGCGAGCCCGGGTCGGGCGCGTTCGCCGCATGGATCAGCCGCAGCAGTGCCATCTGCGCCGATACCAGCGGGTCGGGCGCGGTCTTTACCTCGTCGTAGCCTTTCAGGAGCATCTGCCACAGGCGATGAAGCTGACCGGGGGTGAGCCGCGCGGCCCATTCGGACAATTGCCCGCGCTCTTCCTCTCCCGCCAGATCGGGCATCGCGCCGCCGATCTGCATCACGGTGATCCGGTGGACGATCTCCATCAGCGATCGCATCAGCGCGAGCGGCTCCACGCCAAGCGCATACTGGTCTGCCACCGCATCCAGCATCGTCTTCGGCTCGCCTTCGAGAATCGCGCCGAGCAGCCGCCGCTGCGCGCCTGCATCGGCCAGGCCGAGCATGTCGCGCACCCTCGCGGCAGTGACCTTCGCATCGCTGTCCAGGTCGGCGTGGGCAATCGCCTGGTCGAGTATCGAAAGACCGTCGCGGACCGAACCTTCTGCGGCCGCAGCAACCAAATGCAGCGCTTCTGGCTCTGCCTCAACGCCTTCTTCGGTGCAGACCCACGCGAAATGCTCGCCCAACCTGTCGGTCGGGATACGCCGCAGATCAAAGCGCTGTGTTCGGCTGAGCACGGTGACCGGCAGCTTGTCGACCTCGGTTGTCGCGAAGAGGAACTTCACGTGGGCGGGCGGTTCCTCAAGCGTCTTGAGCAAGGCATTGAACGCATTGCGCGACAGCATGTGAACTTCGTCGATGATGTATATCTTATAGCGCGCGCTAACCGCCGCGTAGCGCACCGCCTCGATAATTTCGCGCACGTCGTCGACGCCGGTATGGCTGGCGGCGTCCATCTCGATCACGTCGATATGGCGGCCTTCCGAGATCGCGCGACACGGCTCGCATACACCGCAGGGGTCGATCGTCGGCCCGCCCTGCCCGTCCGGCCCAATGCAGTTGAGCGCCTTCGCGATCAGGCGCGCGGTAGAGGTCTTCCCCACCCCGCGCACCCCGGTCATCAGGAAGGCATGCGCCAGCCGGTCGCGCCGGATAGCGTTGGCCAGCGTCTGGACCATCGGTTCCTGCCCGATCAGCTGGCTGAAGGTCTGCGGACGGTATTTGCGCGCCAGCACGCGGTAAGGCTGCGCAGGGTCGGCGACGGCAGGCGATGCGGGCGGAAGCGACGCTTCCGCTGCCTTGGGCGCGCCGGTTTCGGGCGCAGCTTCAGGCCCGGATTCGGGCTTGGCTGGCTCGCCCCCGAACATCGCACTCTGGCCCGCAGCCTCGAGTTCGGCGGCGGTCGGCGCTTCGGTTTCGCTATCGGGCAGATCGGTATCGGACATGAAGGCCCAATCTAGGCATGCCGAGCGCCTTTGTCGAAGCTTGACTTTTAGGTTTTAAAACGCAACCCAGTGCACATCGGGGAGAACGGCATATGAGCATCGTTGCAGGGCGCAAGACAGCCGCGTTCACTGGTCCGCTGGTGGTGTTCATGATCGGAATGCGGATCAACCACTTCCACAAGGTCGGCAAGTGGCTGCCCGTTCTCAAGGCGATGCCGCCGATGCTAGAGGAGCTGGCGAAGGACCCGGACAGCGGGTTTCTCGGCTCCCAGAACATGATCGCCGGACCGCGACAGGTATGCCTGCTGCAATACTGGCGCGATTTCGACAGTCTCGAAGCCTATGCGCGTTCGCGCGACAGGCAGCACTGGCCAGCCTGGCTCGCGTTCAACAAGGCAGTCGGCAGCGACGGTACAGTAGGTATTTTCCACGAGACCTATGCGGTCGACGCCGGTCGTTACGAAACGATCTACGCCAACATGCCCACCTGGGGCCTCGGCAAGGTGTCAGGGATCACCGACGCAACCGGATCGCGCAACGAGGCACGTTCGCGCATGAAGGCATCGGCAGAATAGGAAAAGGAGCCGAGCGACCCGCCGCAATTCACCTGGGCTGCTTCCTTCCGGACCTGACCCGGTGAGCGAACGCAAACGTCCACCCGACTCCCGCTCGCCACATGGCGAACTCGGCTCAGGATTTCAAGCGCCGCTTTTGCCAATCCACTCGGCGACCGCGCGCGCTGCATCGGCGAGCACGGCATCCGCCTCGGCGCTGGTGCCTGTCGGACGATCGAGAAATGCCGCAAGCACGTAGTGCGAGCCGGCAGGCGTTTCGAAGACCGCGATGTCGTTGAACTCGCGCTGCCCTTCCCCGCCGCAGGTTCCGGTCTTGTCGCCCGCGTTCCAGTTACCCGGCAATCCGGCCCGCAGACGCGCCATGCCTGTGGGGGTCTCCACCAGCCAGTCACGCAGGATACGCCGGTCGTCTGCGAAGAGCCGGTCGCTCCACAGCAGATTGCCGACCAGTTCGGTCTTCGCCCCCGGAGTGGTCGTATCGCGCGGATCGCCCTCAGCATTTTCGTTCAGAGTGGGCTCGTTCCGGTCGAGGCGCGTCACCCGATCGCCAGCATCGCGCAACCATGCCGTGAACGCTTCCGGCCCACCTAGCCGGGCGAGCAGCAGATTGGCCGCCGTATTGTCGCTCAGCGTCACCGCGTGGCGGGCCGCCCCCATCCCCGACATCCAGCCGATCTGCGCGCGTTCTTTTGCATAAGGTGCGTAAGACAGGACATCGTCCGCCCCGAAATCGAGCCGTTCATCGCGCACACCTGGCGTGTCGAGAGCCATCGCCGCCAGCGCGAGCTTGAAGGTCGAACACATGGCAAAGCGCTCCGCCCCTCGGTGGGCGAAAACCAGGCCATCTTCTTGCGAATAGAGCGCGAGGCCGAGCCTTCCGCCCGAAGCGATCTCCAGCTCCCCAATTTTTGCGGCGAGGTTCTCGCTCGAAACCTCTGTTTGGATAGAAGGCGTCGAATGCGCCGCGCACCCGGCCAGCGCCAGTGCGGTCGCTGCGAAAAAGACCCTCATCACCTGCCTAGCGGAAATTGTCGGCGTAGGCCTGCAGCTTGAGCGTCTTGGGCGGTGTCGCGTGAACACGCGCGGCGATGCCGTATTTCTCGGCATAGGCTTTCGCCTCGTCCTTGCTCGGGAAGGTCAGGATCACCTGTGCCTGCGTGTCGCCGCTGCCGGTCCAGCCCATCAGCGGGTCGGGCCGCCGTGCCTCGGACTGCTCGAACTCGAGCACCCACTCGTCGATCCGTGCCTTGCCGCTCTGCATCGCGTTCTTGGGTCGCTGGTAAATACGTGCTGCCATGGCGATCTCCCTAATTCAGCCTTGCCCGCGTGAAAAGGCATTCTTCGTCTTCAGGCTGGCGACCTCTGCCCAGGGCTCGTCCGGCCAGCGATGCTTGGGGTAGCGACCCTTCATATCCTTGCGCACATCGGCCCAGCTGCCGCGCCAGAACGCCGGCAGATCGCGCGTCGCCTGCACCGGGCGCCCTGCCGGGCTGGTCAGTTTCAGGAGCAAGGGCGTGTTGCCGATCATCGGGTGCCGATCGAGACCGAACAGCGCCTGCACGCGCACCTCGACAGCCGGAGCGTCCTGCCCGGTATAATCGATCGCATGCCCCGTGCCTGCGGGTGAGGCGAACTCTCGCGGCGCGGCCTCATCCAGCCGTTGCCGCTCGTTCCAGTCGAGCTGCCCCAGCACCGCGTCGACCAGCTTGCCCTTGCTTACCGCGAGATCGCGCCGTCCAGCGAGCAACGGCGCAAGCCAAAGTTCGGCGGTCTCGCGCAAAGCCTCGGGTGACAGCCCCTCGACCCCCGCGAAACGCGCACGGGCGAGCAACGCCGTGGGCAGGATCTCCCCCAGCTTGTCCAGAGCCTTGTCCACAAGCAGCGCCTGCACCGTATGCATGTCCGGCTCTGCATCAGGGCCTTTCGAAAGGACGACCGCGCCCAGCCGCTCCTCGCGCCGCGCCTCGACCCGTTCGCCGGTCCAGCGCAGTGTGCGGTGCAGTTCAACGCGCTCGCCGAGCGACTGGCGCAGGTCCGCCTCTTCCAGCGCCGCGGCGGCTGTGATGCGTGCGCCCTGCGCTGAACCCTGCGCATCGCCGATCACGCAATATTCCGCGCGCGCTACCGAAGATGTGGGGTCGAGCCGGTAACCGCGCCCGTTAGCCGCAAGCCATTCCTCGGCCGAGGTATCGCGCCGCTTTGCCACGAAACCCGGACGTCCTGCAGCGAGGATGACGGCCAGCGGCAAACGGGACCGCGTGCCGCGCTCGACCAGTCTTTCCGCAGCAGCCGCCCACCGCCCCGCAAGCTTGCGGCTTGCCTCGGCACGCCCGCCCCGCTCGCCATTCCAGCGAGACAGTCGTGCCTCCAGATCCTCCCCTCGACCGCCCAGCCCGCGCTCCTGCAACAGCAGTACGAGCCGCGCCGCGCGCTCTGCGCAACCATGCCGCGCGCCAAACAGCACCATCGCCGTGCCAGCGGGGTCGAGCGGCAGTTGTGCCATCGCCTCGCCCTGCGGAGTGATCCGACCCTCCGCATCCAGCGCGCCCAATGCCCGCAATTCCTCGCGCGCGGTCGCCAGAGATGCGGCGGGCGGCGGATCGAGCCAGCGCAGGTTGGCCGGCTGGCTCTCCCCCCACTTCGCCAGCGTCAGCACCAGCGGCGCAAGGTCGCTGGTGGCAATCTCGGGCGGCTCGAACGCGGGACGACCCGGGTGCGCCGCCTCGGCCCACAGGCGATAGGCCACGCCAGGAGCCTGCCGCGCCGCGCGCCCTGCCCGCTGCGTGGCGGAGGCCTGCGAGGCCTGCACCGTCACCAGCCGGTTGCCGCCCGCCGCGCGGTCGTACTCGGCGCGCCGGGAGAGACCGCCATCGACCACTACGCTCACCCCATCGAGGGTCAGTGAGGTTTCGGCAATCGCGGTCGCCAGCACGATCCGGCGGCGACCCTCGACATCGCGGCGGATCGCCGCGCGCTGGCCTGCGGGATCGACCTGCCCGTGCAACGGCAGGATCACCGCGCCGCGCAGCCGGTCCTCCAGCCGTTCGCGGACCCGCTCGATCTCGCGCACGCCGGGCAGGAAGGCGAGTATATCGCCCTCCCCCGCCCGCCAGGCCTGCGCCACCGCATCGGCCATCGCATCCTCGAAGCGCTGGGTGCCGCTCGCGCCCAGCCACTCGAGCCGCAGGGGATGGCTGCGCCCCTCGCTCTCGATCACCGGGCACTCGTTCATGAGCCCCGCAAAGCGCTCTCCGTCGAGCGTGGCGGACATCACCAGCAGCCGCAGATCCTCGCGCAGCACGCCTTGCGTTTCCAGCGCCAGCGCGAGGCCGAAATCGCTATCCAGATGCCGCTCGTGCGCCTCGTCGAACAAGACGGCGGATACACCCGGCAATTCGGGATCGGCAACGATGCGGTTGAGAAAAATCGCCTCGGTCAAAACGGTTACACGCGTTTTCGCAGACCGTTTCGAGTCGAGCCGGGTGAGGTAACCGATCGTTTCGCCCGGCTTTTCCCCAAGCATCGCAGCCATCCGCTCGGCAGCGGCGCGCGCAGCGACACGGCGGGGCGAGAGCAGCAGGATTTCGCCGGTGCACCAGTCCTCGCCCAGCAGTGCGGGCGCGACCGCCGTGGTCTTGCCCGCGCCCGGCGGCGCGACCAGCACCGCGTTCGGCCCCGCAGCCAGCGCGGCCTTCAGCTGCGGCAATACGGCGTGGATGGGAAGGCTGGAATCGTCTGACATCGCCCCGCCTCTAACCCAAGCCGTCACCCCTGCGAAGGCAGGGGTCCAGATAACGTGTAGTCGGGCATTGGTCGCCCGACAGCGTGCTCGATCCCGGTTTTTGACCTGATCGAGCCCTACAAGAGGGGGTTGGCCCCCTGTCTGCGCACGGGCGACGATGTGCTTGATGGCCTCACCCCTCCCAGCCGAACACGTCCTCCACCCCCACGCCGAACAGGCGCGCGATGCGGAAGGCCGTTTCGAGGCTGGGGGAATAGCGCCCCTGCTCGATCGCGATGATCGTGTGACGCGTCACCCCCACCGCCTCGCCCAGCGCGGCCTGGCTCATCTTCCCGTGTTCCTCGCGTAAGGTCCGCACGCGGTTGGTGATTGGCGGTCGTTTACCCATTGGATCTGCCCATCAAACCGCCCTGCGGAAGAGCACGATCTGAAACACGTATTCCGCCAGCTGAGCGACGATCAGCGCGCCGATAACGTGGTGGAACAGCATCCCGCCACTGGGCAGCGCCACGTATGTGAGACAAGCCGAGATCGCCAGCACGCCCAGCACGACGCCCGACCAGTGGCCCGCACGATCGATCGCGATCTTCTCCCGCTCGTCCGCCGGGGCATTGGCCTCCTTGGGCGAGGCGATGGCAAGCACGGTCTGCGCGACGACCGACAGCACGACCACCGCGAGCACATAGGGGATCAGCGGCCCGATCACTGGCGCCTGCGGCGCGTGTGCAACCAGGCTGGCGTACCAGAGCCCGGTGGCGAGCATGATCGCTCCCATGACCCATGCGGATTTTTCCCTGAACGACATGATCGCGAATCTCCTCCGTTATGTAGAACATT
>CAXAXQ010000021.1:0-63748 GCA_963972905.1 uncultured Erythrobacteraceae bacterium
TCACGCTGGGCGGCTTCATGCGCGAACAGGTGTGCATCTACATGTGCCCCTGGCCCCGCATCCAGAGCGCGATGCTCGACGAGAAATCGCTGATCGTCACCTACAAGGACTGGCGCGGAGAGCCGCGTGGCAGCCTGAAGAAATCGCAGAAGGACCCGGAGCATTTCGGCGATTGCATTGATTGCAATCAGTGCGTCGCGGTGTGCCCGACGGGGATCGACATCCGCGAAGGGCCACAGATCGGCTGCATCACCTGCGCATTGTGCATTGATGCGTGCGACCGGGTGATGAAGGATATCGGCCGCCCGCGCGGCCTCATCGATTATGCGACGCTGGAGGCCTGCCGCGATGAAGCGCAGGGCAAACCGGCCAGGCCCGCGTGGAAGGCGCTGCTACATCCCCGCACCTTCGTCTATTTCGGCGTGTGGGGCGCGATCGGCGCGGTGCTGCTGTTCGCGCTGGGCACGCGCACGCATACCGACCTGACCGTTTCGCCAGATCGCAATCCGCCTTACATGCTGATGAGCGACGGATCGATCCGCAATTCCTACACGCTCAAGCTGCGCAACATGGAAAGCCGCCCGCGCGAGATGGAAGTGGCGATCGAGGGCCTGCCCGGCGGCAGGATGTGGACCGACACCATCGGCGCCGATGAAGCTGCCGCCTCGCAGAGCTTCAATGTGCCCGCCGACCAGATTCGCACCGTGCGGGCCTATGTCGTCGCGCCGGAGGACGCCACCTCGCGCGAGTTCACCTTCCGGCTGACCTCGCAGGACGAACAACGCGAAACCGACACGGTCGAAACCCGCTTCGACGCACCCGCAGGAGGATCATGATGCGCGAATTTACCGGCAAGCACATGGCGGGCGTGATGGTGATTGGCTTCGGCATCGTGGTCGCGGTCAATTTCTACATGGCTTCGCTCGCCACCAATGGTTTCGGCGGCGTGGTGGTCGAAAACTCCTACGTCGCCAGCCAGAAGTTCAACGGCTGGCTGGAAGAAGCCGCCAAGCAGGAAGCGACGGGCTGGCAGCTCGACGCGAGCCGCACTGCGGACGGTCTGGTGGTGGTCGAGACGCAGGGCGCGCCCGAGACCGCAGCGCTCACCGCCGTGGCGCGCCATCCGCTGGGCCACAAGACCACCCGCACCCTGGCCTTCACCCGGCAGCAGGATGGCCGCTTCGTCGCGACCCAGCCGCTCGACGCGGGCCGCTGGACGCTGCGGCTGACCCTGTCCGACGGGGATCGCAAGCGGGTGGTCGAGGCACCGCTGCCGTGAACGCGTCCCTCGATGCGCCGCCAACCGCACCGCCCGCCCGCACGGCGGCGGATGCCCCGCCCAGCCAGCGTACAACGCGGCTGACCGTGCCGGGGATGCGCTGCGCCGGGTGCATCTCCAAGGTCGAGCGCGGGCTGCTGGCGCTCAACGGCGTATCCGCAGCGCGGGTCAACCTGTCGGCCAAGCGGGTGACGGTCGACCATGCGTTGGCGCTCGACGATCTGGCGCTGGTCGATGCGCTCGACCGGATCGGATTCGCAGCGCAGGCGATCGACACCCCGACCACCGATGCTCCTCCGCCCGATCGCGAGCTGACCAAGGCGCTCGCGGTGGCAGGCTTCGGCATGATGAACATCATGCTGCTGTCGGTCAGCGTATGGTCGGGCGCGGACGGTGCCACGCGCGAGCTGTTCCACTGGCTCTCCGCACTGATCGCGCTGCCGGTGATCGCCTATGCGGGGCGGCCTTTCTTCGGCTCCGCCCTCACCGCGCTGCGCCATGGGCGGACCAATATGGACGTGCCGATCTCGATCGGCGTGCTGCTCGCCACCGGCCTCAGCCTCTACGAAACCGCGACCGGGGGCGAGAACGCCTTTTTCGACGGTGCGACCATGCTGCTCTTCTTCCTGCTGGTGGGCCGCGTGCTCGACGCCGCCATGCGCAACCGCACGCGTGCAGGGATTGCCTCTCTGCTCAGCCGGATGGGCCGCCACGCGACGATCCTGCTGCCCGACGGATCGACCCGCCGGGTAAGCGCAGAGGAGCTGGAACCGGGGATGACCATGCTGGTCGCCGCAGGCGATGCGCTGGCCGCCGACGGCACGATCGAATCAGGGACGAGCGCGATCGACAATGCCATGCTGACCGGCGAGAGCACGCCGGAGAACGTCACCATCGGGCAGACGGTCCATGCAGGCGCGGTCAACCTGCTCGCCCCGATCCGCGTGCGGATCATCGCCGCCGCGCAGGATACCGCGATTGCGGAAATCGCGCGGCTGATGGATGAGGCCGGGCAATCGCGCAGCCGTTACGTCCGGATCGCGGACCGCGCCTCGCGCCTGTACGCCCCAGTGGTCCACACGCTCGCCCTGCTCGCCTTCGTCGGCTGGATGATCGCAGGCGCGGGCTGGCACCAGTCGCTGGTGATTGCCATCGCGGTGCTGATCATTACCTGTCCATGCGCAATGGGTCTGGCGGTGCCCGCCGCGCAGGTGGTGGCATCGGGCGCGCTCCTTAAGAAGGGACTGCTGGTGAAGGACGGCAGCGCGCTGGAGCGGCTGGCGGAGGCCGACATTGCGCTGTTCGACAAGACCGGCACGCTGACTTTGGGCGAGCCGGTGGCCGAGCTGGCGCATGTCGATGCGCACGCCCTGCCCGTTGCGCTCGCTTTGGCGCTGTCGAGCCATCATCCGCTTAGCCGCGCGCTCGCCAAGGCGCTTACCGCGCAAGGCGTGATTCCCGCCGACATCAGCAGCCCCGAGGAAATCGCGGGCGAAGGCGTATTTGCCATGTCGGACGGGCAGCGCGTCAGCCTGACCCGTCCGCTGGGCGATGGCGGCGCGACCGCGACCGAGCTGCGGATCGGCAGACAGTGCTGGACCATCCCCTTCCACGACGCGCTGCGGCCCGATGCGGCCGAAGCCATTGCGCGGATCGCTGCGGCGGGGCTCGATAGCCGGATCATCTCCGGCGATGCGGACACGGTCGTCTCCCGGGTCGCGACGGACCTCGGCATCAGCGGGCGCGGGCGCGTGTCGCCGCAGGCCAAGCTGGCCGAACTCGAACGCCTGAAGGCCGAGGGCAGACGCCCGCTGATGGTCGGCGACGGGTTGAACGATGGACCTGCCCTCGCCGCCGCCCACGTATCGATCGCGCCCGGCACGGCCAGCGACGTGAGCCAGCAGGCTGCCGACGCGGTGTTCGTGGGCGAGCGGCTGATGCCGGTCGCGCTCGCGGTGGTCGCCGCGCAGCGCACGATGCGGGTCGTGCGGCAGAACTTCGGTTTCGCGATTGCCTACAACATGCTCGCCATCCCGCTGGCGCTGTTCGGCTTCGTAACCCCGCTGATCGCGGCGCTCGCTATGTCGTTCAGCTCGCTGGTGGTGGTCGCCAATTCGCTGCGGCTAGCGCGGGCCGCACGATGAGCGGGCTCACCTTCCTGATCCCGATCGCGCTGGCGATGGGTGCGCTGGGCCTGGCGGCATTCTTCTGGGCCGTCGGCAATGGGCAGTACGACGACATGGACGGAGCGGCCAACCGCATTCTGATCGATGAAGAGCCCGCCGACGAGGAGCGCGACAATGATAAGGCCTGAGTGGCTGCTGCTGATGGGCCTCGCTCCGATGATGCTCGGCCCGCTGCAAACCGGCGGCGATTCGATCACCGCACAACTGTGCAGCGGCGGCGTGATCCGGATTCCGATCAATGGCGAACAGCCCGAACAGGCGCCCGAACAGCCCTGCTTCAAGGCCTGTCATGCGGGCAATTGCCGCAAGCGCTCGGACAAGGGCAACACCCTCGACCTTGAGCTAGACTGACTGGAGAACGGCTCTATCGGCGCAGCGGGGGACCGAACGAAGGGCCGGTCCGCCCAACCTTATACCGCAGAGCTGAACTGCCGGGGCGAGACCGCGCGATAGGCATCGAACAGCGATGCGATGGTGCGCGCGTAGGGCAGGCCATCGGGTTCGATCGAGAGCCACTCGCTGTCGATATGCGCCAGCCCGCGCTCGATGAAGGGCGCCAGCCGCAGGGCGACCTCGCCCAGCAGGCGCGCGCCGACCCGGCTGCGCCCATCGCACAGCAACCGTTCGATGATCGCACCGCGATAACGGTCGTCGGCCGAGCGGTGGATGCCGCGGGTCACGGCCAGCTGACCATCGCCCGCCTTCATCCGGTACCGCCCGGAATTCTTCTCGTTCTGCGCGAGCAGGCCGGGGAAGCTGCTGATCGCCGAGGCGCCCAGCCCGATCAGCACGTCGCTCGGGTCGTCGGTAAAGCCCTGGAAATTGCGCTTCACCCGACCGCCGGTGGCCGCCGACGCCAGCGGATCGCTGCCCGCCTTCGCAAAGTGATCGAACCCGACCGGCACATAGCCGTGGGTCAGGAAATAGCCGAACCCGGCGGACGCCATCGCAAACCGCTCGTGCCGGTCGGGCAGGTTGCTCGCGTCGATCACGCGTTGCCGCGCGACGATATGCGGCACATGGGCATAGCCGAACAGCGCGACCCGGTCCGCACCCAGCACGCGGGTGCGATGCATCGAATCTTGCAGATCGTCGAGGCTCTGGCCGGGCAAGCCGTACATCAGATCGAAGTTGATCGAGGAAACATTCGCTTCGCGCAGCCAGTCGACCGTCTGCACGATCATCTCTTCGGGTTGCACCCGGCCGATCGTCTGCTGGCAGTGCTCAGCAAAGGTCTGCACGCCCAGGCTGGCCCGCTCCACCCCCACGGCACCGAGCACCTGCGCCCATTCCCTGTCCATGGTGCGCGGATCGAGCTCGATCGAGAAGACCGGCTCGTCTATCTCGAAATGGATCGTCAGCGCGTCGATCAGGCGGAGGAATTCAACCGGGGCAATCGCGTTGGGGCTGCCCCCGCCAAAGGCAATGCGGCGCACGCGGGTACCGCGTGGCAGCAGCCCGGCGACCGTCTCTATCTCGCGATGGAGCGCGCGCAGGTAGCTTTCCAGCCGCTTGCGCTTGTTCGCCTTGCCCGTGTTGCAGCCGCAATAATAGCAGATCTGCTCGCAGAACGGGATGTGGAGGTAGAGCGAGACATCGCCCTCCGTCCGCTCCAGCGCGGTGCGATAATGGCAGGACGGCAGGACATCGAAGTCCGCCGCAGTCGGATAGCTGGTATAACGCGGCACGGGCGTTTCCAGCAGCTCGGGGTGATAAGGCCACATGGCGGTGCAGCCTAGTCATGCGCCGCACGCCGTCCTTGCGCTGGATCAAATCTGCAAGGAATTCTCGCGAATTGCCATTCTTGATCTGGGTCAATGCAGGCACCCTCCGACGCGCCCATCTCTCCCCTCGTCGCCCGGACGGGGCGGCTGAAATGGAATGCGAGAAGGATCGAAGAGATGAAGCGTCTGTTTGCCGCAATGCTAGTTGGAACCGCCATGCTGGCCACGCCTGTCGCGGCTCAGGAAGAACAGGGCAACATCCAGGTGAAGCTGCTGGGCACCTATGTGATGCCCGACGGAGCGATCACCGCCGTCAATGTCGATGCGGTCGGCCTGCCGGGCGACACCCAGACCGAAGCCAACGACAATTTCGTGCCCACCCTGGCGGTCGAGTATTTCGTGTCGAACAATTTCTCGATCGAGACCATCTGCTGCATGACGCAGCACGATGTCGACGCGGTATCGGGTCTTCCCGGCGCCGAGCTGGTCGCCGATGCCAAGCTGATCCCGGCGACCGTGACCGCCAAGGGCCATTTCGACCTCGGCCCGGTGAAGCCCTATGTCGGCGCGGGCGTGACCTATTTCCTGTGGGTCGATGTCGATCCGGGCGAAGCCACGCTGCCGCTGGGCGTGACCGAAACCGAGCTGTCGAACGAATTCGGCTTCGTGCTGCAAGCGGGCATGGACGTTCCGCTGGGCGATAGCGGGTTCGGCCTGACGGTCGATGCCAAGAAGTACTTCGTCGACACCACCGCCAGCTGGTACGCGGGCGACACGCTGGCGATCCAGACCGAGCATGATCTCGACCCCTGGGTGCTGAGCGCAGGCGTCAGCTACCGCTTCTGACCTTTCGGCAGGGAGGACCGGCCCGATGACGCATACCGACTTCAAGGACTGGCCCGCCCTGGCCGAAAACCTCGTTCCGGCGATCAAGCAGCTGCATCGCGGCGCGCCGGAGGTGATGAAGGGCTTTCGCGACATGGGGGCAGCGGCGCACGGCGCCGGTGCCCTCGACGCGAAGACCAAGGAACTGCTGGCAGTCGCGATCTCGGTCGCGGTGCGCTGCGACCCGTGCATCGCCTACCACGTGGATGGCGCGCGCAAGCACGGCGCCACGCGCGAGGAGATTGCCGAGACGCTCGGACTGGCGATCTACATGGGTGCGGGGCCAAGCGCGATGTACGCGGCGCAGGCTCTCGAAGCGTATGACCAGTTCGCAGACGAAGCCGCCGAAAGCTAACGGCCCGGCTAGCTGGCCAGATCGTCCAGCGCCTCGCGGTCTTCGATCGCGACTTCCCGGCGGTTGGGCAGCGAGACGATACCGGCCTTTTTCAGCTTGGTAAACTCGCGGCTGACGGTTTCGATCGTCAGGCCCAGCACGTCGGCGATCTGACCGCGGCTGAGCCGCAGTGCGAAGGCGCCCGGCTGCGTGCCGACCTCTTCCTCCACCGGAAATCTGTCGGCCAGATCGAGCAGGAAGGTCGCGACGCGCTGTTCCGCCGTCATCCGGCCCAGCAGCAGCATCCATTTGCGCGTCCGGTCCAGCTCGGCCAGCGTGCGTTCCAGCAGCTTGTGTTCGAGCCTGGAATGCTCGCGCGCGAACTTGTCGAAATCGGCGCGGCGGAAGACGCACACCAGCACATCGGTAAGCGCCTCGACCGAATAGGGCGTCGCCTGGCCGAACGGCCGACCGATGAAATCGGCGGGAAAGGCAAGGCCGAGGATCTGTTCCTTGCCGTCAGCGGTGCTGGTCGAAAGCTTCAGCATCCCTTCCACGACATTGGCAACCACGACCGCCTCGTCCCCCTCCCACAGCAGGTTTTCACCCGCGCTGAGATGGCGACGCTGGCCGATCGCGTTGAGCGCCACGATCTCTTCATTGTCGAGATCGCCACAGATCGCGCGGCTACGAACCGTGCAAGCCTCGCAGAAATTCGCGCTTCGGGAGAGGAAAGGTTCATTCATTGCTGCGCAGCGCCATAACCTGTTTGGCGATCCGGGTGAAGGCTCGCAGTGCAACACCGTGACTACACCCAGGTTTTGTACCGCTGCGCTAGCGATCCTGCCCCAGCCCCAGCGTCACGAACCGCTCCAGCAACCACGATGTAGCAGGGCCCGGGGCGGCGTCGGAGCGATGGATGGCGTAGAAGTCCAGAGTGCGACCGGAGTCGTCAGGCATTGCCAGCCTGACCAGCGTACCTGCCACCAGATCCGCCTCGATCATCCTCAGCGGCATATTACCCCAGCCGATCCCCTCGCGCAGCAGTGCATGCTTCGCGCCAAGGTCCGCCAGCCGCCACGTGTGCGGCGACTGGACGGCGAAATCGCGCCCCTGCGTCAGCGGAGACCGGTCGGTCAGCACCAGCTGGATATGGTCGCGCCCCGCCCCAGGCTTCAGCTTCGTCTGTCGCGCGAGCGGATGGTCGGGCGCGGCGACGGGCACCAGCTCCACCGCCCCCGCCTCTATCCGGTCGAGCCCCTCGATCTCGGCGGCGACTGGCCCGGCAATCCCCAGCCCCGCCTTGCCGTCGAGCACCAGCGCGGCGACCGCGCCCAGCGCCTCGACATGCAGGCGCAGCGGCACGGTGGGAAATTCGCAGGCGAAGCCGCGCAGCACCTGCGCCAGCCGTTCGGCAGGCAGCATTACGTCGACCGCCAGGCTGACCTCCGCCTCCAGCCCCTCGAGCAGGCCCTTGGCCCGCGCGCGCAATCCGGCGAGCCCGGCGGCGACCACGCGCGCGTCCGCAAGGATCGCCTCGCCTTCCTTGGTCAGCACCGGTTTCTTCGTGCCCTCGCGCGTGAACAGCGTGAGGCCGAGCTGTGCCTCGAGATTGCTCACCCCATAGCTGATCACCGATACCGCCCGGTTCAGCCGCCGTCCGGCGGCCGCAAAGCTGCCCTCCTCGACCACGGCGAGGAAGATCTGCAGCTGGTCGAGCGTGGGGGAGCCGGGTTCGGACATTTCGACTTTCTCGAACAATTGGATCGAACTTATCCTACTTAGCAGCAGGGGTGCGCAAGCCTAAATCGGAACCAACGCAGCGGAACCGGCACCTGCCGATGTCCGCCAAAGGCAAGGAGAACCGCAATGATCGAACTGCGGCCTTTCGATAGTCTTGGTGGCGAAAACCACGGCTGGCTCGATGCCAAGCATCACTTTTCTTTCGCCAATTATCACGATCCCGCGCGCGTCCACTGGGGCAACCTGCGCGTGTGGAACGACGATACGATCCAGCCGAACACCGGCTTCCCGCCGCACCCGCACCGCGACATGGAAATCATCACGTATGTCCGCAAAGGCGCGATCACGCACGAGGACAGCCTCGGCAACAAGGGCCGCACCGAAGCGGGCGACGTTCAGGTGATGAGCGCGGGCACCGGCATCCGCCATTCCGAATATAACCGCGAGGACGAGGTGACGCAGATCTTCCAGATCTGGATCATCCCGACCAGCGAAGGCGACGCCCCGCAATGGGGGGCCAAGCCCTTCCCCAAGGGCGACCGCGCGGGCCAGTTCGTGACGCTTGCCAGCGGTTACGAGGAAGACGCCGACGCCCTGCCGATCCGCACCGATGCGCGGGTGGTGGGCGCCACCATCCCTGCCGGCGAAACGGTCGAATACCCGCTGGGCGCCAACCGCAAGGCGTACCTCGTGCCCGCGACCGGCGCGGTCGAGATCGACGGGCAGACCGTCAATGCACGCGACGGCGCAGCGATCAGCGATCTCGATGTCCTGCGGATCACCGCACTCGAAGACAGCGAAATCGTCCTCGTCGACGCGGCCTGAACATCTCACACGAAAAAGGAAAACCTCATGACCAATATCCTGCATGTCACCGCCAGCATTCGCAGCGGAGAATCCGTCTCGCGCAAGCTCGGCAGCCAGCTCGTCGAGAAGATCGGCCAGGGCAACGACGCCAGCATCGTGACCCGCGATCTGGCCGCCAACGACCTGCCGCTGATCGACGCGGACCGCTTTGCCGCCAACCTGACCCCGCCCGCCGATCGTGACGAGAAGCAGCAGGCGCTGGCAGACGTCGCCGACGCGCTGATCGCGGAGCTGCAGGCCGCCGATACGCTGGTGCTCAGCCTGCCGGTGTACAACTTCACCATGCCCTCCACGCTCAAGGCCTGGGCCGATCTGGTCGCGCGCGCCGGGATCACGTTCCGCTATACCGAGCAGGGGCCCGAAGGCCTGCTGACCGGCAAGAAGGCCTATGTCGTGATCGCCAGCGGCGGCACGCCGATCGGCAGCGAGATCGATTTCCTCACGCCCTGGCTGCGCCACTTCCTCGGCTTCCTCGGCATCACCAATATCGAGATCATCGCCGCCGACGGCATCATGGGCGTGGATGGCGAGCAGAAGATCGAAGCGGCCGCCAAGACCATCGAGACGCTCGCAGCCTGACGCCAATTGCAGGACTAAATGATCCGCCGGGGTGCGTCGATGCGCTCCGGCGGATGATTATGTCCGATCTGCACCCGTGGTGCCCACTTCCTGATCCTGCGGCACGTTGGGCACCAGGATCAGGACGCCCTGCTCCACCCGCCACTGCGCCAGTCGGCTGAGCAGGTTCATCCCGATCACGTTGGTCTCGCCGATATTGGGCGCGAGCACCGCGTCGAGCCCGAAGGCGGCGACATTGCCGAAGCGCAATTCCTCGATCGTGGTGGTGCCGACGGAGATCGTACCATTGGCGGTGGTCATCATCACCGGCAGACGGTCGCGCCGCTGTTCCAGCCCCGCCGCGCGCGCGGTCGGCTCCGAGATAGCGGTCAGCGTCGCTCCGGTATCAACCAGAAAACGCGCCGGCGTGCCGTTTACCTCTGCATTGAGCCAGTAATGCCCGTCGGGCGCCAGCTCCACGCGAGTTTCCCCGCCGACCACGCTCTGTTCGGGCAGGCCGACCTCCGACATTGCCATATCGAACCGCGGGTCGAGCCGGGCGAGCTGGAGCACGATCAGCACCAGCACGCCGCACAGCACCAGCGTGCTGCCGGTGCTGACGATTCGCCCGATCAGCAAGTCACGCCGGGCGAGCGCAGCGCCCAGCCAGCCGATCAACATCGCGGCGACCGCGACGATCAACAGACCGCTTTGCGGGATGCTGGCAATAGTCCCGGCCAGCCGGTCGAACACAGGGGCGAAGTCCATCATCGCGATATAGGGCACACCGGCGTGCTAATCCATGAACAGCATGGCGATGGCCGGTCGGCTTCGCTGCTGGTGATGACGCAAGCTCAGGGCGCGCTGCGCGGAATGCTCGCCTCGGCGAGCACCACGCTGAAGCGCTTCTCCCGGTCCAGCCAGCGGCCCACCGGCGTCCACTCGCCCGCCAGCAATTGCTTGTCCGCGCTGCGGAAATCGAACTTGTGGCTGTTCTCCGTGTGGATCGTCTCGCCCGCCTTCATCGCGAATTCTTCGCCCGCGATCTCGAAGGCGATGTCCTCCTGCGCGACCAGATGCATCTCGATCCTGGCGAACTGGTCGTTCCAGCGCGCTGCATGCTCCAGCTTGTCGACCGGAATCGTCCCGTCCAGCTCGCGGTTGATTCGGCGTGCCAGGTTGAGGTTGAACTGAGCCGTCACCCGCCCCGCATCATCGTATGCGGCTTCGAGCACGCTTGTGTCCTTGATCAGGTCCATGCCGACCAGCAGCATGGAACCTTCTCCCAGCGTCTCGCGCATGGTGCGCAGCAGATCGGTCGCGGTGCGCGCGACCATGTTGCCGATGGTGCCGCCCGGGAAAAAGCCCAGCTTGGGCATGTCGGCGACTTCTTGCGGAAGTTCGACCCGGCGCATGAAGTCGGCCTCCACCGGGTAGACCGGCAGGCCGGGGAACTTGGCCGAGAGATCGGCGGCGGCGGCGCGCAGGAAATCGCCCGCAATATCTAGCGGCACATAGGCTGCCGGCTCGATCGCGCTAAGCAATGCGGGCGTCTTGACCGACGATCCGCTGCCGAACTCGACCACCGCGCGACCCGGCCCGATCGCCTCGGCGAAATCCGCCCCGCGCTCCTGCAAAATCTGCGTCTCGGCGCGCGCCGGGTAGTATTCGGGGATCTGGGTGATGTCTTCGTACAGCTGCGATCCGGCATCGTCGTACAGCCAGCGCGCGGGGATCGCCTTTTGCGCCTCGCGCATCCCGGCGAGAACGTCTGCGCGAAAGGCGCGGTCTACCCCTGCGTCGTCACGATCGACGAGCTTGAGGCCGGTTTGGTCGGTCATCAGATGTCCTTCGCGAGCCTGAGGCCGGTGAACTGCCAGCGCTGGTGCGGGTAGAAGAAATTGCGGTAGCTGGCGCGCGAGTGGCCGCGCGCGGTGGCACAGCTCGCCCCTTTGAGGACGAACTGCCCACTCATGAACTTGCCATTATATTCGCCCACCGCACCCTCTGCGGGCTGGAAGCGCGGATAGGGCAGATAGGCGCTCCGGGTGAACTGCCAGCAATCGCCGAACAGGCCGGGCGAGCCGACCGGGTGCACCGGCCCTGCCCTATCGAGCTGGTTGCCCTCGCCCGGCTCGTGCGCGGGAGCCTCCTCGGCATGCTGTCCGCGCGCGACCGCTTCCCATTCGAACTCGGTCGGCAGGCGCTGGCCCGCCCAGGTGGCAAACGCATCGGCTTCGTAATAGGAGATGTGGGTGACCGGCGCATGCGGGTCGCGCGGTTGCCAGCCGGCGAGCGTGAAGTGCTCCGCGCCATTGGCTTCATCGCGCCAGTAGAGCGGTGCGCGCACGCCATTCTCGTGGACCCAGGCCCACCCGTCGGAGAGCCACAGCGCGGCGTCTTCATAGCCGCCATCGGCGATGAACGCGTCCCATTCGGCATTGGTGACCAGCGTATCGGCGAGCGCGAAGGGTTCGAGCAATACGCGGTGGCGTGGGCCTTCGCAGTCGAAGGCGAACGAGTCGTCCTCTTTGGGGCCCTTGTGGCCGACCGCGCCAATCCCGCCCGGATGCTCGGTCCAGCCGCGCTCGCGCGCCTCGGCCGTCGGCAGCTGCTCGTCGAACATCGCGGGGCCGAGCGGGTTCTGAAACAGCGCATGCTTGATGTCGGTCAGCAGCAATTCCTGATGCTGCTGCTCGTGCGCGACGCCCAGTTCGATCAGCGGGGTGAGTTCGGCATTGTCGAGAACCTCGCCCATCGCCTGCGTCACATGTGCACGCCAGCCAAGCAGTTCGTCGACGCTGGGGCGAGAGAGCATCCCGCGCGAAAAGCGCCCGATCCGCTCTCCCTCCGCCTCGTAGTAGGAATTGAACAGGAACGGCCAGCGTTCGTCATGCAGCTGGTAGCCGGGCACATGGTCGCGCAGCAGGAAGGTTTCCCAGAACCACGTCGTGTGCGCCAGATGCCACTTGGCGGGCGAGGCATCTTCCATCGACTGGATGGTCGCATCGCTCTCGCTCAGCGGCGCGGCCAGCGCCTCGGTCAGCGCACGGGTTGCAAGGAAGCGTTCTTCGAGCGGGCTCTCTCCCGTCGATGTTCGCAGTCTGGTTGAAGCCACGGATTCTCTCCCACCTGGCGAGCAATCCTGTCCCACCCTAGAGACAGCAATGCCGGAGAGGAAACCCGGTTTCCGAAATTATCTTTTGTGCAGTCGAGAGCACGGGGGTGGGGGCCCGGGGTACGGGCCGTCAGCCGGGCTGTTCGTCTTGGGCCGACAGCCACCCGCCTCCCCGCCCGGCCACCAATGATCCCATCAGGCTATGGTGGTCGGGGGGGAGGTGGGCGGCTGACGGGTTCGCGCTAGCGAACCTTGAAACTACGCGGCCGCAGCAGCGCGATCGACCTGCGGCTGGAGCATCTCGGCAATCGCAAACGCCAGCTCCAGCGCCTGCGCCGCGTTGAGGCGTGGGTCGCAATGCGTGTGGTAGCGGCTGGAAAGCTCGTCGTCGGTGATCGCGACTGCGCCGCCAACGCATTCGGTCACGTTCTGGCCGGTCATCTCCAGATGGACCCCGCCGGGATAGCTGCCTTCGGCCCGGTGAACCGCGAAGACATCCGCCAGCTCGGCCTTGATCCGGTCGAAGGGGCGCGTCTTGTAGCCGCTTTCCGACTTGACCACGTTGCCATGCATCGGATCGCTCGACCACACCACCGGGTGCCCTTCGCGGCGCACCGCGCGAATCAGCTGGGGCAGATGCGCCTCGACCTTGTCGTGGCCGAAGCGGGTGATCAGCACGATCCGTCCGCTCTCGCGGTTGGGGTTGAGCGTATCGAGCAGCTTGAGCAGCACGTCGGGATCGAGGCTGGGGCCGCACTTCACACCGATCGGATTGCGGATGCCGCGCATGAATTCGACATGCGCGCTGCCTTCGAACCGGGTGCGGTCGCCGATCCAGACCATGTGCGCGCTGGAATCATACCACTGGCCGCTGGTGGAATCGCGCCGGGTCATCGCCTGTTCGTAAGGCAGCAGCAGCGCCTCGTGACTGGTGTAGAAATTGGTGCCCTGCAATTGCGGCAGTTCGGACGGGTCGACCCCGCAGGCGCCCATGAAGTCGAGCGCCTCGGTGATCCGGTCGGCCATGGCGGAGAACTTCTCCGACCATTGCGAACGGCCCATGAAATCGAGCGTCCAGTCGTGCACCTGCCGCAGGTTGGCATAGCCGCCCCCGGCATAAGCGCGCAGCAGGTTGAGCGTGGACGAAGCCTGGAAATAGGCGCGCACCATGCGCTGCGGATCATTGCGGCGTGCTTCGGGCGTGAAATCGATCCCGTTGACGTTGTCGCCGAAATAGCTCGGTAACGTGACATCGCCCTGCGTCTCGGTATCGCTGGAGCGCGGCTTGGCAAACTGGCCCGCCATCCGGCCGACCTTCACCACCGGCAGCGATCCGGCATAGGTCAGCACGACCGCCATCTGCAGGATTACGCGAAAGGTATCGCGGATCGTGTCGGGCGCGAATTCGGCGAAGCTTTCCGCGCAATCGCCACCCTGGAGGAGGAACGCCTGCCCCGCCTCGACCCGCGCCAGCTCGCCGCGCAGCGCGTCGGATTCGCCTGCGAAGACGAGCGAGGGGCACGCGGCAAGTTCGGCCTCTGCCCGCGCCAGCGCGTCGGCATCTTCATAGGCGGGCAGGTGCTTCGCCTCGAAATTCGTCCAGCTATCGGGGCTCCATTGGGAAGCCATGGCACTATGCTCTTTTTGGTTCGATCGGTTCGCGTATGCAAAACGACTGGCAATTGCGTTGCGCACACGCAAGCCCAATTGTTCTTTATCGGCTGTCGATCTGGCTTCGCGAAACGCTCACCCGGGCAGATCGGTGCCCTCCGGAATGATCGCGATCTCCAGCGGTTCGCGCACTTCAAGATATTTCGCAGCGAGCGCCTTGATCCGATCCGGCGTGGTCACCGAATAATCGTCCAGCAGCGTACGGATCACCCCGATGCGCGAGGGATCGCGGCTGGAGCCGCGCAGCTGCCACATCCAGAAGCCGTTGCCGGTGGTCGCGCGCAGGATCGTCTGGCGCAGCGGCTCGGTCACGCGGGCAAGCTCGTCCGCGGTCGGGCCGTTGGTGGCGAGATCGCGCGCGATCTCGTCCGCCGCGGCGTAGAACGCGGGGATGTCGTCCGGGCGCAGCTGGGCGAGCGCGATGATCGTGCCGCCGCCGACATCGTCGTTGGGCCAGTCGACCCGCACTTGCGGCGCGTAGCTGGCGCCTGCACGCTCGCGCATCTCGTCGAACAGGCGGTTCATCATCAGCTGGCCGAGGATTTCGAGCTGCCGCCCCTCGCTCACCTGCGCAAGGCCGCTGCCGGCCGGCCAGGCGACCACCGCGGCCGCCTGGTTGGCATCGCCGCGATGGTACAGCACCTTGCGTGCGCCAGCCTCGGGCGCCTCGGGATTTGCGGCGAGGGTTGCGGGGTCGATCGGCTCGCGCGGGGGCAATGCGCCGAAGCTGTTCTTGAGTGCCTCGATCGCCGCGTCACGCTCGAAATCGCCGAAGATCACCACCTCGATCGGGCCCTTCTTCAGCAGCGGCTCCCACACCTTGCGGAATTCTTCGGGTGTGGTGCCTTCGACCATCTCGGGGCTGGGCGTCGCGAAGCGCGGATCGCCGTTGCGGATCAGCGTCTCGAGATCGCGGTTGAGCAGACCGGCCGGGCTGGTCGCATAGGTATCGTAGGAAATGCGCGCCGCCGCCTTGGCCCGGATCACCGGGCGCGCGTCCCACTCGGGCTGCGCCAGCTTGGCCGCGAACAGATAGAGCTGGTCGGCCAGGTCCGCCGCGCGCGAGTCGGCGGAGAAGGTGAAGTTTGCGAGGTCGACAGTGAAGTTGAACCCGAACTTGCGGCCCGTCGCCAGCCGGTCGAGATCTTCCTGGTCGAGCCCGGCGAGCCCCGAACTGATCAGCGCGGTTTCGCCGAGCGTGATATAGGCTGCGCTATCCTTGTCGAAGGCGCGGATGCCCGCGCCCCAGTGGACATTGACCGCGACCCGGCCCGGCTCCGCCTGATTGGGCCACAAAAGCGCGGTGACGCCGTTGGACAGCTGAACCCGCTCGATATCGAGCACGCCGAGCGGGCCCTCTTCCACGACTTCGCCCGGCGTACCGATCTTCGGCAGATCGTCGAAAGAGACCGTGCTGGCCGCGATGCGCGCGGACCCATCCGCCGCGACCGGCGCGGTCAGCGCCTCGCGCAGCTGCGCGGCAGTGGCTTCGCCTTCCTGCGGGGTCACATAGGTGCCGCGGATCACCTCGCCATCGAACAGCTTGCGCGTGCGCTCCAGAATCGCCTGCGGGGTTACCCGCTCGCGCATCCCGCGGAAAATATCGAGCACGGTCTGCGGCGAGGCGACGGTTTCGCGTATATCGACCGCGTTGACCAGCGTGTCGGCGATCCGCGAGCCCGGTTCGACATCGGCCTCCTCGACCCCGGCCACGAAAGCCACCTCGAACTCGGATATCTCGCGCGCCAGTTCCTCCTCGGTCGGGGGATTGGTGGTCGCATCGGCGATCACTGCGCGCACGTCTTCCAGCGCGGCCTGCCAGTCCTGCGTCAAAGGCGCGAAGCTGACGAAGGTTGCATCCGCACTGCGGCTGACGTCTTCCTGCTGGACCTGCGCGTAGAGGTAGTCGCCGCCGCCGCGCGCGCGCGCTTCGAGCCGCCGGTTGATCAGCGACTGGGCGAGCGAATCCATCAGGATGCCCTCGTTATAGGCAATCGTATCCTGCACCGGACGCCACGGGCGCATCACGCCATAGGTGAGCGAGCGCGGCAGATCGGGCTCGACGATCACGGTCGTCTCGCCCACCGGGTTGGCGGGTTCTGCCCCTGCCGGAGCCTTGGGATCGCCGAAATCGGGCGCGGATGCGTCCTTCCCGTCGACCTTCCAGTCGCCGAAATACTTCTCGATCAGGCTGGCGAGCGCGACCGGGTCCGCATCGCCAGCGACCGCGATCACGGTTTTCTGCGGGCGATACCAGCGCTTGTAGAACGCGCCCACCGTATCGGCATTGGCGGCGAGCAGCGTTTCCTCGGTCCCGATCGGGGTCCGGTCGGCCAGGCGCTGGCCGTTGAAGAAGGTTTCACGACTGGTGGTCGCCACGCGTTCGCCCGCGCCGCCGCCACGCTCGCGCTTTTCGGCGAGCACGATCGGCACTTCGGTGCGCACGTTGACTTCGTTGATGACCGGGGCCTGGACCATGCCCGAAAGCAGGCGGAACGCCTCGTCCAGCTTGGCGGGCGAGGCTTCGGGCAGATCGAGCTGGTAGACCGTCTGCGTCGGGCTGGTAACCGCATTGGTATCATTGCCGAAGGTCGCGCCCAGCCGCTGCCAGGTGGGGATCGTCTCGCCGACAGCGAGGTAGCGCGACTGGCGGAACAGCAGATGTTCGATCAGGTGGGCAAAGCCGCGCTCTTCCTCGGTCTCGTACAGCGATCCCGCGTCGATCCGGATGCGGATGGAAACCTGATCGGGCGGCACGCCATTGCGACGGGTGGCATAGCGCAGGCCATTGTCGAGCACGCCGAAGCGCCATTGGCGATCGACCGGGACATTGCTGCCCTCGTACAGCCACGGGGTTTCGTCGGGCGACTGGAGCGTTGCGGCGGTAGGCTGCGGCTGGTCGGGCGCCGGGGTAAGCGTGGCCGAGTCCTGCCCGGGCGCTTTCTTCTGCGTATGAGCGGTGTCGCGCAGGCTCGCATTCTTCTGCGGGGCCGCGTGTTCCGTCTGCGGCGCACCCGCCGCCATATCCCGCGCGTCCTGCATCCCCGGGCTCGCGCAGGCCACCGCCAGCAGGGGAAGAAGCAGGGCGAGGCGGCTGAGACCGGACGAAACGAATTGCATATGCGTGCCTATAGGGAGGAAAGGCGTGAAGGCCCAATGAACAAAATGGCGGGACCACGACAGAAACTGCCCGCTGCCTGATGACCGGGACGCGCCATCGCTTGCCGCGTTCCCGCCCCGCCCCTACATCGGGGGCGATATGTATATTGAAACCGAAACCACACCCAATCCCGCCACGCTCAAGTTCCTGCCCCAGCAGCAGGTCATGCCGCAGGGCACGCGCGACTTTGCCAACCCCGAAGATGCGGAGGCGAGCCCGCTGGCGCAGGCGCTGTTCGATACCGGCGAGGTGACCGGAGTGTTCTTCGGGCACGACTTCGTTTCAGTGACCAAGGGCGAAGGCGCGCAGTGGACCGAGCTCAAGCCGCAAATCGTGGCCGTGCTGCTCGACCATTTCGTGTCCGAAGCGCCGCTGTTCCACGGCGGCACTGCTGCAGGCATCGCGGTGCCGGCTGAAGACATTCTGGTGGTCGAGGAAAATCCCGAGGATGCGGACATCGTCGACCAGATCAAGGACCTGCTCGAAACCCGTATCCGCCCGGCGGTGGCGGGCGATGGCGGGGACATCGCCTATCGCGGGTACAAGGACGGGATCGTCCACCTGACCCTGCAGGGCGCGTGCGACGGCTGCCCGTCGGCCACCGCGACGCTGAAGCACGGGATCGAGGGCCTGCTGAAACATTACGTGCCCGAGGTCGTTGAGGTTCGCGCAAGCTGACCCCCGACATTACAGACACAAGAAGGCCTTACCGACCCATGACCAAGCAGTTCCACGGAAACACCCTGTCGCACGAAGCGCTCGAACAGCTGTTTCTCGAAGCGCGCAGCTATAATGCCTGGCTCGACAAGGACGTGTCCGAGGATCAGATCCGGCACATCTACGACCTGCTGAAGATGGGGCCGACCTCGGCCAACCAGCAGTCGGCCCGCTTCGTATGGTGCCGTTCGGACGAGGCGAAGGAAAAGCTCGCCAGCCACGCTATGGAAGCGAACCAGCCGAAGATCAGAAACGCGCCGTGGTGCGTCATCATCGGTTACGACATCGATTTCCACGAGCATCTGCCCGAACTGTTCCCGCATACCGATGCGAAGAGCTGGTTCGAAGGCGATGTCGAAGGCCGGATCACCCAGGCCAAGCGCAACTCCGCCCTGCAGGGTGCCTACCTGATGCTGGCGGCGCGCGCGCTCGGCCTCGATTGCGGTCCGATGTCGGGCGTCGACCTCGACAAGGTGACCCAAGACTTCTTCGCCAACCAGCCGCAATACAGGGCGGACTGGATCTGCTCGATCGGCTACGGCGACAAGGATTCGATTTTCGATCGCAGCCCGCGTCCCGATTTCGAAAAGTTCAACCGCATCGACTAGGGTCTTTGGCTCAAGGTCGAAGGGCGCGCGCCGGAACACGGGCGCGCGCGTTGCAGGGGGCAGACGATTACTGTTGCGCGTACACTGGTGATCGACTGCGCCACCCCGGCCTGCTCGGTTGCGCTGTTTTACGATAACGACCCGATAGCAGGCACCTTCGAGGTGCTCGGTCGCGGCCATGCCGAACGGCTGGTGCCGATGATTGCCGACCTGCCCGAGCGCGGGCGGGCGGAGACAATCGCGGTCGCGCGCGGTCCGGGCAGCTTTACCGGCGTGCGGATCGGCCTCGCGGTGGCGCGCAGCCTCGCCTTTGCGTGGGGCACGCGATTGCAAGGCTATTCCACCATGGCGCTGGTCGCGGCGATGGCCCGGCAGCAGGCGGGCGCGCAGCCGCTGACCGTCGCGATGGACGGCGGACACGGCGAATGGTTCGTGCAAGGCTTCGCCGAGGATGGCTCTCCGCAGGCAGAGCCTGTTTCCATGCGGCCCGAAGATGCCGTCGCCAGCTTCCCCGCATCGCTGATCGCCGGCAGCGTGGCCGACCGCTTCGTGGAGCTGGCGCGCACCGGCACTTCGATCCAGTCCTACAGCGACGCACGCGCCTTCCCCGCACTCGGCTTGCACGCGCTCTCGCCCGAAACCGCACCGATCTATGGCCGCGCGCCCGATGCGCGGATGCCGTCATGACCGCGGAGGGTGTCAGCGAAGCCGCGATCGATGCGATCATGCGGATCATGGACGCGGCGTTCGAACCGCAATGGGGCGAGGCGTGGAACCGCTCGCAGGTGGCCTCCGCACTGGTCCTCTCGCATACCCATGCCAGCCTGCTCGCGATCGACGGTACCGTGCCTGCCGACCCGGCCGAGGCGGTCGGCTTCGCGATCGTGCGCGCGGCACCGGGCGAGGAGGAAATCCTGCTGATCGCGGTCGACCCCGCCGCGCGGCGCCACGGCGTGGGCGGCGCGCTGATCGCGATGCTCGCCGCCCATGCAAGGCTGCGCGGTGCAGAGCGCCTGTTTCTCGAAATGCGGGAGAACAATCCGGCCCGCTTGCTTTACCAAAGCAATGGCTTCGCTCCGATCGGAAGACGCAAGAATTACTATCGGCTGGGTGACGGTGCGCGAATGGATGCGATTACCTTCGGGCTCGATCTCACGGCCAAGTAGTTAATACTGTCTGCAGACGCTTGAGAAAAAGCAGTCGCGAGCATTGCATTTGGCAAGTGAATCGCACAAGGGGAAATGCGTATGCGAACCCTCCCCCTCCCACCTCGCATGCCAAAACCCCAGAGGATTTAATGGACGAGCAAGAAATGGAAATGACGCAAACGCTTATCGCGTTTACGTCCAACATCGTGGAAGCCTACGTCAGCAACAATTCGGTCGAACTCGACGACGTGCCGGTGCTGATCAACAGCGTTTATTCGACCCTCAGCGGCCTCGGTGGCGCTGCCACGCAGGAAGAAGAGCGGCCCGAGCCTGCGGTTTCGGTGCGCGCCTCGGTAAAGCCCGATTACCTCGTGTGCCTGGAAGACGGCAAGAAGCTCAAGATGCTCAAGCGCTACCTGCGCACGAACTACGACATGAGCCCCGAGCAATATCGCGAACGCTGGAACCTGCCGAGCGATTACCCGATGGTTGCGCCCAACTACGCCGAAAAGCGCCGCGAGCTGGCGAAGAAGATCGGCCTCGGCCGGACGCCGGGCCAGAAGCGCGGTCGTCGCAAGAAAACCGCCGAGTAAGGCGATCCGCCGGCCGGTCGATCCTGCGAAAAGGTCGACCGGCCAGGCTTGATTTGGGCTTGAGCGGGGCTTGAGCGGGCCGCGCACCGCGCCTATGCCTCTGGTGAAAGCCCGAGGAACCCCAGTGCCCCATAAAATCGATCTCGAACAATTATGTGCCGACAAGGGCCTGCGCATCACCGAACAGCGCAAGGTCATCGCACGCGTGCTCTCCAACAGCGAAGACCACCCCGACGTGGAACAGCTGCACGAGCGCGCGTCGAAGATAGATCCCGGCATCTCGATCGCGACCGTCTATCGCACGGTCCGCCTGTTCGAAGAGGCAGGCGTGCTCGACCGGCACGATTTCGGCGATGGCCGCTCCCGCTACGAACCCGCGCCCGAATCGCATCACGATCACCTGATCGACGTCGAAACCGGCAAGGTGGTCGAATTCGTCGACCCCGAGCTGGAGGCGCTGCAAAAGCAGATCGCCGAGAAGCTGGGCTATCGCCTCGTCGACCACCGGATGGAATTGTATGGCGTCCGCCTCGAACGCGACAACTGATACCCGGTCCGACTGGGAGACCCGGCAGGCCGCAGCGCGCGGGGAGAAGACGCCGATTTCCTTTATGGGCTGGGTCCGCCTGTGGACCCGCACCATCTCGCTGGTGCTGGTGATGATCCTGTTCGTCGTCCCGCTCTACGTCACGCGCATTTTCACCTACGGATCGCCGTGGCCGAAATGGTATCTCGCCATCGCCGCGTGGATCGTCGGCGCGCGGGTGGAACGCCGAGGCACACCGCTGCGGCGCGACGTGTTCTTCATCGCCAACCATGTCAGCTGGGTCGATATCCTCGCGCTGGCAGGCGCCAGCGGCACCGCTTTCGTCGCGAAGGCGGAGCTCGCCAGGGCCCCGCTGGTGGGCTGGCTGTGCTCGCTCAACCGCACGGTCTTCGTCCAGCGCGAAGACCGGCTGCGCGTGGCGGACCAGATCAACGCGCTGCGCGAGGCGCTGATGGACAACTGGTCGGTCACGGTCTTCCCCGAAGGCACCACGACCGACGGACATTCGCTGCTGCCGTTCAAATCCTCCATGCTGAGCGTGCTGGAGCCGCCGCCGCCCGGCGTGCTCGTGCAGCCGGTGGTGATTGACTATGGCGCGGTCGCCGAATGGATCGGCTGGATCGGCGAGGAAGGCGGGCTCAACAACTACAAGCGGGTGATGGCGCGCAAGGGCACCTTCCCGGTAAAGCTGTTCTTCCTCGAACCCTTCAGCCCGATCGAGTTTCGCGGCCGCAAGGCGATCGCCGCCGAGGCGCGCGTGCGGATCGAAGAAGCCTTGCGCGAAACGATGGGTCACGAGCTACGCCCGTTCGACCACGACGTCGCGCCGATCCGATACAGCAAGGCGAAGCTGGCGCCACTCGCGCCAGCCGCAGCCGCAGCCGACGATACTCCTTCCACCTGATCGGACGGTGCTGGGCGCATACTCACCTTAGCGAAAGTTGGTTTCGAAACCGGCGCGCCGGTGCTCGCATTCTCCCCGCTATGGATGCCAATACGGTTATCGACCAGCGGGTCGAACAATTCGAGAATGTGGTGAGGAGCCCCACCTTTCCCTGCGTCGGTGCCAAGTCGGCGCTGGCGAAGGGGAACATGGAGTTTGTCCTCGCGCGCGACCTGACCAGCGCGTGGAACGACCTCAAGATCCACGAAGCGCTGATGGCCTGGGCTAAGCGCGACCTTCCCGCCGACCAGCTTCGCAGCCTGGTGGTCATTTTTGACGGGCCGCTCGATCTGGACGAGGTGCAGTTCGAACACGCGATGTGGGAGCGGATCCAGTCGCTCTCCGACAAGGACGTGTGGCTCTCGCAGAAGCCCGACCCGACAGTCAGCCACAACCCGGCCGAGCCGGACTTCTCGCTCAGCTTCGGCGGGCAGGCCTTCTTCGTCGTCGGACTGCACCCCAATGCATCCCGGCCCGCACGCCGGTTTCCGAAACCGTCGCTGGTGTTCAACCTACACAAGCAATTCGAATGGCTGCGCGATAGTGGCACGTACGAGAGGATGCGCGAGCGGATTCTCAATCGCGATGTCTCGCTCGCGGGCGATCTCAACCCGATGCTCGCCCGGCACGGTGAGAGCAGCGAGGCACGACAATATAGCGGGCGCGCGGTCGAAGAAGACTGGGCTTGCCCGTTCAGAGGCCGCACATGAGCAAGACGATCGAGATCCCGCCACGCAGCGGCACCGCATTCGTGGTGAGAGCCGGGCAGGCCTTCACCGTAATCGACCCGCAGGGCACGCAGGTGTCCGATATGGTCGCCTATGCGCAGGGCGACGTGCGCGAGATCATGTCGAACGGTCGCACCTTCGATTACGAGGAGACGATTCACCTCACGACGGGCAACCGCCTGTGGTCCAACCGATCGAACGTGATGCTGGAGATCGAGGAGGATTCGCTGGGTCAGCACGATTACCTGCTGACCCCATGCAGCGAGGATACGTTTCGCCACTTCTACCCGGACAAGCCGGTCCATCGCGGATGCATGGGCAATCTGGCCGAGGCGCTGGCGCCCTACGGTATCGAACGCGATGCGATCCCGACCGCGTTCAATGTCTTCATGAACGTGCCGGTCGATGGCGGCACGGGCAGGCTTTCGGTCGATCCGCCCGCCAGCCAGCCGGGCGAGGCGATCCGATTCCGCGCGCATATGGACCTTGTGATCGGGCTGACCGCGTGTTCGGCCTATGCCTCGAACGGAGGCAGCTTCAAGCCGATTCACTACCGGATCGAGGCGTAGGCGGCCGCAGGTGGGCGAAACCCCGCCGTCACCCCGTACGTGATCCCCCGCGTGCGCGTCACCCCCGGGCCTGACCCGGGGCCGGTGCTACTTGCAACTGCCACCGCGTTCAAAAGTGAAGCACCGCCCCGGATCAAGTCCGGGGTGACAGTGAAGGTGGCGGGAGTTGCGGGAGCCCGCCGTGAAGAGTAAACGCGCCACTCCCATGAAACCCACGACTCCTCCAAAGACCTACCGGGTCAAGAGCTTCGGCTGCCAGATGAACGTCTATGATGGCGAGCGGATGGGAGAACTGCTGGCGGCGCAGGGCATCGCGCCCGCGCCCGAGGGCGAGGATGCCGATCTGGTGGTGCTCAACACCTGCCATATCCGCGAGAAGGCGACCGAGAAGGTATATTCCGACATTGGCCGTCTGCGGCGCGAGGACGGCTCCAGCCCGCTGATCGCGGTCGCGGGCTGCGTCGCACAGGCCGAGGGGGAAGAGATCATGGCGCGTGCCCCCGCTGTCTCGATGGTGGTCGGCCCGCAGGCCTACCAGAACCTGCCCGCGATGCTCGAACGCGCGGTGTCCGGCCAGCGCACGACTGAGATGAATCTTGCCGCCGAGGCGAAGTTCGCCGGCCTTCCTCAGCGCCGCACCGCGCCGCCCGCCGCATTCCTCACCATCCAAGAAGGGTGCGATAAGTTCTGCACCTATTGCGTGGTGCCCTATACGCGCGGCGCGGAGATCAGCCGACCCTTTGCCGAGTTGCTCGCCGAGGCGCAAAGGCTGGTCGGAGGCGGCGCGCGCGAGATCACGCTGCTCGGCCAGAACGTTTCCGCGTGGAGCGGAGAGGATGCCAAGGGCCACCGCACCGGGCTTGCCGGGCTGGTCCGCGCGCTTGCCAAGATCGATGGCCTCGCGCGCATCCGCTACACCACCAGCCATCCGGCGGACATGGACGAAGAGATCATCGCCGCGCATGGCGAGCTCGACAAGCTGATGCCCTATCTCCACCTGCCGGTGCAGGCGGGCAACAACCGCGTTCTGAAGGCGATGAACCGCAGCCACACGGTCGAAAGCTATCTCGAATTGCTCGAACGCTTCCGCGCCGCGCGGCCCGATCTTGCGCTCAGCGGCGATTTCATCGTCGGCTTCCCGGGCGAGACCGAGGCCGAATTCGAAGACACGCTGAGCGTGGTCGACGAAGTGCGCTACGCACAGGCGTTCAGCTTCAAATATTCGCCGCGCCCGGGCACGCCTGCTGCGGGAATGGACGGGCAGGTTTCGACCGAGGCGATGAAGGACCGGCTCGCGCGGCTCCAGGACCGCCTCAACCGCGACCAGCACGCGTTCAACATCGGTAGCGTGGGCAGAACCTGCGACGTGCTGGTGGAGAAAAAGGGCAAGCTGCCCGGCCAGTGGCTGGGCAAGTCGCCGTGGTTGCAATCGGTGTTCTTCGGACGCGAAAACACCAAGATCGGCGATCTTGTGCAGGTCAGGCTGGAAGAGGCCGGACCGAACTCGCTGCGCGGCGAGCCGCTCCTGCAGTCGGCCTTCGCCTGAACAGCCGCTCTAGTTGTCGTAATCCTCGATGTCCGGCAGGCCTTCCAGCTTCCGATACATGGTCCACGTGGCGTCGTGGATCTGCGTGTCGCTGGCGGTCGCCGGCAGGCGATAGACCGTTTCCAGATAGGCGCGGTCGAAGGTCGTCATCCCCTCCGGAGCGTCGGTACCCTCCTCGAACAGCGACAGGATCGTCGGGATGCCGCTCGCCCCGCCGGTGGAGGTATCGTCGATCGACACGAAGGCGCGCATCGATGCGTAGTCGGCCAGCTGCTGCAGGGTCTTGCCCGGCACACGGTTGCTGTCGATGATGATGATCGCGCCGGTCATGTCCACGCGCACCTGCTTTGTCAGGCGCGAGGAGGAGTACTGGTTGTTGAGTGGCGCGTCGCCCATGCCGCTATCCGTGAAATCGCGCCCGTCCTTGCCCTTGAGCTGCGTGCCGTGCCAAGCGCGCACCGCGCCATTGCCGCGCTTGATCCGCTCGTATTCATAGTCGAGCAGAGTCGCGAACAGCTTGGGCTCGGCCTTGCGCAGCTCGTCGAGTTCTTGCTCGCCGTCCTTAACGAAGGCGATCAGGATATTGGGCTGGCACCCCTCGCCGCGCACCGGCAGGTCGACGCTGCGCGCGTTCTCTTCCATCCGCGCGATCAGGGTGCGGGCGTAGTCGGGCGTCATCCCGATCACGCCGATGCAGACCTGCGCGTAGAATTTGGAAACCGGCTTATCGACCCGTGCCCGGCGCGTGATCTGGCGGGTCATCGCCTGAACCTGCTCTTCCTTCTCGCGGATGCCCTCGACGATGATTTCCATCCCTTCGGGCGGAGCATCGGCGGTCGCTTCCGGCGTCTCGGGCACCGGCTCCTGTGCGGCAAGCGGCGAAACGAGGGCAGCAACCAGGCTAAGGGCTGCGATCGAAGAGAGGCGGCGCATGTCTTAGGACTCCAAGCGGGGGTGGCGCGTGCGGTAGCAGTGCCTCCTCCGGTTACAAAGACTTAGCGCCCGCCCTTTCGACGAACGACGCCCGGCGCTCCGCGAAGGGAACGCCGGGCGCGCTTACTGGCATTCAGCTCACCAGAAGAAGCGGTCGTGGACCACCAGCACGCGGCCGTTGCGGGTGTCGATCAGCAGCACGTCGTTGCCGTACCGGATCCACCGCTGATAGCCGTAGCGCGGCTGCGGCAGGTAGTAGTCGTGCGCGTTGATCCAGTAGCGCGAACCCCAGAACAGGTTGGAGTTGAGCCGCCCTCCGACCCGCACCGGACGGTAGGCATAACCGCGAGGCGCATAGTAGGAACCCCGGCGGAACGCGTTACGCTCTGCCTGACGGTAGGCGCGCCAGTCGCGATAATCGCGGCGGGTCTGACGATAGTCGCGGCGGTCCTCGCGCTGGTCCTGACGCCATTCACGGCGGTCTTCGCGCTGATCCTGACGCGCATCGCGCCGGTCGTCACGGCGGTCATCGCGCCGGTCGTCACGCCTGTCATCGCGACGATCTTCACGCCGGTCCTCGCGCGCCTCGCGGCGCTGCTGCGCGGCATAGGCTTCGCGCGATTCGACCCGCGCATTCCACGCCGCCTGTTCGGCAGGGCTACGCTGCTGGGCACTTGCAGCGGTGGGCAGGACAAGTCCTGCGGCAACCGCCATGATCACAAGATTTCGCATTCCGGTCACTCCTGAACAATGCCCACCACAGGGCATGCATTCATCTTTATGCCTCTCATTATGAACGATAGGCGCATGGAGGCGTTCAGGATCGCATTTATCGTGTCGCGGAATGTATCGCGCCCTCCCCGACGTGACATCCCCGTGACTTTCCACCGCAGCGGGATGCTCCCGCTTGCCTCGCCCGCCGCGCAGCCTACATTCGGGACTCGTAATGCCTCGAACCCGAAAGGAGCGCATGGGCCGCAGACCATCCCGCGCCGGAGAGCCCCGGCTCTCTCCGCCACCGCACCCCCAGCGCGAGATACGCCGCGCACGGGCCGAAATGAATTTCGAGAACCAGTCGCTGCTGGTGCCTCTGTTCGGTCAGTTCGACGCGAACCTGGTGCAGGTCGAAAACCGCCTGTCGGTGTTCATCTCCGCGCGGGGCGACAAGGTGATGATCGAAGGGCCCGAGGACTCGGTCGCCCGCGCCCGCGACGTGCTTCAGTCGATGTACGACCGGCTGGCGATGGGCCAGGATCTGGACGAAGGCGCGATCGAAGCGACCATCGCGATGACCAACGAGCCGACGCTGGACGGGATCATTTCGGGCAAGGCCGCCGGCGAAGGCGGCGTCCCGCCGATCATGATCCGCACGCGGCGCAAGACCATCGTGCCCCGCAGCGCGGTGCAGGCGCAGTATATGCGCTCGCTCAGCCGCGACGACATCATCTTCGCGCTCGGCCCGGCAGGCACCGGCAAGACCTACCTCGCAGTGGCGCAGGCGGTCAGCCAGTTGATCAATGGCAGCGTGCAGCGCCTGATCCTGTCGCGCCCGGCGGTCGAAGCGGGCGAGAAGATCGGCTTCCTGCCCGGCGACCTAAAGGAGAAGGTCGATCCGTTCCTGCGCCCGCTCTACGACGCGCTGTACGATTGCATGCCGCCCGAACAGGTGGAGCGCCAGATCGAGAGCGGGGTGATCGAGATCGCGCCGATCGCCTTCATGCGCGGGCGCACGCTCGCCGATGCCTTCGTGATTCTGGACGAGGCGCAGAACACCACCCGCGAACAGATGAAGATGTTCCTCACCCGCTTCGGCCAGAACAGCCGGATGGTGGTATGCGGCGACCCGCGCCAGATCGACATTCCTGGCGGCGAGCGGATGAGCGGGCTGGCCGATGCGGTCGACAAGCTGGAGGGCGTAGACGGCTTCGGCACGATCCGCTTCACCCGCGCCGACGTGGTCCGCCACCCGATCGTGGGCCGGATCGTCGATGCCTATGAAGGGACCGGGGAGTAGCTTCGCCGCTCCCCCTCCCCATCCTCTTCACTCGCGAAGGCGGGGGTCCCGCTCAATTGAATGAAGGGCGGCTCATGGCCGACCGCTATCGCGGGACGATCTACATCGGTGTGACGGCGGATTTGGCCGCCCGCATTCACCAGCATCGCAATGGCGACGGCTCCGATTTCGTCCAACGTTATGGCTTGAACCGCCTTGTCTGCACCGAGCACCATGACCGAATTGGGGACGCCATCGCGCGAGCGAAGGCGATGAAGAAATGGCGACGCGAGTGGAAAAGTCGCCTCGTCGAGGAGCAGCACCCGGACTGGCTCGACCGGTTCGGGGATATCCTATGACGCTTAAGCGAAGCGAGATCCCCGCCTTCGCGGGGATGACGGGGTAGGAATGGAAAAGGGGCGGACCTCTCAGCCCGCCCCCTCGATCGCTCAGCCGCCCATTCCGTCGACAGCCTTGCTGACGAGGATGTTCACCGCCACGCGGCGGTTCTGCTGCTTGCCGTAATCGGTGCTGTTGTCCGCCACCGGATCGGCCTGCGCCATGCCGGTCGGCGTGAGCATGCGATACGGCTTCCAGTCGCACTGCTGCTGCAAATAATTCACCACCCGCTCGGCGCGCTTCTCGCTCAGCTCCTGATTGATCTCGTAGCTGCCGGTCGAGTCGGTATAGCCGACCACCAGCAGCAGCGCGTTGTCCATCTGCCCCGCCTGCGCCGCGGCACCGCACAGCTCGGCCTGCGCCTGACCTGACAGCGTGTATTCGCCGGTGTCGAAATAGACGTTGGTGGTTCCCTTGACGTTGTAATTGTCGATATCGGCGACGCGCCCGCGCAGCGCCTCGGTCGCGGCGGTCTGTTCTGCAAAGCCCTGCTCAGTCCCGCGCTGGATCATCGCGGCGGTCTTCAGATCGCTGTCCTTCATGCTGATGCGCTGGGCGATCAGGCCGTCTTCCCACTGTACCGTCCGCACGGTGACCGGCACGCCATTATAGAGCTGCTCGTCTGCGAGCGAGGTCCGCGCAAGGCCGAGGAAGCCGCCGCGCGCCTTGATCTCGGTTGCCGGGCCGACGAACACGACGGTCTGCGATCCGTCCTCGGTCGTCACCTGAATGCGGTTGTCGCTGCGCGCGGAGATGAACCCGTCGATCTCGGGGCCCTCGGGCAGGGCGGAGATGTCGTCGGGCAGCATGCCGGTGACGGTCAGGGTATTCTCGGCGGTGGTTTCCGCTGTGGTATCGGCAGGGGTATCGGACCATTGCTGCTGCGCCGAAACGCTCGCCGGCATGGCCAGAACCGCGATCCCGCAGACCAGCGCAGCCCTAACGGAGGTAAAGGTGGAGGTAGAATTGCTCTTCATCATTGCGACTCCATCGAATTGGTCGCGCGAGCCAGTGCGGGCCCCGCGAGAATGGAACCGGTCGCCCGTTGCGGAGAGACCGGCATGTGAAGCCCCCGTCAGAGATGTGACGAACGTCGTCTGACGAGGAACCCCAATGCCGCCCCCTTTGCGAGGTTCCGGAGCGACCCGGGCCAAGGGGGCGATTCACGATGGCTTGAGGCAGGAGAGGGACGGCCCGTGCTTTCTGCGAACCCGATTCGGTGCTTATTCGCGCGCGCTCGAAAGGCGCAGAAGTTCGGGCAGAATATAGTCCTGATACAGCCGCTCGCTCTTCGCGTGCGCGTCGCGCTGGCCGTAATTGGTCGAGGTGATGACCGTGACCGAGCCCGTTTCCGGCTGGATGATCACCTTGTTGCCGCCATTGCCGTTCATCAGCCGCGCGCGCATCGTGCGATCGCCGAGAGTGAACGGCTGGATCCACAGCAGGTAGCCATATTCGTAACCGCGCCCGTCATCGATCGCGACCTGCGGTGCCATCGAGGATTCGATCCACTCGCGGGGCAGAACCTGTCGGCTGCCGACGCGCCCCTTGTCGAGGAACAGCTGCCCCACCCTGCCCAGCGTGCGGCTGGTCAGCTCCAGCCCGCCGCCGCCCATCGCGAGGCCGAGCGGGGAGAACTGCCAAGCGACGCTCTCCACCCCCAGCGGGCCGAACAGGCGTTCCCGTGCGAAATCTTCCAGCTGCTGCCCGGTCGCATTCTCGACCACCGCGCCCAGCGCGACCGTGCCTGCAGTGCAGTAGGAGAAGGCGCGGCCATAGGGGCTGTCTGCGGGCTTTGTGTCCCACGCGGCAAAGCCTTTGACCGGCAGGTCGAGATAGAAGCCGACCCAGTCCTCTATCAGGTACATGCGTTCCTCGTTCCCGCGCGAATACGCGTTCGAGTCGTTGCATTCGGCGATCGAGCTCATGGTCAGCAGGTCTTCGACGGTGACCTGTTCCTTGCGCGGATCGGGATTGGCGGGCGTGTAGTCTGGCAAAAGGCTGCGGATGCGCGTGCCGCGGGTCAGCCTGCCGTCGCCAGCCGCTATCCCAGCGAGCATTCCGGTGACCGTCTTGGTGGCAGAACGCGTGTTGCGCAGCGCGTCGGCGCCGCCCTCGTCGAAATAGCGTTCGGCGACGATCTTTCCATCCTGCAAGACGACCACGCTGGTGATCCCGGCGAAGTCATCGGTCTGCGCGGCATCATAGGCCGCGGTGAAGTCGGGCGCCTGCTGGGCGACCAGCGCGCCGGGAGTGAAGGCGCACAGCAATGCGGCAATCGGGAATTTCATGGGGCAGGCTCCTCGTTCGGGTGTCCCGACGGCCCTGCCGGTGTGGCGCGCGCATTTCTTGTATGTTTCAAACATGTCCCGGTCTTACGCGACCACGCTCGCACGGCGGAATTTGAGCGGCGGCAGCCCTGCCCTGCGGCGAAAGAAGCGGGTGAAATGAGCCTGGTCGCAAAAGCCCAGCTCCAGCGCGATCTGCGCGATCGGCTGTGCGGTGCGGGCGAGCAGGTCGCAGGCGCGCTCGAACTGGCGATCGCGGATCAGCTCGCCCGCGGTGCGTCCCCAGGCGGCGCGAAAAGAGCGGGCGATGTGAACCGGATGCATATCCGCCTCGCGCGCGAGCGCGTCCAGCGTGACGCCTCGCGCATCCTCCTCCATCACCATCTCGTAGGCGCGGACCAGCCAGCCGGGGCGTGGCGCTTCGTCCGAAGACAGGGCGTTCGACCGCGCCGTCTCGGCGACTTCTTCGAGCAGCAGCGTGGGCGCGTCGAACTCCAGTTCGCCGACCACGTTCAGCATCCGGGCGATGTCGCGCGGGTGGCGGGAGGCACGCGCGGCGCCTTCGTGAGAGGCTTCGGGCGCAAGGTTCAGGGTCAGGAACCTCCCCTCGGGCCGCAGGAAGCGGTCGCGGTGCGCGGTGCCTGCGGGATTGTCGACAAGAATCGGCGCGCTGGTGACCGGCGGCGCTCCCTCGGCTGAAGTGATGTAGTTTCCTCCGAACACGAACACGAGGTGGCGGTCTTCGTGAACATGAGGCTCGATCTCGATGTCGAGCGGCCGATAGACGCCGAAGCGCACATCGCGCACCGTGCGGTTGCGGGCCATATCGCCCCAGATCTGGCCGGGCCCGCGCTGGAGGGTGTGCTGCATGCGATGGTCCTTTCAGCAGGATCGGTCCTGGCAGCCTTGCGCCGGGGGTTCCCACGTCAATCGACCACGGACATTGATTGTCCGCCCGATGTCGCGATCAGCTCTTCACCACAAGCTTGAGGTCCGGCATGCCGGATAGCGGCTGGGACAGCACCTGCCCATCGACCGGCGGCGCGACCTCGCAGCGGTTTCGGCCCAGGCCCTTCGCCCGGTAGAGCGCTTGGTCGGCGCGCCGCAGCGGCCCGCCCATCGCCTCGCCCGGCAAGGCGCTGGCCAGCCCGATGCTCACGGTCACGGGGTCGGTCTCAGCGAATGCGAGGCGCGAGATCGCCAGCCGCATGCTTTCGCAGGTCAGCAGTGCCTCCGCCTCGTCCTTCAGCAGGAGCAGCACGAACTCTTCCCCGCCCAGTCGCGCCAACCGGGCAGCGGACGGACGGTGGCGGTCGAGAGACCCTGCGACCGCGCGCAGAACCTTGTCGCCGACATCGTGGCCGAAGCGGTCGTTGAAGGTCTTGAAATGGTCGATGTCGATCACCGCGATGACGACCGGCTCCTCCAACTCGGCGGTGGCCAGCTCGTCGAACCAGCGATCCATCGCGCGCCGGTTGGGCAGCCCGGTTAGCGGATCGGACAGTGCCTGCGCCTGGGTGTTCTGTACCACCGACTGGAGAAAATTGATGATGATCAGCAGCCCTGCGGCAACCATCAGCACGCCGCTGCTGGTTTGGGAGATCACTGCGTACAGCGTGTTCGCATAGTCTCCCTCGGTCAGGCCACTACCCAGATGCGCAGCAAATAACGCCTTGATCGGGAAGTGAACCATCAGCATCAGGAACAGCACGTAGAGCATGGTGTTGATTGGCGAAGGGCGCGCGTGGCGCCTGACGGCATAGGCGCACAGGGCGGCGGCCATCGCATACCAGCTCTGGAACAGCAGCAGGTTCCATAGTGCATCGCGCGGCGCATCCAGCGTGAAGAGGCGGTACAGGAACCCGCCCGCCAGGATGATGATCGCAACCTTCCACAAGGGCTTGCGGCCGTGGAAATGGGACAGCGCCAGCGCCAGGCCCAGCATCCCTGCAAGGAACAGGGTGAACCCCAGCACCCGCATTGCATCCGGGTTGACGCCGAACCACACGGCGAGATTTGCGAGCGGATCAGCGAGGCCCAGCAGGAAACACAGCGCAAACCAGCGTGCCTTGCTGACGACCGGGTGGGCATGAGCCACAGCCATGAAACCCGCGACAAACATGATCGCGATCGACAGGTTCATCAGCAGTGGCAGGATCGCCTGTGGCATTGGTCTGGCAGTCACCTCTTGCGGTCGATGCCCCCACTGACCGAGGGCTCGCGCGGAGGCTAGCCCCGCCAAGCTTGCGATTGGGTAAAGGCGATGTGCCGTGGAACGTGTTTGCCCGTCGACCGGCGCGGTGTGATCGCGCGCGTGCCGGATCAGTTCGGCATGACGGGTGAACTGATCGGACCCTCTGCGCTCGGCTCGTGATGCGCCCCCGATTCGAGCATCACCTCCAGCGCGCAGACCACGCCTTCGGGCTCGAACCGCAGATCGACCTTGGTCCCGCGCTTGGAGGTGATCCCGGTGCGAATCAGCCGGGTGCCGAAGCCTTCGCCCGGCGCAGACGCCACCGGCGGTCCGCCCCGCTCGCGCCAGGTCAGCGCGAGCACGTCGCAATCATCGCCCGCGTTCACCGACCAGCCGACATGCACCTTGCCCGCATCTTCGCTGAGCGCGCCGTACTTGATCGCGTTCGTGGTCAGCTCGTGCACGATCATGGTCATCGCCAGAGCAACCTCGGGGTTGAGCAGAAAATCCGGCCCGTCGAGCACCACGCGATCCTCTAGCGCACCGAACGCCGCGCCCACGGTCAGCTCCAGGATCTCGCGCACGCTCGCCGGGCTCCAGCTCGATTCGGTCAGCAGGCCGTGCGCTGCCGCGAGCGCATGGAGGCGTGCCTTGAAGGTCGCCATCGCGGGCGCGGAATCTGGTACGTTGCGGAAGGTCTGCTGGGCCAGGCTCTGGACCACCGCCAGCGTGTTCTTGACCCGGTGGTTCAGCTCCTGAATCAGCAGTTCCTGCCGTTCCTCGTACTCCACCTCTTCGGTCACGTCGGAGCCTTGGACGATGATGCCCGTAATCGTGCCGTCCCCATCGGAAATCGGCTGGAAGATGAAGTTGAGCACGCGCCTGCTCTGGGCAGGGTCGTAATCGCCGTCGAGCAGCACAGGTTCGCGCCGCCCGATATAGGCTTCGCCGCTTTCGTAAACCCGGTCGAGCGTCTCGACAAAACCCTGCGCGGCGACTTCGGGCAAGGCCTCCGCGACCGTCTTGCCTCCGATATCCTCGCGACCGACCAGCCGCAGGTAGGATGCGTTGGCCATCTGGAACACATGGGTCGGCCCACCCAGCACCGCGACGAAGCCAGGCGCCTGACGGAAGAACTCGAGCAGCCGCTGGCTTTCACGTTCGAGGCTGCGATTGCGCGCCTGCACCGCGCCCGCGCGGCGCATCACCCCCACTTCGTCGCGCAGGCGACGCAATTCCTGCAGTTCGGTCACGTCGACGGTGTGCTGGAGGATATAGTCGGGCTTGCCATCGGGCCCGTGAAGCGGGGTGTGCGTTGCACTCCAGTAGCGGGTGTCCATCCGGCCATCGGGGCGCGCGATATCGTAGCGGATCAACGCGATCTCGTCCGGCTCGCCAGTCTGGAGCACGTGGTCGAGCGAATTCCTGAGCTGGCGATAGCTTTCCGAAGCCGGATCGGCGGGGAACGCATCGAACAGCGGACGGTCGATAATGTCCTCGCGCGCGCGCATGGTGACCGCGCAATAGGCCCGGTTCATCCACACCAGCCGCAACTCGCGATCCATCAGGACATACGGGTTGGGCGAGGCTTCGGCCAGTTCGAGAAAATCGATATTCAAGGCGGCCCTTCGCGTATCGCGGTGTTCCCTAACTCGCCGTAAACGCAAATGTTCCCCGTGTGGTTTCTCGCAGGCGCTATCCTGCGTCATCCAATCTCGCAAGCCGCTGCACATAGGCGGCCACGTCGCGCGGCCAGTCGGCGATATTGGCGGCAAAGGAGGCGACATCGCCCGCGAACAGCGCGCGCAGCGCCCCCTCGTAACCCGGCAGGTCTCCCGCTAGGCCGGCCATGACGCGATAGGCGCGCTCCGCACGCGCCTTGCGCGTTGCCGGGCCGTCGCCCCCATCCACTTCCCGCCGCGCGGCGTCGATCAACCTGCGGATCACCTGAGACGCACTGCCCGGCTGGCGCTCGAGCCAGTCCCAGTGACGGGGCAGCAAGGTCACCTCGCGCCCGACCACGCCAAGCTTGGGCCGTCCGCGCCCGCGCGGCTTTTCCTGCGCTTGCGGCGGAGCTGGCTTGGTCGCCCCCCGCTCCAGAAGTCGGCCCAGCACATCCGCTTTACTGCCGCGCAGGTCGAGATCGACGACCCGGCCGCTCGCGTCGTCGAAGACCAGCAGCGGACCATCGGCACCGGCCTGCTCGGCCTCGCGCACCGCAAGCGCCACCTGCGCGAGCGGGCCGGATGCGACGAGCCTGTGTCCGGCAAAGGCGGTGGCGGCGATATCGGCAAGATCATTCATGCGTGATTATTGCCCGGATAAAAGTCTTGCGTCAATATCACCGGGGTAATAATAGCGGCCCCCGAAAGGAACCGAGTGATGAAGGGTGAAGCCCGCAAGGCCGCGATCGCGGCATACAAGGAGCGCAGAATCGCAAGCGGCGTCTACGCACTGCGCTTTGCGGGAGAAGACCGCGTCTGGGTTGGCGCGGCGAAGGATCTCGCAGGAATCGAGAATCGGCAGCGCTTCACCATGCGCACGGGCGGCCATCCGCGCCGCGAACTCCAGGTCGCTTGGAACAGGCATGGCGAGCCGGCCTTCGGATTCGAAATCCTCGAAACGCTCGACCTGCCCGACGATGCGACCGATTTCATCCGCGCCTCCCGCCTCGATGATCGCGTTGCCCACTGGCGCGCCGTGCTGGCGGCGACCCCGGTCTAGGCCCCGTACAGGCGGGCGATCAGCACACTTTCCTACCCGGGCCCGCATTCGCTAGGGGAGCGCTCATGATCCTGCACGCCCCCTCCTCTGTGCCCGCCTCACCGGAGCCTCACAGCAGCACCGCTTTTTCGGTCCCTGGACTGTGTCTCAGGTGTCTCAGGCCCTCGCCTTGCGGAGGCCGTGATGGAGCTTGAGATCGACGTCGAGCACTGGCCCGATGGCGAGTGGCTCGCGCTGGCGAGTCGCGCGGCTGACGCTGCCGCCAAGGTCGAGCCCGCACTGGCCAATCAGCGGCTGGAGGCGAGTATTCTGTTCACCTCCGATGCCGAGGTTCACGAGCTCAACCGCGACTGGCGCGAGAAGGACAAGCCGACCAACGTGCTCAGCTTCCCGATGCTGGAGCGCGAGGAATTGCTCGATCTCGTCCCGGACGGCCCGCCGATGCTGCTCGGCGACATCGCGCTGGCGCACGAGACCTGCGCGCGCGAAGCGGCGGAGAAGGGCGTCGCGCTGGAGGCGCATGCGAGCCATCTGGTGGTTCACGGCCTGCTCCATCTGGCCGGGCTCGATCATGAAATCTCGCCACAGGACGCGCAGGAAATGGAGGCGCTGGAAGTGAAGGCGCTTGCACTGCTGGGCCTGCCCGACCCATATGGTGACGCTTGAAACACTAGGAGAGCATTTCAGGGCCATGCCCGACAATGATAGCGACAAGTCTGCGAACTCCGGAGACGCGGACAGTAGAGGCGGGCTTTGGCTCGCAATGCGCAAGTTCTTGAACGGCCAGGGCAGCGAACGCAGCCTGCGGCGCGAGATCGAGGACGCAATCAACGAACGCGACCGCGAGGAGGGCGAGGAAGAGGCCTCCGGCAGCGAGACGCAGGACGACGGCGACCTGTCGCGCGAAGAGCGCGAGATGCTGCGCAACCTGCTCCATTTCAGCGAACATGACGCGGACGATGTCGCGATTCCGCGCGGCGAGATCGTCGCGGTGGAGGCCGGCGCTTCGTGGGAAGAGCTGCTGGAAGTGTTCACCGAACACGGCCATTCGCGCCTGCCGGTCTATCGTGAGCAGCTCGACGAAGTGATCGGGATGATCCACATAAAGGACGTTTTCCCCTTCCTGACCGGCGGAAAGCCGCCGCCTGCGGAGTGGACCGGCCTGCTGCGCCAGCCGCTCTACGTGCCGCAGAGCCGCGGTGCGCTGGACGTGCTGGCCGACATGCGCGCCCACCGCATTCACCTTGCAATCGTGGTCGACGAGTTCTCCGGCACCGACGGGATCATCACGATCGAGGATCTGGTCGAGGAGATCGTCGGCGAGATCGAGGACGAGCACGACGACGAGCGGGAGGACTGGATCACCCCGATCGGCGACGGCGTGTGGGAAATCGACGCGCGCGCCGAGCTGGACGACATCGCCAAGCGGATCGACCCGGCGCTCGCCGAAGTCGAGGAATCGGTCGATACCATGGGCGGGCTGACCTTCATCCTCGCCGAACAGGTGCCGCAGGTCGGTACCCGCGTGGCGCATCCCAACGGCTGGACCATCGAGGTGATCGAGGGCGACGAAACCCACGTAAAGAAGGTCCGCCTGCAGGCGCGAGAGGAAGCTGGCGAGGAGACGTAGCAGTGCCGCCTGCCGCGCTACGCCCATCGGCGCAAAATAGGGCTTTTGCGCGCCTCGGCATCCTGCCAAGGTCGCCTTGATGGTCAACCGCCGCCTCCCCCCGTTGCGCTCGCTCGAAGCCTTCATGCACACCGTCCGCCTGGGCTCCGCGCGCGCTGCGGCAAACCAGCTGGGGCTGAGCCCCTCCGCGCTCAGCCGCCGGATCGCGACGCTGGAGGAATTCATCGGCAAGAAGCTGTTCACCCGCGCCCGCCAGGCGATGCAGCTGACCGACGAGGGCGCGGCCTTTCACGAGGCGGTGCTGCCTCATTTCGAAGCGCTCGCCCGCGCGGTGGAAGGCCAGTCGGAAAGCACCAGCCTGCTGCGGCTGCACCTCGGTGTCCTTCCGCTATTCGGTACGCAGCGGCTGTTCCCCCGCCTCGGCGAGCTGCGGCGGCTGCACCCGATCCTGCATATCGACATCGACACCGGCCCCCATCTGGAAGACCGGGTAGGCGACACGCTGGACGCGGCGATCATCCTCTCGAACAGGCCCAGCGCCGGGCTGCATGCGGTGCGGCTGGACGAGAACAAGGTCCATGCGATCACCAATGCCGAACTGGCGGAAACGCTGGGGGACATTCCAGACGCCAGCCTGCTGGCGCGGCAGACCTTCCTGATCCACAACGGGCTGCCCGAAAGCTTCACCGCGTGGAAGGCTGCGCTGGGTCTCGCCGATCTGGAACCCGCCGCGATCGACCACTATGATTCGGGCCAGCTGATGCTCGCCGCCGCGGCGCAGGGTCTGGGCATCGCGATCATGCACGACGACCACCGCCGCCGCGCGGCGGACAACCGGCTGGTCAACCTCTACGACGCGGAAGTCGAGAGCCCCTATTCCTACTGGTTCGTGTGCAAGCCCGGCGCGCTGGAAGAGCGCCCCGTGCGCATGTTCCACGACTGGCTGGTCAAGGCAGGGCTCTAGGCCCCCAGGCAAGAGCTACCCGCCGATCAAAAAGGGCCCCACTCGCGAGGAGGGGGCCCTTTCCTACGTTCAGCCTGGTGGCCAACGAATCCAGCTCGCGCTGGAATCAGGTTCGCTTACGAAATCGTCGCCTTGACGATCTTGCCGGGATTCTTCGGCGGCTCGCCCTTGGGCAGCGCGTCGACGTGGTCCATCCCGCTCTCGACCTGGCCCCACACGGTGTATTGCCCGTCGAGGAACTCGCTATCGCCGAAGCAGATGAAGAACTGGCTGTTCGCGCTGTCGGGCACCTGGGTGCGCGCCATCGAGCAGGTGCCGCGGGTGTGCGGTTCGCTGTTGAACTCGGCCTTCAGATCGGGCTTGTCGCTGCCGCCCATGCCGGTGCCGGTCGGGTCGCCGCCCTGCGCCATGAAGCCGGGGATCACGCGGTGGAACACCACACCATCGTAGAAGCCGTCCTTGGCGAGGTCGGTAATCCGCTCGACATGGCCGGGCGCCAGATCGGGGCGCAACTTGATGACAACGTCCTTGTTTTCGCCGTCGCCGGTGTCGAGCGTGAGGGTCAGTTTCTCGGCCATGGGGAATCTCCTTGCAAATTTGCCTGGGCTGCGGGCTAGCGGCAGCGCGCGCGCCTGTCACCCTGCGGCATGTCTCCCGCTTGCTTTTGCCCCGCATCCGCTTAGGGGCGCAAAGCCATGAGCGCCGATCCTCTCCTCGACGAAACGATCGACACTGCCGATCTGGCAGCCGAGGAGGATGCCCACGAAGGGGGCCGCCCCGACGACCGCGTCGACGACGAGCGGCACGATGAGGAAAACCGCCTCAAGCCCGAATATCTGCGCGCGGTGCGCACCGCACTGGAGGAAGACCGGCGCGGCGAACTCTACGAACTGGTCGAGCCGCTCCACCCGGCCGACGTCGCCGACCTGCTCGAACTGCTCGACAATGACCAGCGCGCCGAGCTGACCATCGCGATCAGCGACCTGATGACCAGCGAGGTCGTCGCCGAGCTGAACGACTGGGTTCGCGAAGAAATGATGGAGGGCATGCCCGCCGAGGCAGTGGCCCTGATCGCGGAGCAGCTGGAAACCGACGACGCGGTCCAGATGATCGAGGACATGGGCGCGGACGAACGCGAAGCCGTCCTCGCCGAGATGGACGCGGAGGACCGCGCCGCGATCGAAAGCGCGCTGTCCTACCCGGAAGAGACCGCCGGCCGCCTGATGAGCCGCGAATTCGTGGCCGTGCCCGAACATTTCACCGTCGGCGACCTGATCGATTACCTGCGCATCCACGGCACGCTGTTGGGCGATTTCTTCGAGGTGTTCGTGGTCGACGAGGCGCACCACCCCGTCGGCACCTGTGCGCTGAGCTGGATTCTCACCACCCCGCGCGTGATCGCGCTGACCGATGTGATGAAGCGCGACCAGACCGTGATCCCGGTCCTGATGGACCAGGAAGAGGTCGCGCTGATGTTCCAGAAATACGCGCTGATCTCTGCCGCGGTGATCGACGGGACCGGACGGCTGGTCGGCCAGATGACGGTCGACGACGTGGTCCACATCATCTCCGAAGAGGCGGGCGAGGATGCGCTGCTGCTCTCGGGTGCGGGCGACGGCGACATCAACGAGCCGATCCGCGAAGCCTTCTCCAGCCGCGTGCGCTGGCTGGTCGCGAACCTTGGCACCGCGCTGATCGCATCGCTCATCATCGCGGCCTTCGGCGCGGCGATCGAGCAGCTGGTTGCGCTCGCGATCCTGATGCCGATCGTCGCCAGCATCGGCGGCAATGCGGGCACACAGACCATGGCGGTGACGGTCCGCGCGATCGCGACCAACCAGCTGACCCGCGCCAATACCGGCAGGATATTATGGCGCGAGATGCGCGTCGCGATCCTCAACGGCGTGACCATCGCGGTGCTGGTCGGCATCGCGACCGCATTCGTGTTCGACTGGAAGCTGGGCGGCGTGATCGCGCTCGCGATGGTCATCAATGTGGTGACGGCCGGACTGGCGGGTGTGCTGGTGCCCGTGCTGTTCGAACGCGCCAAGCAGGACCCGGCGGTCGCGTCCTCGGTGTTCGTCACGATGGTCACCGACTCGATGGGCTTCTTCGCGTTCCTGGGGCTGGCGGTGGCGAGTGGGTTGACGGGGTAAGAGCGATCCGCTGGGGCCGTAGCCAACCGGTCGTCTAGCGAGCCATGCTTGGATGTTCGGCAATAATCAGTGTGGCAGCGACAAAGATCCCGCACTAGAGGCAGTTCAATGAGCACATTGGAACCTGGGACTTCCTACATCCTGACGCTATCCTGCCGTGACCGGGTTGGAATCGTGGCAGCTGTCAGTGGTCACTTGGCAGAGATCGGAGGCTTCATTATCGACAGTCAGCAGCATGCAGACTTGGAGACAGAGTGCTTTTTCCTCCGCATTGAATTTACGCCGCATCGCGAGGCGTTTCCTAAGTCCCTCGAGGAGCTTCGCACGGGGTTCTCTGCGATCGCCGAGAAATACGCGATGAAATGGGAGTTGCTCCTCTCGGCCCACAGGCCAAAGCTACTGATCGCAGTTTCGAAGGGGAGCCATTGCCTGAATGACCTCCTCCATCGTTGGCAGACCGGGAATTTGCCCGTGGACGTCGTCGGAGTAGTCTCCAACCACCTCGATCTGCGCGGCCTCACCGAGTGGCATGGCATCCCCTACCATCATCTGCCCATAACCCCGGAGAACAAGGAGAAGCAGGAGGAAAGGCTCCTCTCCATTATGCTTGAGAGCGGCGCCGATTACCTCATCCTCGCTCGCTATATGCAGGTGTTGTCCGCCAGTCTTGCAGATCATCTCTCGGGCCGATGCATTAACATCCACCACAGCTTCCTACCCAGCTTCAAAGGTGCGCAACCATATCGCCGGGCGCACGAGCGAGGCGTGAAGCTAATTGGCGCGACGGCCCACTTCGTGACGAGCGACCTAGATGAAGGATCGATCATCGAACAGGACGTCGAACGAGTCGACCACCGGGCGACGGAGCGGGACCTGGTCAGGATAGGACGGGACATCGAAGCACGGGTGCTGGCTCGCGCCGTTCGCTGGACCGCCGAGCGGAGGGTCTTCTTGAATGGGAATCGGACCGTTGTTTTCCACTAGCTAAAATATGCCCGCTTCCCACCCCGAATTCGCTCGCTCGACCACGGTCACTTCTCCCCACTCGCTTGCCCCACCGCCACCCCGCCCCTACCTCCCCCCCATGCCGCTCAACCTGACCAAGATCGCGTTCGGCGCGCAGAGCTTTGCCGATCTGGAAAGCTGGTACGCCAATCGCAGCAGCCCCAACCTCACCACCCGCTATCGCCCGACGCGGTGGGAGGAGTGCATCGGCGGGTCGCTGTTCTGGATTCACCAGCACAATCTGGTCGCGCGCAGCGAGATCCTCGGCTTCAGCGAGACCGATAGCGGTCGCTGGTCGATCGACCTCGAACCGCGGCTGATCCCGGTCTATCCCAAGCCCAAGCGTGCGCATCAGGGCTGGCGCTACCTCAAGGGAGAGCCGCCGCGCGATCTGGCCGAGGGCGAGGAAGTGGGCGACGTGCTGCCGGGCAAGCTCGCGACCAAGCTGCAAAGGCTGGGCCTGATCTGAGAGTCTTTTTCTCCACTACCGGTTGGTCTTCGACCGCCTTCGGCCCCGCTGTTTGAGTGGGATGTCTCCACTACCGCTTCGCTGCTCGAGCGCGGTGTCTCCACTACCCCTTCGCTGCCTAAGTGCGATTTCGGAACGCTCCACCGCCCCTAACCATTGATGGGGAAAGGAGATTTTTTATGCCAGAACGCCAGAGCCGCCACCCCGACAACGACCTGATCGACAAGATGACCGAAGATGCCGCGCCAGACCAGCAGGGCTCTGCCGGGGGCGACGTCAACACTCGCGTGGGCGCACGCGCCGATCTCAATCGCGCGACCGACCCCGACAATCGCGAGCCCGCCGTCGGCTCGGACAATCCCGAACAGGATGCACGCAAGGGAGAGAAGACCATGCGCGCGATAAAGAGCGGCAATCAGGACTGATCATTTCGATGGGTGGGGTGCAATGCCCCACTCGTCCAAACTCATTCACGGCCCGGCGCGCTATGGTTGAGACGCAGCCGGATCATTACGAGGTGCGCGCCCGTATCATTCGAACGGGAGATACCCCATGAAACGCTTGCTCAGCACGATCGCCACCGCATCCCTCGCCCTCGCAGCGCAGCCGGCGCTGGCTCAGCAGGCCGAAGCGCCCGCTGCCAGCGAGATGGCACCCGTCTCCGACGCGGAACTCGAAAATTTCGTGATCGCGGCCTCCATGATCGGCCAGATCCAGGAGAACACCGAAATGGAGAAGGCTGCCAAGGATCAGGCGGCAATGCAGGTGCTCTCCAACGCGCAGCTGACACCGCAGCGGTTCAACACCATCGGTGCAGCGCTGCAGAAGAACGAGACGTTGCAGGCGCGGGTGACGCAGACCGTGGCCAAACTTCGCGAACAGCAAGCGGAAGGGTAATCACCCGCTCGCGGAGAGCCCCGCCTCAACCGGCGGGGTTTTTTGTATCTAGTTACTATCCAGCCACGGCGACTCGACGCTCCAGAAGATCACGTCGACGCCCAGATAGTCGCGCGCAAAGGCGACGAACTCTTCGCGGGTGAACTTCTGCCCCGTTTCGGGGTTGGTGTAGCTCAGCGTCGGCTCCTGGATCGCCATTGCGATCAGCGGCAGATCGTCCTTGTGGCGATTGAAGAAGGGGTAGCTGTTCTTCATCTGCGCACGCCTGCGCGGGACGATGTCCGGCCCGCCCACGCCTATGCCTTCCTCCACCGCAAGCGCGAAGGCACGTTGCATATAGCGATGGTCGTTGTTCCACTCGCAGGGCCAGAAATTGACGTACTGGACGACCTGCGTATCTTCGAACGCAGCGCGTGCCGCGCGCATGTTGTCGAGCGTGGCGTCGAAGTAGGCGTCGCAGGTGAAGCCGTCATCTCCGCCCTCCTCCGCGAACGGATCGAACGAGGTTTCGGGCAGGTTCATCCCGTACAGGCGCCCGTCGAACCGCTCGGCCAGCGCCTGCAACAGCGCCTGGAAGCGCGCGCGGACGGCGGGGTTCCACTGCATCGCGATCCAGCCTTGGCCGACCGGCTCGCCCTCGCCCGGATTGTCGTACTGGCGCGCGAGCCCACCGCCATATTCCGGATCGTCGAGCAGGTATTGCGGCACGTTGCGCGCGGTCGGCAGGAAGAACCGATCCTGGATCTGCGCGAACAGCTGCTTGCCCCGCGCATCGGTGCGCGCAAGGTCCGCCTCGATCGCACTGAAATCGTACTCGCCCTTCTCGGGTTCGAGCATCCGCCACGGGTAGACGACCTGCGCGCCCTCGATATCGGGGCGGTCGAGCAGCGCGACATTCTCCGCCAGCTCGCCGGTGTAGATGAAATTGCGCGGTTCGTCGGCGACAGCGGGGCTGGCCGCAAGAATGCCGAGCCAGCACAGCAGCGTGATCGCGATCCTATGCATCGGCCCCTACCTTCTCCGCCACCCGGCGAAGCGTATCGGCATAGGCCTGGGCGGGCTGTGCGCCTGGGATCAGGAATTTGCCCGCAACCACCATTGCGGGGACGCCGGTTATGTTCATCTCGTACGCCGCGCGTTCTTCGGCCCGGACTTTCGCGGTGTATTCCTCGCTGTCGAGCGCGGCGCGAGCGCCTGCCCGGTCGAGCCCGAGTTCCCCGGCAATATCGAGCAACACGGCGTGCTCGCCGATCCGGCGGCGCTGGTTGAAATGCGCGTGGAACAACGCGAGCTTCAGCTGTGTCTGCTTCACAGGCCCGTGCTCTTCCAGCGCCCAGGTCAGCAGCTTGTGCGCGGCGAGCGTGTTCCACATCATCGCATCGGGCGCGGGCTCCTCGCCCTCGTAATCGAGCGAGACGCCCGCGCGCTGTGCCGCCTCGCGCATCTGATCCTGCACACCGCGCGATTGCTCCATCGTGCGGCCGTACTTGCGCGCGATGTGTGCGGTGCGTTCCTCGCCCTCGTCCGGCATATCGGGGTTGAGCTCAAACGCGTGCCAGCGGACCTGCGCGTCGATCTCGCCGTCGAGCTGGTCGAGCGCCTGGCGCAAGCCGCCCCAGCCGACAAGGCACCATGGGCACATCACGTCGGACCAGATGTCGATCGTGAGCGTCTGCGTCATTTGGCGATCCACCAGCGGAAGAGTTGATGCGCGATCGTGTGCGGCGGGGGCGCGACGATGGGTGCGTCGTCGCGGCCTGCCAGTGCCGCCTCCACATCCTCGCGGGTGAACCAGCCCGCCTCGGCCAGTTCGGTTTCGTCGAGCGTGATAGCGTCGTCGTCCGCATAGGCCATGCAGCCGAGCATCAGCTGGCTGGGGAAAGGCCACGGCTGGCTGAGGATGTAGGATACATCGCGCACCACCACGCCGGTTTCCTCCAGCACTTCGCGCGCGACACCTTCCTCGATCGTCTCGCCCGGTTCGACGAAGCCCGCGAGCGCGGAATAGCGGCCCTCTGGCCAACCAAGCCCGCGGCCCAGCAACAGCTTGCCTGCATATTCGACCAGCATGATGGTGACCGGGTCCGTGCGCGGGAAGTGCTGCGCGCCGCAACCGGCCTCCGTATCGCAACCGCGCTGCCAGCCGCCCTTGGCAATGGTGGTCTGGTGGCCGCATTGCGCGCAGAAGCGGTGCCGCGCGTGCCAGTCGATAATGCTGCGTGCCCCGCCATAGAGCGCCAGCTGGTCGGGCGCGAGGCTGGTCATCAGCGACCACAGCTGCGGGTTGGCCATGCGCGGGCGGGCATCGCCCTGCGGCGGGACCGCAGCGAAGCACGCCTTCTCGCCCCCATTCGCCCGGTCGATGCCGAGGAACACCAGCTCCGCATCCTCCGGCGCATCGGCCAGCGTGCCCCACGCCAGCCGCCCGCTGTCGTCCAGCGAGGGCATCAGCCCGTCGAGCAGCAGCAGCCGCGCTTTCCAGTTCATCATCCCGGCCAGCGCGTCGGGATCGGCGCGCAGGTTGTCCGCCCGGTCGAGCGGGGAGCCGGAGAACGCGATCGGGTACGCGGTGCCCTCAGCCATTGGTTGTGGCGGCCAGATCCTTGGCAATCAGGTCGGGGAATTCGCCCTGGATCGGGTAGGCCTCGCTCGGCATGTACTGGGTGAAGAACCCGGCGCGCAGACCCGATGCGAAATCGACGAAGGCTGCCGTGCCCGCAGCGCCGCCCCAGCCGAACGCCTTGCCGACCACGCGGCCGCCTGCGCCAAAGCCCTGCCCTTCGACCCACGACCCGGAGAGATCGACCGTGTCGGGCAGGATGTTCGAGGTGCCGATATTCACCGCGGCTTCGCTCAGCACGCGGGTGCCGTCGATCATGCCCTTGCCCAGCAGCATGCGCAGGAAGCGGTCGTAATCGTGCGGGCTGCTGACGAGCCCCGCCCCGCCGAACGGAAAGGCAGGCTTGTCGAGGTAGATCGAGGTCGCCGCCGGGTCGATCGGGAAGATCTGCCCGTTGATGACGCCGTAATTGGTGGTCAGCCGCCCGACCTCGCTTTCCGGCACGGTGAAGAAAGTGCTGGTCATCCCTGCCGGGCCGAGGACGACGTCCTGCATCACCTGGTCGAACGGCTTGCCTTCGACCACTTCGATCACCCGGCCCATCAGGTCGAGCCCGACCGAGTAGGACCACCTGGTGCCCGGCTGGTAGACCAGCGGCACGGTCGCGAGCCTGTCGGCGAAGAGTTCGAGGCTGGCGGCGGGTTCGATCGTCGGAATGCCGGGAATCGGCATGCGGCTGACCTGACCCGGCGCAAGGCCCAGCCGGTAATATTCGTCCTTGAGCGCGCCCTGCTGGATGATCTGGTAGCCGAGCCCGGCGGTATGGGTCAGCAGCTGGCGGATGGTGATCGGGCTCTTCGCCGGTTCGAGATTATCCTGCGTGATCGCCCCGTCATATTCCTTCTGCACCTGCATCTGCGCAAAGGCGGGCAGGATGTCCGACAGCGGCTGGTCGAGCGCCATCTTGCCTTCGGAGATCAGTTGCATCGCGACCATCCCGGTGATCGGCTTGGTCATCGAATAGATGCGGTAAAGCGAATCGAGGTCCGCCTTCGTGCTGCCTCCCATCGCCAGAGTGCCGCCACCGACCGAGTGGGCGTGCGGATCCTGCTTCCAGCCCAGCGCGGCGATCGCATTGGCAAGCTTCTTTTCGGACAGGTATTTCTCGATCTCGGCGGAAACGTGCGGCCATGCCTCGCTGACATCGTGGGCGAACAGTGCGCTGCCGAAAGGCAGGCTCGCCAGCATCGATCCACCCGCGACATAGGCCCCGCCGCGCAACAGGCCGCGACGCGACAGACCGCCGTCCATGAATTCCCGATAGGCCATCTCTTATCTCCGCTAATCCGTTTCGCGGCGAAACTTAAAGCCCGCCCGTCTGCCGTCAATCGCGCATTTTCTGCCTTGCCAGCGCCAGGTGCATTAACCATATAAGACACATGCTCAACATCCTTTCCTGGCTGTTCGGAATCGTCGGCCTCATCATCGTCATCCCCGCAACCATCCCGTTTCTGGGCTGGGCGAACTATTTCGCCATGCCGTTCCTGATCCTGGGAATCATCCTCGGCTTTCTGTCGTCGAGTACCAGTGGGCGGACCTTCTGCATCATCGTCACCATCCTTGCGGTGATCCGTCTGTTCCTGGGCGGCGGCATCTTGTAGCTCTGCGCTAGATCAGGCGTTCGCGCGCCGCGATCGCCAGCCCCGCGGCCTTGGCGAACAAAGTCGGCAGGCCCGCCTCGTCGATCCGCTCGACCGGCCACCACTCGCCCTGCGCCAGCCCGCTCTCCTGCGCGCTTTCCAGCCGCAGCACGCGCAGCTCGATCACGAAATGTGTGAAGGTGTGGCGCACCATGCCCGCCTCTTCCCACGCGCCATCCACCGGCGGATCGCCCGATCCATCGCCTGCCGCCGACCAGCCATCGTCAGGCAGCGCGCGCATTCCGCCGAGCATTCCCTCGGGTGCCCGCTGGACCAGCCACACCGATCCCTCGCGCTCGATCCAGAACGCTCGGCCCTCCCGCACCGGCTTGATTTTCTTCGGAGCCTTGACCGGCAGCCGCTCCGGATCGTGTCCACGCGCCCGGCAATCGGCGGCAAGCGGGCAGGCATCGCAGGTGGGCGCGCGCGGCGTGCAGATACGGCTGCCTAGGTCCATCATTGCCTGCGCGAAATCGCCGCTGCGTTCGTCCGGAGTAACGAGATCCGCCCCCTCGCGGATCGCTAGCCTCGCGCCCGGTAACGGAGTGTCGATCGCGAACAGCCGCGCGACCACCCGCTCCACATTGGCATCGACCACCACCGCGCGCCGCCCGAAGGCGATCGCGGCGATTGCGGCTGCAGTATACGCACCCACGCCGGGCAGCGCGCGCAGCCCGTCCTCGGTATCCGGAAAACCGCCCAACTCGGCGACCACCCCCGCCGCCTTCACCAGATTGCGGGCGCGGGAATAATAGCCCAGCCCAGCCCACGCGGCCATCACGTCTTCCTGCGGTGCGCCGGCGAGTGCCTCGACGCTCGGCCAGCGGTTGGTGAACGCGGCGAAGTATGGTTTCACCGCCGCGACGGTGGTCTGCTGCAGCATGATCTCGGACAGCCAGACGCGATAGGGAACGGGCGGAGCCTCTCCCGGAGGGCTCCGCCACGGCAGCGCGCGAGCATGCGCGTCGTACCAGGCGAGCAGGCGGGCCGGGATTTGCGCACAGGTCTCTCTGGTGGTCACGCGCTGCCTATGGCATCGGTGGCCGCGCGATGGAACGCAAGGCTCCCCCCAAATCCGCGACCGGCAGGAAAAGCGCAAAGAAAGCGGGCACGAAAGGCGGCAAGGTACGCCCGTTCGAGCGCTCGCGCGGCAGCGGGGTGAAGCCGGTCGGCGATCTGATGCCGCAGGTCGGGCGCACCGCGTTCCGCCGCTACGGCTTCGTGCAAAGCTCGGTCGTGACCCGCTGGCCGGAGATCGTCGGGGCGGACCATGCCAAGGTCTGCGCGCCCGAATCGATCCGGTTCCCGCCGGGCGAGCGGTCCGATGGCGTGCTCCAGCTGGTGGTCGCGCCTGCCCACGCACCGCTGATCCAGCATGTGATCCCTGAAATCATCGAGCGGACCAACCGTTTCTTCGGCTATCGCGCGGTCGCGCGGGTCAAGCTGCGGCAAGGTGCGGTTCAGCCGCGCGCGGTAGAGCCGCAACGCAGCACGAGACCGCCTGAACTCAAGCCGATTCCGATGGAACTGGGCGAGTCTTTGCGCGATATCGGCGATCCCGAACTGCGCGCGGTGCTCGAAGGACTGGCGCGCACGCTGGGCGAGGATACGAACGGAGAAACGCATTGATGACGCGTATCATGGCAGCCCTGCTGCTGATGCTGGCCGGTCTGACAAGCCCGGTAGCGGCGCAGAACTGGCTGGCGACGGTCGAACGCACGCCCGTTTCGCACATCGTCGGCAATTCCGATGCGCCGGTCACGCTGACCGAATATATCAGCTATACCTGCCCGCATTGCCGCGATTTCGCGATGCAGGGGGAGGAAATCCTCAAGCTCGGCTACGTCTCCAAGGGCGACCTGCGCTACGAATATCGCAACGTCGCGGCCAACCCGATCGATCTCACCGCGACCATGATGGCCCGCTGCGGTGCGCCCGAGAAATTCCCCGGCAACCATTCGGCGCTGATGATGGCGCAGCCGCAGTTCAACGCGCTGATGCGGCTTGCGACCAAGGCGCAGACCGACCGCTGGTTCAACGGCGACAAGGCCGCGCGCCGCCGCGCTGTCGCGAGCGACCTCAACCTTTACGCGATTTTCGAGCGGCGCGGGTATACCCGGGTGGAGCTGGACCGGTGCCTTGCGGACCAGGCGCTGGCCGACCGGATAGAAGGCGCGATCAAGGCCGATGTTGCCAAATACGGGCCGATCCCCACCCCCAGCTTCGCCGTCAACGGCACCATGCTGGAAGGTGTTCATTCGTGGGAGGCGCTGCAACAGGCACTGGCCACGCCCGCCGCGTCCTCCGCCTCTTCGGAGGCAGGCGAGCCCTCTGGCTAGCCAGCGCTCACCGCTGGGCCGGTGGAGAACCCGCGCCACGCACCTTCCGAATCGCCAGACCTTCCGCCTAAGCTTTCCAATCGGCACGAAAAGGACCGCCTGATGAACGCCCCGATCAAATCCATGATCCGCTCCAAGACCTTGGCTCTTACTGCGCTGGCCTTGCCGCTCGCGCTTGGCCTTGCTGCCTGCGGCTCTGGTGACGACGCAGAAGCCTCGATCAGTGGCGAGCCTGTGGCCGAAGTGCCCGCACCCGACGGCCAGGCATGGTCCGAAACCGCCCAGCGCACCGATCGCGGCGGCTACCTGGTCGGCAACCCGGACGCGCCGATCAAGCTGGTCGAATACGGCTCGCTCACCTGCCCGGCCTGCGCAGGCTTCTCGATCGAGGCTAGCGAGCCGCTGATGAACGAGTATGTCGACACCGGTCGGGTCAGCTTCGAATTCCGCAGCTTCGTGATTCACGGCCCGCTCGATCTTGCGCTGACCCGGCTGGTCGATTGCGGAACGCCCGAACAGGCGGTGCCGCTGGCCGATCAGGTCTGGGCCAACCTGCCGACCATCATGCAGCCGCTGCAAGAACGCGGCCCGCAGCTCGAAGCCGCGCTGAACCTGCCGGAAGACCAGCGCTTCGTCGCCTTCGCCGAAACCGCGGGCCTGCTCGATTTCTTCGCCGCACGCGGGGTCAGCCGCGATCAGGCGCGCACCTGCCTCGCCGATGCCGGCCGGCTGAGCGAGATCGCCGACGTGTCGGAAACCTACGGCACGCAGGACGATATCAGCCAGACGCCGACCTTCGTGCTCAACGGCAAGAAGCTCGACGGATCGAACTGGACCGCGGTCGAAGCGGCTCTGCAGCGCGCGGGCGCGCGCTAGGCGCGGGTAGCGGGCACGGCGGATGGAGATCCGGCAGCTTCGCCTGTCTGGCTTCAAGAGCTTCGTCGAGCCCGCAACCCTGCGCATCGAACCCGGGCTGACCGGGGTCGTCGGCCCCAACGGCTGCGGCAAATCCAACCTGCTTGAAGCGATCCGCTGGGTGATGGGGGAGACCTCCGCCAAGTCGATGCGCTCGGGCGGGATGGAAGATGTGATCTTCGCCGGAACGACCGAGCGCCCCCCGCGCCAGTTCGCCGAGGTGGTGCTGACCGGATCCGACGATTCCGGCGACGAGCTGGAGGTGACCCGCCGGATCGAACGCGGGGCAGGCAGCGCCTACCGCGTCAACGGCAATGATGTGCGCGCGAAGGACGTCGCGCTGGCCTTCGCCGATGCGGCCACGGGCGCGCACTCCCCCGCACTCGTAAGCCAGGGCAAGATCGCTCACATGATCGCGGCCAAGCCGGTCGAGCGGCGCGCGATGCTGGAAGAAGCCGCAGGCATCGCGGGGCTGCACGTGCGGCGCAAGGATGCCGAGAGCAAGCTGCGCCAGACAGAGACCAACCTGTCGCGCCTCGAAGACCTGCTCGCCGGGCTCGACAGCCAGATCGCCAACCTGCGGCGCCAGGCCAAGCAGGCGGAGCGCTATGCGAAGCTGACCGACGAGATCGGGGTCGCCGAGGCCCGGCTGGTGTTCGCCCGCTGGCGCGATGCGGCGGAAAGTGCGGAGGCCGCGCGCAAGGCCGCGGGCGAGGCGGAGCGCGCGGTCGAGACCTCGAAGCAGCGCGCGGGCGAGACCGAGACGGCGCAGCGCGAGGCGGCGGAAAAGCTCGCCGATGCGCGCGATGCGCTGGTCGCCGCGCGAACCGATGCGGGCGCGCAGGAGCAGCGGCTCGCTAGCCTTGAGAAAGAGCGTGACGCCGCGCTCGCTCGCCTCGCCGATCTCGACCGGCAGGCCGCGCGGCTGGAAGAGGACCGCGAGGATTACGGGCGCACTGGGCGCGATGCGGCGGATGCGCTCCAACGGCTCGAAGCCGAACTCGCGGCGAGCGAGAAGTCACGGGCGGAAGCCGAGGCTGCACTGCCGCAGGTGATCGCGGATACCGAACGGGCCGAGCAGGCCGAGCGTTCGGCAGAACTGGAACTCGCCCGCGCCAATGCGGATTACGCCGCGCTCGATGCCGAATGGCGGGTCGCGCGCGCAGCGCTCGACACGGCGGAGCGACGAATTGCCAAGCTTGCGAGCGAGGAGGAGCGGCTGGAAGAGACCGCGCGCCAGCAGGCGGGCGCGCAGGACCCCGCACAGACGCTGGCCAAGGCTCAGGCCGCCGCAACGCAAGCAGGCGAAGCGCAGGAAGCACTTGCCGGGCGGATCGAGGGCCGCCGCGAGGCGCGCGATGCCGCGCGCACGGTGCTGGAGCAGGCTCAGGAAGCGCTCGCCGAAGCACGCGCCGAACTCGCCGGAGTGGAGCGTGAACATGCCGCGCTGGAGAAGGACCAGCGCAGCCGGGAGAAGACCCGCGAGGCCAAGGCGGGCAAGCCCGTTGCGCTCGATCACGTGCGTGCGGCGCCCGGATACGAGGCGGCGCTCGCTGCGGTGCTGGGCGGCGACGGACGAAGCCCGCTGGGCGCCATGCCCGAGGCGGAGGATGGACGCTTCTGGACCGGCGCTCCGCAGCCCGATCCTGTAACCGATTCGCTGCTGGAGCATCTCGGCGACTGCCCCGACGAACTGCGCGCGCGTCTCGCGCGGGTGCAGGTGGTCGAGCGCGATGATGGTCGCGCTCTGGACCCCGGCACCTGGCTGGTCACGCTGGCGGGCGCGCTGCGGCGGTGGGACGGGCTGGTGGTGCGCGGCGAAGGCGGTGCGGAGGCCGCGCGGCTCGAAGCGGCCAACCGCCTCATCGCGCTCGCCGAGCGGCTGCCCGAGTTGCAGCAGTCCGCCGCCGAGGCCGATGCGCACGTGGGCGAGGCGCGCGCCGCGCTCGATACCGCACAGGGCGATTTCTCCCGCGCCGAAAGCGAGCGCGAAGCCGCCGCGCAGGCCGAGCGCGAGGCTTTGCGTGCGCTCGACCGAGCAGAGGCCGCACTCGCCAGCCATGCCGAGCGGGCCCGCCAGCTCGAACAGGCGCGCACCGACCTCGCCGATCAGCGCGCCACTGCGACGCGCGAACTGGACGCGGCGCAGGCGACCCTGGCCGGGCTGACCGATCCCGAAGCGCTCGCTGCGCGGCGCGATGCGGCTCGCTCCGCGCACGAGAACGCGCGCGCGCAGCTTTCCGCCGCGACCGCCGCGCGCGCCGCTCAGGAACAGGCGCTCGCGGTCGCGAAGGAGCGCGTCTCTGCCCATCGCGCCGACCGTTCCCACTGGGGTCGCCGGGCGGACGAAGCCGCGCGTCGGCTGGCGGAGATGGACAGCCGCTTCGCCGAGATCGCGGCTGCGCGCGAGCAGGTCGGCGACCAGCCCGAGCGGCTGGCGGGCGAGATCGACGCCGCGCGGACCAGTCATCGGGGAACCGCCGCACGGCTGGCCGCCTTGCAGGAGACGCTCGACACCGCGCAGGCCGCCGCCGACGCCGCCGACACGGCGCAGCGTGCCGCCAACGAGGCGCTCTCCGAAGCGCGCGAACGCCGCGCGCAGCTCGCCAATCAGGCCGAGAACGAGGACGCGCGCCGCAGCGAGATGGCCCGCGTCTCGGGCGAGCGGTTCCACAAGCCCCCGCCGCTGCTGCCCGCGGCGTACGAGTTCGACGAAGAGGATGTGGCCGACCGGGAAGCGGAATCCGAAGCGCTCGACAAGCTGACGACCGCGCGCGAGCGGATCGGACCGGTCAATCTCGTCGCCGCCGACGAACTCGCCAAGATCGAGGAAGAGCACGGCTCCACCACCGCCGAGCGGGAGGAGCTGACCGAAGCGGTGCACCGCCTGCGCGGCTCGATCGGCAAGCTGGACCGGGAGGGGCGAGAGCGGCTGCGCGCCGCATTCGAACAGGTCGATGCGCATTTCCAGAAGCTGTTCGCGCGATTGTTCGATGCTGGTGATGGGGGCGGCGTCGCGCACCTTGCGCTGATCGACAGCGACGATCCACTGGAGGCGGGGCTGGAAATCTATGCCCAGCCGCCGGGCAAGCGGCTGCAATCGCTCACCCTGCTATCGGGCGGGGAACAGGCGCTGACCGCGATCGCGCTCACCTTCGCCCTGTTCCTGACCAATCCGGCGCCGATCTGTGTGCTCGACGAGGTCGACGCCCCGCTCGACGATGCCAATATCGACCGCTTCTGCGACCTGCTGGAGGCGATGACGCAAGAGACCAGCACGCGCTATCTGATCGTGACCCACAACGCTGTGACGATGAGCCGGATGCACCGCCTGTTCGGTGTGACGATGATCGAGAAGGGCGTCAGCCGTCTGGTCAGCGTGGATCTGCAGGCCGCCGAATTGCTGGCGGCAGAGTAGGCCCGGCTAAGATCGACCGATTGCTGCCTGATGGTGGCCGGCAAACTCCGCTGCCAAAACCGGCGCGAGGCTGGCGAGCAGGCACGCTGCCATCGTCAGGTTGAAGGCTTTGAGCCGCGCGGGATTGGACAGCCACCTCGCAGCCTGTGTGCCCAGACCCGCCCATGCAGACACGCACGGCAGGTTGACGATCCCGAAAACCGCAGCGACCAGCAACAGCGCATATGTGGAATCGCCGGGCGCGTAGAGCGTGATCGCGCTCAGCGCCATCATCCAGGCCTTGGGATTGACCCACTGGAAAAGCGCGGCCTGAAGGAAGGTAAAAGGCCGACCGCGCGCACCTTCGCGGCCGAGCGGTGCGGCATGGGCAATCTTCCATGCCAGCCACACGAGGTAAACCGCGCTGACCAGCGTGAGCACGAAGCGGATGACCGGGAACATCTCGAACAGCCGTGCCAACCCCAAGCCGACCAGCAACAGCATCACGACAAATCCGCAGGCAATGCCAAGGATATGCGGCACGGTGCGGCGCAGGCCGAAATTCGCGCCCGACGCCATGACCATCACGTTGTTGGGCCCCGGCGTGATCGAGGAAACGAGAGCGAAACCCGCGAGCGCAGGGAGGAGGTCAAGCATCATGCCTGGCATGATATTCGATTTTCCGGCGAATTAAGTTGCGATTGTCGCTCCCCTGCGCTTGAATTCACAATCAATGCGCGATCATGATCCGATAGCCCGCAAGATATTGCACGAACTGTCGCAGGACGGGCGAATCAGCAATCTCGAACTCGCCCAGCGGATCGGCCTGTCCCCATCGGCCTGCCTGCGCCGGGTTCAGGAGCTGGAGCGCAGCGGCATCATCGATGGCTATCGCGCGGTGCTCAACCGTGCGGCCCTCGGCATCGGCTTCATCGCCTATGTCGCGGTCGGTCTGAACAAGCACACCAAGGCCGCGCAGGAGGCCTTCGAGGCGAAGATGGCGGATGCGCCCGAAGTGACCGAGTGCCATAATGTTACCGGCTCGATCGAATATCTGCTGCGCGTCGAAGCGGCCGATCTGACCGACTACAAACGCTTCCACACCCAGATCCTGGGCACGGTCGAGCAGGTGCAGTCGATCACTTCCTATGTCGTGATGGGATCGCCGAAAGACGAACGCGTCTGATCGCAGATGTCGGAAGATGGGGTCAGTCCGCGAGCGCGGCGGCGAGGCCTTCGCGGATCGTCTTGAGTTCCTCGATCAACGCCCGGTCGGCGGCGCGGCGCAAGCGCGGATGCGTCTGCTGGGCGGCAGGTTCGTCCCGGTCGGGCAGATCGCGCGCGGTGAGGTAGCGATGCACGCCTTCGCGCGGCGGCTCTGCCTGTTGCTCGTCCTGAGGGTTCATGCCTGCCCGTCCCTGTTCGATCGCGGAGCGCGCACCTTTCAAGGTATAGCCCTCCTCGTTCACCAGCCGGTCGATCGTTTCCACCAGCGCGACATCCTCGGCACGGTAATACCGACGCCCCCCGCTACGCTTCAAAGGTTGCAGCATCGGGAATTGCTCTTCCCAATAGCGCAGCACGTGGGGCTTGAGGTCGAGCGCCTTGCCAAGCTCGCCGATGGTGCGAAGCGCGTCAGCGTCTTTCCCATCGTCGAAGCGCTGGCCGGCCATCTCAGCTGTCGCTTGCGATCCGGTCGCGCAAGGTCTGGCTGGCGCGGAAGGTCATCACCCGGCGCGGGGTGATCGGCACCTCGACCCCGGTCTTGGGATTGCGACCGACGCGTTCCTTCTTGTCGCGCAGCACGAAGCTGCCGAAGCCGGAGATCTTCACGTTCTCCCCGTCCTTCAGCGAATCGCACATATGAGCGAGGATCGATTCGACCAGCGCCAGCGATTCCGCGCGGCTGAAGCCGAGCTTGCGATTGATGGTTTCGGCCAGATCGGCCCTGGTCAACGTACCCGCCGAACGCGACATCGTGAGTAATCCCTTTTTTCTGTTCTTACCGGATATTCTCGAACGAAACTGGATAAGGCCCTGAAAGCTTAGCAATGATCCCCCAGGGCCGCAAATGCAGTGTCCGCTTTTTACACACCAGGCTCAACTCGCATACCGCAGGCACTTGCGCACGGCGTCACAGGCGGACCAGGCTTGCCCCCCAGGTGAAGCCGCCGCCCATCGCTTCGAACAGCACCAGGTCGCCCGGTTTGATCCGCCCGTCGGCGCGCGCGGCGGCGAAGGCCAGCGGCACGGACGCCGCAGACGTGTTGGCGTGCCGGTCGACCGTGACGATCACCTTTTCGGGCGCCAGGCCCAGCTTTTTGGCGGTCGCTTCCAGAATGCGGATATTGGCCTGGTGCGGCACGACCCAGTCGATCTGGTCGACGGTGATACCCGCCTTGGCGACCACGTCGCCCAGCACCTGCGCCAGATTGCCGACCGCGTGGCGGAACACCTCGCGCCCCTTCATCCGCAGATGGCCTACGGTCTGCGTGGTCGACGGCCCGCCATCGACATAGAGCAGGTCGTGCTGCGCACCGTCGGCGTGGAGCTGCGAGGTCAGGATGCCCGGCCCCTCGCTCTTCCCGGTGCCCTCGGCAACCTCCTGCGCTTCCAGCACGATCGCGCCCGCGCCGTCGCCGAACAGCACGGCGGTGGTGCGGTCTTCCCAGTCGAGAATGCGGCTGAAGGTCTCCGCGCCGATCACCAGTGCGCAGGTCGCCTGCCCGCTGCGCAGCATCGCGTCCGCAGTAGTCATCGCATAGAGAAAGCCGGAGCATACCGCCTGCACGTCGAACGCGGGGCAGCCATTGCAGCCCAGCGCGGCCTGCACCTTGGTGGCGGTCGCGGGGAAAGTGTTGTCGGGCGTCGCGGTGGCGAGCACGATCAGGTCGATCCTGCCCGCGTCGATCCCCGCATCGGCCAGCGCGGCCCGCGCCGCCGCGATCGCCAGCGTGCCGGTGGTTTCCCCCTCGCCCGCGATATAGCGCTGGCGGATGCCGGTGCGCTCCACGATCCACTCGTCGCTGGTGTCGAGCCTGCCCGCAAGCTCTTCATTGGTGACGACGCGTTGGGGCATGGCGGAGCCAGCCCCGCGGATGAGGGAGCGAATCACTTGGCGCTGCTCTCGATCTTGCTTGAATCGCCCGGCGTGCGGTGGCCATTGGCCATCAGGCTGTCGCCCAGTTCGGCAAGGTCTTGACCGATCCGCGCAGTCAGGTCTTCCTCCAGCAGCCGCGCTGCGACCGCGACCGCATTGGCCACGCCCTTGGCATTGGCGCTGCCGTGGCTTTTCACGACCACGCCGTTGAGGCCCAGGAAAACCGCGCCATTATGGTTGTTGGGGTCGAGATGATGGCGCAGCAGCTCGGTCGCGGGACGCGAGACGAGAAAACCGATCTTGGAGCGCAAGGAGGAGGCGAACGCGGTCTTGAGCAGGTCGGTCACGAACCGGGCCGAGCCTTCGATGGCTTTCAGCGCGATATTGCCGGAGAACCCGTCGGTCACCACTACGTCGACATCGCCGCGGTTGATCTTGTCCGCCTCGACGAAGCCGTCGAAATCGATCGCCAGCGTCTTGGCGGCGCGCAGATGCTGCGCGGCTTCCTGCACCTCGCCGGTGCCCTTGATGTCTTCGGTGCCGATATTGAGCAGCCGCACGCGCGGACGCGGACGCCCCGTGACGATGCGGGAATAGGCCGCGCCCATGATCGCAAACTGGACGAGGTTGCGCGCATCGCACTCGGTATTGGCACCGAGGTCGAGCATGATGACGTCCTGCTCTTCGAGCGTGGGCAGCAGCGCGGCGAGCGCGGGCCGGTCGATCCCCGGCAGGGTGCGCAGCGCGACCTTGCTGATCGCCATCAGCGCGCCGGTATTGCCCGCGCTGACCGCAGCGCCGGCTTCGCCGCGTTTTACCGCGGCGACGGCTTCACCCATCGAGGTGCCCTTGGCACGGCGCAAGGCCTGCGAAGGCTTTTCGTCGCCCTCGACCACCGAATCGCAATGGCGGATCTCTGCCGCACCGGCGAGCCCGGGATGGCTCTCCAGCGCGCGTTCGACCTTTTCGCGGTCGCCCATCAGCAGGAAGCTGAACTTCTCGTGCCGACGGCGGGCGAGGGCCGCACCCTCGACCATCACGCGCACGCCTTCGTCGCCGCCCATCGCGTCGACGGCGATACGCGGAAGACTCATGCGATTACGTCCTTACCGTGATGGGCTCAGAGGCCCTTGGGCTCGAGCACCAGGCGGCCATTATAATGACCGCAGTGGCCGCACATGTTGTGCGGGCGCTTCAATTCGCCGCAATTGTCGCATTCGTGGAAGGCTTCGACCTTCAGCGAATCGTGCGAGCGCCGATTGCCCCGGCGATGCGGCGATACTTTTCTCTTGGGGACGGCCATGGCGGCACCTGTTCTAAACGGTTAAAAATCAATACTTGTGGACCGCCCTTAAGCGAGGGGAAGGGCCTGCACAACGGCTATGTCGTGCGGCGCTCACGCTCCGTCAATGGCGGCAAGAGGCGCGCGCTATACCGATTCTGCCGCGCGATGCAAGCGCAGCTTGGCGCTTGGCCATCGCGAACACCGCGCTAAAGCCTGTCCCCCAGTACGGTCTGCAAGGGAGAGAATGTGATGGGTATCATGCTGCCGGTGTCGCTTACCAGCGCCGCCATGTTCGGCCTGCTGGCGCTGTGGCTGGCGGTGCGTTGCGGCCGCGCGCGGCTGAAGGCGAAGGTGGGCCATGGCGATGGCGGCAATCCCCTGCTCGCCCGGCGGATGCGCGCGCAGCTCAATTTCGTCGAGACCGCGCCCTTCGTGCTCGTGCTGATCGTGCTGATCGAACTGGCCGGGCGCGGCGGGATGTGGCTGCACCTCGTCTCGATCCTGTTCGTGTTCGCGCGAATCCTGCACGGAGTCGGGATGGACGCAGAGAAAGGCGGGTTGCCGCGCCAGATCGGGGTGATCGTGACGATGCTCACGCTGCTGGGGCTGAGCGTGTTCGCCGCGCTGATCGGGTTCGGGGTGGTGTAAGCGGCCCGCGCAGTCGTATTCCCCTCCCCCTTGAGGGGAAGGAGTTGCAGCGGTTACGCCAGAGCCGCGTCGCCGACGAAGGGATTGGTCCGGCGTTCCTGGCCGAAAGTGCTCGTCGGGCCGTGGCCGGGGATGAAGGTGACCTCGTCGCCCAGCGGCCAAAGCTTCTGGGTGATCGCGTCGATCAGGCTCTGGTGATCGCTCATCGGGAAGTCCGTCCGCCCGATACTTCCCTGGAAGAGCACATCGCCCACGATCGCGAATTTGCGGTCGCGGTTGAAGAAGATCACGTGGCCCGGCGTGTGGCCCGGGCAGTGATAGACTTCGAGGGTGAGATTGCCGACGGTGACGGTGTCGCCATCCTCCAGCCACCGGTCGGGTTCGAAGCTCGCGGCTTCCATCTGGAAGCGCGCGCCATCTTCGTCGAGGCGTGAAATCCAGAACCGGTCCGCCTCGTGCGGGCCTTCGATAGGCAGGCCCAGCTCCTTCGCCAGCATCCCCGCCTGCCCGCAATGGTCGAGATGACCGTGAGTGATGAGGATCTTCTCCAGCTCCACCCCCGCCTTGGCCACCCCCGCCTTGAGCTTGTCGAGATCGCCGCCCGGGTCGATCAGCGCGGCCTTGTTGGTCTCGGTACACCAGATCAGCGAGCAGTTCTGCTGCAGCGGCGTCACCGGCAGGATCGCGGCTTTCATGGGGGCGGCTTGGGAAGAGGCATTGGTGTGGGTCATGGCCCCCGAGATGGAACACCGATTGATCGGTGGCAAGGGCGGCAGTACGCTTCACCAAGGCTTGGAGAAGGGATCGCAGACCATGAAAGCGCAATTCATCCTGGTGGGAGCCGTGGGCACCCTGGCAATGGCAGCCTGCCAGCCGCCCGCGCCCGCGCAGTCGGCCACCTCCACCGACCCGCACGCCAGCCGCGCGGACCTTGCCCAAGCCGATGCCGACGGCGTGCCGATGCTGGTGGACGCGGTGTGCGGCAGTTGCCATGCGGTAGCGCCGGGTGCGCTCTCGCCATTGCCGCAGGCACCGACTTTCCCCGAAATCGCCAATCGCGACGGGCTGACCCGTGAAACGCTGACCACCTACCTGCGCGATGCGCATAATTACCCGGACATCATGGATGTCGGCCTGACCGACGAGGATGTGGCACTCGTGGTCGATTACATGGTGTCGCTTAAAGACCCCGACTACCGCGCGACTCCTTCCTGAGGGCGACTCACAAGCGGCCGTTCTTCCACACCAAACGGTCCAGCATCTCGATCTCGTCGAGTGAGACTCCGACCGGCGCTCTACCACCGTCGCTGCGCAGCTCCATGACGACACGCCCCGCTCGGCCGCGTCACGTCACTTTTCGCGCAAAAACACATCTTCGACGCCGGTTTCGAACGCGTCGGCAATGGCGTATGCCAGCGACAGCGACGGGTCGAAGCGCCCATTTTCGATCGAGTTGATCGAATTGCGAGACACCCCGACCCGCTCTGCCAGCTCTGCCTGGCTCCAGCGCCGTTCCGCGCGCAGGACCCTGATCGTATTCTTCATTCCCGCTTACCCGGCGCGCGATTTGCGGGCACGCCAGACGAAACTCAGCACCACAGTGCAGAGCATCTGCGCGACGACAACCGTCATGAAGCCGAACGTGAACGCAAGCAGGACCAGCGTCCGATCCGGGGTGGCGACACCCGCTGCCGCTCCGCTTACGCTCATGATCAGCTGATGGAATGGCGGCAGGGCGAGCAATAAGGCGACGACTCCGCTTCCCGCGAGCCAGCCCCACTGGCTGGCAAAGCGAGCCGCCGCGCGGTGCCATTCGTCCAACTTTCGATCTTGAAAGACGGCGACCACAAAGCTGCCCACCACGGTGGTTGTCGCGGCAATACCGGTGAACAGAAAGATCAGTGCATCGGGAAGGTTCTGCAACCAGGGAAGCGAGGCGACGAACAGGATGGGTGCGGCAATGGCTGCCACCATCGCCCATATCTTGATGCGGGGCGTGGAGCTCGAATTCATGCGATTGCCCTTTCTATCCGGCTTCATGCCCGGTGAAATACCACACTCACTTGGCACATTGAGAAGCCTGCTTGTCTTAATGACAAGTTTGTTTGGCATATCGTGGGGCGATTGACAAGGGCTGGCACACTTGCTCGCTGCGTTCGATATCGGTCACCTCGCGCGCCTGCTCAGGACGCAAGATCACAACCGCCCGCTTTTCCACACCACGCGGCCCAGCACCTCGATCTCGTCCAGCCCCACCTCCACCGGCGGGTAGGCGAGATTCTGGCTGAGCAGCGCGATCCGCCCCGCCCCCGCGCTCGCCAGCCGCTTGACCATCAGCGTGTCGCCCATGCGCACGACATGGACCCCGTCCCGCTCGAACCGCGATCCGCGATCGATCAGGATCTCGTCGCCATGGCGCAGCAACGGCTCCATCGAATCGCCCTCCACCGCCAGGGCAGAGAGCATTTTCGGATCGAACCCGTTTTCGCGCAGCCAGCGACCAGAGAAGCCGAAATTGTCGAACGGCGCCTCGCCATTGGCGAATTGCCCAGGACCGGCCGCTGCCGCGAGGGAGAGGCGGGGGACCGCGTGGAAATCCTCGTCGCCCGCAGAGTAGCGCGAGCCGATATAGGATTTTTCCTCCAATCCACCCATGTCAGGTGCCAGTTCACTCTCGTCGACACCGAAGAACTGGGCCAGCGTGCGCCGGTCCTGCTCCTCCAGCTTGCGCGGGCTCCCCTTGCGGATGAACTGCTGCAAATAGCTGGAATTACGGTCGATGAGCTTGGAAAGCGCCGCAAGGCTGGAGCCGCGGGCCTGCGCGAGTTCGAGCAGGCGCGCACGCGCCGGATCGGCGCTCTCGCTGCTCGCAGAGGGTAGATGATCGCTCATACGCATTTCCTATATCAAAAGATTTTTCCTAGACAAGTAGGATTTCACAGGCGAGCAATCCTTCACTGCGGCGCCGAGTCGACCTGTCAACGCCATCTGTGAGGGAAATTTATGCTGATTCGAAGGATAGAGCGGTTTCTGCGCGAATTCGATATGCCCGCGACCAAATTCGGGAGGCTCGCCACGCATGACCCGCGCTTCGTGCTCGACCTGCGCAACGGACGGATGCCGCGCTCCGGCACGGAGCGCCGCGTCGATGGGTTCATGGCGGAATGGCGCGCCCGGATGGAGGAGCCGCGCCATGCACGCTGAGCCCCTTCCCGCCCTCACCCCTCGCCGGGGAACCGCCGGACGGCTCGAGAGGGCGCTGATCGCACTCGCCGGGGGCGCGGCCCGCGTGCTCGAACACCGCGAGCGTGGCTGGGCGAGCATCACCTTCGCCGGCACCCGCCACACGGTGCAACTGGCCTTCGACACGCCCGAGGCGATCGCAGGCGGCGAAACGCTGATCGCAGAACTGCCCGACCATGAATTCGCCCTGCCCGGCCAGCTGGTCGCCGATGCGACGATCAGCGCGGTGGACCATGCCCTGGCACCCTCGCCCCGGCTCACCGTCACCTGCGAATTGCTGCTGCTGGAAGATGGGTGAAATTGGGGGCGAGGCGGGGATGCTTTTTAGTCCCCTGGACTGTGTCTCAGGTGTCTCAGGGGCATTCCCGCTTCCGCGCGAGCACGCTTGGAGGTAGCACTTGCCGCAAGGGTGCGAGAAGGAAGATTACGCGATGACTTTCAGACCACTTCTGAAGCAGATTACCCTGCTTCCGTGCATTCTGGCTTTCGCCGTACCTGCCTCCGCGCAGGATCTCGACACGCAGGAGATCATCGTCACCGGCTCGCGTATCGATCAGGACGATTATTCTAACGAAATGCCCGCCGTGGGCCTGCGCCGAGCGGCCGACTTCCTCGTCCAGCCGGTCGTTATCCGGGGTGACACCCGCGACCAGACACAGCGGCGTCGTGAAATCCGTGCGACGCTCTCCGACGCCGTGCGACGGGCAAACGCCGCCGGGGTCGAACTGGCCTATGGCGACTATATCCTGACCACTCTGACCCCCGACAATGTCGAGGAGGTTGCGCTGCAGGTCGACAACCGCCCCGACAGCGAGCGGGTGATCGTCCTCATCAAGGCGCGGCTTGGGAAGACCCAGTCCGGCGAACAGGCCGAGGCGCAGATCGCGCGTTTCATCGAATCGGTGCCGGAGGTGGGACGCGCGCAGATGGACGAATGGGGCGATGCGACGCTCTCTATCGTCGGACCGGACAGTTACCGCCCGCAGATCGCCGAGCGGATCGCGCAGGATTCCGCCGCGATGGCGCGCCGCATGGGCGATGACTACGCGGTCGAGGTGGAGGGCCTCAACATGCCGGTCCGCTGGGCGCGGTCGGGGCCGGGCGAAGTGCTGCTCTACATCCCATATCGCCTGACGGTCGTGCCGCGCCCCTGAACGTGCACTCCCGGCCCCGTGCGATCACCGCCGGATCACGAGGTTCCGGATTTCGGTCATGTCCTCCATCGCGAAGCGCACGCCTTCACGCCCCAGGCCGGAGTTCTTGACCCCGCCATAGGGCATGTTGTCGACGCGGTAGCTAGGGATCTCGTTGATGCAGATGCCGCCATATTCGAGCCGGTCCCACGCATCGAACATCTTGAATAGGTCGCGCGTGAAGATGCCCGCCTGCAGCCCGAATTCGGAGCGGTTGGTTTCCTCGATCGCCTCGTCGAAAGTGGAGAACTTCATGAGCACGGCGAGCGGCCCGAAGACCTCCTCGTTCACGACCTTGGCATCGCGGTCGACATCTTCGAGCAGGGTGGCGGGGATCATCCGCCCGTCGCGCGTCCCGCCGCACAGCAGTTTGGCGCCGTGGTCGAGGGCTTCCTTGGTCCATGCCTCGACCCGCTCGGCCTCGCCGTCGTCGATCATCGGGCCGATGAAGGTGTCCTTGTCCTTGGGATCGCCCGCGACGAGGGACTTCGCTTCCTCGACCAGCATGTCGCGGAAGCTGTCGTAGACATCCTCGTGGATGAGGATCCGCTGGACCGAGATGCATGATTGGCCGGACTGGTAGAAAGCGCCCTTGATGACCCGCGGCAGGGCATCCTCGAGATCGGCATCGCGGTCGATGATCACCGCGGCGTTTCCGCCCAGCTCCATGACGACCTTCTTCTTGCCTGCCTTCGCCTTGAGCTTCCAGCCGACGACGTCCGAGCCGGTGAAGCTGAGCAGCTTGAGCCGTTCGTCCACGGTGAACAGGTCGGCCCCGTCGCGGCTGGCGGG
>CAXAXQ010000022.1:0-62340 GCA_963972905.1 uncultured Erythrobacteraceae bacterium
GGCCACAACGACCTCAACGTTGCGCGTCTACCAGTTCCGCCACGACCGCACACAAGCCCGTAATTTTCGGGCTGCATCCGGGGCCTGCCAATTGGCTCGACCCCGTGAGGAAGCGGCCCACTAGCAGGGGGCGGGGCACCCCGCAAGCGGGTTTGGCGAACAATCTTGCAAGAAATCCGCCGGGTACCCGCGCTGCGCCGGTTACATCAGGACGGGCTCCAGCCGATCTCCGCAAAACGGGCCGATTTGGGCAGGTCGGTGATCGCCTCGTTGATGCTCAGCGTCTCGCCCGGCTGCAGGCGGCCCTGGCGAGGGAGGATTTCCCAGTTGTAGACCTTGCGATTGCGCGAATCGTACAGGACGATCAGCACCGGGGGCACCGCCTTCGTTTCGCGTCCGACGTTCTTGATCTCGCCCGCGACGCCGAAATATTCGCTGCCGTCGGGCAGCGTGCGCCGATCCTGCTTGCTGGCCGGGAATTCGAGCACCAGGTCGGGCTCTTCCATCGCGAAGGTGGGCCTGCTCACCGGCACCCAGTCTGGCAGCCCCGCATAGCTGACCGCCGCGATCGCGCCGACCGAGATGACCGCGAACAGGCTTGCCGCCATGCCCCACATCTTGAGCGGATTGCGGCGCGGCCTAAACGGCGGCTCGGCCGAGAACTGGGAGCGGTCCTCGCTCGCACGCTCGCGCGGCTCGGCAGCGCCGATCGGGGGAACGTCATGCCAGGGCTGGCGCGGAGCGGGTCCGTCCTCGACGCTGGTCGCTGTGCCATCACGCTCCAGCTCTTCTAGGTCGAGTTCGCTGCCCGACTGGAACCAGCTATGGCGACAGCGCGCGCAGCGCACGGTCCGTCCCTCGGGGCCGATCGCGCTGTCGGGCACGGCATAGCGCGTATCGCAGGCAGGGCAGGCGAGTATCATAGTGTCCTCCACATTACGCCTTGCAAGCAGCGACAGGCAAGCTTCCCGTCGGTGGACGGGGCGGTTTTGCGCCTTTTGTCCACACACAATGCCGCCTATATCCCCTGCTTGGTTAACCATGGGACGGGTCGACAGGGCATGAGGCAGCACGATGTCGGGGAGTGACGGCGAAGTCGCGTTCTTCGACAATGTCGGCCTGCGTTACGGGACCGGCAAGGAAATCCTGACCGACATCAGCTTCTCGCTGTGGCCGGGCAGCTTCTATTTCCTGACCGGCGCAAGCGGGGCGGGGAAGACGAGCCTGCTCAAGCTGCTGTACCTTGCCCAGCGCCCCTCGCGCGGGATCATCCGCATGTTCGGCAGCGATGTGATTACCCTGCCGCGCGCGCGCCTGCCCGGCTTCCGGCGGCGGCTGGGCGTTGTTTTCCAAGACTTCAGGCTGGTCGACCATCTCTCTGCATTCGACAACGTCGCGCTGCCGCTTCGGATTGCAGGAGTGGACGAGAGCGAGCTGGTGCAGCCGGTATCCGACATGCTCGAATGGGTCGGGCTGGCGCATCGGGCCGAGGCTCGACCGGAGACATTGTCGGGCGGGGAGAAGCAGCGGGTGGCGATCGCGCGCGCGGTGATCGGTCGGCCCGACATGCTGCTGGCGGACGAGCCGACCGGCAATGTCGACCCCGACATGGCGTTGAAGCTGATGCGCCTGTTCGAATCGCTCAACCGGCTGGGCACGACGGTGATCGTGGCGACCCACGATGTGCATCTGCTGCAGAACGTGCGCAGTTCGACCATCATGCGGCTCGACAAGGGGCGGCTGGCGGACCCGACCGGCGCGCTGCGCTATCCCCCGCGCAGCCCGGCAGGCGCGAAGGCGCAGCGATGAGCCAGCCACCGCTCAGTGATGCGGCGCGCGCAGGCCATTCGCCCTTCGCAGGTGAAAAAGCGCGCGCGCTGATCCCGCAGGCGCGGCTGGCCGGGCCGATGCCGTGGGTGTTGGCGATCATGGTCGCGCTGACGGTGCTGGCGGCGGGCGCAGGCCTGTCGCTCGGCAACCTGGCAGGCGATGCGCGTTCGGAGCTGTCGGGCGGGGTGACCGTGCAGATCCTCGACGCCGATCCGCGCAGCCGGGCCGAGCAGGCGGAGGCTGCGCAGGCGGTGTTGCAGGGCATGGATATGGTCGCGCACAGCCGGATCGTTCCGCAGGAAGAGCTCGACAGCCTGATCGAGCCGTGGCTGGGCAGTGCGGGCGATGCCGAGACCGTGCCGGTGCCCGCACTGATCGATGTGCGGCTGGGGGGCAGAGCAACTCCTGAGGTGATCGAGGCCTTGGGCGATGCGCTGGCAGGAACCGCCCCAGATGCGCGGATCGATGCGCAGTCGTCCTGGTTGCAGCCGGTCTTCAATGCGCTCAGGTCGCTGCAATATCTCGCGCTGGCGCTGGTCCTGCTGCTGGCGGTGACGAGCGCTGCGGCGGTGTTCCTTGCAGCGCGCAGCGCGCTCGGCAACAACCGCGCGACGATCGAGATCGTCCACCTGCTGGGCGGGACCGACGGGCAGATCGCGCAGCTGTTCCAGCGGGCGGTGCTGGTCGATTCGGTCCTCGGCGGGGCGGCCGGGCTGGTCCTCGGGCTCGCCGCAGTGCTGGGTCTGGGCTACCAGTTCGCGGCTCTCGATAGCGGGATGATCGCGAGCGCGGGGCTTGACTGGGTGGACTGGATCGTGATCGCGCTGATCCCGGTTTTCGGGGTGTTGCTGGCGGTTGCAACTGCGCGCTTCACCGTCCTCGCGGCAGTAAGGAAGATGTTGTGATCTGGCGTGTCGGCCTTGCCATCGTGCTCGTGTGGGTGCTCGGCTTCATCTGGTTTGCCGGGTGGCTGCCCGGCCCTGCGCCGATGGAGCGGACCGATGCGGTGATCGTGCCCACCGGCTATGCAGGGCGGATCGAGCGCGGGCTGGAGGTGGTCCAGACCGACAGCGCCGACACCCTGCTGGTCACCGGCGTCGATCCCGAGGTCAAGCCCGGCGAGTTCGCCGCGCAGTTCAAGGTGCCCGAGCGGGTGATGGAGTGCTGTGTCACGCTGGGCTTTGCGGCGACGGACACGCGCGGCAATGCGCAGGAAACGCGCGAATGGGTGGAGGCGCACGGGATTAAGAGCCTGCGCCTGGTTACCAGCGACTGGCACATGCGCCGTGCTGCGACCGAGCTGCGCCGCCAGCTGCCCGACGATGTGAAGCTGATCAAGGATGCGGTGCGCAGCGAGCCGAGCCTGTGGCTGCTGCTGATCGAGTATCACAAATGGCTGGTCAGCCGCACGGTGGGCCCGCTGTTCTCCTGACATGAACCTGATCCGCAGCCTCGCCTTCTATGTCGTTTTCTACCTCGCCACGCTGGCTCTGCTGGCGGTTGCGCCCTTGCGGGGGCGGAACGGCATGCGCAAGCTGGCGGGCGCTTGGAGCGGTACGCATCGCTGGGCCTTGCGCAATCTTCTGGGCATCCGGGTAATTGCCGAGGGCGCGCCGATCGACGGTCTCGCGCTCTACGCCATGCGGCACGAGAGCTTTTTCGAAGCGATCGACTCGCCGAAGCTTTTCGATGCGCCGGTGGTCTTTGCAAAGCAGGAGCTGCTCGAAATCCCGCTGTGGGGCGGGGCAGCGACAAAGTACGGGATCATTCCGGTCGCCCGCGCGGACGGGGCCAAGGCGCTGCGCGATCTGATGCGCGCGGCTAAGGAGGCCAAGGCGGAAGGGCGCCCGTTCCTGATCTTCCCCGAAGGCACCCGCATTCCGCACGGGCAAGAAGGCGAGATCGTCTCCGGCTTCGCAGGGCTCTACAAGCTGCTGGGCCTGCCGGTGGTGCCGGTCGCGGTGAACAGCGGACCGCTCTACCGCAGCTTCGTCAAGCGCCCGGGGCAGATCACCTATCGCTTCGGCGCAGCCATCGAACCGGGCCTGCCGCGCGAGGAGGTGGAGGCGAAGGTGCGCGAGGCGATCAACACGCTCAACCGGTGATGGCGCTCTCGATCGCGCCTCCGACCGCCGCCATGTCCTCGTCGCTGCCGATGGTAATGCGCAAGCCTTCGCCCAGCCCCTGGCCGGGCAGGTGGCGCACCGCGTAGCCTGCATCGGCAATGGCATCGCGCACGCGCTCCGCAGTCGGCTGGTCGGCAAAGCGGACCAGCGCGAAATTCGCCTCGCTCGGCACGATTGAAACGCCCCGATTGCCCAGCTGGCCGAGCCGCCGGACGAAAGCTTCACGCCCGTGGGTGTTATGCTCGCGTGAGCGGCGCACGAAATCCTGATCGCCAAGCGCGGCCAGCGCCCCGGCCTGCGCGGCCCCGGTCACGTTGAACGGCCCGCGTATCCGGTTGAGCGCATCGACCAGATGCGCCGCGCCGGTCGCCCAGCCGACCCGCGCCGAGGCGAGACCGTAGATCTTGGAGAAGGTCCGGGTGACCAGCACATTCTCCGCCTCGGCTGCCAAAGTGAGGCCGGGCGTGCCTTCGTCGTCGAGATATTCGGCATAGGCCTGATCGAGCACCAGTAGAACGTCGCTCCGCAGCCCCGCGTGCAACCGCTCGATTTCCGAATGGGGCAGCCAGGTGCCCGTCGGATTGTTCGGATTGGCGATGAACACGATCCGAGTAGCGGGCGTGACCGCTGCCAGCAGCGCGTCGACATCGGCCCCGAAGTCCTTCGCCGTGGCCTCTACAGGCACCGCGCCCACGCGCCACGCGGCGATCGGATACACTGCAAACGAAAATTGCGGCATCAGCACTTCGTCGCCCACACCGGCAAAGGCCTGCGCGGCCAAGTTGAGCAGCTCGTCCGATCCTGTGCCACAGACGATCCGCGCCGGGTCGATCCCGTGCAGTTCGCCCAGCGCATTGCGCAGCGCGATGCTGTCGGGATCGGGATAGCGCGCCGCCTCGCGGCTCTGCATCATCGCGACCAATGCAGCGTCGCTGCACCCCAGAGGGTTCTCGTTGGCGGAAAGCTTGGTCAGCGCGCGTCCGTCTGCCGCCTTGGCAACGCCCGGCACATAGGGCGCGATCTCGAGGATATAGGGCTTGGCTTGTGGCGGCGTTGCGGTCGGTTTCATGGCAGAGCTTCGCAAAGAGGGGAGCCGTGCGCGCGCTGGCCCGGCACCGGCGGATTTCAGGAGAAATTCCCCTAACCGCTCGCCATGATCTTGTCGAAGGCCTGTTTTTGCTCTTTCACCTCACGCCGATATGCAAGACCCCGCGACCGCCCTCACTCTGCCCGATCCCCTGCCGCTCGATAGCGGGGCAATCCTGTCGCCGGTAACGGTCGCCTACCAGCAATATGGCGAGCTTTCGCCAGCGCGCGACAATGTGGTGCTGATCTTCCACGCGCTGACCGGCGACCAGTACGTGGCGAGCCCGCACCCCGCGACCGGCAAGCCGGGCTGGTGGGATCGCATGGTCGGTCCGGGCAAGCCGATCGACACTGACCGCTTCTGCGTGATCTGCGCCAATGTGATCGGCGGGTGCATGGGATCGACCGGCCCGGCCAGCGTCGATCCCGAAGCTGCTGCCGAGGGTACGCCCTATGGCCAGCGCTTCCCGGTGGTGACCATCCACGACATGGTCCGCGCGATCGCGGGGCTGCTCGACGCGCTTGGGATCGAGCGGGTGCATGCGCTCGTCGGCGGGTCGATGGGCGGGATGCAGGCGCTCGCCTTCGCGTCCGATTTTCCGGGGCGGGCGGGGCGCGTGCTGGTGCTGGCCAGCGCCGCGCGCCAGTCCGCGCAAAACATTGCCTTCCACGAGGTCGGGCGGCAGGCGATCATGGCCGATGCCCACTGGCGCGGGGGCGAGTATCACGGCGGCGCCCATCCCGATTCCGGCCTCGCTGTGGCGCGGATGGCGGCGCACATCACCTATCTTTCCGAAGCGGGCCTGACCGAGAAGTTCGGGCGACGGCTGCAGCAGCGGCCCGATGGCAGCGATGGGGCGAAGTCGTTCGGGTTCGAGGCCGATTTTCAGGTCGAATCCTACCTGCGGTACCAGGGCAGCGGGTTCACCCGCCGGTTCGACGCCAATTCCTACCTCTATATCACCCGCGCGATGGACTATTTCGATCTGGCGGAAACACACGGCGGGCGGCTGGCCGATGCCTTCGCGCATGCCACTGCTCGGTTCTGCATCGTCAGCTTCGATACCGACTGGCTCTATCCGACGGAGGAAAGCCGCCACATCGTGCGTGCGCTCAACGCGGCGGGCGCGCCGGTCAGCTTTGTCGAGTTGTCATCGCCTTACGGCCACGACGGGTTCCTGCTCGATACGCCGGGGCTGGACGAGGTCGTGCAGGGGTTCGTGTCGTGACCGAACTCCCGAAAGGCTATGAACTGCGCGAGGGGGCCGATGCCCGGGCTGCGCACGCTTTTCTAACGCAGAGCTACTGGTCGCCGGGCATCCCGCTCGATAAGGTCGAACGCGCGCTGGCCAACAGCCTGTGCGTGTCGGCGCTGCATGGCGGCGCGCAGGTCGGCATGGGACGGGTCATCACCGACCGGGCCACCTTCGCCTATCTCGCGGATGTCTATGTGCTCGACGGGCACGGAGGCAAAGGGCTGGCCAAAGCGATGGTCGGCTATTTGCAGGAGCATCCCGAATTGCCGGGGCTGCGCCGCTGGATGCTGGCGACACGCGATGCGCACGGTTTGTATGAAGGTCTCGGCTGGCAGCCGCTAACCGATCCCGGCATTTTCATGCAGCGCCATTTCCCGGACATCTACCAATGAGCGAGCTTCCCGATTTGCGCCCCGACCTTGCAGCGATTGCCGGGACGATCCCCGACGGATCGCGCGTGCTCGATATCGGCTGCGGAGAGGGCACGCTGCTCGCCGCGCTGGCGGAGCACAAGGGAATCGACGCACGCGGGCTTGAGATCGATCCCGAACGCGTGGCGACCTGTGTGTCGCGCGGGCTATCGGTGGTGCAGGGCGATGCCGAGGCCGATCTGGTGCATTACCCGGACGACGCGTTCGATTACGCGATCCTCGGCCAGACGATCCAGATGGTCGACCGGCCTGCCGAGGTGATCGACGAATTGCTGCGGGTGGGGCGCGCTGCCTTCGTCAGCTTCCCCAACTTCGCGCACTGGCGGATGCGGGTCGCGCTGGGGCTGGGTGGACGCATGCCGGTGACGCCTGCGCTGCCCGAGAGCTGGCACGCGACCGGCAATATCCGCAATCTGACCGTGGTCGATTTCAAGGAACTGGTTGGCGATCGCCGCGCGCGGATTACGCGCAGCTGGTACTTCGCCAAGGGGCGCGAGATCGGCGAATTCGGCGCCAACCTGCGCGCCGAATTCGCCCTGTTCCTGGTGGAGCGGGGTTAGCCGTTCTTCTCCCTTCCCCAAGGGGAGGGGGTGGGGGTTCGGCGTTGGTGGCTTATCCACCGAGGCCATGAATGCCGTACACCCCCACCCAGCCTCCCCCTCAAGGGGGAGGAGACAGGCTGGCTTAGCCCGGGCGGTACATCGCGCAGATCTTGTTGCCGGCCGGATCGCGCAGATAGGCGAGATACAGCTTCATGCCCGCGCCTTCGCGGATGCCGGGCGGGTCTTCGATCGCGGTGCCGCCATGGGCGAGGCCCGCCTCGTGCCATGCATTGGCCTGTTCCTCGCTGGTCGCAGCAAAACCGATGGTGGACCCATTGCCGCAGCTCGCGGGCTGCCCGTCGATCGGCTTGGTCAGCAGGAAGATGCTTCCGTTGTGCATGTAGATCACCCGGCCCTTGGGATCGACCGAGCCCTCGCGCCCGCCGAGCGCCTTGAAGCAGGCATCGTAGAAGGTCTTGGACGCCTCGATATCGTCGGCGCCGAGCATCACGTGACTGAACATTGCTTTCTCTCTCCCATATTGGTTGCAGTATGCCACCTTTCCCTAGCAGCGCGGGCGGGCCGTACAATGGGGGAATGGGGGGAGGAATGGGGAGGAATGCCCTTGCCAGCGCTCTCCTGCTGCGACACTCTGCGGACCAGATGGCGCGTTTCCCGTTTTCAGCGATCGTCGGTCAGGACGAGATGAAGCAGGCGCTGCTGATCGCGGCGGTGGACCCTGCGATTGGCGGCGTGATGGTGTTCGGCGATCGGGGGACGGGCAAGTCCACCGCTGCGCGCGCTCTGGCAGGGCTGTTGCCGCCGATCAGCGCGGTGAAGGATTGCCCCTACGGCTGCTCCAAGGAAGATCAGGCGCGCTATCCGGACGTGTGCGGCACCGGCCCGCTGCGCAAGCGGGCCGTGCCCTTCGTCGATCTGCCGCTGGGCGCAACCGAAGACCGCGTGCTGGGTGCGCTCGATCTCGAACGCGCGCTGCGCAGCGGTGAAAAGGCGTTCGAGCCGGGGCTGCTGGCCAAGGCGCATCGCGGTTTTCTCTATATCGACGAGATCAATCTGCTCGAAGATCATCTGGTCGATCTGCTGCTGGACGTGGCCGCCTCGGGCGAGAACGTGGTCGAGCGTGAAGGCCTGTCGATCCGCCATCCGGCCAAGTTCGTGCTGATCGGCAGCGGCAACCCCGAAGAGGGCGAGCTGCGCCCGCAATTGCTCGACCGCTTCGGTCTTTCCGTTGAGGTGCGCACGCCGGGCGATATCGACTCGCGGGTCGAGATCATGCGCCGATGCGCCGCGCAGGAGGCGGACTCGCAAAGCTTCGCCGATAGCTGGGCGGAAGAGGACGCCAAGGTGCTGCGCCGGGTCGATCGCGGGCGCAAGCGGCTGGCCTCGGTCGAGCTGCCCGATGCGGTGCTGCACAAGGCGGCTGAGCTGTGCATGGCGGTGGGCGCGGATGGCCTCCGCGGTGAACTCACCCTGATGCGCGCGGCCAAGGCGCTTGCCGCGCTGGAAGGCGCGAAGACGGCGGGCATTGCGCATCTGACCGCAGTCGCACCCTCGGCGCTACGGCACCGGCTGCGACGCGATGTGCTCGACGAGACCGGCTCGACCGCGCGGATCGAGCGCGCGATTGCCGAAGTTTTGGCGTGACCGGGATCGAGGCTACTCCGCCCGATCCGGCGCATGATGCGTGCCTCGCCCTCTCGCTGTTTCTCGTCGCGCCAGACCGGCTGGGCGGGATCAGCCTGCGCGGCAGCGGGCCTGCGCGCGAGGCTCTGATCGAGATGCTGCGCGATGAAGGCGTGGCGATGCGGCGGATGCCGGCGCACGTCGATGACGAGCGGTTGCTGGGCGGGGTCGATCTCGCCGCCAGCCTCGCGAGCGGACGCACGGTGCGCGCACGCGGCCTGCTGGAAGAGATCGCGGGCGGCGTGCTGGTCGTGCCGCTGGCCGAACGGCTCGACCACGCGGTGGCGGGGCGGCTTGCGCAAGCTCTGGATGGCGATGCGCGGTTCGGTCTGGTGCTGCTCGACGATGGCACGGATGACGAGGCGCCGCCCGCTGCATTGCTCGAACGCGTGGCGTTCCATTGCGACCTGACGCATGCCCGCCAGATGGAAGGCACGCTGCGTAGCGCCGATCCCGCCCGCGTCGCCCCGCTGGGTGAAGAGGCGCTGCACGCGCTCGCCGCGACCGCTGCTGCGCTCGGTGTAGAGTCGGTCCGGCCGCTCAATTTCGCGGCGCTTGCCGCGCGCGCGCATGCTGCGCTTGAGGGGCGCGGGAGCGTGAGCGAGGAGGACATCGCCGCCGCCGCGCGGCTGGTGCTCGGCCCCAGGGCGACCCGCCTGCCCGGAATGCCCGAGCAAGCGGAGGATGAGGAAGAGTCTGCACCGCCGCCCGACCCATCCGATGGGGGCGAGCGCGACGAGGCATCCGATCCCGGCGAGACTCTGCTGGAGGACGTCGTGCTCGACGCCACGCTCGCGAGCATTCCGCCCGATCTGCTCGCACAGCTGGCCGAGGGGCGCGCGCGGCGCAGCAGCGGCAGTGGCGGGGGCAAGAAGCGTATCTCCGGCCTGCGCGGCAAGCCGCTCTCCGCGCGGCCCGGAAGTCCGCGCGGCGGGGCGCGGCTGGCGCTGGTCGATACTTTGCGCGCGGCGGTGCCGTGGCAGCAGCTGCGCCGGCGCGAATACGAAGCGGACAATGACCGCCTGATCATCCGCAGCTCCGACATCCGCGTGCGCCGCTACGAGGAGCGCAGCGGGCGCGTGACCATCTTCTGCGTTGATGCCTCGGGCTCGGCGGCGGCGGCGCGGCTGGCGGAGGCGAAGGGCGCGGTCGAGCTGATGCTCGCGCAGGCCTACGTCACCCGCAGCGAGGTCGCGCTGGTCGCCTTCCGGGGGACGGGCGCAGAGCTGCTGCTGCCCCCGACCCGGTCGCTCACCCGCGCCCGGCGTGTGCTGTCGGGGATGCCGGGCGGGGGCGGCACGCCGCTCGCACTGGGGCTGAGCGCCGGGCACCAGCTGGCCGAGGCGGTGCAGGCGCGGGGCAAGACCGCGCATCTGGTGATCCTGACCGATGGGCGCGCCAATGTAGATGGCGAAGGCAAGGGCGGCCGCCCGCAGGCGAAGGCCGACGCGCTGCACGCTGCGCGAGCGATCGCCGCGCGCGGGATCGATGCATTGGTGGTCGACATATCCGCGCGCACCGCGCCGGAGGCGGGCGAGCTGGCGCAGGCGATGCGCGCGCGCTTCCTCGCGCTGCCGATGGCCGATGCGGCGAAGCTGCACGCGGCGGTCAACGCTGCCGCCCCGCAGGCGCGCGCGGCATGAGCGAGCCGCTGAACTGGGACCGCGACGGGCGCCACTGGCCGCATCGCGACGCCAGCCGCTTCGTCCAGAGCGGCGGCATCCGCTGGCACGCGCAGGTCATGGGGCAGGAACTGGGCACCGCCCCGGTTCTGCTGCTGCTGCACGGCACCGGCGCATCGTGCCACTCGTGGCGCGGCGTGATGCCCGAACTGGCAGACCGCTATACCCTGATCGCGCCAGACCTGCCGGGCCATGCCTTTACCGGCAGCGTGCGCGATTCGCAGATGACCCTGCCCGGCATGGCCGATGCGGTGCACGGCCTGATCCAGACGATGGACATCGCGCCCGCCGCGATCATCGGCCATTCGGCGGGCGCGGCGATCGGGCTCACTCTGGTGCAGGGGCGCTATCCCGATACGCCGGTGATCGGCCTCAACCCTGCGCTTGCGCCGTTTCCCTGGCCTGCCACGCAGGTCTTCCCGGCCGTCGCGCGACTGCTCGCGCTCAATCCGCTGGTGCCCAAGTTCTTCTCGGGCATGACGCGCCTGGCTGGCGATACCGAGGGTTTCATCCAGCGCTCGACCGGCTCGCGCCTCGATCGCGAAGGCGCGCGCTGCTACGCAACCTTGCTGGGCAACAGCCGCCACGCGCGCGGCGCGCTGGCGATGATGGCCAACTGGGACCTGGATACGCTCGACCGCGCGCTGCCGGGCATCGCGAACCCGGTGCTGCTGATCCACGCGCGCGGCGACGATGCGATTCCGCTGAGCGGCGTGGAGGATGCCGCAGGCAAGCTGCCCGCCGCCAAGCTGGAGGTGCTCGATGGCCTCGGCCACCTCGCGCACGAGGAGCAGCCCGAGCGGGTCGCGCAGCTGATCCGCGCGTTTCTGGAAGCCCGTGCTATTTAGTCCCTGAGGGAGAGCAAGCGATGGAAGGCTTCCGCGAGCATTTCGGCTGGATCGAGATCGTGTTTACCGCGGTGGTCGCGCTGGGCTTCGCCGGCTGGCAATACTGGTCGGTCAGCCGGGAGATAAGGCGCGACAAGGAACAGAAGGAACGCGAGCGCGACTCTTCGAGCTGACGCATGTCTTGAACAATTTCAGCCAGCGACCCGTGGCATCCGGTAGGGCAGCATGAACTGGACCACGGGCGATGCGAAGCGCCGCAGGTTCAGGCTCTCCTGCACCGCGACCACCTGTTCGCCATAAAGCCGCGCGCCCAGCGTGGAGCGCGCGTAGAAGGGCGAATCCTCCCACGTTTTGATCACGCTTGCATGGCCGCGATCGGCACGGGTGCGCCGTTCCATCTGCCAGGCGGTGTTGGGCAGCGGTGCTGCAAGCGGCAGCTCCGCCTGTTGCGGCAGGCCATAGGCGTCGAAACGAATCGCGCTGGCGAAGCGCGAGCCGTCGCTGCGCTGGCCTTCATAGCTGACCACTGCGCCATCCTTCAGGTGCGCGCGCGACCAGTGCCAGACATCGAACCCATCTTCGAGCGACTCGCATCCAAAGTTGGAATCGAGATAGGCGCGGCCTGACCAGCTGACCGAAGGCTCGTGCATCTCCACCTCGATCCGTGCACGCGGGGCGAGGCAGTGCCAGTGGTGCTTTCCGCCCGGGTCGAGCGCGAAGCCCACCGGGTTGAGCGCTTCCGGGATCACCCGGATCAGCCCGCGCACCGGGCGTTGCCAGGGGATGCCCAGCCGCTTGTCGCGTTCCTCGATGGTGATTTCCAGCGCGCTGCCTGTCCACTGCACGCTGCTCGGCCCGATGGAGAGCATATCGCGTTCCTGCACCACGTCGCCGCACCCGCGCTCGGTCATCGCCCAGCGCGCCTTGGGGCCGTAGAGTGCAACGTTCAGCGCGACGTGATCCAGCGGATTGCCGCGCCCATTGGCTTTGTAATAGGGCGAGAAGACGCTGCCCAGAAAGGCGATGATGGTCAGGCCGTGCCGGCCGTCTTCCGAGATCGCGTCGACATACCACCAGCCATAGCCGCCGGGTGGGATGGCCGCATCGAAGCGAGGCGTTCCGTCGCCGCGCGCGCCCCGATCTGCCCGGACAAGGCGGCCATCGGCACGCCCGCGCCCGGATGGGTGCTCCCCCCGACGCAGAAGAGACCAGGGATCCGCGTCGTCGCCCCCTGGCGCAGGAAGGACGCCGCCCATCCGTGCGAGGCCCGTCCATAAAGGGCCCCACCCGTCGAAGGGAACAGCGCGTCGAAATCCGCCGGGGTGACCAGCCGGTGCGGGAAATCCGCCTCCAGCTCCAGCCCGCAGCGGGCGAGGCTGCGTGTCATGCTGCGCGTGCATTGGTCGAGCTCCTTCTGGGTAAAGTCGTGGCGGTCGCCATTAGCCGGGGCGTTGACGATCACCTGAAACCGCTCGCGCCCGGCGGGCGGAGCGGTATCTTCGGTGATATCGGCGGCGCGATCCTGCGCGCAGATGTAGACCGACGGGTCGTCGATCTGGCGGCCCCGTTTCAGCTGGTCGAACTCCGCGCGGTAGTCGGGAGAGAAGAAAACGTTGTGGCGCGAGAGCGGGAATCCGTCGGTCTTCGTATGCGCCAGCCACACCATGGCCGACAGGGATCGACGGCCCTGCGGTACGCGGCCGACCGCACGCGTCGCCTCCTCACCAAAGCGCCCGTTGGCGAGCGCTGCGGGATCGGCATTGCACAGCACTGCATCGGCTGCGATCCGCTCCCCTTCCGACAGGATCACGGCGGAGACGCCCCGCCGACCGGTCTCTATCCGGTCGACGCCTTCGCCCAGCCGGAAGCGTGCGCCGTTCGCCTCTGCCAGCGTCTTGAGCGCCTCGGCCAGCGCGCTCATCCCCCCATCGATCAGCCACACGCCTCTCGCCTCGACATGCGCGATAAGCATCAGCGTGGCGGGGGAGGAGAAGGGGGAGGAGCCGCAATAGGTGGTGTAGCGGGCGAACAGCTGGCGCAGGCGCTGGTCCTGAAAATGCTCGCCGAGTACCTTCCACAGGCTCTCGTAGGGGCGGATCGCGGCAAGATCGCCGACCCGGGTGAGGCCGATCCGCTGCATCAGCGGGAGCGGCCAGAAGACCTTGCTTTGCCGCAGCAGGCTTTCGTCGAGGATATTGTAGATCCGCCGCGCTTCGGCCCTGAACGCGCGATAGCCGCGCGCCGCCTCGGCCCCGGCGAAGTCGCCGATCGCCTCTTCGCTGCGCATCGGATCGGCGAACAGGTCGAGTCGCTCGTCCTGCGACCATGCGTGGCGCGCGATGAGTTGCGCGGGTTTTACCGAGAGCGCGGAACGGATGTCGCTGCCGCAGGCGCGGAATATCTCCTCGAACACCTCGCGCATGGTGAACACGGTCGGCCCGGCGTCGATCGGCTGGCCGTCGACCGCCAGCCTGCGGGCCTTGCCGCCGACATGGGGCTCTTTCTCGATCACGGTGACGTCGTGCCCTCGCGCGGCGAGGAGCGCGGCGCCGACAAGCCCGCCAATTCCCGCTCCGATCACGACCGCCTTGCCGTTCATTCGCGCTCTCTCCCTAGAAGGCGATTGCTATTTACATAGCATGTGTCCAACAAACTGGACAAATGATAATCGCTCAAGCGCAATCGAATGATCCTCCGCGTGGTTGGAGGATGCGCCTGCTTGGCTGGCGCAATCGAATTCTCGGCAGCGCCCGCTTCCAGCGCCACGCGGCGGCGAACCCTTTTCTGCGTCCGATCGCCAGGCGGCGTGCGGGTGCCCTGTTCGATCTGGTGGCGGGATTCACCTATTCCCAAGTGCTCTTGTGTGCGGTTGAGAGCGGTTGTGTGCAGCGCCTTGGAGAAGGGCCTGCAAGCGCCGACGAACTGGCGCGACTCGCAGGATTGTCACCCGATGCCACGCTGCGGCTGCTGCGCGCTGCGGCTGCGATCGGAATCGTCGAGCACGTCGATGGGGATTGGTGGGTGCTCGGCCGTCATGGAGCCGCGCTGCATGGCAATGCGGGTGCGCTGGCGATGATTCGCCATCACAGGCTGCTCTATGCCGATCTTGCCGACCCGCTCGCCTTGCTGCGTGCCGACCGGGCGGAGCCGACCGCATTGTCGCGTTTCTGGTCCTATGCCGGGAAGGCTGCCGAGTCCGACCCGGAGCGTGCGGATGCCTATTCGCAGCTGATGTCCGCCTCGCAGGCGCCCGTCGCGCAGGAGGTTCTGGCGGCGTATAACCTCTCGCGCCATGCCTCGCTGCTCGATGTCGGCGGTGGGCGGGGCACATTTCTGGAGGCGGTCGGTGCTGCGCATCCGGCGCTACGCCTAGGCCTGTTCGACCTGCCTGAAGTGGCTGCGCGACTCGGGGCGGGTCGAGTCGCCGTCCACCCCGGCAGCTTCTTCGAAGATCCGCTCCCGCGAGGCTACGACTGCATCTCGCTGGTCCGGATTCTCCACGATCACGACGACGGTCCAGCGTTGGATATCCTGCGCAACATCCACGCCGCGCTGGAGCCAGGCGCCACCCTCCTGATCGCCGAGCCGATGGCCGACACTCCCGGCGCCGAAGCAATGGGCGATGCGTATTTCGGCGTCTATCTCTGGGCCATGGGCCAGGGCCGCCCTCGCGCCGCGAAGGAAATCCGCGCGATGCTGCGCGACGCGGGTTTTGCGCATAGTCGCGCGATAGGCGCCCAGCAGCCGCTGATTGCCTCGCTGATCGTCGCGACGGCCTGACAACTAATCTGTCATCCTGAATTGACAGTCCCGATTGTCGAGCGTAGCCAAAGGGTGGGCCATCGCACCTTTCCGGATGTGAGCGGACCCAAGGGAAGAGAGGGACCGAGGCAATGGATGCAATGGCCGTCACACTCGAAGGACCGGGGCGCCTGGCGCTCAAGCGTCTCGAGCTGCGCGCGGTCGAGGCATCCGACGTGGTCGTCTCCATTCACTGGAGCGGCGTCAGCACAGGCACCGAGAAGCTGCTGTGGTCCGGCGAAATGCCGTCGTTCCCGGGAATGGGCTACCCGCTGGTACCCGGCTATGAATCGGTCGGGCGGATCGTCGATGCCGGGCCCGACGCGACGGGCCGGATCGGCGAGTGGGTCTTCGTTCCGGGGGCCAGTTGCTACACCGATGCGCGCGGACTGTTCGGCGGCGCCGCGCGGACGCTGATTGTCCCCTCCGCCCGCGCGCTTCCGATACCCGAGTCGCTGGCAGAGCAGGGCGTGCTGTTCGCGCTCGCCGCGACGGCTCGCCATGCGCTTGCCGGTGGCGAACCGCCGGACCTGATCGTGGGCCACGGCGTGCTTGGCCGCTTGCTGGCGCGCATGACAATCGCCTCGGGCGCGCCTGCTCCTACGGTGTGGGACAACAAGGCGCACCGCCGCACCGGCGCGATTGGCTATGATGTGATCGCTCCCAAGGACGACGATCGCCACGATTATCGCTCGATCTACGACGCCAGCGGCAGCAGCGACGTGATGGACATCCTGATGACCCGGTTGGGCCGCCAGGGCGAGATCGTGCTCGCAGGCTTCTACGCCAGCCGGATCAGCTTTGCCTTTCCCGCCGCGTTCCAGCGCGAGGCACGCCTGCGTGTCGCCGCCGAATGGCAGCCCGAAGACCTTGCCGCGACCCACACCCTTATCGAAAGCGGCGCGCTCGGCCTCGCCGGGCTCATCACCGACGTGGCCCCGGCAAGCGCCGCGCGAACCGCATATCCCACAGCTTTCGAGGACCAAGACTGCCTCAAGCTGGTGCTGGACTGGAGCGAACTTGCATGACCCATCTCGACCACTCTTCTGCCGTCGACGCGCTGCGCGAAGAGGCCGCGATCGAACCCGATCCGGTCCATGACGGCGAGGTGACCAAGGAAACGCAGGTCATCGCGATCTACGGCAAGGGCGGATCGGGCAAGAGCTTCGCGCTGTCCAACCTTAGCTACATGATGGCGCAGCAGGGCAAGCGCGTGCTGCTGATCGGCTGCGATCCCAAGAGCGATACCACGAGCCTGCTGTTCGGCGGCAAGGCGTGCCCCACAATCATCGAAACCTCGTCGAAGAAAAAACTCGCGGGCGAAGAGGTCAGCATCGAGGACGTCTGCTTCCAGCGCGACGGCGTGTTTGCGATGGAGCTGGGCGGGCCCGAAGTCGGCCGCGGCTGCGGCGGGCGCGGGATCATCCACGGGTTCGAACTGCTCGAGAAGCTGGGCTTCCACGAATGGGGCTTCGATTACGTGCTGCTCGATTTTCTCGGCGACGTGGTGTGTGGCGGCTTCGGCCTGCCGATCGCCCGCGACATGTGCCAGAAGGTGATCGTGGTCGGGTCGAACGACCTGCAATCGCTCTACGTCGCCAATAATGTCTGCAAGGCGGTCGAGTACTTCCGCTCCATGGGCGGCAATGTCGGCGTCGCGGGGATGATCATCAACAAGGATGACGGATCGGGCGAGGCGCAGGCCTTTGCCGAGGCGGTCGACATTCCGGTGCTGTGCGCGATCCCCGCGAACGACGACATCCGCAAGAAGTCGGCCAACTACCAGATCATCGGCACGCCCGGTGGCGAGTGGGCCTCGCTGTTCGAAGAACTGGCGGAGAATGTAGCGACCGCGCCGCCGCATCGCCCGACGCCGCTGGAGCAGGACGGCCTGCTGGGCCTGTTCAGCCCGGACGAGACGGGCGGCAATGTGCAACTGATCCCGGCGACGCAGGAAGACATGCGCGGCGGCTCCTTCGAGCCCAAGCCGAGCCTCGAAGTGGTGTACGACGAGGTTTGATGGACATGAGCGAGGCCATCACCCCCGATCAGCGATCCCGCGACCGGCTCGACACCGTGCCAGAAGCGGGCGGGTGCGCCAGTGGCGACACGATGCGCGAGGCTGCCCGCAAGGCGGGCAAGAGCGACATCCTCGATCAGTATGCCCGTGACTACCCGCTCGACGAGGCCAAGGCCGGGCCGCACGACCAGCCGCAAAGCATGTGCCCCGCTTTCGGGAGCTTGCGCGTCGGCCTGCGGATGAAGCGCACTGCAACCGTCCTCTCGGGCAGCGCATGCTGCGTTTACGGCCTCACTTTCACCTCGCACTTCTACGGCGCGCGTCGGACCGTCGGTTACGTGCCATTCAGCTCCGAAACGCTCGTCACCGGCAAGCTGTTCGAGGATATCAAGGAAGCGGTCGAGCAGCTGGCCGACCCAGAACAATACGACACGATCATCGTCACCAACCTGTGCGTGCCGACCGCCAGCGGTGTGCCGCTGCGGTTGCTGCCCGACCAGATCAACGGCGTGCGCGTGATCGGCATCGATGTGCCGGGCTTCGGCATTCCGACCCACGCGGAAGCCAAGGACGTTCTCGCTGGCGCAATGCTCAAATATGCGCGCGAGGAGGCCGAGGAAGGCCCGGTCGCGCGGCCCGAAGGCCCAATCGCCGAGCGCCCGAGCGTGGCGCTGCTGGGCGAGATGTTCCCCGCAGATCCGGTCGGCATCGGCATGATGCTGGAGCCGCTGGGCCTCGCCGCAGGCCCGGTCGTGCCCACACGCGAATGGCGTGAGCTGTACAGCGCGCTCGATTGTGCGGTCGTCGCTGCGATCCACCCCTTCTACACTGCCAGCGTGCGCGAGTTCGAGGCTGCGGGACGGTCCGTGGTGGGCTCCGCGCCGGTCGGGCGTGACGGCACGGCGGCATGGCTCGATGCCATCGGTGCGGCCTGCGGCGTCGCTCAAGACAAGGTCGATGCGGCCAAGAACGCGATCCTGCCCGCCATAACCGGCGCGCTTGCCGCAATGCCCGTCAAGGGGCGGATCACGGTCTCGGGTTACGAAGGCTCCGAACTGCTGGTCGCGCGGTTGCTGATCGAAAGCGGTGCGGACGTGCCCTACGTCGGCACTGCCTGCCCGAAAACGCGCTGGTCCGATCCCGACCGCGAATGGCTCGAAGCCAAAGGCGTGCGGGTCAATTATCGCGCGACTCTGGAAGAAGACATCGCGGCGGTCGAGGAATTTGGCCCCGATCTGGCCATCGGTACCACCCCGGTGGTCCAGCATGCCAAGCAGAAGGCGACGCCTGCGCTCTACTTCACCAATCTCATCTCGGCCCGACCGCTGATGGGTCCGGCAGGGGCGGGCAGCCTCGCGCAGGTGGTCAACGCCGCGCTCGGCAACAAGACGCGCTTCGACAAGATGCGGGACTTCTTCGAAGGTGTCGGCGCGGACGACACTGCGGGCATCTGGGAAGATACCCCGGTCGACCGCCCCCAGTTCAAGAAGAAATTCGCCGCTCAGACGGCCGCCGCGCTCAAGGCGGCAGAGGCGGTGGGCTCATGAGCCTCGTTCTGGATCATGATCGGGCCGGCGGCTATTGGGGCGCGGTTTACGCGTTCACCGCGATCAAGGGCCTTCAGGTCGTCATCGACGGACCTGTCGGGTGCGAGAACCTGCCAGTGACCAGCGTGCTCCATTACACCGACGGATTGCCGCCGCACGAATTGCCGATCGTCGTTACCGGACTGGGTGAGGAAGAGCTCGGCAAGACCGGCACCGAAGCCGCGATGAAGCGGGCGTGGAAGACGCTCGACCCCGAACTCCCCTCGGTCGTCGTGACAGGTTCGATCGCGGAGATGATAGGCGGCGGTGTGACGCCTGAAGGCACCACGATCCGCCGCTTCCTGCCGCGCACGATCGACGAGGATCAGTGGGAAAGTGCCGACCGCGCATTGAGCTGGCTGTGGACCGAATTCGGGCCGAAAAAGATGCCCAAGGCGAAGGCGCTGACAGAGGGCGAGAAGCCGCTCGTCAACATCATCGGGCCTGCTTACGGCATGTTCAACATGGCGAGCGACCTCGCCGAAATCCGCCGCCTCGTCGAAGGCATCGGGGCAGAGGTCAATCTGTCATTCCCGCTAGGCAGCCATCTGGCGGACATGCGCAAACTCGCCAATGCGCACGCCAATGTCTGCATGTATCGCGAATATGGCCGCAACCTGTGCGAACTGCTGGAGCGGCCGTTCTTCCAGGCGCCGATCGGGCTGACATCGACCACCAGGTTCCTCCGCGCGCTGGGTGAGGAGTTGGGGCTCGACCCCGAACCCTTCATCGAGAAGGAAAAACACACCACGATCAAGCCGCTGTGGGATCTGTGGCGCTCGGTCACACAGGACTTTTTCGGCACCGCCAATTTCGGGATCTGCGCGAACGAAACCTATGCACGCGGCATCCGGCACTTCCTCGAAGAAGACATGGGGCTGCCGTGCAGCTTCGCTTTCGGGCGCTGCGCCGGGGTGAAGCCCAAGAACGAAGATGTGCGCGCAGCGATCCACGCGAACCCGCCGCTGGTGGTGTTCGGTTCCTACAACGAGCGGATGTACATGGCCGAGGCTGCGGGCGGCGGCCACGGCCCGCAGGCACAGTTCATCGCCGCAAGCTTCCCCGGCGCCGCGATCCGTCGCCACACCGGCACGCCCTTCATGGGTTATTCGGGCGCGACCTACCTCGTGCAGGAGGTGTGCAATGCGCTGTTCGATGCGCTGTTCCACATCCTCCCACTGGGTTCGGACATGGACAAGGCCGAGGCAACGCCCGCCCGCAAGCAGGCAGCGTTGAGCTGGGAGCCTGCGGCCAAGGCACGGCTCGACCAGATCGTGGAAGCGCAGCCCGTGCTGGTTCGCATCTCCGCCGCCAAGCGCTGGCGCGATGCCGCCGAAGCTGCCGCCCGCCATGCGGGCGAGGCCACCGTTACTGCCGACCGGCTTGCCGATGCACTGCTCGAAGGAGCGGGCCGGTGATGCGCGCGTCCACGCAATCCGCCCGGTTCCGGGCTCAGCAATTCGCGGGGGGAGAACTGTTTCTCGCGCGGATACCGCCGGGGCGGCGACGCCCCACCTTGTCCAGCAAGTTTGGAGATTGACCAATGAACGATCCGACACCTGGCGATGATCGCTTCGGTCTGCGGACCTACCTGACGCCGGAAGAAGCCAAGGAATTTCATAAGATTTTCCTCGGTTCCTTCATGGGCTTCACCGGGATCGCCGTCCTCGCCCATATCGCACTGTGGATCTACAAGCCCTGGCTCTGACCGATCCGTCTCGCTCGCCCGACGCATGTTGGCGTCAGCGAGCCATTTCTGCCGTAACCACATGAAAGGAATTACGAAATGTGGAGAATCTGGCTCATTTTCGATCCGCGCAGGGCGCTTACCGGCCTGTTCGTGTTTCTCTTCGTCCTCGCGCTGCTGATCCACTTCATCCTGCTCAGCACGAACCGGTACAATTGGCTCGATGGCGCAAGTGCCGCCCCGGCGACGACCACTGCGGCGGTCGAAGGCCCGGCGGCGACGGGTTAGTAACCCGCCGCACGTAACGGGGGCGGCCTTGAACTTCCGTCCCCGCAGCCGGCGCCGCTGACGCGGCACGGCACAAGTATCTGGGATGAACCCTGCGAGCCCCGCCTGACGGGGCGGGAAGGATGGACCTATGGCGCTCCTTAGCTTCGAGCGAAAATACCGTGTTCGTGGTGGCACGCTGATCGGTGGCGACTTGTTCGATTTCTGGGTCGGTCCATTCTATGTGGGTTTCTTCGGCGTGACTGCAGCAATATCTGCGTTGCTGGGCACCTTGCTGATTTTCGCTTCTGCCTCACAGGGGCCGACGTGGAATCCGTGGCTGATCTCCATCGAACCGCCCCCCATCGATGCGGGGCTTGCCGCCGCCCCGCTCAATGCCGGGGGATACTGGCAGATCATCACCGTCTGCGCGCTGATCGCGTTCGTTTCGTGGGCGCTGAGGCAGGTGGAAATCTCCCGCAAGCTGGGGATGGGCTACCACGTGCCGGTCGCGTTCAGCTTCGCGATCCTGGCTTACGCAACGCTGGTGGTGATCCGCCCGATCTGGCTTGGTGCCTGGGGCCATGGCTTCCCCTACGGTATTTTCACCCACCTCGATTGGGTGTCGAACACCGGCTATTCCTACGTGAACTTCCATTACAACCCGCTGCACATGGTCGCGATCACCTTTTTCTTCACGACCTGTCTGGCGCTCGCGTTGCACGGAGGGCTGGTGCTCTCCGCAGTCAACGTGCCGCGCGGCACCGAGGTGAAATCGCCCGAGTACGAAGACACGTATTTCCGCGATTTCGTCGGTTATTCGATCGGCACCATCGGCATCCACCGGGTGGGCCTGCTGCTGGCGCTCAACGCCGGCTTCTGGAGTGCGGCCTGCATGATCCTTGCCGGGCCGCTGTACCAGGGCAGCTTCCCTGAATGGTGGAGCTGGTGGCGCAGCATCCCGGTCTGGTCCTGAGGAGGGTACGACGTCATGGCACGCTACCAGAACATATTCACCCAGGTGCAGCTCGAAGGTCCGCCCGAAATGGGCATCGATCTTCCCTTCACCGACGAACCGCGCATCCCGCTGCACTGGAATGCGCACTGGTTCGGCAAATTGGGCCAGGCGCAGTTCGGGCCGATCTATCTCGGCTGGCTCGGGCTTGCCTCACTCCTATGCGGTTTCATAGCGATCGAGATTATCGGGCTCAACATGCTCGCCTCGGTCAACTGGAGCCCACTGGCCTTCGTGCGCGAGTTCTTCTGGCTCTCGCTTCAGCCGCCGGGTCCCGAATGGGGTTTCTCGCCCTTCGTCCCGCTGGCGGAAGGCGGCTGGTGGATCATGGCCGGGTTCTTCCTGACCACCTCTATCCTGCTGTGGTGGGCTCGCACCTACCGCCGCGCCAGGGCGCTGGGGATGGGCCTGCACGTCTGCTGGGCCTTCGGCAGTGCGATCTGGCTGTACCTGGTGCTGGGCTTCATCCGCCCGGGACTGATGGGCAGCTGGTCGGAGGCGGTGCCCTTCGGGATCTTCCCGCATCTCGACTGGACCAATAATTTCTCGCTGATCTACGGCAACCTGTTCTACAATCCGTTCCACGCACTCTCGATCGCCTTCCTTTATGGGTCCGCACTGCTTTTCGCGATGCACGGAGGGACTATCCTGGCGGTCAGCCGCTATGGCGGGGAGCGGGAGATCGAGCAGATCACCGATCGCGGCACAGCGTCCGAACGGGCAGGCCTGTTCTGGCGCTGGACCATGGGCTTCAACGCGACGATGGAATCGATCCACCGCTGGGCATGGTGGTTCGCGATCCTGACCACGCTGACCGGCGGGATCGGCATCCTGCTGACTGGTACGGTGGTCGACAACTGGTATCTGTGGGCGCAGGAACACCACTACGCACCGCCACGCTGACGCGCGCAGCCTGACCCGGTATCACGAGAGAGCCCGGCCCTGGTGGTCGGGCTCTCGTCGTTTCGGTGCAGGAGCTAGGCGCGAGCGTGAAGTCGCTGGCGCAGATCGAGGAGGTGTAGCGGGAACGCGAGGGCGACCGGCAGCGAGACCCAATACCACTCCGCGCCAACCAGCGCGGCACGCAGGCCCAGCACGATCAGTGCCGCAGGGCCGATCAGGCCGATGATCGTGGTGAGGCTCCAGCCGCGCCGGGCGAGGATCACCGCCTCGACTGCCAGCACGCCGAGCACGATGTCCGCCGCGTGCCCGCTGGCGAACAGCGCCTCCATCATGGCTGCGCCCATGCTAGAACGGGCCGTTGAGCTGGACGATGTTCCAGTTGAGTGCCCCGGCAATGGTGACCCAGATCAGGTACGGCACCAGCGCCAGCGTCGCGAGGCGCGAATAGCGTCCACAATAGAGGATCAGCACCAGCACGGAGAGCCACAGCACGATCAGTTCGACGAAGGCCCAGTCCGGCCTTTGCAGACGAAAGAACAGCAGGCTCCACATGATGTTGAGAAACCCGTTGAGCGCGAACAGCCCGATCGTGGTGGTGCGTGCATTGGCATTGGGGGCAGATAGCCAGGTGCCGACCGCCGCGAGAGCGGCGAGCGCGAAGATCGCGGTCCACGCGATCGGGAAGACGTAACCCGGCGGGGTCCATTCGGGCTTGCTCAGCGTCTGGTACCAGGGGCCGAGATCGGTGATCGTCCCACCCAGCATCGCAACGCCAAGCGCGACGATGCCCGCCACCAAAATCGGCAAGAACCAGCTGCGCCCCATTACGTCGGTTTCCTCAAGCGGGTGCTTTCAACCCCAGCAGATGGGCGCAATCCTTGAGGAAGATGCGGAGATGCGCAACCGGTTTCGCGCGCACCAGCCGCTTGTTCATATAGGCCTCCCACGTCAACTGCTGCACGTCGCGGTCGGCGCACATGGTCACGAACCGCTCGCGCCGCTTGTCGCTCGAATACCAGAAGTGCTGCATCATCCCGAGTACCCAGAACACCTTGCCGTGTTCGCGCATGAACGCCTTGCGCGCGCCGCGCAGCGCGGCTGGCTGGCCGGTCGCGAGGAATTTTGCGGCAGCCTGCGCTACGCAGCGCCCGCCCATCATTGCGTAATAGATGCCCTCGCCACTGGCCGGGGCGACCACGCCTGCGGCATCGCCGGCAACGATCACGTCGGTCCCGTTGTCCCACCGCTTGAGCGGCTTGAGCGGGATCGGCGCGCCTTCGCGACGGATCGTTTCGCACGTGTCCAGGCCCAGATCGCCGCGCATCCGGGCGACCGCGCCGCGCAGCGAAAAGCCCTTGTTCGCGCTGCCCACGCCCACGCTCGCGGTTTCGCCATGGGGGAAGACCCAGGCGTAGAAGTCGGGCGAGAGATGGCCCTGGTAGAAAACGTCGCAGCGCGACGCGTCGAAGTGATCGGTGTCGTTGGCGGGCGACTGGATAATCTCGTGATAGGCGAAGACGCACTTCATCCGTTCGGCATTCGCGATGTTCTGTGCCGCAACCGCAGAGCGCGCGCCGTCCGCGCCGATCACCAGCCGGGTGCGCACCCGCTGGATTTCACCGCCGCGCTGCGCGCGATAGCACACGGTCGGCGGCTGGCCTTCTGCGCGCTCGATCGTCTCGAACGTGCCGGTACACCGCTGCGCGCCTGCCTCCGCCGCACGCTCGCGCAGCCATTCGTCGAACACGTCGCGGTCGACCATCCCGACATAGCCGATCTCGCCCACCGGCATGTCGACTGTGCGGTTCGAAGGGGCGATCATCCGGGCCGAGCGGGCGCGCGCTACCAGCAGGTGCTGCGGGATCTCGAAATCCTTGAGCAGGCGGGGGGGGACCGCGCCGCCACACGGCTTGATCCGGCCTGCGCGGTCGAGCAGCAGCACCCGGTGGCCCTCGCGCGCGAGGTCGGTTGCGATGGTGGCTCCGGACGGACCGCCGCCGACCACCACCGCGTCGTAAATCGTTTCAGTCATGCCACTGCCACTCCCGTGTCTGCCGTCGGTGCCCGACGGGTAGCCTGCACCGCCAGCACTGCGGCAAGGATGAACAGGCACGCCTCGATCGCGAAGATCAGCTGGAAGGCCGCACCATCGCGGCCGATAAGGTGGCGTGCCGCATCGACGCCGAGCGCGCCGGCTAGGCCGCCGAGCCCGAAGGCGATGGCCTGCGCCGCGCCCCACACGCCCATCCGCACGCCCTCGCGGGTGTTCTCGCCCGCCCCGGCCAGGCCCATCATCGCGCCGATCGCGGAGACCGCGAAGACGCCGTTGCACAGGCCGAGGACGAAAACATTGGCGCTCAGCGGCCAGCCCGGCCCGGCGAGCGCCGCCATCGCAAGCGCGGCCAGCGCAAGGCCCGAGCCCGCGCAACCGGCGACGATCCACACCCGCAGGTCCACCGGCAGCCGTCCCGCAAAGGCACTCCCGCCCACGCCCGCGATGATCATCCCCAGCAGTACGCCCGAATGCTGCGTGCCCGAGAGGCTGGTCGATTCGCCCGGGCTCATCCCGAAGATGAGGCCCGCGAAGGGCTCCAGAATCAGATCCTGCATCGAATAGGCGAGCATCGAGACGAAGATCAGCACGGTAAACCGCCGCGCGGCGGTTTCCTGCATGATCTCGCGTAAAGCCTCGCCGAAACCCGGCACTTCGCCGCGCGGGCGGTCAGAGAAATCCTGCATCGCGGGCGGTTCGAGCCGCCAGATCGCCGCGCAGGCGAGGGCGAAGGCGGAGAGCGCGACTCCGCCTGCGACACTGGTCAGCCGCGCTTCGCTGAACGGATCGAGCAAGGCACCCGCGACGCCCGCCGCGACCACGATCCCCGCGATCATCATCGTCCAGGTGAGCGCAGCCGCCGCCGCACGCCGCTCCGGCACAACGCCCGATGCAAGCAGGGCGAGCATGGAGGTGCCGGCCGCGCCTACGCCTGCCCCGATCATGGTGAAGGCGAACACCGCGAGCGCGCCGCCCAGCAGTGCCGAGTCGGGCATCATCACCGTCGCGCGCACGGCCAGCAGCGCACCGCCAGCCAGCATCGCCATTCCGCCGACGATCCACGGCGTGCGCCTGCGCCCCCGATCCGATCCGTGGCCCCATAACGGGCGGGCGAGCTGGACAGCGTAATGCCACGCGACCAGCCCGGCTGGCACCGCCGCGACGAGGGCGTATTCGACCACCATCACCCGGTTGAGCAGCGAGGTCGCCAGCATCACGATCGCGCCGATAGCTGCCTGAACCAGGCCCAGGCGGATAATCGCGATCCAGCCTAAGCCGCTAGAGTGCGGATGCGATGCGGCGCGGCCCATCAGATATAGCCACCCAGGCCCAGCCCTGCGGCCAGCATTCCGAAGACGTAAAGCGTCACCCCGGTAGCGCCGTACCATGGGGCATTCTTCGCCGGATTGCGCACCAGCTTGGGCATCAGCGCGAACTGCCCGATCAGCAGCGCGGCGACGATCACGCCCGACAGGGTGAATCCCCACAGCAACAGCAGCGCGACCACGATGGCCTGCGCACCTGCCATCGTAGCGCATGCGAGCAGGCTTGCATTGCGCACGCCGAGCACCACCGGGAGCGAGCGAAGCCCGGTTGCACGGTCACCCTCGACCGCCTTGAAATCGTTGAGCGTCATGATGCCGTGTGCGCCCAGCGAATAGAGCAGTAGCACGGTCAAAACGGATGCGGAGGGCATCGCGCCCAGCATCACCGTGGCTCCGGTGAACCAGCTCAGACCTTCATAGGTCAGCCCGACCACTGCGGGGCCCCACCAGCCGCTCGACTTCAGGCGGAAGGGCGGGGCGCTGTAGGCCCAGGCCAGCGCCAGCCCGATCAGCGCCGCGCCCAGCACCAGTGGGCCGAGGGCCGCCGCGAGAGCGAGCGAGAGAAGCGTGCCGATTATAGCGATCAGCAGGCCCCAGCGGCCTGCAATCCGGCCCGAGGGAATCGGGCGGTCCGGTTCGTTGATCGCGTCGACGTGCCGGTCGAACCAGTCGTTAACCGCTTGGCTGGTGCCGCAGACCATCGGGCCGGCCAGCAGCACGCCGCAGCCGATCAGCAGCCAGCGCCCGTCGATGGCGGTGCCGGACGAAACCACTCCGACCGCGAAGGCCCACATCGGGGGGAACCAGGTAATCGGTTTGAGCAGCGCAAGGACATCGCGAGCCGCAGGCGGCGGCGACGTTCGTAAAGAGAGCGCCGAACGATCCATGCCGGGGAGGGTATGCCTCGGCATAGCAGCCGTCAAACAATTTTGACAGTCGATCTGTCAGTCAGGGGCTACCGGGTTTCTTCGCCCTGCTTGCCCAGACCATAGCGGTTGAGCTTGGAATAGAGGCTCTGCCGGCTAAGGCCGAGAATTTCGGCGGCCGAAGCACGGTTGTCCGAGGTGTAGAGCAGCGCCGCCTCGATGCACAATCGCTCGATCAGGTCGGTGCTTTCACGCACGATGTCCTTCAGCGGCATGCGGCCGACAAGATCGGTCAGTTCCTCGACCGAACGGGGCAGTTCTTCGCCCGCACCGCTGACATCGCGCAGACGGCGACCGATGGGCCGGATCACGAACCCGAAATGGCGCGGCCCGCCGTCCTTTTCGGTGCCAGTCGCGACGGAGGAAATCTCGACCGGCTCTTCCGCCGTCCCGCTCAGCGTGCGGACGACGCTGGATACGTTGCGGGCAACCCCTTCCTTTTCCATCTGCCCCGCGATCAGGTCCAGATCGATTCCCGGCCGACCGATGAGACGCGAAAGCGAGCGGCCGTGCAACTGCTCCTCACTCGCGGCGTCGACCAGTTCCACGAAGACCGCGTTGGCACGCAGGATCCGCATGTCTTCGTCGGCGATAACGAAGGCGTCGGGCAGCGCGTCTATCACCGCGGCGAGGGCGCGGTCGTCAGCGGGTGCGCTTTCGTCCGTCGGGTTAACGATCAGCAGCAGGTACTGGCGACGATTCTGGCTGAACCCGGTCGCGGTGACCACGGCTTCGCGGCTCCCCTTGGCGAGCTTGACCGGGATCGGCGCGGCGGCATCGGTGCCCAGCGCAGAACCTAGCTGGTTCGCCAGCCGATCGCGCGAGGCGCTGTGGAACAGCCCCTCCAGCTTCTTGCCCTGCAGGCTGTCGGGTCGCAATCCGGCCAGCTTGTAGGCTGCAGGGTTCGCCTCCCGAATGCGGTGGCTGTCCGCCTCGACGATCAGTACTGCCTCGCGCGAGCGATCGAACAGCATCCGATAGCGCGCTTCGAGCTGGCGCATTCGCATATAGTCGCGCTCCAGGGCCTGCTGCACCTGCAACAGCCGCTGCTGCGTACGGGCCACGTCGCGCAGATCGCGGCCCAGCGCGAGGTGCCGCCCTTCGCCCAGGCGAACGAGTGCATAGCGTACGGGCACATCGCCCTGGCTGGTCGGGTGGTTGACCTGCCGCCAGCGGCCAGCCTCACCCTTGCGCGCGGCGGCGAGCATTTCCATGACCTTGGGACGGCTCTCTATCGTCACCGTTTCGAGCCAGTTGGCTCCGGCCCATTCGACCAGATCGGGAAACTCCTGCTCGTCGACCGACAGATCGAGGATGTGCCCGGTATCGTCGAGCACGAGCACGATATCGCCCGCCGCAAGGGCCAGGCGTTGCGCCGAATCTACGTCGAGCGCGGCAAAGTGCTCGGCGGGATGGCCGAATTTGCGGTCCGCTACGGAGCGGTGCTTCTTGGTCAGCATCTGGTACTCGCCCCCTCATCAAGTGGGGTTAAGGACTAGTCCTGTCTTCGCGACCATCTGTTCGGCGAGCTCGAGTGCCGCAAAGGCATCGTTCGCCGTACCATCTGCGCCAACCTCGTCAGCGATGACCGGATTGGCATTCACCATCCGCCCACCGATCATAATGAAGGTCTGTGGATTGGACGAAACCGTGCGGATCGCCCGGATCAGGGATTGGAGCGCGGAGCTAGGGCAATCGTTTGTTATGGTCAATCCCACCAGATCGAAGGATTTCTGGGAGATCACGGAGAGCAGCTCGCGCCGCTGCGGATCGATCAGGGCTTCGCTTTCCCACCCTGCGCGGGCGAATACCTCATCGATCATCAGCGCGCCGAACCCGTGCTGATCGCCGGGGATGGCTGAGAACAGCGCCCGTGCAGGGGTGCGCAGCGCACGCTCGACCGGTGCGCTGCGCGAGGCGATTTCGCGCATCACCTCCTGCAGGCGCCACAGGCCCATGGTCACCTCGATGAAATCACATTCGTCCTCTTCCCAAAGCACGCCGAGCTTGCGGGCGGCGGGGGCGAGCAGGTCGAGAAAGATGGAGCGAATATCCTGGCCAGCGCTCATCAGCGCTTCGACTTCGAGCAGCGCGCGGTCTGCTTCCCATTCCAGCAGATTGACCGCGAAGTTTTCTGCATCGTCGGGCGTGATCGGAGCATGCTCCTCGACGATCGTCGCGGTCGGTTCGCGTGAATGCGCGAGCATGAGGCGGGGGATCATCTGATGTTCGACAATGTCGACCAGGTCCCTCGTATGGGCCTGTTCGGTTCTTCGTCGCGTGCCCCTGGGGCTCGCGATGATGTTGCGGAAGGCGGTGGATCCCCTGCCAAATACCGATGCCATTTCAGACTCTCCCCAGTCTGTTCGCGGCGCGGATTGCGTCGACTCGGGCATGCAATTGTGAGTCCCACTCGGCCCGGGCTGAGAAAAGCGTACGCCTTAAATCGGAGAAGCGCAAATTCTGATATGTCCAAGCTACTTGTCGTCATGAGAGATTGACACTCTTGCTCAAGGAGGCCTAGTCTTCATCGGGAGAGAGGAGGTCGTCGAAGCCAGTATGATGCACGACGGATCGCCAGAAGCAGCACCAGAGACCGGCGTCACAGCACGTCCGCAGGCCGCTGCGCTCTACACTCGCGAAGAGCGTGAGCGCCGCGACTCGAGCATGTGGACGATCGTTCAAGGCGTACTCGCCCCGGTGCAGTTCGCGATCTTCCTCATCAGCCTCGCGCTGGTACTGCGTACCCTGACGACGGGGGAGGGCGCGTTTGCCGCCGATCTCTCCATCCTCGCCAAGACTTTCGCGCTCTATGCGATCATGATCACCGGCTCGATCTGGGAGAAGGTCGTGTTCGGCAAATGGCTGTTCGCGCGGCCCTTCTTCTGGGAAGACGTGTTCAGCATGGTCGTGATCGGCCTGCATACCGCCTATCTCGTCATGCTGCTGGGCGGCATCGGCAGCGTCGAGACGCGGCTGCTGGTCGCGCTCGCCGGGTACGCCGCCTACGTGATCAACGCCGGGCAGTTCCTGCTCAAGCTGCGCGCCGCACGACTCGCAGGCCAGCCTGCCGCTCAGCCAATGGCGGTGGCCGCATGAAGGCAGACGCATTCTCGCTTCCCGCCGACAGCGGATGTTCGACTGCCCCGGAACGCGAAGTCCTGCGCGAGCGTGGCCAGCGCGAGGTCTTCTGTGGTCTCACGGGAATCGTCTGGCTACACCGCAAGATGCAGGACGCGTTCTTCCTGGTGGTCGGTTCGCGCACCTGCGCGCACCTGCTGCAATCGGCGGCGGGCGTGATGATCTTCGCCGAACCGCGCTTCGCCACCGCGATCATCGAGGAACGCGATCTGGCGGGCATGGCCGATTGCCACGAGGAACTGGACCGCGTGGTCGACCGGCTGCTCGCGCGTCGGCCCGAGATCAGGCAGCTGTTCCTGGTCGGCTCGTGCCCGTCCGAAGTCATCAAGCTGGATCTGGGCAAAGCGGCCGAGCGACTCGGTGCGAAGCATGCCGGGCAGGTTCGCATCCTCAACTATTCGGGCAGCGGGATCGAGACGACCTTCACCGAAGGCGAGGACGCCTGCCTTGCATCGCTCGTCCCCGCAATGCCCGCAAGCGCGCCCGATGCCGCAGCCGAACTGCTGATGGTCGGATCGCTGCCGGATATCGTCGAAGACCAGTTCCTGCGCCTGTTCGCGCAGCTTGGGATCGAGCGTGTCGGCGTGCTGCCCGCACGCACGGCGGACACGCTCCCGGCGGTCGGCCCGAACACGCGCATTCTGCTTGCGCAGCCATTCCTCGGCGAAACCGCGCAGGCGCTCGAAGGGCGCGGTGCGCAGCGGATCGATGCCCCGTTCCCTTTCGGCGCGGAAGGCACGGCCGCCTGGCTTAATGCCGCCGCCGCCGCCTTCGGGATCGACGAGATGCACGCCAATGCCGTGATCGCACCGGGTCGCGAACGCGCCAAGCGCGCGCTCGAACACCACCGCGAAAAGCTGGCGGGCAAGCGGATCACCTTCCTGCCCGACTCGCAGCTCGAAGTACCGCTGGCGCGTTTCCTCGCCACCGAACTCGGCATGGTGCCGGTCGAGGTCGGGACGCCCTATCTCAACCGCAAGCTGGTCGGGTGCGATCTGGATCAGCTGCCGTCCGCCACGCGGATCAGCGAAGGGCAGGATGTCGACAAGCAGCTCGAAAGGGTCCGCGCCGACCGGCCCGACCTGACCGTGTGCGGCCTCGGCCTCGCCAATCCGCTGGAGGCCGAAGGGCTTTCCACCAAATGGGCGATCGAACTGGTCTTCTCGCCCATTCACGGATTCGAACAGGCGGGCGACCTCGCCGAACTCTTCGCGCGCCCGCTGCGCCGCCGCGACGTGTTGCAGGTGTAGCGGTGCAGCTGTCGGTCTGGACCTACGAGGGGCCTCCTCATGTCGGCGCGATGCGGATCGCGACAGCCATGAAGGGCGTCCATTACCTGCTCCACGCGCCGCAGGGCGATACCTACGCGGACCTGCTGTTCACGATGATCGAGCGGCGCAATGCACGGCCGCCGGTAACCTACACCACCTTCCAGGCGCGCGATCTGGGCAAGGACACCGCCGACCTGTTCCAGCGCGCGGCGCGCGATGCCTACGCCCGGTTCAACCCGCAGGTGATGCTGGTCGGATCGTCGTGCACCGCCGAGCTGATCCAAGACGATCCCGCGGGAATGGCCGAGGCGATGCGCCTGCCGTGCCCGGTCGTCCCGCTCGAACTGCCGAGCTATTCGCGCAAGGAAAATTGGGGCGCGGGCGAGACCTTCTACCAGATCGTGCGCCATCTGGCGGACCGCGAAATCAGCCCTACGCCGCGCGAAACGCGCAAGCCGCTGGTCAACATCCTCGGCCCCGCAGCGCTAGGCTTCCGCCATCGCGACGATGTGCGCGAGGTGCGCGGCATTCTCGACACGCTCGGCATCGACGTGAACTGCGTCGCGCCGCTGGGTGCCTCGCCTGCGGAGATCGCGCGGATCGGCGCGGCGGATTTCAACATCGTGCTCTATCCCGAAATCGGTGACAGCGCCGCGCGCTGGCTGGAACGCGAATTCAAGCAGCCGCGCACGGCCACAGTGCCTATCGGTGTTGGCGCGACCCGCGAGTTCATCGAAGAAGTCGCCACGCTCGCCGGGGTCGATCCCGAGCCTGCGCTGGCCGATGGCGAATCGCGCATGCCGTGGTGGAGCCGCTCGGTCGACTCGACCTATCTCACGGGCAAGCGCGTGTTCGTGTTCGGCGATGCGACCCATGCGGTCGCCGCTGCACGCGTCGCGCAGGATGAGCTTGGCTTCGAGGTGGTTGGCCTCGGCTGCTACAACCGCGAATTCGCGCGCGAAATTCGCGATGCGGCCAAGCTGTATGGCGTCGAGCCGCTGATCACCGACGATCATCTCGACGTCGAGGACGCAATTGCAGCGGCGTGCCCCGAACTGGTGCTGGGCACGCAGATGGAACGCCATATTGCCAAGCGGCAGGGCGTGCCCTGCGCGGTGATCTCCGCGCCGGTCCATGTGCAGGATTTCCCCGCGCGCCACAGCCCGCAGATGGGGTTCGAGGGTGCGAACGTGCTGTTCGATACCTGGGTCCATCCGCTGGTGATGGGGCTCGAAGAGCACCTGCTGACCATGTTCCGCGAGGATTTCGAGTTCTCCGACGATGCGGGCGCGAGCCATCTGCATGCGCACGCGCCCAAGCAGGCAGCGACACCGGCAGAGCCCGCCATGGCTGAAGCCCCGCTCGATTCGTCGCTCTGGTCCGACGAAGCCGAGCGGGAATTGAAGAAAATCCCCTTCTTCGTGCGCGGCAAGGTCCGCCGCAACACGGAGAGCTTCGCGGCCGACAAAGGCCGCGCGTCGATCGACCTCGATACGCTGTACGACGCGAAGGCGCATTATGCCCGCTAGTGCGCTCCCCCTGACGCGCGTCGTGATCGTGACGCTCGACAATCACCTAAAGGGTGCGGTCGAGCGGGCGAGCGAGCGGCTGGCGGGCGAGAATATCGAAATTGCGCTGCACGCGGCGTCAGACTGGGACCGGGTGCCCGGTTCGCTCGAGCAGACCGAGAGAGACATCGCGCGGGCCGATATCGTCATCGCGACGATGCTGTTCCTCGACGATCATGTCCGCGCGATCATGCCGGCGCTGGAAGCTCGCCGCGAAGAATGCGATGCGATGCTGGGCCTCATGTCGGCGGGCGAGGTCGTGAAGCTCACCCGAATGGGCGGCTACCGCATGGATGCGCCTGCCAAGGGCCCACTCGCACTGCTCAAGAAGCTGCGCGGCTCCGGCAAGCCGGGCGCAAGTTCGGGCGCGGGGCAGATGAAGATGCTGCGGCGCCTGCCCAAGATCCTCAAGTTCATTCCGGGCACTGCGCAGGATGTGCGGGCCTATTTCCTGACGATGCAATACTGGCTCGCCGGGTCGGACGAGAATGTGGTCGCGATGGCGCGCGCGTTGATCGACCGCTACGCTGCGGGTGAGCGCGAGGCACGGCGCGGCGCCACCCATGCAGAGGCTCCGCAGGATTATCCCGAGGTGGGCGTCTATCATCCGCGCACCGACCAGCTGATCTCCGAAAGCGCGCGTCTGCTGCCGCGTCTGAAGGGTGCGCATGGCCGGGTCGGCCTGCTGATGCTGCGGTCCTATCTGCTGGGCCGCGACACCGCGCATTACGATGGCGTGATCTCGGCGATGGAAGCCGCAGGGCTCGAAGTCGTGCCTGCCTTCGCCGCCGGGCTCGACGCGCGGCCCGCGATCGAGACGTTTTTCATGCACGACGGCAAGCCTGCGGTCGATGCGATCGTCAACCTGACCGGTTTCTCGCTGGTCGGTGGCCCGGCCTACAACGATACCGAAGCTGCGGTGGAGACGCTTTCCGGCCTCGACCTGCCTTACATTGCGGCGCACCCGATCGAGTTCCAGTCGCTGGAAACCTGGGCCGAGGGTCGGATGGGGCTGCTGCCGCTGGAGACCACGATGATGGTCGCGATCCCCGAACTGGACGGGGCGATCGCGCCGAGCCTCTTCGGCGGGCGGAGCGACGCTGCCGAAGGGCCGGTGCGGGCGATGCGGGGCCATCCCGAACGCGCTGCCGCGCTCGCCGCCAAGACCGCGAAGCTGGTCGGGCTGCGCAAGACAGAGCGCGCAAGCCGTAAGCTCGCCATCGTCATCTTCAACTTCCCGCCCAATTCGGGCGCGACCGGCACGGCGGCGCATCTCGCGGTGTTCGAATCGCTCCACGCGACGCTCGTCCGGCTGGCGGGCGAAGGCTACGCGGTCGATGTGCCCGACAGCATCGATGCTCTGCGCGATGCGGTGCTGCACGGCAATGCAGAACGCTTCTGCGCCGATGCCAATGTCGCCGTGCGCATTCCCGCCGACGAACATGTCCGCGCCGAACCGCATCTCAAAGAGATCGAAGCGCAGTGGGGCCCCGCTCCCGGCAAGCAGCAGGCGGATGGCTCCTCGATCCACATCTACGGCATCGAACTCGGCAACGTCTTCGTCGGTGTGCAACCCGGTTTCGGATACGAAGGCGACCCGATGCGCCTGCTGTTCGATGGGCATTTTGCCCCGACCCACGCCTTTTCCGCCTTCTACCGCTGGATCCGGCGCGACTTCGGTGCCGACGCGGTGCTGCATTTCGGCACGCACGGCGCGCTGGAATTCATGCCCGGCAAGCAGGCGGGTCTGTCCGGCGATTGCTGGCCCGAGCGGCTGCTGGGCGACCTGCCCAACTTCAATCTCTACGCGGCCAACAACCCGTCCGAAGGCATCCTTGCCAAGCGGCGTGCTGCGGCGACGCTGGTCAGCTATCTTACTCCGCCGCTTACCGAGGCGGGTCTCTACAAGGGCTTCGCCGATCTCAAGGCGCTGACCGAACGCTGGCGCGGGTCGACCGATGCGGACGAACGCGTCTCGGTCGAAGCGATGATCGCGGAGGCCTGCGATACGCTCGAAATCTTCATGGGCGACATCGAGGATCTCTCCGGTCGTCTCTACGAGCTGGAGCGCACTCTGATCCCGCACGGGCTGCACGTGTTCGGGGCCAATCCGGAAGGGGAGGAGCGCGAAAACCTGCTCGACGCGATCGAAGGCGCCGACCCCGATGCGGATCGTGAAGCGCTGGCCGACAAGCTCGACAACAATGATGAGATGTCCGCGCTGATCCACGCATTGGATGGCGGATACGTGCTGCCCTCGCCCGGCGGGGACGTGCTGCGCAATCCCGAAGTCCTGCCCACGGGCCGCAACATCCACGGCTTCGACCCCTTCCGCATCCCCAGCAGCTTCGCGGTTGCCGAAGGTGCTCGTCAGGCCGAGGAACTGCTGGCCCGCCACCGCGCGAGCAGCGACAAGACGCCTGAAAGCATCGCGATGGTGCTGTGGGGTACGGACAACCTCAAGAGCGAGGGCACCCAGCTTGCCCAGGCGATGGCGCTGATTGGCGCGCGTCCCCGGCTCGACTCCTATGGGCGCCTGAGCGGTGCCGAATTGATCCCGCTGGCCGAACTCGGCCGCGCCCGGATCGACGTTGTCGCCACGCTCTCGGGCATCTTCCGCGACCTGCTGCCGCTGCAGACCCGGATGCTCGCCGAAGCCGCATGGCTAGCAAGCATTGCGGACGAGCCGGTCGAGCAGAACTTCGTCCGCAAACACAGCCTCGCCTTTGCCGAGGCGCATGGGTGCGACATGGAAACCGCATCGCTACGCGTCTTCTCTAATGCCGAGGGCGCTTATGGCGCGAACGTGAACCAGCTGATCGACGGCGGCGTGTGGAGCGATCCCGACGAGCTGGCCAACGCGTTCGAGACGCACAAGGGCTATGCCTATGGGCCCAAGGGCGCGCCAGTGCAGCGGCGCGAACTGTTCGCCTCCGCGCTCGCAAGCGTCGATTTTACCTACCAGAACCTCGAAAGCGTGGAGGTCGGGATCACCGATCTCGACCAGTATGTCGACGGACTGGGCGGCATGAACCGCGCCATCTCGCGCGCTAAGGGCGGCGAAGAAGCGCCGGTCTATATTCTCGACGCGACGCACGGGGCGGCGAAGGTCCGCACGCTGGGCGAGCAGATCGATCTGGAAACCCGCACCCGCACGCTCAACCCCAAGTGGTACGAAGGCATGCTCAAGCACGGCTTCGAAGGCGTTCGGCATGTCGAAATGCACGTCACCAACACGCTCGGCTGGTCGGCAACGACCGGCGATGTGAAGCCGTGGGTCTATCAGCAGATCAGCGAGACCTTCGTGCTCGACGAAGCGATGCGCGCGCGGCTCTCCGCGCTCAATCCGAAATCTTCCGCGCGGGTGGCGAACCGCCTGCTCGAAGCCTGCGAGCGCAAGCTCTGGGAACCCGACGAAGACACACTGGCAGCCCTGCGCGCGGCGAGCGACGATCTGGAAGATCGGCTCGAAGGCGTGGTTGCTGCCGAATGAGGAGACTATGATGCTAGACGCCGCGACACAGGCACCGCCGGACGGTGACGGGTCCGTCCAGGTCCAGCTCGACCCGAGCGACAAGATCAAGGGCGCGAAGGTCTTCGCGGTCTACGGCAAGGGCGGGATCGGCAAGTCGACCACCTCGTCCAACCTCTCCGCCGCGTTCAGCAAGCTCGGCCACCGGGTGCTGCAGATCGGTTGCGATCCCAAGCACGACAGCACCTTCACGCTGACCAAGAAGCTGATGCCAACGGTGATCGATGCGCTGGAGCAGGTCGAGTTTCACAGCGAAGAGCTGCGGGTCGAGGACTTCATGTTCGAAGGCTATAACGGCGTCATGTGCGTCGAAGCCGGCGGGCCGCCTGCGGGCACGGGCTGCGGCGGATACGTGGTCGGCCAGACGGTCAAACTGCTGAAACAGCACCACCTGCTGGAAGACACCGACGTGGTGATCTTCGATGTGCTGGGCGACGTCGTGTGCGGCGGGTTCGCCGCCCCGCTGCAACATGCCGAGCGCGCGCTGGTCGTCGCCGCCAACGATTTCGACTCGATCTTCGCGATGAACCGGATCGTTGCCGCGATCGGCGCGAAGGCGAAGAACTACGATGTGCGGCTGGCGGGCGTGGTCGCCAATCGCAGCCGCGAAACCGACGAGATCGATCGCTTCTGCGGCGAGATCGGAATGCAGCGGCTGGCGCATTTCCAGGATCTGGATGCGATTCGCCGCAGCCGCCTGAAGAAATGCACCTTGTTCGAAATGGACGAGTGCCCCGAGGTGCTCGCCGCGCAACTCGAATATATCCGTCTTGCGCAGCTGCTGTGGGACGGCGTCGATCCTTCCGAAGCGGTCGCGATGAAAGACCGCGACATCTTCGATTTTCTGGGGTTCGAGTGATGGCAAGTCATGCAATTCAGCAGGGTGGGGCGACCCCCTATGATCTCAACCGCGACCGGCTGGCGACCTATTTCGACAGCACCGCGCAAAAGGCGTGGATCGACCTCACGTCAGACGCACCGGTCAGCGGCGTGCGCGCGACCGTGCGGGCAGGGCGCGATGCGATGCGTCAGACCCTGCTTTCCTGGCTGCCCGAAGACCTGCGGCGCACCCGTGTGCTCGATGCCGGATGCGGCACCGGCGCTCTCAGCGTGGAGGCGGCGTTCCGCGGCGCGGAAATGACTGCGGTCGACGTTGCTGCCGGGCTGGTCGAAGTGGCGCGGCGGCGGGAGCCCTCGTTCCTCGGCCACGGCAGGATCGCTTGGCACACGGGCGACATGCTCGCACCTGCGTTGGGCGAGTTCGCGCATGTCGTGGCGATGGACTCGCTGATCCACTACCGCGAGGCGGATCTGGTCGCGGCACTCGCCGCGCTCGGTATGCGTGCCTCGCATTCGATGCTGTTCACCTTCGTGCCGCGTACGCCGCTGCTGTTCGCGATGTATCAGGTGGGCAAGCTGTTCCCGCGCAGCGACCGCTCCCCACGGCTGGTCCCGATCGACGAGGACCAGCTGCGCGCGCAGCTGGAAAGCCACTTGCCCGAATGGCGCGTGGCCCGCAGCGAGCGCGTTTCCAGCGGGTTCTATATCAGCCAAGCGATCGAGCTGGTCCGCCGCGGATGAGCCAAACCGCGCCTCTTGCTGCAAAATGGATGCAGGTGGCCACGGCGTGGCTGCCCTTCGCCGATGCGGCGAGCGCGGAGCTGCCGCTGTCGCGCCTGTTGCGGCTGGCGCTGTTTCAGGTGAGCGTAGGGATGGCCGCAGTGCTGCTGACCGGCACGCTCAACCGGGTGATGATCGTCGAGCTGTCGATCCCCGCCGGGCTGGTCGCCACGATCATCGCGATCCCGCTGCTGGTGGCACCCTTGCGCGCGCTGATCGGACACAAGTCGGATACGCACCGTTCGGTGCTCGGCTGGCGGCGGGTGCCCTATATCTGGCTGGGCACGCTGATGCAGTTCGGCGGGCTGGCGATCATGCCCTTCGCGCTGTTGCTGATGTCCGATTCCAGTCATGTCCGGCTGGGGATCGCCTTCAGCGCCATTGCCTTCCTGCTCACCGGGCTGGGGCTGCACACCACGCAGACCGCCGGGCTGGCGCTTGCGACCGATCTTGCCCCGCAAGACAAGCGCCCCCGCGCGGTCGCGCTGCTTTATGTGATGCTGCTTGCAGGCACGATGCTGGCCGCGCTGGCGATCGGATCGTTGCTGGTCGATTTCTCGCCCACCCGGCTGGTCCAGGTGATCCAGGGCGCTGCGGCACTGACACTGGTGCTCAATCTGGTGGCGCTGTGGAAGCAGGAGCCGCGCGGCTCCTCGCGCATGCCCTCGGACCCCGAGGGGCCGAGCTTTACGACGCTGTGGCGCGCCTTCGTGGCGGAGGAGCGCACCGCGCGCCTGCTGGCCGCGATCGGCATCGGCGCGGCCGCCTTCGCAATGCAGGATGCGCTGCTTGAGCCCTATGGCGGAGAGATTCTCGGCCTCTCGGTGGGCAGTACGACGATGCTGACCGGGGCGTGGGCGGGTGGCGCGCTGGCGGGTTTCTGCCTTGCCGGGCGCAGCCTGTCGCATGGAGGCGACCCCTTGCGGCTCGCCGGGGCGGGCCTTGTAACCGGGATCGCCGCGTTCCTGCTGGTGCTGTTCGCGGCACCCTTCGCCTCGATCCTGCTGCTATATGCAGGAGCCTGCGCCATCGGCCTTGGCCTAGGCCTGTTTTCGGTCGGCACGCTGACCGAAACCATGGTCCGCGCGCGGGGCGAGGGTGCGGGGCTGGCGCTGGGCGCATGGGGCGCGGTACAGGCGAGCTGCGCGGGCCTTGCGATCGCGATCGGCGGGGCCTTGCGCGATGCGCTTTCACACACTGCGTCTGCTGGTGAACTATCGGGCGCGCTCAACACGCCCGCCGCCGGCTACGCCGGGGTCTATATCATCGAAATCATCCTCTTGCTGGCCGCGCTCGTGGCGCTCGGCCCGCTTGTCGCGCGGCGTCGCGCCGACAGCCCGCAGCCCATCGCGGGCCCCTTCGGCCTGTGCGAGTTCCCGACATGATGGCCACCCAAGGAGAATCCCAATGAGCGACCCGACCATCGTGGGTTCGATCGATATCGCGGAGCTGGTGTTTCTGGCCTTCGTGCTGTTCTTCATCGGCCTGATTTTCTACCTGCGGCGGGAAGACCGGCGCGAGGGTTATCCGCTTGAGGACGAGAGCACCGGCCTCGTTGAATCCCCCGGCGGCGCACTCAGCCAGGCGCCTACCAAGACCTTCAACCTGCCCCACGGCCGGGGCACGGTGACCGCGCCCACGGGAGGACGTGACAAGTTCGATGTGGCGGCGGTGCGCAGCTTTGCCGCCTCTGGCGCGCCTTATATCCCGACCGGCAATCCACTGGTCGATGGCCTCGGCCCGGCATCCTGGGCGAACCGCAAGGATCTGCCCGATCTGGCGGCGGACGGCAGGCCGAGGATCGTGCCGCTGAGCCTCGACGCGCACATCGCCATCGCCGCGCGCGACCCCAACCCGATCGGGATGAGCGTGATCGGGGCGGATGGGAAAGTCGCCGGCACGGTCAGCGAAGTGTGGATCGACCGTGCAGAGCATGTGATCCGCTATCTCTCGGTCGACCTCGGCATGGGCAGGACCGTGCTCGCGCCGATGGCAATGGCGCTGGTTCGCGGGCGGCAGGGCAGGATCGTGATCGACGCGCTGACTGCCGAGCAGTTTGCGGGCGCACCTGTTCCCGCAGCGCCGGACCAGATCACCTTTTACGAAGAAGAGCGGATCGTCGCCTATTTCGGCGGCGGCTATCTGTACGCCACCCCCGAACGGCAGGAGCCTGCGTTGTGACCGGATCCAAATCCCCTTCGCTAAGCGCGGCGCAGATCGACGCGCTGTGGCATCCGCAGGCGGACGAGGCGGTGCTGTGGCAAGGAAGGCCCGAGCCTATGGTGCTCGCCCGCAGCGCCTTCCACACCCCGCTGGTGGCGGGCTATTTCGCACTGCTCGCCGTAATCGCTTCGCTGATCGGCAGCGGGCCGGGCGCCATTGCGATCACGCTTGCCGCAGGTGTCGCGGTGCTTGCCATCCTTTATGCGATGGCCTTCGCCTCGGCGCGCACCACCCGCTACATCCTCACCGACCGGCGGGTCATCCTGCATATCGGCATCGCGATCGAGAAGACGGTCAATATCCCATTGAAGCAGATTGGTGCCGCGCATCTGAACGAGCGGGGCAACGGCTTCGGTGAGATCGCACTGGAGCCGAACGGAGAGCGGACGCTCGGCTACCTGCTGCTGTGGCCGCACGCGCGCCCGTGGCGATTGGCCAAGCCGCAGCCGATGCTGCGTGCGTTGCCAGGGGCGGCGGATGTCGCCGAGCGGCTGGCACGTGCGGTCGAGGCGCATGAGGCGATCGCGCGCGGACAGGCGCAGGAGCGGCCTGCACAGGCGCGCACGCCTGCGATGGAGGGAGCGCTGGCATGAGCCTGCATCACGATCATGCCGAACCCTCTCCCAAGGCGCCGCTGCTGGTGATCGCGGGGATCGCCGCGCTGTCGCTCGCGCTGGCGGCGTCGGCCAGCTTCGGCTTGGTAGAACGCGACGCTGTGCCTCACGCCTCGCGCGCCGCTGCGGGTACGCAGGCCAGCGCGATCCGCAGCCTTATCTTTGCGGACGCACCCGACGGCGCGGTGATCATCGACGACGGGACGACCGGCGAGCGGATCGTGCGGGTCGAGCCGGGCACCGGCGGTTTCATCCGCTCCACAGTGCGCAGTCTCGTCCATATCCGTCGCAGCAAGGGCATTACCGAGCGCACGCCCTTCACCCTCACGCGGTGGGACGACGGCTCGCTCACCCTGAGCGATCCTGCGACCGGCCGCGCGCTCGAACTCGGCGGGTTCGGCGACGACAACCGCGCGGTGTTCGCCGCCCTGCTGCAAGAGGAAGCCGCGTAATGGCGCGCCAGACCTTCGATATTCCCTGCCGCATCCTGGTCGAGCAAAGCTCCGAGCATTTTCACGCGCATGTCGAATTGCCCGATACGGTCGCGATGGAAGCGGGCGACAAGGTCCGCGTCCATGGCGCTCCTATTTCGATCCCCTTCGGCAGCCGCGAAACCTTCGACCGCACCGCCACCGTGACCCGGGCGGGGCCCGTCAGGCGCGGGCTGACTCGCATCGCCGCCTATTTCGACCTTACCGAACTCTACGAAGTCAGCTTCAACGCTGGGAGGATCAAATGAACGCCTACAAGCCGATGACCAGCGAAGAGGCGATGGCACTTGCCACCGAAGACACGATCCTGACCCCGCGGTTCTACACCACCGATTTCGACGCGCTCGATGCGATCGACGTGTCGCTCGTGCGCGAGGAGTGGGACGCGCTGATCGAAGAGATGATCGGCGATCCCAACAAGACTCACTTCAAGCACAACGACAGCTTCACCGGCGTGATCGAGAACCTGCCGCCCGCGCTGCGCAAGGAATTCACCGATTTCCTCGTCAGCTCGATGACCTCGGAATTTTCCGGCTGCGTGCTCTATGCCGAGATCGCCAAGCGGACGAAGAACCCTGACGTCAAGCAGCTGTTCAAGCTGCTCGCCCGGGACGAGAGCCGCCATGCCGGCTTCATCAACGAAAGCCTGAAGGATGCCGGGATCGGCGTCGACCTGGGCTTCCTGACGCGGACCAAGAAGTACACGTTCTTCAAGCCGAAATTCATCTTCTATGCGGTCTATCTCTCGGAGAAGATCGGCTACGCGCGTTACATCACGATCTACCGGCATCTCGCCGCGAACCCGCAGCACAAGTTCCATCCGATCTTCGACTGGTTCGAGGAGTGGTGCAACGACGAATTCCGCCATGGCGAAGCTTTCGCCATGCTGCTGCGCTCCGACCCCAAGCTGCTGCAGGGCAAGAACAAGCTGTGGATCCGCTTCTTCCTGCTGTCGGTCTACGCGACCATGTTCGTGCGCGATCACAACCGTCCGGTGTTCCACGAGGCGCTGGGCGTCGATCCGACCGAATATGACTACGAAGTGTTCTCGGTCTGCAACCAGATCGCCCGGCAGGTCTTCCCGGTCGAATTGGAAACGGACGATCCAGCGTTCCGCGTGAAGATGGCCCGGCTGCGCCGCGCCGCCGACCGGATCGACGCTGGCAAGGCGCAAGGTGGCATCGGCGGTCTGCTGAAGCGCGTGGGCGGAATGGCGGGTGCGGGTACTGCCTTTGCCAGCATGTATTTCCACCGCACCCGCACCAATGCACTGCCGCAAACGGTCAGGCTGCAACCGGCATGGTGAGCTTCGTCGGCCATGTCCTGCCGGTGCTGGCGACCATCGCGGTATGGTTCCTCGCCACCGGGCTGATCGCCTGGGCGGCCAATGCCCCGCGCGAAACCTATGGCCGCAGCCTCTTGTGGGCAGGTGTGGTGGCGGCGGGCGGCATGCTGTGCGTCATCGCTTCGGCGCGGATGACCGGCGTGGGCGGCGCGTATCTGGGCTTTACGGGCGCAATGGCCATCTGGGGCTGGCACGAATTGGCTTTCCTGACCGGCGGCGTCACCGGCTCCCGGCGCGAACCTTGCCCGCCGGACGCACGCGGCTTTACGCGCTTCGCCAAGGCCAGCGCGGCGGTGCTGCATCACGAGATCGCGCTGGCGGCGACGCTCGCGATACTGGTCGTGCTGTGCTGGGGACAGCCGAACCCGGTCGGAGCGCAGGTTTTTGCCCTGCTGTTTGGTCTGCGGCTGATCGCCAAGCTGAACCTGTTCGCGGGCGTGCCCAATGCCAGCACCGATATCCTGCCGCGTCATCTGGCGTATCTGACCAGCTATTTCGGCCCCAACCGCTTCACCGCGCTGCTTGCGCTGAGCATAGCCGGTACGCTGCTGTTGGCGGGCTGGCTCGGCGCGCTCGCAGCGGGTATGGCCGCGCCAGGCGCGTCGGTTGCGGCAAGCCTGTTGTTCGCGATGGCCGCGCTGGGCGCACTCGAACACCTGTTTTTCGCCCTTCCCATGCGCGATGGTGCGCTATGGGGCTGGGCAATCGCCGCGCGGGACAAGCGGGCGCACACGAATGCGATGAGGGGTCTATAATGCACGAGACGGAGATTTCCCCGATGGACTACAATGCCTTCTTCAAGGACGAGCTCGACGGCGTGCGCGAAGAGGGGCGCTATCGTGTGTTTACCGACATCAAGCGCCATCGTGGCTCCTTCCCGCAGGCAACGCGCTTCGTGGGCGAAGAAACGCAGCCCGTCACCGTGTGGTGCTCCAACGACTATCTTGGCATGGGCCAGCATCCGGTGGTGGTCGACGCGATGCACACCGCGCTGGACGAATGCGGCGCGGGCGCGGGCGGCACGCGCAACATCTCGGGCACCAACCACTATCATGTCGAACTCGAACGCGAACTGGCGGACCTGCACGGCAAGGAAGCGGCGCTGCTGTTCACCAGCGGCTATGTCTCCAACTGGGCGGGGCTGGGCACGCTGGCGGCGAAGATTCCGGGCTGCGTGGTGTTCTCCGACGCGCTCAACCATGCGAGCATGATCGAGGGTATTCGCCACAGCCGCGCGCCGTACAAGATCTGGTCGCACAACGACGTCGAGGATCTCGACCGCAAGCTGTCGGATTACGGGCCGGAAGTGCCCAAGCTGGTGGCGTTCGAAAGCGTCTATTCGATGGATGGAGATATCGCCCCGATCGCCGCCATTCTCGACGTGTGCGAGAAGCACGGCGCGATGAGCTATATCGACGAGGTCCACGGCGTCGGCCTCTACGGCCCGCGCGGCGGCGGTGTCGCCGAACGCGAAGGGCTGATGGATCGGATCACCGTGATCGAGGGCACGCTGGGCAAGGCGTTCGGCGTGATGGGCGGCTATATCGCCGCCAGCGCCGACCTGATCGACTATGTCCGCACCTTTGCGAGCGGGTTCATCTTCTCGACCGCGCTGCCCCCCGCGGTGGCGGCGGGCGCGGCGGCCAGCATCCGTCATCTCAAGGCGAGCGAGATGGAACGCGCCCGGCACAAGGACCGGGTGGCGCAGGTGCGGCGGCGGCTGGATGCGATCGGCATCCCGCATCTCGACAACCCGAGCCACATCATCCCGGTGATGGTGGGCGATGCCAAGAAATGCAAAATGATCAGCGACTGGCTGATGGACAACCACGGCATTTATGTGCAGCCGATCAACTACCCGACAGTGCCGGTGGGGACCGAGCGGCTGCGGATCACGCCGTCACCGGTGCATACCGATGGCGATATCGGACGGCTGATCGACGCGCTGAGCGAGATCTGGTCGCAGTGCGAACTGGCGCGGATGGACGCGGTGGCCTGACCGCACCGACGGGGTCATCCGGAACCGGCTTCGGGTCTGACCCGTTGAGCCGGTGAGGGACGGGGGGAGAAAGCGAGAAATCCCCCATGTCCGTTTCAAATATGCCGCTGCTGGCGGTGGCCGCGCCGCTGAACATCATGACGCTGCTGATCGTACTCGCGATCATCGCGGTGGTGTTCTTCATCTTCATGCGCAAGCGGTCCAACCGCCACCCGATGGACACGCCCGAAGGCAAGGCCGCCGAGGATATGCGCCGTCGTGAAGCGGAAGAAGAGCGGCGCGAGGAAGGGCGCCCAAAGATCGACTGAGATCGATCAGCGCCTCGGGCCCAGGTCCGCAGCCCTACCAGGACAAAGAAAAAGGCGCCGCCGCATATCGCGGCAGCGCCCTTTTTTCGTGTTGATCGTGAAACCTGGTCTTACGACTGGGTTTCGAGATAGGCGATCACGTCCGCGCGCTTCTGCGGCTCCTTGATGCCCGGGAAGATCATCTTGGTGCCCGGAATGGTCGCCTGCGGATCGGCCAGGTACACGAACAGTTCGTCGGGCGTCCAGGTGATCCCGCTGTTCTTGTTCGCGTCGGTGTAGTTGAAGTCTGCGACCGTGCCGGCTTCGCGACCGACAACGCCGTGCAGCGACGGGCCGGTCTTGTTCACGCCTGCTTCGACCGAGTGGCAGGTTGTGCAAACCGCGAAAGCTTTTTCGCCTGCGGCGGCATCGCCGGTCAGGCTGGCGAATTCGACATCGGCCGCAGGTGCGGCGGTATCGGCGGCGGCGGTGGCGGCAGGCGTTTCCGTGGTGGTCGCCGGAGCGGCGGCTTCTTCGTCGGCTCGGCTGTTGCAGCCCGCCGAGACGAGAAGGCACGCGAGAGCCATACTGCCAACAAAAACATGAGATTTCTGCATTTAATTCTCTCCTCACCCGAACCAAGTCACTCTAACGTGGCCGCTATAAACCTTTTCGCTCGTCATTCAAAGCGGCACCTTTGTCTGAACGAGCGGTGGCGGCTTCGGTTTCCTTGATGAAACGATGGCGGATGCGCGACACCAGCAGGAAGATGGTCAGGATCACCACCGGCGTGATCAGCGCGATCGCGACATCGACTTCGTGGCCTTCCTCCCCAAAGCCGACCGCACCCTTTGCGATGTAGGCGATCAGCGCGACCGCGTAGTAGCTGGCCGCGATGACAGACAACGCCTCGACCAGGTTCTGCAGCCGCAGTTGGAGGTTGAAGCTGCTTTCCATAGATCGCAGAAGTTCCAGATTCTGCGCCTTGATCCGCGTATCGATCCGCGTGTTGAGCAGTGCGATCACATCGCCGCTGCGTTCCGACAGGCGCCGCAGCCGGTTGACGAAAGTCTCGATCGTGCGGGTCGCAGGCACCAGTCGCCGCTCGGTAAAATCGGTCAGGCTCTGGTATCCGTCGATCGGCTCGACAGCGAGCGCGTCGAGCCGGTCTGCGGCGATCTGCGCATAGGCCTGGCTGGCGCTGGTGCGATAGGAGTTCTCCGCGCGGATCTGGGCAAGTTCTGCCGAAACCTGCGAGAGGTTGCGCAGCAGCCGCTCGTCGTCGCCTTCCGCGTCATTGACCAGCGCCTGCGCATGGGCGGCGAGCCGCTCTTCGAGCCCGTTCAATTCGGGCATCAGCAGCTGCACGCGCGGCAGGCCGACCAGCGCGAGATTGCGGTAATTGCCGAGCTCCTGCAGCCGCTGGATGATCCGGCCGAGATCGTCGGGCTGACGCCCCGGCGCGGACACCAGCAGGCGGCCATAGCCATCGTCGCGAATGCGGAAATCGGACCAGACGCGCACGCCCGAACACACGTGGCAGGATACCAGGTCCGCCTCTTCGAAGCCCATTTCGGGCAGCAATGCCTCCGCCTCGGCTTCAGCTGGTTCGACGAAGACTTTGGTGGCGCGCAGGACCGATCCCGGCCACGCGCCGAACCATTCGGTTAGCGGGATCATCGCATCCTGCCCGTCCCGTGGTGCGATCAGGGTAATCGTGGTCGCCTCAGTGTGGCGTTCCCACAGGACTGTCAGATCGCCCGCGAAGCGGAGCACTGCGTGCCGGGCCTCCTGCTCGATCGAAACCGGCTTCAAGGGGAGCGAAGAGAGGTGGCGCTGTTCCTTCCCGCGATCATCCTCGATGACGAGGTAGACCATCTGCACGATGCGGGCGGGCGCATGGACCGGCGCGAAACGGCGCAGGTGCATCTCGTGCACCAGCTCGCGCCGCAGGGGATGCTCCGTAAAGGCCATGGCGTGCAATACACCATCCCGGGCCAATGCGGAAGGCGGGAGGAACGCGGTGAAAAGGGGGCGCCGCACCGCGAAAGAGAGGGGGGCGCTGTGCCCCCCTCTCTCTCAGGTCAGCTTTCGTGGATGGTCTTGGGCACCATGCAGTGCATCACGCCTTCGGCGCCGTCTTCCTGCCCGTGGCCGGACCATTTGACCCCGCCGAACGGCGCATCGACCGCGCTCACATTCGCGCCGTTGATCGCCAGCATCCCGGCTTCGACATCGGCGGCCAGGCGGCTGCGCAGCTGCGGGTCGTTGGTCCACGCATAGGCGGCAAGGCCGTAGGGCAGGCGGTTTGCTTCCTCGATGATCGCGTCGGCATTGGCCATCGGGTTGATCAGCGCGATCGGGCCGAACGGCTCTTCGTTCATGATGTCCGCATCGGTCGGCACTTCGCTGAGCACGGTCGGCTCGAAGAAGAAGCCCTGGTTGCCGATCCGGTCGCCCCCGGCATCGACCTTGGCGCCCCTGTCCTTCGCATTGGCGATCTTCTTGGCGAGGCCTTCGGGCCCGCGATCATTCGCCATCGGGCCCATCTGGGTGCCGTCGTCGAACCCGTTGCCCACGGTGATTTTCTTCGCCCGCTCGATGAAGCCGTCGCGGAAGGCGGGGAACAGGTCCTGTTCGACCAGGAAGCGCGTCGGGCTGACGCAGACCTGGCCCGCGTTGCGGAAGGCCGCGCCGACCATTGTATCGAGCACGGTGTCGACATCGCTGTCCTTGAACACCATGATCGGGGCATGGCCGCCCAGCTCCATGGTGGTGACCTTCATGTCATCTGCAGCCAGCTTGGTCAGGTGCTTGCCCACGGCAGTCGAGCCGGTGAAGGTGACCTTGCGAATGATGGGGGAGGCGAGCAGGTGGCGGCTGACCTCGTCGGGCACGCCGAACACCACCTGGCAGACATCGCCCGGCACGCCCGCGTCGAGCAGCGCCTGCACCAGTGCTAGGCCTGCCGCGGGGGTTTCCTCGGACGGCTTGACGATGACCGAGCAGCCCGCCGCGATCGCGCCGCCGATCTTGCGCGCGACGTTGATCGCCGGGAAGTTCCACGCTGCAAAGCCCGCGACCGGGCCGACCGGCACGTAGATCACGCGCGCGCTTTGGCCGGTCGGGCGGACCAGCTGGCGCCCGTAGGTGCGCTTGCACTCGCCGGCGTAGAATTCGAACAGCATCGCGCAGTAGATCACTTCGCCGATCGCCTCGCGAACCGGCTTGCCCTGTTCCTTGGTCAGCAGGGTGCCGATGTCCTTCGCGCGTTCGCGAAGCAGCTGGCCGGCCTTGGTCAGCACAGCGGCGCGCTTGTCCGCGCTTTCCTTGCGCCAGACGTGGAAGCCCTTGTCCGCATTGGCGAGCGCGGTGTCGAGATCGTCGGTGGTCGCCGTGGGCAGGGCACCCAGCACTTCGGCGGTTGCGGGGTCGATTACCTCGATCGTGTCGCGGCCCCCGCCAGAGACTTTCTCGCCGCCGATCAGAAGGTGAAGATTGGAATGGTCGGACATGGCTCGGGGCTCCTCTGGTGCAACGGTTCGTCTTGTTTTGGTCCCGCTCCCCAGAAAGGGGCAGCGCTGCGTCGGGGCATCAGGTATAGGTCCACGCCATGATCGCCAAGTTCCTTGCTCTCGTTTTTTTCGCGACCCAGGCTAGCGCCCAGTCCGCACCCCAAAATGCACCTGCCGCCGATGCTGTGTCGCCGCTGCCGGCGGATCAGCAGGGCGCTATCCGTTGCTCAGCCGCGTTCGCGCTGGTTGCCGAACGCCAGCGGCAGGGAGATGAGGTTGCGCTTCGCTATCCATTGGTGGGCGAGCGCGGGCGCGAGTTCTTCGTGCGGACCGGCGCGCAGCTGATGGACGAAGCCGGGATGACGCGCGAGGCGGTGGAGGCACGGCTGCGCACGCAGGCCGGGGCAATCCTCGAGGAAGGCTCGCTCGACGAGATCATGCCCGCATGCCTGATGCTGCTCGACGCGTCGGGCCTCTAACGCGGCGGGTTGCCTCGAGACGGCGCAAAGTTTCGTTTCAGCATCTGGATTTGCCGCTCCACATGGCCCATCTGCATCGGCCATGTGGACCATCCACCAATTCCCCCTGTGCCCGTTCAGCCGCAAGGTACGCATCCTGCTGCGCGAAAAGGGCGTGCCCTTCGGCCTCCAGCGGCTCGACCCGTGGAAGGCTGACGACGACTTCTTCGACATGAATCATGCGGGCCGCGTGCCCGTGGTGGAGGAAACCGAAAAGGGCATCGTGCTGAGCGATTCAACCGCGATCTGCGAATATTTCGAAGAGACGGTGGACAAGGCACCGATGATCAACGGCTCCGCGCTCAACCGCGCCGAAATCCGCCGGCTGGTCGCGCTTTTCGAGGAGAACCTGTTCGGCGATGTCACCATGCCCATGTTGCACGAGCGGATGAAGAAGCGGCTGGTCCTGCGCGAGCCGCCCGATTCGCGGATCATCCGCGAGGCGATGAAACTGGCCCATGCGCATCTCGACTATCTCGACTGGCTGCTCGATCATCGCGCATGGGTTGCCGGGCCGCAGATGAGCCTGGCGGATATCACTGCCGCGGCGCAGCTTTCCGTGGCGGATTATCTCGGCGGGATCGACTGGAAAGACCACGAGCCCACGCGCGACTGGTACGCCGCGTTCAAGAGCCGCCCGAGCTTCGGCCCGCTGCTGGCGGACAAGATGGACGTGATCCAGCCATCCGCGCACTACGCCCAGCTCGACGATTGATCACGAAACCCGCGCGCCGCGCGGGCGTTGGTTCGGCAAAAGGAGATTTCCCGATATGTCCGACAAGCTCGATCTGACCGAAGCCGAATGGCGCGAGCGCCTGACCCCCGAACAGTTCCAGGTCCTGCGCGAAGGCGGGACGGAGCGTGCCTTCACCGGCGCCTACGACAAGCTGAAGGACGAGGGCGAATATTACTGTGCAGGCTGCGGCTCGCTGGTGTTTCGCAGCGACGAGAAATACGACAGCGGTTCGGGCTGGCCCAGCTTTTATGCCCCGGCAGATGATGGCGCGGTCGAAACCACGCAGGATACCTCGCACGGGATGACCCGGACCGAGGTGATGTGCGGCAAATGCGACGGGCATCTGGGCCATGTCTTCCCCGACGGGCCGCGCCCCACGGGCCTGCGCTATTGCATCAATTCCGCCGCGCTGGAGTTCGAGGCGGCAGGCGATCCGCCGGTGGGGAGTTGAGTGGTTAATTGCGGCAAAAAAATGTCGTTCATTCGGCATTGAGCTTCGCCTATGCATAGCGGCGAACTTCACAGGTGCGCATGACGACGCGCCGCAGGCTGGGACGACCCTGAATGGCGAGGTACAAGACCGCACGCGGCGAGGCGCGACGCTTCCCCGGCGCGCAGACCTGGGAAAAGACGCCTCGCTGGCTTCGTCTCACGCTGATGTGGGGCGCCGGGCTCGCCACGCTGGCGGTGATCTTCCTGCTGCTTGCAGTTGCCTTTGCCGCCCGTTCGCTGCCGTCTTACGAAGAGCTCAAGGCCGCGCAAAACGCGCAGACCATCGTGGTGCGCGCGGCCGATGGCAGCGAGATTTTCGAGCTCGGGCCGAGCTATGGCGAATGGCTGGATAGCGCCGAGATTCCCGACGAGATGAAGCAGGCGATGGTCGCGGTGGAGGATCGCCGCTATTATTCGCATCCTGGGGTCGATCCGATCGGCCTCGCCCGTGCGTTCTACGTCGCGGTCACGGGTGATGGACGGATCGCGGCGACCTCGACGATCACCCAGCAGCTGGCGCGCAACGTATTCCTCAATTCCAACCGCACGCTGGACCGCAAACTTCGCGAGGGCGTGCTCGCGCTGGCTCTGGAGGCTAAGTTCAGCAAGGAACAGATCCTAGAGCTGTACCTCAACAAGGTCTATTTCGGCGGCGGCGCGTACGGCATCGATTCCGCCAGCCGCAAGTTCTTCAGCCACCCCGCGACCGAGCTTTCGACAGCCGAAGCGGCGATCATCGCCGGGCTGGTCAAAGCGCCCAGCCGCTATTCGCCCACCGCCGACGTCGACGCCGCCGTGGCGCGTGCGCAGGTCGTGCTGCGGCTGATGCGCGAACAGGGGCGGATCACCGCCGCACAGGCATCGGTCGATCCCTCTGCGGTGAAGCTGAAGAAGGATGCGGGTCAAAACTCGGTCCGCTATTTCACCGACTGGGCGCTGCCGCAGCTCGATCTGCTGCTGCCCAACACGCTGGAGCCGATCGAGGTGTGGACCACTCTCGACACCGGGATGCAGCGTGCCGCGACCGCCGCAGTCAAGGCGAACGCGCCCAAGGGCACACAGGGCGCGCTGGTTTCGATGGATCGCGACGGCGCGATCCGCGCGCTGGTCGGGGGCACGGACTACGTTACCAGCAATTACAACCGGGCGACCGTCGCGCAGCGCCAGCCCGGCTCTGCATGGAAGCTGTTCGTCTATCTCGCAGCGCTCGAATCCGGCTACCGGGCCGATGATACGGTGGTCGATGCGCCGATCACGATCGACGGGTGGAGCCCGAAGAATTCCAATGGTCGCTTCTCTGGCGAGATGACCTTGCGGCAGGGCTTCGCCTACTCGGTCAACACGATCGCCGCGCAGCTGGGCAATGAAGTCGGCTTTGGCACGGTTGCATCAATGGCCCGCCGGTTCGGCATCAGTTCGGAGATTTCCACCTTTCCTTCGATGGTGCTGGGCAGCTCGGAAGTCCGCCTGCTGGACATGACGCGCGCCTTCGCCTCGGTCGCGGATGGCGGGATGGCAGTCCAACCCTATGGCATTGCCAAGGTGACCACCGCCGACGGGCAGACGCTCTATGAGCGCGAGCCGCCGCAACAGGTGCGGCTGGTGCCCGATTATGTCGCCAGCCAGATGACCGATCTGCTGCAGGCTGCGGTGCAGACCGGCACCGGTCGTGCGGCCCAGATCGGCCGCCCGGTCGCGGGCAAGACCGGCACGACCAGCTCCAACAAGGATGGCTATTTCGTCGGCTTTTCCTCCGGCCTGACCACCGGCGTGTGGATGGGGCGGGACGATAACAGGGCGGTCGGCGGCCTCTCGGGCGGGGCGGCACCGGCCAGGGCCTTCGCCGCCTTCATGCGCTTTGCGGTCAAGGATCGGCCGGTCGAACCCTTCGATACCGATACCGATCTGCCCGAATGGCAGAGCGAGCCTGACGAGGAATTCTATTACGGCGATCCGGAAGATTATTACTTCATCGACGAGCAGGGCAATCTGATCGAGCCGGGCCGCCGCCCCGGCGAGGAAGGCCCGGCGAGCGAGGGCGCGACCGAGCGTCCGCGGCAACCGGGCGAGGGGGCGGATGGCGAGCCGCAGGCGATCGATGACGATTTCCTCGACCGCGCGATCGGTGGCGAAAGCCAGGGCGGGCAGGGAAATCGCCAGCGGCCGCCCGCACAGCAGCCCCCGCCGCAGCCGCGCCAGCCGCCCGAGCGCAACGAGCCGCCGCAGCAGCGCCAGCAGATATATTAGCGGCCGTCGGCCCGCCGGACGGGCGGATCGGCGCACCGGCCATAAAGCAAAAGCCCCGGAGGAATGATCCTCCGGGGCTTTCTGTTTCGCGTGTCGGTAAAGGACCGTCTGCGGCGGACCTTACTGGATCCGCACGCCGATATAGCCCGACGGGCCACGCAGGCGCTGGATCCGCAGCACGACCGAGGGGCGTCCGTCCGCCTCGGCAGCGCGCACGATTTCTTCCAGCTGTTTGGCCGTGGTGACCGGCTGGTAGTTGGCCGACAGGATGATGTCGCGGCGCTGGATGCCCTTGCGCGCGGCATCCGAGTTCTGGTTGACCGCCGCCACGGCGAGTCCCTGCGTATCCGCAGAAACGCCGAGCTGGCGCGCGATCGCCGGATTGATCGGCACGACGCCCAGGCCCAGCTTCTCGGCCAGGAATTCGCCCTGATCGAGGGGGGCGTTCATCTCATCTTCTTCGTCGTCGGCACCGAACATCTGTGACTGGGCAAGCTCTTCCGCGCTGGGGCGGGTGCCCACGGTGACGTTCAGCTTTCGCCGCTTGCCGTCACGAAGCAGTTCGACGGGAACGCTCGTGCCCGGCTTGATGTTGGCGACCAGGAACGAGAGCGTCTGGTCCGGCGTCACATCGCGGCCATCGACCGAGACGACCACATCGCCCGCCTCGATGCCCGAGCGGGCCGCAGCCTCGCCCTCGACAACCGACTGAACGATTTCGCCGCGATTGCGCGGGAGGCCGAGCGCGGCGGCGAAATCTTCCGTCACAGGGCCGATGCTGACGCCCAGATAACCGCGTTCGATGGTTTCGCCCTGGCGCAACCGCGCCACGATCGGCGCGGCGGTGTCTGCCGGAATGGCGAAGCCGACGCCGACACTGCCGCCCGAGGGCGAGAGGATCGCGTTGTTGATACCGATCACGTTGCCCTGCATGTCGAACAGCGGGCCGCCCGAGTTGCCGCGATTGATTGCCGCATCGGTCTGGATGTAGCGGTCGTAGGCACCAGCGCCCGCGGTGCGCAGGACCGAGGAGATGATCCCGCTGGTCACCGTGCCGCCGAGGCCGAAGGGGTTGCCGATCGCGACCACCCAGTCACCCGCACGAGCCTTCTCCGAATCGCCGAACTTGACGAAGGGGAAGGGTTCGCTGCGGTCGATCTTGAGCACCGCGAGATCGGACTCGGCATCCTTGCCGACCAGTTCCGCCTCGTATTCGGTGCCGTCGGGCATCGTCACGGTGATCTCTTCGACCGTGCCATTGCCCTGCGGAGTGACGACGTGGTTGTTGGTCACCACGTAGCCGTCGGCGGAGACGATGAAGCCCGAGCCGAGCGACTGGCCTTCGCGGGTGGTCGGCTGGCCACCGCCACGATCGCCGAACATGCCTTCGAACGGGGTGCCCGCGAAGGGGTTGGTGCTTTGCACTTCGACCCGCTGGCGGGTGGAGATGTTGACCACCGCCGGGGCAAGCTGCTCGGTCAGGTCGGCAAAACTCGCCGGGGCGCCGGCACGGGGCACCGCAGTCTCGATTCGGGGGTCCGCATTCTGCGCAACTTGCGCGCCGGCCGGTTGGCCGGTCACGAGGGAAATGGTCGCGCCGCCGATCAGCAGCGCCGAAGTCAGGCCATAAGCATATCGCACGGGTCTCACGTCCTTCTGGTTCCTTTTTCTACTCGTCGGCCTCGCCCCTGCTGCAACGCGCGGGGGGCCGGTATCTATCCCCGCCGCACTCAAGGAGGCGGGCGCTTAATCACGATTGAACAGCCCGGCATCGCATGGTGCGGACGCCGGGCTGTTCGACGAACGGTCAACGGCGTCCGCGGAACTGCTGCAGATATTCGTTGTCGGGCGACAGGATGATATTGCTCTCGCTCTTGGGCTGTCCGTTTTCGTCGGTCGCCGCGAAGGTTGTGTCGTAGCTCTGCATCGCCCGATAGAAATCGTAGAAGTCCGGGTCCTTGCCAAAGGCGTTGGCATAGACCCGCGCGGCTTCCGCATCGGCTTCGGCGCGGATGATCCGCGCATCGCGACTGCCCTGCGCGCGGATCGTGCGCGCCTCGCGCTCGCGATCAGTTTCCATCCGCTGGAACGCAGATTGCAGTGGCGCGCCGTCGGGCAAGTCAGTGCGCTTGATCTGCACGTCGATCACCTCGGCCCCGTACTGGCGGGCCTGCCGGTCCAGGTTGGCGCGCACCACGGCCAGCGCGCTGCCACGCTCTGCGGTCAGCATGGCCTGGAAAGTGCGCCGACCCAGCTCCTGCCGGAGGACAGAGTTGAGGATCGGTTCGAGCGCGACCCGCACCCCGTCGGTGGTGCCCGCGCGTTCGACCATGCGAACCGGATCGATGATCCGGAACCGGGCATAGGCGTTGACCAGCAGGCGCTGCTGATCCTGCGACAGCACTTCCTCGTCGGTCATCTCGAGATCGAGTACGCGCTTGTCCACTCGGCGGACCGTGTCGACGAACGGAATGCGCAGATAGAGCCCAGCGCCCTTCGTGCCGTTGATCGTGTTGACCGTGCCGACCGGTTCACCGGTCCGCAGGATAACCGCCTGCTCGGCTTCCGGGACGATGTAGATACTCAGGATCAGCGCTACCAATCCGGCCCCGGCGAGGACCATCAGGCCACGATACTTGTGCCACAGGTTGCTCATGATCACTGGCTCCCGCTGGCGTTGGAATTGGTCGACGGCTGAGCCGGCTGCGCGGGTGTAACCGTAGGCGTCCGGCGACGGTTGATCTCGGGCAGCGGCAGATAGGGCGTCACGCCCGGCGTTTCGACAATGGTTTTGTCGGTCTGGCTCAGCACGCGCTCCATGGTTTCGTAGTAGAGACGGCGGCGGGTGACTTCGGGGGCGAGGCGGTATTCCTCGTACACCTTGTCGAACGCCTCGGCCTCACCCTGCGCATTGGCGATCACCTGCTGGGCATAGCCGCGCGCCTGGTTGCGCGCCGCATCGGCGTTCTGTTCGGCGACCGACACGTCGCGGAAGGCATCGACCACTTCGCTGGGCGGGTCGGCCTTGTCGATTTCGACGCCGAGCACGTTGATCCCCGCGCGATAGCGATCGAGCACGCGCTGCATCCGCTCGCGCACCGCCAGCTCGATCTCGGCGCGGCCCTGGCCGGAGAACGTCTCGTCGAGGGTCTTTTCGGCAACCGTCGCGCGCATCGCGGCCTCGGCCACTTCGTTGACGGTCTCTTCCGGCTCGGCGAGGCGGAACTTGAACTGCTCCAGATTCTTGATGTTCCAGCGCACGATGTAGCTGAGGTCGACCAGGTTCTGGTCGCCGGTCAGGATCAGCTTGGCACGTGCCTGGCCTCCCGGAATCTGCACCGCGCGGACCCCCTCGACATCGACGACATCGACGGTTTCGATGGGGAAGGGCGCGGTGAACTTGAGCCCCGAATCGAGCGTGCGGGTGTAATTGCCCAGCGTCTTGACCACGGCCTTTTGCTGCGGGCCGATCAGGTGCGTGCTGGTCACGCCGATCCAGATCAGCACCACGAGTGCGATGATCACCGGCACCCAGCTCTTGCCGCCGGGCCGCTCGGGCATGCGGAAATTGGGGCCGCCGGGGCCGCCCGGGCCGCCGGGGCGACGCCGCGGGCCTTCGGGGCCACGGTTCTTGAAAATATCCTCGATCGAGGCGGAACGCCGATCCCCATCGCGGCCGCCTTGCGGCAGCCACGGATTGCGCGGGCCCTTGGGCCGGTCCTCCGAAGGCTTGCCGTCCGAGCCATCGCCATCGCCGCCCGACGCGCCGGAGCGGTCGCTACCGTCGTCGTCGCCGGAAGAACTGCCCCAGGGATTTTTGCCAGCCATCGCCAGCGCGATTCGCGAGTGAAACCCGTCCAAGATTTTCATGCCATCCTCTATAGGAACCAAGTTTCACGAAAAACAGGGGTTGCCCGCGCATTTTTGCTGTTAATGACGGGCGCGTGACGAGCAACGGACAGACAGAGCTGGAGACGGTCAGGAAGGCGCTACCCGCCGACCTGGCTACGCGGATCGTATCGGCGCGGCAGCGTGAGAAGCGATGGACGCTGGTTGTGGATGGCGAGGGGCTGGATGCCCCCACGCGCGAGCGGATCGAAGCGCAACTGCTCAGCGCGCTTGCCCCCGGGGACGACGACCCTGCACCCGCGATCGCGTTCATGGGCGAACGCGTGCGCCGCCGGATCGTCGCGATCGGATCGGGCAAGGGCGGGGTCGGCAAGTCGACCGTGACCGCCAATCTCGCGGTCGCATTGAAGCGCGCGGGCGTGAAGGTCGGGGTGATCGATGCCGACATCTACGGGCCCTCGCAGCCGATCTTGCTCAAGAGCGAGGATCAGAAGCCGGAGGCGGAGGGAGAGACGCTGCAACCCGTGCGCGGCGTGGCGGATATTCCGATGCTTTCGATGGGGCACCTGGTCGCCAAGGGCCGCGCGCTCGCGTGGCGCGGGCCGATGGCGGGGCGCGCGCTGGCGCAATTGTTCGAAGCCAACTGGGGCGATACCGAGCTGTTGCTGGTCGATCTGCCGCCCGGCACCGGCGACGTGCAGATCACCATGCTGCAGAAGTTCAAGCCCGATGGCGCGGTCATCGTATCTACTCCGCAGGACCTCGCGCTGGCGGACGCGGCGCGCGCGGGCTCGCTGTTCGATCAGGGCGAAGTGCCGATCCTCGGCCTGATCGAGAACATGGCCGGCTATGTCTGCCCCCATTGCGGCGAGGCGAGCGACCCGTTCGGCTCGGGCGGAGTGGAGCGCGCGGCGGGCCGTCTCGACTTGCCCTTCCTCGGGCGTATTCCGCTGAGCCACTCGGTTCGCGAATCGAGCGATGCGGGAGATCCGGTGGCGCTGGGCGACACTCCCGAGGCGCAGGCGTTCCACGCCATCGCGCAGCAGATCGCGGTCGCAGCGGGAGCCGCCAAAGCATGACCGTGTTGCGCCGGGATGCTCCGGCCCGGCGCGGCTTTCACGTCTCCCGGCGCGGGGTGCTCGCAGGCGCGGTCGCAGGGGGCGGCCTGGTGGTCGCCTACCTGCTGTTGCCCCAGCGATTCGACGCGCCGCTGAAACCCGGCGAGGGTGAGGCCGGGTTCAATGCATGGATCAAGATCGCAACCGATGGTGTCATCACGGTCGCGGTGCCGCAATGCGAGATGGGGCAGGGCGTCACCACGCTGATCCCGCAACTTGCCGCGATGGAGCTGGGTGCGGATTGGCGGCAGATCGCGGTCGAGCCCGCGCCGCCCGCGGGTGCCTATCCCAATCTTGCGCTCGCCAGCCACTGGGCACCGCTGTGGATGGCGGGCGGAGCCGACCTCGCCAGCGATCCCGATTCGCTGCTCGCCCGGCGCTTCGCAGAGCGCACGCGTTTCACCGCCACCGCCGCGGGCACCACGCTCGCCTCGTACGAAATCCCCGTGCGCGAGGCCGCGGCAACCGCGCGGGCGATGCTGATCGCCGAGGCAGCGGCGCGGTGGGATATCGCGCCCGAGCAGTGCCGCGCGGCGGATGGCTTCGTGATCGCGGGCAAACGCCGCCTGCGCTTTGCCGACCTTGCCGAGGGTGCGGCGCGGCGCGACCCGCCGTCGGTTGCTCCGCTGCTGAGCGAAGAACCGGCCGAGGCACCGACCGGCGCGGGCACTGGCGGTGACGTGGCCTTTCCCAGGCTGGACCTGCCCGCCAAGGTCGACGGCACCTTCCTGTTCGCGGGCGATATCCGCCTGCCCGGCATGGCCTTCGTCGCGATCCGGCAGGGGCCGCTCGCCAATGCGCGGCTCAAGAGCTTCGACCGCAAGGCTGCGGCGAACATGCGCGGGCTGCTGGGCATCGTCAAAGCCAACCGCTGGCTCGCGGCGGCGGGGGAGACCTGGTGGGCGGCCGAGCGCGCACTGGCGGCGATGAAGCCGATCTTCGCGCTGGCCGACCCTGCCGACAGCGACACCATTGCCAATGCGCTGTCGCAGGGTCTTGCCAAAGGCCCCGCGCAGCGGATCGCGCTGATCGGGGCGGGCGAGGTGGTCGACGGCAAGCCGACCGTCACGCGCCGCTACGATGTTGCGCCCGCCGTGCACGCGCCGATCGAAACCGCGAGCGCGACCGCGTGGCTCAAGGATGGCAAGTTGACGCTGTGGATCGCCAGCCAGGCGCCCGAGCGTGCGCGGGTCGCGGCGGCGCGCGCGGTGGGGATCGGTGTGGAAGATGTGGTGCTGGTGCCGATGGCGGCGGGCGGCAGCTTCGACGCACGGCTCGACCACACCCACGCGATCCAGGCGGCGGTGATCGCGCGTGAGCTCGACCGACCGGTGCAGCTGGTCTGGTCGCGCTGGCAGGAGATGATCGGCAGCCCGCCGCGCGCGCCAGCCGCCGCAGAGATTTCCGCGCGGCTGGGCCGCGACGGCAGCATCATCGCGCTCAAGACCACAATCGCGATCCCGCCCTTCATGCGCGAACAGGGCGCGCGCCTGTTCGACAACCGCACCACCATCGCTGCGCGCGAGGAGACCGCGGGCGAGGCGGACCCGCTGGCGCTGTCGGGCGCGGTGCCTGCCTATGAAATTCCCAATCTGGCGGTCGATCACGTACCGGTCTCGATCGGCCTGCCGGTCGCGCGCATGCGTGGCGGCGGCGACGCGCTGACCGCGTTCTTCACCGAGAGCTTCATCGACGAGCTGGCCGAGGCGCTGGGGCGCGAGAAACTGTCTTACCGGGTCGCAATGCTGGGGCCGGACCTGAAGATGGTCGAGGTGCTGCAACGCGCCGCGCGGCTGGCCGAATGGAACGGCGGCGAGGTCGCCGGCGGGCAGGGGCTGGCCTGCCACAAGATGACGCTGGGCACGCGCACCGGGCGGATCGCCTGCGTCGCGCAGGCACGCGCGGGCGAGGGCGGGGTGCGGGTAGCCCGGCTGAGCGCGGCCGTCGATATCGGGCGGATCGTCAACGTCGATCTCGCCCGCCAGCAGATCGAGGGCGGGCTGATCTACGGCCTGTCGCTCGCGGTCGGATCGGCGATCGGGTTCAGGGACGGATTGCCCACCACCAGCCGCCTTGCCGGGCTCAACCTGCCCACGCTGGCGGACAGCCCGCAGATCGCGATCGATTTCGTCGCCAGCGACGATCCGCCGTTCGATCCCGGCGAGCTGGGCACGGTGATCGCCGCGCCCGCGATCGCCAATGCGCTTTCCTCGGCCACCGGGCAGCGGTTCCGCAGTCTTCCGCTCGATCTCGCATCGGCGCAGCCATCGGGAGGCGGGCCATCGTAAGACGGGCGATCGTGAACACTGCCACCTTGACGAATCCGCCCACTTGCCCTTGGCGGTGCGCATGACCTGGCAGGATCAGCAACTCCCCGAGGGGCACCCCACCGTTCGCTCGGGCAAAATCGGTGTGCTACTGGTCAACCTGGGCACGCCGGTCGCGCCGACCACCGCCGATGTGCGGACCTATCTGGCGGAATTCCTGTCGGACAAGCGGGTGATCGAAATTCCGGCGCTCGTCTGGCAACCGATCCTGCGCGGGGTCATCCTCAACACCCGACCCCAGAAATCGGCGGAGGCCTATCGCAAGGTGTGGAGCGAGGACGGCTCTCCGCTCGCCGCGATCACCAAGGGGCAGGCAGTGGCGATGCAGGGTGCGCTGGGCGGCGACGGGCGCGTGATGGTCGACTGGGCGATGCGCTACGGCGCGCCGTCGATCCCCGACCGGCTCGCCGCCTTGCAGGATGCCGGGTGCGACCGCATTCTGCTGGCGCCGATGTATCCGCAATATTGTGCCGCGACGACCGCCACCGTGGTCGACAAGGCGGGCGACTGGCTGCGCGAACAGCGCTGGCAGCCGAGCCTGCGCACCCTGCCGCCCTATCACGACCAGCCGCTCTATATCGACGCACTCGCCACAGATATCGGCCGCCAGCTGGACGCGCTGGACTTCGTGCCCGAACTGCTGCTGCTCAGTTTCCACGGAATGCCCGCGCGCACGCTGACCCTGGGTGATCCGTACCATTGCCACTGCCACAAGACCGCGCGCCTGCTCGAAGCGAAGATGGCGGGGCGCGGTGTGCGTTTCCGGACCAGCTTCCAGTCGCGCTTCGGCCGGGCCAAGTGGCTCGAACCCGCGACCGACGCGGTGCTGGAAGAGGAAGCGCGCAGCGGCACCAAGCGAATCGCGGTGGTCGCGCCGGGCTTTTCCGCCGACTGCCTCGAGACGCTGGAAGAGCTGGCGATCGAAGGCCATGAGCAGTTCGTCGAAGCGGGGGGAGAGCAATTTGTCGCGCTTTCCTGCCTCAACACCTCGGATGCCGGGCTCTCCATGCTCGAAGCGCTGTTGAGGCGCGAATTGGCGGGGTGGATCTGACGGCTGGATTTGCCGCGCGAGCTAACTTACACTGAGGTCAATAAGGAGAGGATTTCTCGATGGCCACGCTCGCAGCTCACCAGCCTGCCACTGCTCGACCCAAGCACTGGAAGGACGCCAATCCGACCAAGGACGACCTGTCGCATATTCCCGGCGAACGGGGCCTGCCGGTCGTCGGCAATACCTTCAAGATGCTCGCCGATCCGGTCGGTTTTACCAAAGGCATGGTCGAGAAATACGGCCGGGTATATCGCAACAACGCGTTCGGCGGGACCGTTGTGGCGCTGGTCGGCGCGGATGCGAACGAGTTGGTGCTGTTCGACCGCAACAAGATCTTCTCCAGCGAACAGGGCTGGGGCCCGATCCTCGACAAGCTGTTCCCGCGCGGCCTTATGCTGATGGATTTCGACCATCACCGGGCCGACCGAAAGGCGCTGTCGATCGCCTTCAAGCCCGAGCCGATGCGCCATTACGTCGGCAGCCTCAACCGCGGGATTTCCGAGCGGATGGAGGAATGGGGCCAAAATGCGGGGGCAGGGCCGATGCGCTTCTATCCCGCGATCAAGCAGCTGACGCTCGACCTTGCGGCAGACAGCTTCATCGGCATCCCCTTCGGTGCGGAAGCGGACAAGGTGAACCAGGCCTTCGTCGACATGGTCCAGGCCTCGGTCGCGCCGATCCGCCGCCCGCTGCCGTTCACGAAGATGAAGCGCGGGACCGATGGCCGCGCGTATCTGGTGGAGTATTTCACGAAGGAAACCCAGCGTCGCCGGGCCGAAGGCGGCGGGCAGGACATGTTCAGCCAGTTCGCCACCGCGACCCGCGATAATGGCGAGCTGCTGCCGGTCGACGAGGTGGTCGACCACATGAACTTCCTGATGATGGCCGCGCACGACACGATCACTTCCTCCGCGACATCGCTGGTCTATTACCTCGCCAAGAACCCCGAATGGCAGGAGAAGCTGCGCGAGGAACTGCGCGCGATCACCGGCGGTGAAGGACGCGCGCTGAATTACGAAGAGCTGGCCAAGGCCGAGCTGACCGAGATGGCGTTCAAGGAAGCACTGCGGATGATCCCGCCGGTCCCCTCGATTCCGCGCCGCGCGCTGGAGGCGTTCGAGTTCGGCGGGTATCATATTCCGGCGGGCACTCCGGTGGGCGTAAACCCTACCTTCGTCCACAACGACCCGGAAATCTGGGATTCGCCCGAAAAGTTCGATCCCATGCGCTTCACCCGCGAGGCAGAGAAGGCGCGGCACAAATATGCCTGGGTGCCCTTCGGCGGCGGCGCGCATATGTGCCTGGGGC